>NZ_JAQOTI010000060.1:0-1217 GCF_028401915.1 Delftia sp. DT-2
GCATGGGCTTGCGGGGTCCGAGCCGGATTACACCTATGACGAGGACATGCCAATACTGGGGAATATGCCTGATCCAGAGGTGCCTTATTGGGACAAGCGGGAGTATCGATCGCTGCAAGGGGAGAAGGCGGTTTATGAGTTTTTGACGGCGTATGGAACTAGGCCTGCGCTGGGGTTTGAGGAGATCAGGAATGTGCTCGAGAGATTCAATGCAATTAGAGAGGAAGGGAAAGACTTTCCAAAGAAGATTGATTTCCTGCAAAAATCCGTTAATAAATTCATTGCCAAGGGAAAATTAAATCCAAAAGGAAAGAATGACAAAGAAAATAAAGAAATAAATTTTCTTGATAAGATGAGCGAGAAATATGATAAAGATCAGGCGCAAATCAATAGAGAGATTTTCCTAGGAGATCTTATCGGGCAGGAAGAAAAATACCCAGGGGTTTGCCTTCCGGGGAGCAGCGTATGCAAAGAGGTATGATCACTCTATTCTTGATGCTTAATTCCGTACTATTGATTGAATGTCATTCAAATCAAAAAAAACAGCTAACAACAGAAGAATGGGCGGAGCGTCGTCACCCACCTAGTGATACTTCCCCCCTACCGGAAGGGTGCAAAGCGATTAAATATCTCGGAGGCTATTATCCCATAGCAGCGGCTATTAGAGGCAATGGCCGTTATTGTGTAATTCACGATTTTATACAGCGAAAGGCCATTGATTGGATAGAGGGTGGAATAGAGCATGGTTCACCCACGGATAGTCAAGGTGATGGTAGCGTACTGACTTTTTACAAAAATAGTCTATCTGAATTAGATTTGAGAGAACATCTAATCTCCGGTAGACCATTTAAGAATGTAAATGGAGTAGGAATATTGGGTAATGATCAAGTTTTTTTAAAAGTTCATAACGGAAAAATAGAGACTCCTGGGGGTTTTGGCATAGGTGTTGAGATGGCGCCAAATATTATGATAAATAAAAGAATGAAAATGCTGACAGAAGACACTGCTGTTACAAAAGAATCCAACTGGAACCCGGAAACCGAGGCTTTTAACAAAATCCCTTGGGATTATTTCCCACCCACCTTCTACACCGCAGAAAACCTTCAAATCAAATCCGGCGGCCGCGCCATCATCATGGCGGGCTCCGACAACGTGGTGCGCAACAACACCATCGAGGTCGATGGCCGCACCGCCGTCTACCTGTACGGCCCGCGCTC
>NZ_JAQOTI010000061.1:0-1189 GCF_028401915.1 Delftia sp. DT-2
ACGCCATTGGGCGATGAACTGCATTTCCGTGAATTGCGCGGCCAGGAAAACATCAGCCAGCTCTTCAGCCTCGATGTGGAAATGCTCAGCGAAAGCGAAAGCATCGATCCCAAGGCCCTATTGGGCAAAAACGCCACCATAGAAATAGAAACCCAGGGCGGCGGCAGGCGCTTCATCGACGGCATCGTCACCCGCTTCGGCATGCAGGGCCAGGACCACCGCCACTACGCCTACAAGGCGCGGCTGAGCCCCTGGCTGTGGCTGGCCACGCGCAAGAGCGACTTTCGCATCTTCCAGAACCTCAACGTGCCCGACATCATCGAGCAGGTATTGGGCGTCTATGGCCATCCAATGCAAAGGAAACTCACGCGCGCCTATCGCAGTTGGGACTACTGCGTGCAATACAACGAAAGCGATTGCGACTTCGTCTCGCGATTGATGGAGCACGAAGGCATCTACTACCACTTCGCGCATGCCATGGGAGAACACACCCTGGTGCTGTGCGACGACATCATTGCCTCGCACGGCGCATTGCCCGGTGGTGAATCCATTCCCTTCTATCCCCCGGAAAAAGCCGCCGCAGGCGATCAGGAAAACATCCACGCCTGGCAGCTGGAGCAGGAAATCAAGCCGGGCCGCCATTACATCGACGACTACGACTTCAAAAAGCCCCGGGCCGAACTGTCCCACATGCGCCGCGATCCACCGGGCCATGCGCACGACGGCCATGAAACCTACGAATGGCCGGGCGGCTACACGGAGTACGGCGACGGAGATGCCTACATCCGCGTGCGCCTGAAGCAAGGCCTCACGGGCCACAGCCGGGTGCGGGGCCGGTCCTGCCACCGGGCGCTGGCCACGGGCTACACCTTCAGCCTCTACAATTACCCGCGCGGGGACCAGAACCGGCAGTACCTGATCACGGGCCTGAGCTACCACCTCAAGGAGAACCCCCGCGTCAGCGCTGTGGCCCCAGGCGCCAAGGGCAGCGCCGCGGAAGACGGCTCCTTCCAGCGCTACGAATTGCAGGCCCAGCCCACAAGTCTTGCCTACACACCCGCGCGCACCACGCCCAAGCCGCGCACCACCGGCCCGCAGACCGCCGTCGTCGTGGGTCCGGCCGGAGAAGAAATCTGGACCGACGAATACGGCCGCATCAAGGTGCAGTTCCACTGGGACCGGCTGGGCA
>NZ_JAQOTI010000062.1:0-1154 GCF_028401915.1 Delftia sp. DT-2
GCATGGACCGTCGTGGTGGACAGCGCCGCCGACGCAAGCGGCCCGTGCGCCAGCACCGGCCTGGGACCCTGCTCCCTGCGCGACGCCATCACCTACGCCAACGCCAACCGCAACAAAGGGGGCGACAACCGCATCGAGTTCCGCATCGGCGCGGGGGGAGAGCAGACCATCGTCACCCAAAGCAACTGGAATGGCAGGCTCATGCAGCCCATCGCACCGGCCACATCGCTCACCGTGGACGCCAGCACGCAACCCGGCTATGAGGACCACTTGCCACGCCGCCCCCTGATCACGCTGCAGGCAGGCAGCCCCGAGTTCGGCATAGGGCTCGAGCTGGCAGGCGCCATCACGGTGCGCGGCCTGGCGATAGGCGGCTTCAATACGGCCCTGGCGGTGACCGGCGACGGCAACACCGTGCTGGGCTGCCATATAGGCGTTGACGCATCGGGAACGGTTGCCATGGGCAATCGCAGCAACATTATTGTCAACTCCGGCAACCGCAACCGCATCGGCAATCTGGATATTGGCGGGCGAAATGTCATTTCCGCGGCGGAAAATTCCGGAGTATGGCTTTCCTGGCCGGGCACAGGTACAGGAAACATCATTCAGGGAAACTACATAGGCACCGATATCACAGGCAATGTGGCACTGGGAAATCAAGGTGGCGGCATCAGCGTGGCATCCGACTTTACCGGCACGCTGATCGACAGCAATCTCGTTTCCGGCAATGTAAAAGAAATGGGCGGCTATTCCGCGATTTCCATTTCCGGCGCCCACACGCTGGTGACCCGCAACCGAGTCGGAACCAATGCAGCCGGCACAGCCATGATTCCCAACAATGGGCCAGGCATTGCCGTATTCTTTTCGTCGGAGGGCGGACATCGCATTGGCACAGGCCCTGAGGACGGCAACCTGGTTGCCGGAAACAAGGAAACGGCCATTGAATTGAATGGAAACTACGGCGCACGCAACTCGAATACCCTGATTGCCGGGAATATCGTGGGAACCAGCCTGGATGCCAGCACCATGCTGCCCAATCAATGGGGCATCGTCATCAAGGATTCGGACGAAGTGACCGTGCGCGCAAACATCGTCGGTGGCAGCAAGGCGTCCGGCATACAGTTCCAGGGCGCCAGCAAGAACAACCTCGTGCA
>NZ_JAQOTI010000063.1:0-1077 GCF_028401915.1 Delftia sp. DT-2
TGTCGCATCCCGGACGATTGCATAGACTCTAAACGCTATCCACTCTTCATGGCCCGAGCCGTTCTAAAGGAGTTGATAGAGTCCTTGCAATCCACCCAGGGAGTGAAGCCATGTTGATAGCCCTGCACAAGAACGCCCGCACCACGCCCGCCGTGCGTGCCGAGATCGCAGCCAGCGATGAACCAGCCAGCATCCTGGCCCAGCGCTTTGGGATCACTGAGCAGACGGTCTACAAGTGGAAGAAGCGCGATGTCTTTGCAGACCGCTCGCACACGGCCCATCGCCTGCAGACGGTGCTCACGCCTGCGCAAGAGACCGTGGTGGTTCACTTGCGCCGTACCTTGCTGCTACCTTTGGATGACCTGCTGGCCGTGACACGGGAGTTCATCTGTCCCCATGTCTCGCGCTCCGGGCTGGACAGGTGCTTGCGCCGCCATGGAGCGGGCAACCTCAACGCCCTCAAGCCCCAGGAGCCTGCGGTAGCCCACAAGGCCTTCAAGAGCTACGAGCCAGGCTACGTGCACATGGACGTGAAGTACCTGCCCCAGATGCAGGATGAGAGCAGCCGGCGCTACCTATTCGTGGCCATCGACAGGGCCACGCGTTGGGTGTTTGTGCAGCTCAAGTCCAACAAGACCGCCGCCAGTGCACAGGCCTTCCTCAAGGCGTTGCACAAGGCCTGTCCGATCAGGATCAACAAGCTGTTGACCGACAACGGCAAAGAGTTCACGGACCGTCTGTTTGCCAGCAAGGAACGCGAACCCAGCGGCAACCATGAATTCGATCAACTGTGCCGGGAGTTGGGCATAGAGCACCGATTGACCAAGCCCAGGACGCCCAGAACCAACGGCATGGTGGAGCGGTTCAATGGACGCATTGCGGACGTTCTGAAGACCCACCGGTTCAACAGCCGCGAGGACATGGAGGAGACCTTGCTGCGCTATGTGGCCTTGTACAACCACCAGTTGCCGCAGTCAGCGCTCAAGAGCAGTACGCCGATGCAGGCCATGAAAGATTGGTACCAGACCCACCCGCACCTGTTTCACAAGCGACCATATGATCGTACGGGATGCGACA
>NZ_JAQOTI010000064.1:0-1051 GCF_028401915.1 Delftia sp. DT-2
TCTATTCCAATACCTAGTGGACCGGGCGTTTCGATTTTTCCGTTGTGAACTGCCAAGTGAGTCAGTGATTTGCTATTCATGCCTATGCCGCGGGTATTTTCAAACGGCTTGCCAGATATAAGATGTTTTCTTAGATCAATGTTGGAATGGCTGTCTTGAGAGAAACTAATCACACTACCCCTTCCGGCTTCATCTGTTGGTGATCCACGTTCCCTGCCATTAATGAAGTCTCTTAATTTCCTCTGTACAAAATCGTGAACTACACAGTGGTCTCCTCGTCCTCTGACATACTCAATAATGGGATGAAAGGTCCCTCGATATTTGACGGGGCTGCAGCCATCTGGCAATGGTCCTGTGTCGCTGGGTGGATGGCGAGTTTCAGCCCACTCTTCCCAGGTCATCCCTTGGGAAAATCCGGAAGACAAAACTATCAAGATAAATGTCAGTGCCTTAACTGTCACACTGGTTTGCATATGATACTCCTTGGCAAGCAGACTCCTGGATATTTAGCCTCTTGGCCAACAAGTGCTCCAAGATATTTTTCCCGATTAGCGTCAGCTTGATCTTCGTTGTAAGCTTCATTCTCTGTATTTTTAAGATCTATCTTTTTTATTTCAGTTAATCTTCCTTCTTGATCTATCTTTGTCAGTTTTAGCTTGCCGTCGTTTATCCAGGATTTGATGGTATCTTCTAGCAGATTAAATTTACTTAGTGAATTTCCTCCAGTCTCTCGAATAGCATTGAATCTCTCCAGCACTTTCTCTATCTCTTTAAAGCTCACCGCCGGCTTAGCCCCATACCGCGTCAAAAACTCATAAACCGCCTTCTCTCCTTGCAGCGATCGATACTCCCGCTGGCCCCAATAAGGCACCTCTGGATCAGGCATATTCCCCAGTATTGGCATGTCCTCGTCATAGGTGTAATCCGGCTCCGACCCCGCAAACCCATGCCCTATGCCCAGCTTCACGCTGATGGCATCGAACGGCCGGTTGTCCTTGTCCCGGTGGCTGAAGGTGTCCAGGTAGGAGTGCAGGAATTCGCCCAGGAACTG
>NZ_JAQOTI010000065.1:0-990 GCF_028401915.1 Delftia sp. DT-2
GTTGCTGCTGGCTGTGGTCTGCATGCATTTGCGCGATGCGGTTGCCGCAGGGGTCGTAGCGCCAGACGCGGTCTTCGCTGAAGCCGATGCGGTTGTCTTCCCAGCGCTGCACGGGGCCTTGCCGCTGGCCTGCAAGGTGTCCCTGGCCCATGAGGTTGAAGTCGGTGTGACGCCAGTGGGCGTGGACCTGGGCGGCCCAGCTGTCCTGAGGGCTGGCTTGACCCGGTGCGCCCGGTGCGGGCAGGCGGTTGCCGGCAGGGTCGATCTGCCAGCGGGCGGTGGTCTGGGGGTCCTGGCTGTCGGTGGCCGCCCTGAGGCGCCCGGCGCTGTCGTAGCCGTAGCGCAGCAGTTGTGCGGCCTGGCCCGGGGCGCCGGCCTGTTCGATGGCAACGAGCTGGCCCAGGCTGTCGTAGTGGTAGCGGCGGCCGAGGATCTGGCCGATGAGGGGCTGGACGAGGTGATCCCTGCCTTCGGTGCTTTGCAGGCCTGTGGTGCCCAGGGCCGTGAGGCGGCCCATGCTGTCCCATTGGCGTTGCACCTGCAGGGGGTGGTGTGCGTCTGCACCTGCTTCTGCTGCGGGAGTGGGTGGGTGCAGGCTGCGGCGGACTTCGCGGTGCAGGGCGTCGCGTTCGAAGTCGATGAGGCCGGCGCCGTTGAGCTGCAGTCCGTGCACATGGCCTGAGCCGTAGGTGAGCCAGGCGATCTCTCCCAGGCCTTGCAGCTGGCTGTGCTGGCGTGCGCCCAGCGCATCCAGGCTGTGGGCGATGCGGTGTTCGTATTCGATCTGGTCTGCGCCGCCGCCCCCGTTGCTGTGCTTGCCGGGCCGGTACAGCTGCTGCACTTCTGCGGTGATGCGGCCCAGGGCATCGCGTTCCAGTGCTATGCGGCTTTGCAGTTGGGTGGTGTTCTCTGCGGTGTTCTCGACGGTGTGCTGCCAGACGCTGGCGGCCATGAGGCGTCCGGCCGCATCCCATTCGTAGCGGTGGGTCT
>NZ_JAQOTI010000066.1:0-899 GCF_028401915.1 Delftia sp. DT-2
TCCTCGATCTGGGTCGGAAAGACGTTGACGCCGCGGATGATCATCATGTCGTCGCTGCGCCCCACGATCTTGCCCATGCGCCGGAAGCTGCGCGAAGTCGGCGCCAGCAGCCGCGTCAGGTCCCGCGTGCGGTAACGAATGATGGGCATGGCCTCCTTGGACAGCGACGTGAAGACCAGCTCCCCCTCGCTGCCGTCGGGCAGCACCTCGCCCGTGTCGGGGTCGATGATCTCGGGATAGAAATGGTCTTCCCAGATCACCGGCCCGTCCTTGCTCTCCACGCATTCGCTGGCCACGCCCGGGCCCATGACTTCGGACAGGCCGTAGATGTCCACGGCATCCAGCCCCGCCTTGCCCTCGATCTCGCGGCGCATGGCCTCGGTCCAGGGCTCGGCGCCGAAGATGCCGATCCGCAAAGAGCTCTCGCGCGGGTCCATCCCCTGGCGCTGCATCTCCTCCACGATCACCTGCATGTAGCTGGGCGTGACCATGATGATGTCGGGCCGGAAATCCTGGATCAGCTGCACCTGCTTTTCGGTCTGCCCGCCCGACATGGGCACCACGGTGCAGCCCGCGCGCTCGGCACCGTAGTGCGCGCCCAGCCCTCCCGTGAACAGGCCGTAGCCGTAGGCCACATGCACCATGTCGCCGGGCCGCCCGCCCGCCGCGCGGATGGAGCGCGCCACCAGGTTGGCCCAGTTGTCGATGTCATTCAACGTGTAGCCCACCACGGTGGGCTTGCCCGTGGTGCCCGAGGAGGCATGCACGCGCGCCACCTTCTGGCGCGGCACGGCGAACATGCCGAACGGATAGTTCTCGCGCAGGTCCTTCTTGGTGGTGAAGGGAAAGCGGGCCAGGTCGGACAGCGTGCGCAGATCGGAGGGGTGCACGCCCTTCTC
>NZ_JAQOTI010000067.1:0-860 GCF_028401915.1 Delftia sp. DT-2
CCCTGCTGCAGATACGCAGCAACCAGGTCGTGATGCGCTCGGGCCAGCGCATGGTGCTGGAGGCCCGGCTGCCCCACGTGGACGGCAGCTACCGCGACGTGCAGATCTCCAAGGCGGCGGTCAAGGATGCCCAGGGGCAGACCACCGGCGTGCTCAGCATCTTTGTGGATGTGAGCGAATTCCGCGCGGCCGAGCATGCCACGCGCGAGGCCCGCGATGCGGCCGAGGAGGCCTTTCGCGTGAAGTCGGAATTCGTCGCCAACATGAGCCATGAGCTGCGCACCCCGCTGCAGTCCATCATGGGCTTTGCCGAGCTGGGCAGCCTGCGCTCGCGCGGCAATCCCGCCATGGCCGACATGTTCAACGACATCCATGCGGCGGGCCAGCGCATGCTGGCCCTGGTCAATGACCTGCTCGATGTGGCCAAGCTGGACAGCGCCGTGGGAACCATCCACCTGGAGCGCACGGACCTGCGCAGCCTGATCCGGCCGGTCGTGCGCGAGCTGGAGCCGCAGCAGCAGCACAAGCTCATCGACCTGCGGCTCGAACTCGACGACGCCCCGCTGATCGCCAAGGCCGACCCCGTGCGCTTCCAGCAGGTGGTGCGCAATGTGCTGGCCAATGCCATCAAGTTCTCGCCCATCGGCGGGCGCATCGATGTGCAGGGCCGCATCGACGGGCAGGGCGACATCTGCATCGCCTTCTCCGACCAGGGCCCGGGCATTCCGCCGCAGGAGCTGGACAAGATCTTCCAGCCCTTCGTGCAGTCCAGCAAGACCAAGGACGGCTCGGGCGGCACGGGCCTGGGGCTGGCCATCTGCCGCAAGATCATCGACGCCATGGACGGCACCATCGTGGCC
>NZ_JAQOTI010000068.1:0-858 GCF_028401915.1 Delftia sp. DT-2
ACCGTGGACCGCGACGAGACCATCACCGTGCACAACAACCGCACGGAGCGGGTGGACCACGACGAGAAGATCAGCATAGGCGACAACCGCAATGAAGACGTTGGCATCGACGAGAACATCTCCATCGGCAAGAACCGCAGCAAGACCATCGGCAAGACCGAGACCGACAAGATAGGCCAGAACTGGTACGTCACGGTCGGCCTGCTCAAGACCCAGACCATAGGCATGGCCTACATGCAGAACGTGGGTGGGATGAAGATGATGAACATCGGCGTCAACTACATGGAAAACATCGGCGTGGCCATGCAGACCCATGTGGGCATGAACCAGAGCCTCACCGTGGGGCAGGAGCGCCAGGTCAAGGTCGGCAGCAAGCAAAGCACGGAAGTGGGCTCGCAGTACTCGCTGACCGTGGGCGGTGGTGGCGGGGGTGGCGGTGGCGCGGGAGGCGGAGCCGGTGGCGGCATGGCCATGAACATCACGGCGCCCGGTGGGGGCGATGGCGGCGGCGGTGGGAGGCGGCAAGGCCTCCCAGCTCACCATGGATGGACAAAGCATCCAGCTCAATGCCGCCAAGATCCGGCTCGAAGCCCAGCAGGAAATCCTGCTGACCTGCGGCGAAAGCACCATCCGCATCACGCCCGGCGACATCCAGATTCTCTCGCCCATGGACCGGCTCAACTGCTGAGGCCCGCATGTCCTGCAGCCCCTGCATTCCCCGCATCTTCCGCATCTTCCGCATCCGCCGTCCCGTTCTCTCTCACCTCTCCAGGAGCAGCCTCGCATGAGTGGCCAACCCGCAGCCCGCATCACCGACAGCGTCGTCAAGGGCAAGATCGTCACCGGCTCGCGCACCGT
>NZ_JAQOTI010000069.1:0-840 GCF_028401915.1 Delftia sp. DT-2
AGCTAGCACTGGCGCGGAGGTGGTGTTGGTAGATCGTTGATTTCATTGACTTTCCTGTTCACTTTCAAATCTGCGATTCGTGGCGTCAAACCGTGGTCGGTTTCATCCATTGGTGCCAGTTATCGATGCATTTGGCCGCGAAGGCAGGATTTGGTCAGCATAGCGGTCAACCGGGAAGCGAAACACACCCCGCAAGTTGATGCTCTCCAGCCTGGTGGGCGCAATCTTCCCGATCAGTTCCGGTGGAATGACCTGGCGGCGGTTCGACCAGCGATCCAGGACCGCCTGCATCTGTGAGGTATTCCACGCCATCACGATGTTGGCCATCAGGCTCAACGCATCGGCCACAGCCTGCATTTCATCGACACGTTTGGCCTGCGCCGGGCTGATCCGGCCGGTATAAATGGCGCGCTTGAGGGCGTTAACAGCCTCGCCCCGATTGAGCACCCGGCGCAACTCGTTCCTGAAAGCGTCCTTGACAAAGTAGTCAGCCAAAAACGCCGTACGCAGCAACCGCCCCAATTGCACGCCAGCCTCATAGATTGGATCGCCCTGGGCGGCAGAACCGAACCGCGCAAGAGCTGCCACCGCACTGGCATGTCCGCTCATGACCGAGGCTGCCAGGTGCACCAGACTATCCCAATGCTTTTCGATCAAAGCGACGTCGACATTGGCTTCGCACACCGCAGCGATTTCTGCGGGCACTTTGGTGCCGCGTGGCACAAAGAGGTGGCGCTGTTTGAGTTCCTTCAACCGCGGGCAAAGATCAAAACCAAGCAAACGGGCATGTGACATGGCAAAGTCGGTGTAGCCATGGGTATCCACAGCAAGCTGGCTGGT
>NZ_JAQOTI010000007.1:0-411513 GCF_028401915.1 Delftia sp. DT-2
CGCGCGCGGCAGCAGGGCCAGGCAGGCCTGGGTGGGGCGGGCCGCATGGCCGCTGCGCGAAAGCAGGGCAAAGCCCAGCTCGCGCTCCAGCGCCTGCACGCGCTGGCCCACGGCGGCGGCGGTCAGGTGCTCGGCGCGCGCCGCATCGGCGATGGAGCCGCTGTCCACCACGGCGATCAGGCTCTTGAGATAGCGGGTATCCAAAAGATTTCCTTGGGGATTGCAAAGAAATCAACGCTATCACTTTTGAAAAGCCTCTGCTAGGCTCGCGCCACCCACGGCAGGCCACGGCCTGCGAACCTGCCTGCACCACAAGCACAACCAAAGGATCAGCCATGCGCACCAGCTTCCACCTTGCCTACCATGTCCGCGATCTGGACGAAGCGCGCGCCTTCTACGGCACGCTGCTCGGCTGCCAGGAAGGCCGCAGCACCGAGACCTGGGTGGACTTCGACTTCTTCGGCCACCAGATCTCGCTGCACCTGGGCGAGCCCTTCCCGGTCACGAACACCGGCCGCGTGGGCGACCACATGGTGCCCATGCCCCACCTGGGCCTGGTGATGGCCATGGACGACTGGAAGGCCCTGGCCGCGCGGCTGTCCGGCGGCGTGGTGGACTTCGTGCTGCAGCCCGGCATCCGCTTCGAGGGCGAGCCCGGCGAGCAGGCCACCATGTTCTTCCGCGACCCCAGCGGCAATCCCATCGAGGTCAAGGGCTTCGCCGACCTGGACAAGGTCTTCGCCAAATGAGCGGCTCGCTGTCTCCTCGCGCCTCGCTCCCCCCGCTTCCTTTCGTCTGCGCACCCGGCTATCCGGCCGCCCAGGCCTGGCTGCAGGCCCTGCAGGCGGCCCTGCCCGAGGAGCGCGTGGTGGCGCTCGATACGCTGGATGCCGACCAGCGCGCGGCCTGCGAGGTCGCCATCGTCGCCAACCCCCAGCCCGCTGACCTGCGCACGCTGCCGCGCCTGCAATGGGTGCACAGCGTCTGGGCCGGCGTGGAGCGCCTGGTGGCCGACCTGGGCGATACCGACCTGCGCATCGTCCGCCTGGTGGACCCGCAACTGGCCGCCACCATGGCCGAGGCCGTGCTGGCCTGGACCCTGTACCTGCACCGCGACATGCCGCGCTATGCCCGGCAGCAGGCCGCGCGCCAATGGCTGGCGCATGACGGCGTGCGCGCGCAGGACAGGACGGTATCGCTGCTGGGCCTGGGCGCACTGGGCAAGGCCGCCGCGCAGCGGCTGCTGTCGGCCGGCTTCCAGGTGCGCGGCTGGAGCCGCACGCCCAGGCAGATGGACGGCGTGCAATGCCATGCGGGTGATGCCGAGCTGCCCGCCATGCTGGCGCAGACCGACATCCTCGTATGCCTGCTGCCGCTCACGCCGCAGACGCGCGGCATCGTCGGCGCGCAGGCGCTGGCCGCGCTGCCTGCCCATGCCTCGCTGATCAACTTTGCGCGCGGCCCCATCGTGGACGATGCCGCGCTGCGCACCGCCCTGGACGGCGGCCGTCTGGCCCATGCCGTGCTGGACGTGTTCGACCAGGAGCCCCTGCCAGAATCGTCCTGGCAATGGGCGCACCCTGCCGTGACCGTTCTGCCCCACATCTCGGCACCCACGGACCGCGCGACGGCATCGGCCATCGTGGCGGGTAACATCCGGCGCTGGCGCGCCAGCGGCGAGCTGCCGCAGGCGGTGGACGCGGCACGGGGCTACTGAGGGCGGCTGCGGTTCGGCTACGGCAAGGCCATGGACTGGCTTCTGAGCCAGTCCATGACGGCGCGCACATGGGGACCCGGCTTCCGTTGCTCGCCCACGGCCAGATGGTAGGTATGGCCGGTGATCGAGGGGCCGAAGGGCTGCAGCAGGTGGCCGGCCGCAATGTCTTCGGCCACCAGGGCCAGGCTCACCAGGGCAATGCCATGACCGGCAATGGCCGCCTGGATGGCATGGCCCTCGTCGGAAAAGCGCAGTTGCCCCGCCGGTGAATTCCAGACCAGGCCTGCCTCGTCAAACCAGCGCTCCCAGGTGGGATTGCTGACGTGCGCCGTCTTCCAGTCAAAGCGGATCAGCGGCAGGCGGGCCAGGTCGGCCGGACCCAGCACGCCCAGCCGGGGATTGGCCACGGGCGCAAAGCGGTCGCTGAACAGGGGCTCGGCCACCAGGCCCGGATAGGGGCCGCGCCCGTAGCGCACGGCGATATCGACGGCATGGGAGCGCAGGTCCACCATATCGTCCGAGGCCTGCAGTTGCAGGTCCACCTCCGGGTGCATCGCGCGGAAGCTGGCCATGCGCGGCACCAGCCATTTCACGGTGAACGCATTGGTGGCCGAGATGCTGACCTGGGCGCGCAGGCGCTTTTGCAGCAGGCGCTCCAGCGTGGCGGCAAAGGCGTCGAAACCGTCGCGCAGCACCGGATAGAGCTGGGCGCCCGCTTCGGTCAGCACCACCTTGCGTACCTGGCGATCGAACAGCGCCAGGCCCAGCTGTTCCTCCAGCGCGCGGATCTGGTGGCTGATGGCCGTGGGGGTCACGGCCAGGTCGTCGGCGGCCTGCTTGAAGCTGCCCAGGCGGGCGGCGGCCTCGAAGGCGCGCAGTGCGGAAAGCGGCAGCTGGTTGCGTTGCATGAGGGCTGGAGGACGCAAGGGGCGGGTGAGGAATGGGGTGAGGAAAACTCATCTTATGCCTGACAAATGAACCTTTGTCGCAATCATCCGGCTTGCCTATCGTCCACCCATTCCCCAAGCGCGATCCTGCCGGGGATGGATGAAGGAAATGAAACCATGCTGCACCGTGTCACCACACAACCCGACCCCTACGAGCCGTTTTTGCTGTCGCAAGGCATTCGCTTTGGCGAGCTGCTGTTCATCTCCGGCCAGGCCGGCGCCGGAGACGATGGCCGCATCGTGCCGGGCGGCTTCCTGGCCCAGGGCCGGCAGGCGTTTGCCAATCTGCGCCGCGCGCTGGAGGCGGGCGGCTCCAGCCTGAAGGACGTGATCAAGGTCACCATCTTCGTCACCGACATGGGCCACTTCGACGAGGTGGTCGCCCTGCGCCGCGAGTTCTTCGGCGCCCCCTATCCGGCCGACACGATTGCCCAGATCCAGGCGCTGTACGACCCGGCGGCCCTGATCGAGATCGAAGCCATTGCAGCCGTGCGTGATGGGCAGGCCCGCTGACATGGTTGCGGCCGTTCTGTTCCGATGGCCTGGCCACGGCGTGCATGGCCGACGACTGGAGCCGATGGGGCCGATATCTGATCCCTTCAACCGCCGAGCAGTCCCGAGGTGCTCAGCGGCCCCGGCGACAGCTGCTGTCCCCATGCCTGCGTCAATGCCTCGATGGCATCGCCCACCACGCGGCAGGCCTGGGTGAGCTTGCCGTGCCGGGGCAGGGCCAGCGTCACATGGCGCACCAGGCCGGGGTTGACCAGGCGGCTGGCCTGCAGCCGGCCCTGGCGCAGCTCGGCATCGATGGAGTACGGGCCGATCACCGAGTAGAGGCCGGCCGCATGGGCCACGAGTTCCTTTTGCACGGTCAGCGAGTCGGCCTCGGCGGCCGCGGCGAGCCGAAAGCCGTGGCTGTGCGCGGCCTCATCGAGCGCGTCGCGCCAATGGCTGGGGCGGCGCGGCAGCACCAGTTGCAGGCCGTCGAGCGCGGCGAACTCCGTGGTGGGCGCCAGGGTCAAGGGATCGCCAGGGCGCGACACCAGATAGCTGTGCGCGGTGCTCAGCAGCCGCTCGTCGCCGCCGGCCGGGCGCGCGAAGCGAAAGAGGATGGCCAGGTCCACGGCGCCGCTGTCCAGCAGCGCGTCGAGCTCCGTGCCCTGGGCCTCGGTGATGTTCAGGCGTATGCCGGGGTGCTCGCGCTGCAGCCAGTCGAACACATGCGTCATCAGCGGGTGCGCGGCCGAGGGCACGATGCCCAGCCGCACCTCGCCCCATAGCTGGCCTGCGTCCGCACGCAGCGTTTCCTGCAATTGCTCGGTTTCCTGCAGCCAGCTGCGCAGCCGCAGCGCGGCCCGCGCGCCCAGCGGCGTCAGCGTGACGCCCCGGCCCGTGCGCCGCAGCAAGGGGCCGCCCAGCGACGCTTCGAATTCGCTGATCTGCCGGCTGATGTGCGACTGCACGGTGTGCCGCCGTGCCGCGACCTTGCTGATGCTGCCGGCTTCGGAGACCTCGAGGAAGAGCTTGACGCTGGGCAGGTGCATGGTGGTTACCCGGTTGAGGTATGCCTGATGAGGCAATTCTGAAAGCCTGAAATTCTATCTATCCAGATATCAACGGGATTTCTACAGTGCAGTCATGCCTTGCCAGCGGCCTTGCCGTGGCAGGTTTTCCAGACACCGAACCTAAGGAAAATCCGTTGAAACTCGCCAGCTTCATCCATGCCGGACAGCCCCGCTACGGGCAGGTTCTGGCCGAGCGCTTCCTGCTGCCGCCCGCCGACTTTCTCGCCCGCCATCCCGACCTGCTGTCCGTGCTGCGCGCACAGGCGCTGGGCGAGCTGGAGCAGGCCCTGCAGGCCGGCGCCGTGCCCGTCGATGCGGCGCAGACCCAGGCGCTGCCCGTCATCCCCAACCCCGGCAAGCTCCTCTGCGTGGGCCTGAACTACAAGACCCATGTGGCCGAGACGCGGCGCGCCGACAGCGAGCACCCGTCGCTGTTCCTGCGCTTCAACGACAGTCTGGCCGCCGATGGCGACGAGCTGCTGCGCCCGGCCTTCTCGGAGCGTTTCGACTGGGAGGGCGAGCTGGCCTTCGTCATCGGCCGGGGCGGGCGCCACATTGCAAAGGAAGATGCCTTCGACCACATCGCCGGCTATGCCTGCTTCAACGATGTGAGCGTGCGCGACTGGCAGCGCCATACGCACCAGTTCACGCCCGGCAAGAACTTTCCCGGCACGGCGCCCTTCGGCCCCTGGCTGGTCACGCGCGACGAGGTGGCCGACGTGCGCAGCCTGGCGCTGCAGACGCGCCTGAACGGCAGCGTGATGCAGCAGGCCAGCCTGGGCGACCTGATCTTCGACATCCCCACCATCGTGGCCTATGTGTCGCGCTTCACGCCGCTGTCGCCCGGCGACGTGATCGCCACGGGCACGCCGGGCGGCGTGGGCGACCGCCGCGAGCCGCCTCTGTACATGAAGCATGGCGATGTGGTCGAGGTCGAGATCACTGGGCTAGGCGTGCTGCGCAACCGCATCGGCACGGATACCGCTGCCGTCTGACTCCGGAGAAATTCATGGATAACCAACAAGCGATTTCGCAGCGGCCCCGGCTGCGCATTGCCGTCGATATCGGCGGCACCTTCACCGACATGGCGGCGTTCGACGAGGCCAGCGGCCGGCTGCTGTTCGGCAAGGCCCTGTCCACGCATGGCGAGCTGGTCAACGGCATCCAGGCCACGATAGACAGCGCGGGCATCGACTGGCGCGACGGCCATCTGTTCCTGCACGGCTCCACCATTGCCATCAACACGCTGCTGGAGCGCAATGGCGCCCACACCGCGCTGCTGATCACCGAGGGCTTTCGCGACATCTACGAGATCGGCCGCGTGAACCGGCCCGATGCCTACAACCTGTTCTTCAACAAGCACCAGCCGCTGGTGCGGCGCTCGCTGCGCCATGAGGTGTCCGAGCGCCTGCGCGCCGACGGCAGCCTGCACAAGCCGCTGGACGAGGCGGCCGTGCGCGAGCTGGCCCGCGAGCTGGCAGGGCAGGGCGTGGAGGCCGTGGCCGTGCTGCTGCTGCACTCCTACCGCAATCCGGCGCACGAGCAGCGCGTCAAGCAGATCCTGCAGGAAGAGATGCCGGGCGCCTTCGTCTGCGCCTCGCACGAGCTGTCGCAGGAGTACCGCGAGTTCGAGCGCGTGTCCACCGCCGTGGCCAATGCCTATGTGGGGCCGCGCGTGTCGCAGTACCTGGGCCAGCTGGAGAGCCACCTGGGCGGCAAGGGCTTCGAGGGCGATTTCTACATCGTGCAGTCCACGGGCGGCCTGTTCCCGGTCGAGCATGCCAAGGTGGGCTGCGTTCGCATGCTCGAATCGGGTCCGGCGGCCGGCGTGATCGGCGCCCAGGCCATCTGTGCGCAACTGGGCATGGGCGATGCCATCGCCTTCGACATGGGCGGCACCACGGCCAAGGCCGGCGTGATCAGCGAAGGCCGGCCGCTGACCACGGGCTCGGCGCTGATCGGCGGCTACGAGCAGGCCCTGCCGATACAGATCCCGATGATGGACATCCACGAAGTAGGCACGGGCGGCGGCTCCATCGCCCGCGTGGAGACGGGCAACGCGCTGCGCGTGGGCCCGCAGAGCGCCGGCTCCATCCCCGGCCCCGTGGCCTATGGCCGTGGCGGGCTGGAGCCCACGGTGACCGACGCCAACCTGGTGCTGGGCCGGCTGGACGCGGAGCATTTCCTGGGCGGCGAGCTGCAGCTGGACATGGACGCCTGCCAGCGCCAGATGGCCGAGCGCGTGGCGACCCCGCTGGGACTGGAGCCCACCGAGGCGGCCGACGGCATCCTGCGCATCGCCGTGACGCAGATGTCGCATGCCGTCAAGGCCGTGACCACCGAGCGCGGCCTGGATGCGGGCAGCTTCACCATGGTCGTCTACGGCGGCGCGGGGCCGCTGCACGCCTCGGCCATTGCGCGCGAGATCGGCATCCGCAAGGTGCTGATTCCCTATGCGCCCGGCTATTTCTCGGCCTACGGAATGCTGTTCTCCGACCTGCGCTACGACTATGTGCGCTCGGTGTTCCGCAAGCTGGGCGAGGTGTCCTTCGAGGAGATCGAGGCCGCCTACCAGAGCATGGAGGACGAGGGCCGCGCCGCGCTGGCGCAGTCCGGCATCGCGCCGGACGGCATCGTGATCGAGCGCGCCGCCGACATGCGCTACGTGGGCCAGGAGCATGCGGTGACCGTGGACCTGCCCATGGCCTTCTTCGAGGGCCGGGACCGCTCGGCCATCAAGCGCCAGTTCGACGAGCTGCACAAGGTGCGCTACGGCACCTCGGCCCCGCAGGAGCCGGCCGACCTCGTGAGCCTGCGCGTCACCGTGCTGGGCACGATGAAGAAACCGCCCCGGCACAGCGTGGAGCGCGGCAGTGCCGAGCCCGGCCGTGCCTCCGTGCGCACGGTCAAGCCCGTCTATTTCCGCTCCAGCGGCTGGGTGGACACGCCGGTGCATCTGCGCGAGCGCCTGCTGGCGGGCAACGAGATCGCGGGGCCCGCGCTGATCGAGGAACACGCATCCACCACCGTCGTGCAGCCCGGCGACCGGCTGCGCGTGGACGAACTGGGCAATCTGCAAATCGACAT
The DNA here is from genome assembly GCF_028401915.1 of Delftia sp. DT-2. Taxonomy (NCBI): domain Bacteria; kingdom Pseudomonadati; phylum Pseudomonadota; class Betaproteobacteria; order Burkholderiales; family Comamonadaceae; genus Delftia; species Delftia sp. DT-2. The sequence continues at coordinate 7,317 of NZ_JAQOTI010000007.1, forward strand.
CGGGAGCGACCGCACATGAACCACCCCACTGACTCCAGGCCCGTCGATCCGGTCACCGTCGAGATCATCCGCAACGGCCTGTACGCCGTCACGGAGGAGATGAAGACCAACCTGACGCGCACGGCCTACAACCTCATCATCTACGAGGCGCTGGACTTCACGGTCGGCCTGTTCACGCGCGAGGGCGACACGGTGTCCATCGGCCTGGGCCTGCCCATGTTCATCCGCGGCATGTCGGAGACGGTCAAGGCCAAGATCCGCCATTTCGGCTACGAGAACATCCTGCCCGGCGACATCCTGGTCACCAACGATGCCTACACCACCGGCAGCCACCTGAACCACTTCACGTTCACCATGCCGGTGTTCCATGAGGGCCGTCTCGAAGGCTTCACCTGCTGCATGGCCCACTGGCTGGACGTGGGCGGCACGCTGGGCAACGTCACCACGGACATCTTCAGCGAGGGCATACAGATCCCCATCATGAAGTACCAGCGCCAGGGCGAGGTCAACCAGGACCTGATCGACATCATCGCGATGAACGTGCGCCTGGCCGAGCGTGCCCTGGGCGATCTGCGCGCGCAGATCACGGCCATCACCACGGGCGAGCGCCGCTATGTGGAACTGCTGCAGCGCTATGGCGTGGATGCGGTCAACGGCGCCATCGCGCAGATCATGGATTCCAGCGAGGCCGTGGCGCGCAAGAACACGCTGTCGATTCCCGATGGTGTGTACGAGGCCGAGTCCTTCATGGACGACGACGGGCTGGACATCGGCAAGCGCATTCCCATCCGCGTCAAGGTCACGGTGCAGGGCGACGAGATGACGGTGGACCTGTCGGATGTCTCCAAGCAGGTGCGCGGCTTCTACAACTCGGGCTTCACCACGGGCATCGCCTGCGCGCAGGTGGCCTACAAATGCCTCACCACGCCGACCGACTACCCGGTCAACGACGGGAGCTTCCGGCCGCTCAAGGTGATCATGCCCATGGGCACGGTGATCAGCGCCGAGAGGCCCTATCCCATGCGCGTGTGGATGACCTTCCCCATGACGGTGATCGACACCATCTTCAAGGCGCTGGCGCCCGCGATTCCCGACCGCTCCATCGCGGGCCACCATGCGGACCTGGTGTTTCCCAACATCCATGGCATCTTGCCCGAGGACGGGCGGCTGTTCATCGTCGGCATCGGCCCGCTGGGCGGCGGCTGGGGCGCCAAGAGCCGCGAGGACGGCGTGTCCGTCACCGTCTGCATCAATGACGGCGACACCCACAACAGCCCCACCGAGCAGCTCGAGGCCAAGTACCCGGTGCTGGTGGAGAAGTACGAGATCCGCCAGGACTCGGCCGGCGCGGGCCAGTACCGGGGCGGCCTGGGCGCGGAGATGGTGGTGCAGGCGCTGTCGCCCTTCACCGTCACCACGCGCATCGACCGCGTGCACTGCAAGCCCTGGGGCCTGGAGGGCGGCGGCGACGCAATGGGCAACGGCCTGGCCGTGCGCCACAAGGGCGAGTGGAAGACCGACCATGCCAACGCCAAGATCTTCAACGTGCGGCTGGAACGCGGCGATGCCTACCGCATGCTGTCGGGCGGCGGCGGAGGCTTTGGCGACCCGCTGGCGCGCGAACTGGACAAGGTGGCCGAGGACGTGCGCGAAGGCTATGTGAGCGCCCAGGTGGCCCGCGAGGTCTACCGCGTGGCGCTGGACAGCCAGGGGCAGGTGGACCACGAGGGCACGCAGGCGCTGCGCAGCGGCAGGTCTCCGTCGGCCGCAGCGGCAACCTCGGCCGTGGCCTGGGACGGGCAGTGAGCACGGCCATGGCCTCCGACCACGCCCTGCAGGCCGAGCGGCTCTGGGACCTGTGGTGCGCCCTGGCGCTGCGCCATGTCGCGCTGGGCGGTGCCTGCGCCTGCGGGGCGGGCGGCATCAGCCTGCGGCTGGAGGACTTCGAGCTGGACATCGTGGACTACCTGCAGGACGGGGGCGAGCGCTGCGAGCAGCCCGAGGTGGCGGCCTGGTTCCGTGCCCGGCCCGCAGCCGGGCAGGGCGCGCAGCCGCTGCGCGGCCTGCTCGATGCACTGGGCTCGGACGAGGTGCCGCAGGCCGTGGCGCAGTGGGCGCTGGCGCGGCTGGAGCGCACGCTGCGCTCGTTCGCCGAGGTGCATGGTGGGGTGGCGTCATGAGCGGGCATTTCTCCAGCCTGCTGGCCCTGCCCGAAGCGGCGGGCCAGCGCATTCCGGTCACCGTGCTCACGGGCTTTCTGGGCAGCGGCAAGACCACGCTGCTCAACCGGCTGCTGGCGCTGCCGGACCTGCACGGGACGGCCGTCATCGTCAACGAGTTCGGTGCGGTCGGCATCGACCAGGACCTGACCAGCCTGGCCTGCGAGGACACGGTGCTGCTGGCCAATGGCTGCCTGTGCTGCAGCGTGCGCGGCGATCTGGTGGAGGCGCTGGAGCGCCTGGCCCTGCGCGAACAGGGCGCGCCGCTCCGCGTGCTGATCGAAACCAGCGGCCTGGCGGACCCGGGGCCGATACTGCGCTCCTTCCTGGGCGAGCCCGCCGTGCGCGCGCGCTATGCGCTGGCCGGCGTGGCCTGCACGGTCGATGCCGTGCTGGGCAGCGCCACGCTGGCAGGCTATCCCGAAGCCGTGCGGCAGCTGGCCGTGGCTGATCTGGTGCTGCTGACCAAGACAGACTTGCTGGGCGGCGCACAGCCCGCTGCGCAACTGCTGGCCCAGGTGCAGGCCATCAACGGCGAGGCGCCGCAAGGCCTGGACCCCGCCCACCATGTGGCGCTGCTGCAGCGGCTGATGTCGGAAGGCGCGACGGGGCAGGAGGACGCCGCTGCGGGCATGCTCCAGGCACCCGGCTACCGGGCCATGGCTCCGGTGACAGCTCCGGTGACTGCGCCGGCAGGCACGCACCGCGACGGCATCTCGTCCTTTGTGCTGCAGCGCGACGAGCCCCTGCCCGCGCAGGCGTTCGGCGAATGGATGGACTGGGTCACGGCCATGCGCGGCGATGACCTGCTGCGCGTCAAAGGCATCGTGCACCTGCAGGAGCACCCGGACCAGCCCCTGGTCATCCATGGCGTGCAGCACCTGTTCGCCCCGCCGCAGACGCTGCCCCGCTGGCCGGGTGCCGACCGGCGCACGCGCATCGTCTTCATCACGCGGGGGCTGGATGCCCAGGCCCTGGACGACACGCTGAGCGTGCTGGTGCGCAGGCACAGGCGGCGCGCGCCGATTCAGGACCCGGGCTGAGCCACGCAACGGCCCGCCCATTTTCAAAAGAAACAGGAGACAAAGCATGAAAACTCTGAAACGGCTGAAGGGGCCGGTGCTGGGCGCCTTACTGGGTGCGCTGGCTGCCTTGCCCATCGCCTGCATGGCCTCGTCCAGTGCGCCCGCCGCCTTTCCCGAGCCGGGCAAGATGGTCAAGGTCATCGTCCCCTTCGTGGCGGGCGGCGGCGTGGACAGCGCCGCGCGCCTGTTCGCCGAGCAGTTGCGCAAGCAGCTGGGCACGACGGTCATCGTCGAGAACCGCGTGGGCGGCAGCGGCGTGGTGGGCGGCCGTGCGGTGCTGGCGGCTGCCCCCGATGGCTACACCCTGCTGTTCTCGGCCGCCACGCATGTGCTGGCCAAGCAGGTATTGGCCCATCCGCCCTATGACCCGCAGACCGACTTTGTCCCCGTGGCGCGCGTGGGCGAGGCGCCGCTGATGCTGGTGATCTCGCCGCAGCTGCCCCACAGCAAGCTGGGCGAGGTGCTGGCCGCAGGCGCCAAGAGCACGTGGACGGCGGCCATTCCCGCCGTGGGCGCACCCAGCCACCTGGCCACGCTGCTGCTGGCCCAGCAGGGCCGCATGCGCCTCGAGTACGTGCCCTACAAGGGCACGCAACCCGCGCTGGTGGATGTGGGCGGCGGCCATGTGGACCTGCTGCTCGACTCCATGGTCTCCGTGCTGCCGCTGGCCAAGGCCGGCAAGGTGCGGCCGATTGCCATCACCTCCGGCAAGCGCAGCCCGCTGGCGCCCGAGGTGCCCACCATGCAGGAAGGCGGCCTGCCGCGGTTTGCCTACACCTCCTGGTACGGACTGTGGGCGCCCAGGGACACGCCTGCCGACCGGGTGCAGCGGCTGAACCAGGCCTCCAACGCGGCGGTGGCCGAGCTGGCCAGGTCCGGCGCCTTCGCGAGCCTGGGCATCGACACGGTTTCGGAGAGCACCGAGCAGTTCAAGCGCTTCATCGCCGCCGATGTGGCGCAGAGCGCCGCGCTGCTCAAGGGCGCGGGCTTCAAGCCCGAGTAGCCGGGCAGACACCGGCACACGCCCGAGAAAGAGCAAAAGCAAAGCAAAGCAAAAAACCACAAGGAGACAACATGCAGGTATTCATACGCCAGGCCCTGGCCGCCTCGCTGGGGCTGGCCGCCGCGCATGCGGGCGCGCAGTCCTCGGTATCGATCTCGGGCACCGTCGATGTGAGCGTCAGGCAGGTGCGCAACCAGGGCCTGGGAACGGTCACCTCGCAGGCCAGCGGCGCCAACTCCACCAGCAAGCTGGTATTGCGGGGGCAGGAGGACCTGGGCGACGGCCTGAGCGCGGGCTTCTACCTGGACGGCAGCCTGCTGGCCGACACCGGCGCCATGGGCGCCAGCGGCCCGTTCTGGGACCGGCGCTCCACGGTCAGTCTGGCCTCGCGCCAATGGGGCGAGCTGCGGCTGGGGCGGGACTGGGTGCCCACGCACCTGGTGTGGAGCGGCTTCGATCCGTTTGCCACGCTGGGCATCGGCAGCGCCAATGGCTTTCGCTCATTCACGGCTTCCCGCGCGCTGGGCCAGGCCTTCGGCACGGCGCCGGAGTCGCAGGCTGCCAATCCCACGCTGCGCGTGAGCAATGCGGTGGAGTATTTCCTGCCGGCCGGCCTGGGCGGGCTGCAGGGCGTGTCCGGCAGCCTGATCGCCACCTTGGGCGAGAAGGGCGCCACGGCGGCAGGCCAGACGCGCGGCAACGGCGTTCGGCTGGGCTGGGCGGGCGCGGGCTGGAACGTGGCGGGCGCGCAGTTCACCACGCGCAACACCCTGAGCGGCATCCATTTCAAGGACCAGAGCTACGGCGTCTCCTACGACTTCGGCTGGCTCAAGGCCAGCCTGGCCCAGCGCCGCTGGGTGCACGGCGTGGACCGCACGGTCAACACCCTGGTGGGCATGAGCGTTCCCGTGGGCAGCGGCGTGGTCAAGCTCAGCTATGTCAAGGCCGACCAGAAGGGCGCGACGGCGGCGCAAAGCGCCAGCGATGCCGACCTGTGGGCGCTGGGCTATGTGCACTCGCTGTCGCGGCGCACGGCGCTGTACGCGCATGCGGCCCGCATGTCCAACCGCAATGGGGCGGCCTTCGCCATTGCCGGGGGTGCGGCTGTCAGCGGCAATCCGGCCGCGGTCAATTACTTTGGCGGGCGCGCCTCCACGGCCTTCGAGCTGGGCATCCGGCACGACTTCTGACGGGCAGCGTGGGCGGCGTGCGCGCTGGTTCGTGGTCATTGCTGCACCCCATGCAGCAGTGAACTGCACGCCGGCCTATTGCTGCCCTCAATCGCTTCTTCTACGCTGCACCCATTTCACGGAGCAGCGAGATGAACCCATTGATCAAGGTCCGCATGGACGCCGCAGGCACCCCCGACGCCATGCGCCTGGAGCCGGTCGAGGTGCAGGCGCCCGGCCCCGGCCAGGTCTGGCTGGAGCAGACGGCCATCGGCGTGAACCCGCTGGACGTGAGCCAGCGCAAGGGCGCTGTCGCCATCGCCTTTCCCTCGGGCCTGGGGCTGGAGGGCGCGGGGCGGGTGGCCGCCGTGGGCGAGGGCGTGACGAATGTGGCCGTGGGCGAGCGCGTGGGCTACGCCACGGGGCCGCTGGGCGCCTATGCCAGCGCCCGCCTGTATCCGGCCGAGCGCCTGGTGAAGCTGCCCGATGCGCTGCCTGACGACGCGGCGGCGGCCGTGCTGTTCAAGGGCATCACGGCGCAGTACCTGCTCAAGACCACCCATGCCGTGGGCCCCGGCAGCCGCATCGTGATCTATGGCGCCGCCGGTGCGCTGGGCCAGTTGATGTGCGCCTGGGCCAGGCACCTGGGCGCCCTGGTGATCGGCGTGGTGTCCAAGGCAGCCAGCGTGGAGCGCGCGCGGGCGGCCGGCTGCGACGAGGTCTTCGTGTTCGATGTGGCCACGCTGCCGGGCCAGGTGCTGCAGGCCACCGGGGGCCTGAAGGCCGACGTGGTCTACGACCCCATCGGCCGCACGACGCTGGGCGCCTCGCTGGACTGCCTGCGCCCGCGCGGCCTGCTGGTGTCCTTCGGCGCGACCTCCGGCCTGCCCGATCCCATCTCGGTGGCCACGCTCAATGCCAAGGGCTCGCTGTTCCTCACGCGCCCCTCGCTGGCCGCGCACACTGCCACGGCGGCCGAGTACCAGGAGCGCGCACGGGACGTGCTGGCCGCCGTGGCGGCCGGCATCATCGTGCCCGGCGTCTGGCGCCGGTATGCGCTGGCGGAGGTGGCGCAGGCGCATGGCGATCTGGAGCAGGGACGCTCCCAAGGTGCGATCATCCTGACCCCATGAACCTTCTGGACAGCCAGCACGCCGATGAACTGGCGGCCCTGGTGGCGCTGCATGAACAAGGCTCCTTCGCTGCGGCGGGGCGGGCCTTGCTGCGCCATCCGTCCGTGCTGTCCAAACGCCTGAACGCGCTGGAGACCCGGCTGGGCGTGCGGCTGGTGGAGCGCAGCACACGCCATCTGCACCTGACCGACGAGGGCCTGCGCCTGGTGGACAAGGTGCGCCAGGCGGCCGGCCTGATTGCCGATGCCCAGAAGGAGGCCGCCCAGGGCGCCTCGCAGGCCCGGGGCCGGCTGCGGCTGTCGCTGCCGGCCGCCATGGGACGGCGCTGGCTCAGCCCGCTGCTGGCCGAGTTTGCGCTGGCCCATCCGCAGATCGTGCTGGAGGTGGAGTATGCGGACCGCTTCGTGGACATCGTGGGCGAGCGCTTCGACGCGGCGGTGCGCATAGGCCGGCTGGCGGACAGCCGGCTCGTGGCGCTGCGGCTGGGCGGGCACCAGCGCATCCTGGGCGCCGCGCCCGCCTACCTGCAGGCCCACGGCACGCCGGTGCACCCCGAGGACCTGGCGGCGCACCGCTGCCTGGGCTTCACGGGGCTGCAGTCGTTTCCGCAATGGGAGCTGGTGCACGGTGGCGCATCGGGCGATGTACCGCAAGGCCAGGCCCGGCACACCGTGCTGGTGCGCGGCCCCATGGTCAGCAATGACAGCGAGGCCCTGCTCACGGCCGCCGTCATGGGCGTGGGCATTCTGGCCGGCGGCGACTGGCTGATGAGCGAGCACATGGCCGCAGGCCGGCTGGTGCGGGTGCTGCCGCAATGGCGCCTGGATGGCGCCTCGGGCATCTACTTCGTGCGGCCCTCGGCGGCGTTCAGCAGCGCGGCCATGACGGCGCTGCGCGACTGCCTGGTGCGGTGGTTTGCCACGCGCAGCCCCTGGCGCACGGGGCATGACACACTGGCGCCGCCCCTATCGTCTTGCGCATCCGCTCCATGACCCAAAAAACCTCGCCGCCCGCCTTGGCGGCCGCCTTGCTTCCCTGGCTGTTCGTGCTGCTGTGGAGCACGGGCTTCATCGGCGCCAAGTTCGGCCTGCCCTATGTGGAGCCGCTGACCTTTCTGACGCTGCGCTATGCCATCGTCCTGGTGCTGATGGCGGCGGTAGCCCTGGTGCTGCGCGCGCCCTGGCCGCGGTCGGCACGGCAGTGGCTGCACATTGGCGTGTCAGGGCTGTTCGTGCATGGCGTGTACCTGGCCGGCGTGTTCACGGCCATCGCCCACGGCCTGCCTTCGGGCGTGACGGCCCTGGTGGTGGGGCTGCAGCCGCTGATCACGGCCCTGGTGGCCGGCACCTTGCTGGGCGAGTCCGTGCGGCCCCGGCAGTGGGCCGGGCTGGCGCTGGGCTTCACGGGCGTGGCCCTGGTGGTGGCGGGCAAGATCGCCTCGGTGCCGGTCCATGCCCTGCTGGCCATGCTGGTGCCGGCCGTGGTGGCGCTGGCCGGCATCACGGCCGGCACGCTGTACCAGAAGCGGTTCTGTCCCTCGTTTGATCTGCGCACGGGCTCGGTCATCCAGTACCTGCCCTGCCTGGTGGCGACGGGGGCGCTGGCCCTGGCCACGGAAACCATGCAGGTGCGCTGGAGCGGCGAGTTCCTGTTTGCGCTGGGCTGGCTGGTGCTGGTGCTGTCCGTGGGCGCGGTCAGCCTGCTCAACCTGCTGATACGCCGCGGCGGCGCCGTGCACGTGGCCAGCCTGTTCTACCTGACGCCGCCGGCCACGGCCCTGATCGCCTGGGCCATGTTCGGCGAGACGCTGGGCGGCCTGGCGCTGGCGGGCATGGCCTTGACGGCAGCCGGCGTATGGCTGGCGCGCCAGGGGCGCTAGCTTGCCCCGCAAGCCGCGGGCAGGGCATGCGCAAAGGCGGGATACTGCGGCACTGTCAGCCCACGAATACCGGATTTCCGCACCATGCCCATCAATGAACTGCGCGCCATCGCCACCTTTGCCAAGGCGGTCGAGCTGGGCAGCCTGCGCCAGGCGGCGCTGTCCCAGGGCGTGAGCCCCCAGGCCGCCAGCCAGGCGGTGGCCCATCTGGAGCAGCACCTGGGCGTGCGCCTGCTGCACCGGACCACGCGCAGCCTGGCGCTGACCGAGGAGGGCCAGCGTTTCCTGCAGGACACCCAGCCGGCGCTGGCCGCGCTGGACCGCGCACTGAACCTGGCACGCGACAGCCGCGAGGGCATTGCGGGGCCGTTGCGCATCGTGGGCCCCAAGTCCTGCTTCGCGCCCGTGCTGATGCCGCTGCTCGATGAGTTCTGCCGCCTGCACCCGGGCATCGTCCCCGATGTGCGGCTGGACGACGGCATAGGCAACTGGGTGCTGGACCGGGTCGATGCGGGGTTTCGCATCGGCGCCTCGCCCGATGAAAGCGTGATCGGGCGGCGGCTGTTTCCCGTGCAGCTCATCGTCTGCGCGGCGCCGCAGTACCTGCAGCGCCATGGCGTGCCCCGGTCGCTGGACGAGCTGGCCGCGCACCGCTGCAGCATGTTCCGCCATGCGGCCACGGACACGGTGATGCCCTGGTACCTGCCGGTCGATGGCGAGCTCACGCACCGCTACCTGCAGCCGGCCCTGTCCACCAACGATGCCGAGCTGGAGCTGCATGCCGTGCTGGCCGGCCAGGTGCTGGGCCAGCTGTCCAACATCTGCGCGGCCGCGCACATCCGCGCGGGGCGCCTGGTGCCCGTGCTGCTGGAGCATGTCAGCGAGCACATCGGCCTGCATGTCTACTACGGCAGCCGCGACGCGCTGCCCCGGCGCGTGCGTGCCTTCATCGACCTGGCCGTGCAGCGGCTGCAGGACTGCCCGGACTATCTGCTGACCATGGAAGAACTGGAAAGGGCGGCGGCCGCAGGTGCCGCCGCCCTTTCCGGGGGCTGACCGGGATCAGGTCCGGCCGTTCAGGCCAGATCGATCACGCCAGCTCGATCACGCCAGGTCGAACGGCAGCTTGCGCACGGGCTTGCCCGTGAGCTGCGCCACGGCGTTGGCGAAGGCCGGTGCCAGCGGCGGCAGGCCGGGCTCGCCCATGCCCGTCGGCGGCTCGGCGCTGGGCACGACGTGGACGGCGATCTCGGGCATGTCGGTGATGCGCGGCACGGCGAAGTCGCCGAAGTTGCTCTGCTCCACCACGCCGTCCTTGAGCGTGATCGCCGCGCCGGGCAGGCACATGGACAGGCCCATCAGCGCTGCGCCCTGCACCTGCGCCTCGATGGTGCGCGGGTTCACGGCCAGGTTGCAGTGCACGCCGGCCGTGGCCTTGTGCAGCACCGGGCGGCCGTCCTTGACCGAGGCCTCCACCACATAGGCCACCACCGTGTCGAAGGACTCGTGCACGGCCACGCCCCAGGCGCGGCCCGCGCGCAGCTGGCGCTTGCCGTAGCCGCTCTTGTCCACGGCCAGCTGCAGGGCCAGGCGATGGCGCGGGTGCTTGTCGCCGAACATCTGCATGCGGTAGGCCACGGGGTCCTGGCGGCTGCTGCGCGCGATCTCGTCGATCAGCGTTTCCATGACGAAGGCCGTGTGGGTCGATCCCACGCTGCGCCACCACAGCACGGGCACGTTGACCTTGGGGTGGTGCACGGTCAGGCGCATGGGCAGCGGATAGGGCTCGCGCATGCCCTCCACGGCCGTGGCGTCGATGCCGTTCTTGATCATGCCGCCCTCGAACATGGTGCCCGCCGTGATGGACTGGCCCACGATGGCGTGGTCCCAGGCCAGCACCTTACCGCGTTCGTCGAAGCCGATCCTGGCGCGGTGCAGGTGCATGGGGCGGTAGTAGCCGCCCTTGATGTCGTCCTCGCGGCTCCAGACCATGCGCACGGGGGCGCTCAGGCCGGCGCGGCGCGCGGCCAGCGCCACCTGGCAGGCCTCGACCACATAGTCGCTGGTGCCCACGCCCCGGCGGCCAAAGCCGCCGCCGGCCATCTGCACGTGCACGCGCACCTGCTCGGGCTTGAGGCCCAGCACGCGCGCGGCGGCCATGCCGTCCACGCCCGCGAACTGCGTGCCCAGGTAGAGGTCGGCACCTGCCTCGCCGGTCTCGCCCATCTGCACCGTGCAGTTGAGCGGCTCCATGGGCGCATGGGCCAGGTAGGGGAAGCTGAACTCGGCTTCGATATGGCGCGGCGCCTTGTCCAGCGCCGAGATATCGGCGTCGAAGTGGCGCGCGCCGGGCTGCGCGGCCAGCTCGCGGTACTGGGCCAGCTGGCGTTCGCTGTCCACCTTCTCCACGGCGTCGGTGTTCCATTGCGCCTTCAGCGCCTCGCGGCCCTTGCGCGCAGGCCAGTAGCCGGTGGCGATCACGGCCACGCCTTCGCCGCCGCCGTCCACGGGCACGCGCAGCACGGCCTTGACGCCGGGCACGGCACGCGCCGCAGCGTCGTCCAGCGAGGCCAGCTGTGCCTTGAACACGGGCGGGTGTGCAATCACCGCCGTCAGCTGGCCCGGCAGGTGCATGTCGATGCCGAAGCTCTGCTGGCCGCTGCTCTTGGCCCGGGCGTCGATGCGGCCCGTGGGCTTGCCGATCAGGCGGAAGTCCTTGGGATTCTTCAGCACGACGGTGGCCGGCACGGGCTGGGCCATGGCGGCCTGGGCCAGCTCGCCATACGACAGCTTCTTGCCATTGGGGCCGAGCACGAAGCCCTCGCGCGTGCGCAGCGTGGCGGCGTCCACCTTCCACTGCGCGGCGGCGGCGGCCACCAGCATGGCGCGCGCACGGGCGCCCAGCTCGCGGTACTGGGTGTAGCTGTGCTTGAGGGCGGTGGAGCCGCCCGTCATCTGGATGCCGTAGCGCGGATCGGCATAGGCCGCATCGTTGCCGCCCAGGCGGGCGCGGACCTTGCTCCAGTCGGCGTCCAGCTCCTCGGCCAGCACCAGGGGCAGGGCGGTGTGCACGCCCTGGCCGAATTCCAGGCGGTTGATGGCCACGGTGACTTCGCCATTGGGCGAGATCTCCACGAAGGAGGCGGGCTGCTCGGTGGGCTTGAGGCCGGCGGCCTCGCCCTTGCCCGGCGCCTGCGCCATGGCGGGAAACACGCCCAGGGCCAGCGAACCGGCACCGGCGATCTTGAGGAAGCTGCGGCGGGGGATCTGTGCAAGGGTAGGCGCGTCGGCGATGGCGGCAGTGGCCTCGTCACGGTCCAGGATGTGCTGCAGGGCGCGCGGCAGTTCGGCGGGGTTGAAGGTGGTCAGCATGCGGCGTTCTCCGTTCAGCCCAGGGTGCGCGCGGCATCGGCCACGGCCGTGCGGATGCGTGCATAGGTTCCACAGCGGCAGATGTTGCCGGCCATGGCCGCGTCTATCTCCTCGCCGCTGGGCTTCTTGCCCTTGGGCAGCGACTTGAGGAAGGCCGTGGCGCTCATGATCTGCCCGCTCTGGCAGTAGCCGCACTGGGCCACGTCGTGGCGCACCCAGGCATCGCGCACGGCGGTGCCCACGCGGTCGGAGCCCGAGGTCATGGCCTCGATGGTGGTGATCTTCTGGCCCGCGGCCGCCGAGATCGGCGTCACGCAGGAACGTATGGCCTGGCCATTCATGTGCACCGTGCAGGCGCCGCACAGCGCCGCGCCGCAGCCGAACTTGGTGCCGGTCATCTCCAGCGTGTCGCGCAGGGCCCACAGAATGGGCGTCTCGGGGTCCAGGTCCATGGAAACGGTCTTGCCGTTGATGGTGAGATCGGTCATCGCAGTCTCTCCTTGTTGTGGGTCAGTCAGGCAGGGGTGGGGTCCCCGCAGTAGTGTCGTGCGCAGCTGCGGCCCATGGAAGCCGGGCGCCGTCGAGGCGCGAATATAGAAAGAGGCCTTGCTTGCAACTAGTCCTGATTTGATTGATGCATTGGCAAGTGCAAGTTGCGAATGGGGCGGAGCGGTTGAGTTTCTGAAGTGTTTGGTACTGACGTTGTATATACTTTGTTGGTATCTTCACAGGAGTGGATCATGCCCAAGGAAGCCGTTTTCACCATGAAACTGGAAGCCGAGCTGCGCGAAGACTTCATGGCCGAAGCCGCAGGCGAGGACCGGCCCGCATCTCAGGTCATGCGGGAGTTGATGCGCGGCTACATTGAGCAGCGCCGCAAGGCCCGCGAATATGACGGCTATCTTCAGCGCAAGGTCGAGGAGGGACGTGCCTCCATGCGCGCTGGACTTGGCCGCTCGAATGAGGAAGTCGAGGCCGAGTTCGCTGCCCGGCGCCGTCAGGTTGCGGCAGACCGTGCGTGAAAGTCATCTGGACGCCGCAGGCGCAGCAGGATCGCGCCGATATCTGGGACTACATCGCAGCTGACAATCCTCGCGCAGCCTTGCGCATGGACCTGCTTTTCAGCGACGCAGCGGCCCGGTTGGCCGCGTATCCCAAGATGGGCAAAACGGGCAGGATTGCCGGCACGCGCGAGCTGATTCCCCATGGAAGCTACCGCCTTGTCTATGAGATCAATGGCACGACGGTCTGGGTGCTGGCTCTGGTGCACACCGCGCGCCAGTGGCCGCCAGCGCGGTGACGATAACTGCATGCCAGGCCGGGATGGCCCTGATCAATGCACAACTCAATGCACAAACCCACCCTTGATGAACCGCACGGGCTCGGCGTCCATGCGTGCAATCAGCGCGCTCAGGCCATCGGCCACTGCGCCAGCGCCGGAGGTGGCCTCGGCCACCGTGTCCGTGCGGCAGACCAGGTCGTCCTCCGACCAGCCCTGGGCGCCCGGACGCGATAGCGCGCGCAGCCAGCCGCTGCGGTCGCCCAGCCATTGCATGCCCTGCAGCTGCTCCGAGCCGCTGAGCAGGGCCATGGCCTGCCAGGCGCGCGGGTCGTTGACGGTGCAGTCCAGGGCGCTGGCGGCGCGGTTGCCGCCATCGGGTGACAGCTGCAGGCTGACCAGGCGCGGGTCTTCCTGCACCGGGCCGCTGCCTGCCACCACCCTCAGCCGCTGCTGGCGGCTTTGCCAGGTGCTCAGGCGGCGTGCGGGCTGGCCTGCGCACTGCACGGCCATGTCGGGAAGTCCCACGGGATAGGGCCAGCTGCCGGCGATCTGCAGCATCTGGCCTGCGGCGCGAGCCTTCATGAAGTCGATCAGGGCCCAGGCGTCGTCGCTGGACAGCCGGTCGGCCTGGCCGTGTGCCCGTGCGCCGTCGCCAGACTCCACGGGGCGGCGGTCATGAAGGATGGCCCAGAGCAATTCCCCATCTGCGCGGCGCCACAGCAGCGGGCTGGTGAAGTTGGGGGGCCAGACCGGCTGGCTGGCGGCCAGCGGGCCGTGGCCCCGGCCATCGGCACCGTGGCAGGCCGTGCAGTGCTGGGCATAGACCGCGCTGCCGCGCGCAATGCTCTCCACGCTGAAGCCCGTGGGCGAGGCATGGAAGCTGGTGGCATGCGCGGGCACCAGGATCAGGTCGGCACGCGGCCAGGGGGCCAGCAGCAGGGCGAGCGCGGCCAGCGCGGTCAGCACCAGGGCCGGCAGGCGGATGCGGCGCAGCACCAGGACCAGCGCCAGGGCCAGCACCAGCAAAACGATGGCGGTGACCACGGCCGCCAGCGACCACAGCAGGCCCCGGGCCTGGCCCAGGTCGATCACCAGGTTTTCGCCGGACAGGCGCAGGGCCCAGGGCCAGGCGGGCTGCCCATCCACCGTGCCGGCCAGGCCCAGGCCGTGCAGCAGCTGCAGCAGGCCGACCTGGGCCTGCTGCATGGCGCCGATCAAGGGGTTGAGCCAGTCGGGGGAGTCGCTGCGTTGCATCGGAGGCGGGCGCTACCAGGTCTGGTCCAGGCCCAGGTGGCGCAGGGCCTCGTGGCGCAGCTCGGACAGGCGGGCGTGGCCGCGCTGGCGCGGGTAGGGCAGGTCCACATCGATCTCGGCCACGATGCGGGCGGGCCGCTGGCTGAAGACCAGCACGCGGTGGGCCAGGAAGAGGGCCTCTTCCACATCGTGGGTGACCAGCAGCACGGAAAAGCCTGCGCGCTGCCAGATCTTGAGGATCTCGCTTTGCATGGCCAGCCGTGTCAGCGAGTCGAGCTTGCCCAGCGGCTCGTCCAGGATCAGCAGGCGCGGGTCGTTGACCAGGGCGCGCGCCAGGGCCGCGCGCTGGGCCATGCCGCCCGACAGCTGGTGGGGATGGCTGTCCGCGAAATCCTCCAGTCCCACCAGGCGCAGGGCCTCGTCGATGCGGTGGGACTGGCTGTCCAGCAGGCCGCGTGCCTGCAGGCCCAGGGCCACGTTGCCGCGCACCGTGCGCCAGGGAAACAGCGTGGGGTCCTGGAAGACGACGATGCGTGAGGGATCGGGCTCGGTGATGGCCGTGCCGTCCTGCGCCACGGCGCCGGCCGTGGGCGCGTCCAGCCCGGCCACCAGGCGCAGCAGCGTGGACTTGCCGCAGCCGCTGGGGCCCAGCAGGGCGACGAACTCGCCGGGCCGCACCTGCAGGCTGACCTCGTCGAGCACCTGCAGCGCGCCCTGCCCCTGGCCGAACCAGTGGCTGACGGCCTGCACATCGATGGCCGCGCCGGCTAGGGCCGCCCCGGCGATGGCGGGCGTGGCTGCGGCGTTGGCGGCGTGTTCTGCGGCAATCACCATTTGACGGTTCCCTTCTGCCACGACAGCGTGCGGTCGCGCACGGTGAACAGCAGCGTGATCAGGCCCGAGCACAGCACGGCCATGACCAGCAGCGCCGTGTACATGTTGGCGTAGGCTGCCCAGCCCTGGGCCCACTGCAGATACCAGCCCAGGCCGGCCTTGACGCCCATCATCTCGGCCGTGATCAGCACCGAGAACGAGGCGCCCAGCCCCATGAACAGGCCCACGAAGACCTGGGGCAGGGCGGCCGGGATGGCCACGCGCAGCACCAGGAACCAGGGCGATGCGCCCAGCGTGCGCGCCACGTCGTAGTAGCTCTTGCTGACCGATGCCACGCCCGACCAGGTCAGCACGGCCACCGGGAAGAACGTGGCCAGCGCCACCAGGAACACGGCTGCCGAGTAGCTCGACGGCGCGAAGAAAAAGGCCAGCGGCAGCAGGGCCGAGGCCGGCACCGGCCCCAGGAAGCGCAGCAGCGGATGCACCCAGTAGCCCGCGATGCGCGACCAGCCTATCCACACGCCCGTGAGAAACCCGATCACCGCGCCGAACATGATGCCGTTGAGCAGCAGCCGCAGCGAATACAGCGTGGACAGGCCCAGGCGCTGCCAGTCCTCATGGACCACGTCGATCAGGCTTTGCGGCGGTGCGAAGAACGGCGGCGGCAGCGCGCCGAGCTTGGCCGTCAGCGTCTCCCACAGCGCCAGCAGCAGCGGCGCGGCCACCAGCCAGGCACCGGCCGGGCGCAGCCAGCGGTCGATGCGCCGTACGCGCCGTGCGCCTCGTACAGGCAGCACGGCCGATGCCAGCAGCAACAGGGCCACGGCCAGGGCGGCAATGCCGAATTCCTGCGTGAATGCCCATTCGCTGAAGCCGATCTCCTTGTTGGGCCACAGCAGGGTCAGCATGCCCAGGCCGGCCCAGGCGGCGGCGGCCAGCAGGCCGGTGCGCCAGGGGCCTGCCTTGCGCGAGTCCTGCGCCTGTTCCCGTTCCAGGCCGGGTGCAGCATCCGTGGCGCCCAGGCGCCAGCGTGGTCTTGCGGTGCTCATGCGAGGACGTCCAGCGTGATGTGGCTGGCAAAGCGGCCAGGGTCGGTCTGCTTCTTGAGCACGCCGGCCGTGCGGAAGTCGGCCGCAAAGGCCTGGACCTCGTCGCGCAGCGGCTTGCCGTGCGGATGGTGCTTGAAGGTCAGCTCGGCCAGCAGGCGCTGCAGGTCCTCGACGGGCACCTTGGGCGAGTACTTGGCAAAGATCTTCGCCGTTTCGTTGGGGTTCTCGGCGATGTAGTCCGAGGCCTGGGTGAGCGCGCGCACCACGCTGGCCGCTGCGGGCTTGTTGGCCCGGGCGAACTTTGCGCCTGCGCCGATCACGCAGCAAATGCTTTCGGCGTATTCGTTCTTGGCGCTGTTGCCCAGTTCGAGGAAGGTGCCGGGGTTGCGTTTCTCGATCAGGTAGAGATTGGGGTCGCCGTCGGCAATGGCCTGGATCTCGCCCTTCTTGGCGGCCACATCCAGCAGGTCGGCCGGGTAGACGCGCCATTCGATGTCCTTGTCCACATCCAGGCCGCGCTTGGCCAGGTGGATGGAATAGAACTGCTTGGCCGGGCTGTTGAGATCGGCCACGCCGATGGTCTTGCCCTTGAGCGTGCTGGGGTCCAGCGTGACGCCGGCCGACTTCAGGCCCACCAGGCGCAGGCAGCCGCCGTGCACGCTGCCGATGAGCTTGACATCCAGCCCCGCCTCCAGCGGCTTGATCCAGCGATGGATCAGGCCCGCGCCCGCATCGGCCTTGCCCGTGGCCAGCGCCTCCAGCAACTGGTCGGCTGAGCCGCCCCAGTTCAGCAGTTCCACGTCCAGGCCGTTGCGCTCGAAAAAGCCGCGCTCCAGCGCCACGGGAATGGGCGAATGGCAGAAGCTGGCCTGGCTCCAGGCAAAGGTGATCTTCTGGCGCGGCTGCGCCCCGGCGCGGCCGCTGAACCAGGCGGCCGATCCCAGCGCGCCGGCTGCGGCGCCGGCGCGGATCAGGGTGCGGCGCGAGAGCGAGGGCTCGGTCGCCTCGGGAGCATCGAGCGCCCCGAAAGCACCGCAATCTGCGCCATGGGCGCAGCGGCTGTCCTGGGTCCTGTCGATCTCGGTCTGGGTCTTGCGGGTCATGGAACTCCCTCCAAAGCAGTTTCGGGACTGCCGATGCTGTCCGCTGGGTGCCGTGTTTCCAACGACGCAAAACGCGCATCCATATGTGCGTGACAACTAGGAAGGGCGCGGCCCGGCGACATGCGCAAACCGAATAAGCGAACGCGTTTTTCTTCGTAGTGCGCAGGGCGCGGGCTTCGAATAATGGGCTGCATCGACCACTCATACGGAGTCCATGCATGACCTCAGCGACCGGCACCGAGTCCGCCCCGCACGACGCAGCCAGCGATGCGCTTTGGCAGCAGGACACCCAGGCCCTGCACGCCGGCTACCGGGGGCGAGAGCAGCAGCGCAGCGCGGCCGTGCCCATCTACCAGAGCACCTCCTTCGTGTTCGACAGCGCCCAGCACGGCGCCAACCTGTTCGGCCTGGTGGAGGAGGGCGATGTGTACTCGCGCACGGCCAACCCCACGCTGGCGGTGCTGGAGCAGCGCATTGCGGCTCTCGAAGGCGGCGTGGCCGCGCTGGCCCTGGCCTCGGGCATGGCCGCCATCGACGTGGCACTGGCCACGCTGGCCAGTGCGGGCGACCATGTGGTCGTGGCCTCGCAGCTGTATGGCGGCACGCACAACTTCATCGCCCATGTGCTGGCCTCGCGCGGCGTGCAGAGCACGGCCGTGGCCAAGGATGATTTCCAGGCGTTGCGCCGGGCGATAGGGCCGCGCACCAAGGCCGTGTTCGTGGAGTCCGTGGGCAATCCATCGGGCGGCATTGCCGACCTGCGCCAGCTGGCCGATATCAGCCATGCGGCCGGCGTGGCCCTGGTGGTGGACAACACCGTGGCTTCGCCGCTGCTGCTGCGGCCCTTCGACTGGGGCGCCGACATCGTCGTGCATTCGGCCACCAAGGCCATTGGCGGACACGGCAATGTGCTGGGCGGGCTGATTGTGGACAGCGGCCGCTTCGACTGGGTGGCGCACGCGGGGCGCTACCCGCAGTTCAGCGCGCCCGAGCCGGCCTACCAGGGCTTTGTCTTCACCGAGAAATTTCCCGACCGCGCCTTCATCGCGCGGGCCCGTGCCGTGCTGCTGCGCAACTGCGGCGCGGCGCTGGCGCCGCACAGCGCCTTCCTGCTGCTGCAGGGCCTGGAGACACTGGGCCTGCGCCAGGAGCGCGCCAGCCGCAACACGCTGGCCGTGATCGATTTCCTGCAGCGCCATCCGCTGGTGGAGCGCATACACCACGCCAGCCAGAGCGGCCACGCCGACCACGCGCTGGCCCTGCGCCAACTGCGCGGCGGGCATGTGCCGGCGCTGCTGGGCTTCGAGCTGCGCGGCGGCCGGCCGGCGGCGCGCGCCTTCTATGACGCGCTGCGCCTGTTCCTGCGCCTGGTCAACATCGGCGACAGCAAGTCGCTGGCCGCCATTCCTGCCGAGACCACGCACAGCCTGCTCAGCGACGAGGAGCTGGCGCGCGTGGGCATTGCGCCCGGGCTGGTGCGCCTGTCCATCGGCATAGAGCACCCGCAGGACCTGCTGGCCGACCTGGAGCAGGCGCTGGAGCAGGCGCAGGGCCATGCGGTGTTGGCTGCCGAACGCGGACAAGACCGCGAACAAGACCACGAGCAAGACCGCGATCAGCGCCTGGCGGCCTGAGCGCCCCTTCCTTCCCACTTCCCTGGCAGCACAGCATGAGCACCTTGACAGCATCCACCCTCGAAGCGCCCGCCGCCACGGCGGCAACCCCGGCCCTGCCCGTCATCGACCTGCAGGCCCTGCGCGACCCGGCCACGCAGGCCCAGGCGCTGCGCCAGCTGGCGCGCACGGCACGCGACACCGGCTTCTTCTACCTGGAAGGGCACGGCATAGGCCGGGACGCATGGCAGGGCATACAGCGGCGCGCGCGCGAATTCTTTGCGCTGCCGCTGGCGGACAAGCAGGCGCTGGCCATTGCCAACACGCGGCACTTCCGGGGCTATACGGCCGTGGGCATGGAGATCACGCGCCAGCGGCCCGACCAGCGCGAGCAGATCGACCTGGGCGAGGAGTCGCCCGAGATTCCCGCAGGCCCCGGCGTGCCGGACTGGAAGGGGCTGCAAGGCCCCAACCAGTGGCCGCAGGCCCTGCCCGGGTTCCGCGAGGAGGTGCTGGCCTGGCAGGCGGCAGCGCATGGCGTGGCGCTGGAGCTGCTGCGCCACTTCGTGGCCGCGCTGCAGCTGCCCGAGGGCGCGTTGGACGCCCTGGTCAGCGGCCTGCCTGCGCACCGCATCAAGATCATCCACTACCCGGGCAGCGAGCTGGGCGCAGCAGGCCAGGGCGTGGGCGCACACAAGGACGGCGGCCTGCTGACCCTGCTGCTGCAGGACGAGGTGGGCGGGCTGCAGGTGGAGACGCCGGCCGGCTGGGTCGATGTGCCGCCGCGCGACGGGGCCTTCGTCATCAACATCGGCGAGATGCTGGAGCTGGCCACCAACGGCTATCTGCGCGCCAACGTGCATCGCGTGCTGGTGCCGCGCGCGGGCGTGCAGCGCTACTCCATCGCCTACTTCCTGGCGCCGCGCCTGGACCTGGGCCAGGTGCCGCTGCTGACCCTGCCGCCCGAGCTGGCCGTGCTGGCCACGGGGCCGCAGAGCGATCCGGACAACCCGCTGTTCAGCCATGTGGGCGAGAACGCGCTCAAGGGCCGCGTGCGCTCCCACCTGGATGTGGCCCAGCGCTTCTATCCCGAGCATTTCGCCCGCCTGCAGGCCCAGGCCCGCGCGGCCGGCCGTGAGCTGCACCCTGGTGCCTATTGATTCTTGAAAGGACTGTGCGATGGACAAGCGAGTATTTCTGCGGGGACTGGCGGCGGGGGCCTCGGTGGCGGCGATGTCAGGCGCCATCCGGGCCGCGCAGGCCGGCCCGCTGCGCGTGGGCGTGCGCGGCGGCGTGGACGAGGAAATCTGGGAAGTGGTGACCCGCGTGGCACGCGAGCAGGGTCTGCAGGTCAAGCCCGTGGTCATCAGCGGCGCGGCCAGCCCCAACGAGGCGCTGAACAACGGCGACATCGAGGCCAACTCCTTCCAGCATGTGCCGTTCCTGCGCGACCAGAACCAGCAGCGCGGCTACCGGCTGGTGGCGGCGGGCGACACCTACATCTCGCCCATCGCCTTCTATTCGAAAAAGCACAAACGCCTGGCCGACCTGCCCGCTGGCGCGCGCCTGGGCATTCCCAACGATCCCAGCAACCAGACGCGCGCGCTGGTGGTGCTGCAGGACCAGGGCATCCTGAAGCTGCGCGAGGGCTTCGACCCCTTCAAGGGCACGGCGGGCCTGGCCGACATCGCCAGCTACCAGAAGAAGGTGCAGCTGGTGGAGGCGGCCTCGGTGGTGCTGGCGCGCTCGCTGGACGATCTCGATGCCTCGGCCATCGTCAACAGCTTTGCCTACCAGGCGGGGCTGATCGCCACGCGCGATGGCATTGCCGTCGAAAGGCGCGAGCGCAATCCCTACGTGAACATCATTGCCGTGCACGAGCGCGACCGCGCTGCACCCTGGGTCGCGGCCCTGCTGCGCGCCTACCAGTCCGAGCCCGTGCGCCAGTTCATCGTGAGCAGGTACCAGGGCTCGGTGCTGCCGGCCTTCTGAGGCGTGTAAGGCAATGAAGGTGGAACAGGCGGCGGCCGGCGAGCCCCATGCAATCGATGCGCTGCAGCGGCCGCACATCGTCTTCGAGGGCGTGCGCAAGCACTACCCGGGAACGGGCAGGGGCGCGGGAAGGAGCGCGGGCGAGCCCGTGCACGCACTGCAGGCGCTGAGCTTCGAGGTGGCGCGTGCCGAGGTGTTCGGCATCATCGGCCGCAGCGGCGCCGGCAAATCCACGCTGCTGCGCACCATCAATGCGCTGGAGCGGCCCAGCAGCGGCCGCGTGCTGGTGGACGGCACCGATGTCGCCACGCTGGACGAGGACGCGCTGGTGGCGCTGCGCCGGCGCATCGGCATGATCTTCCAGCACTTCAACCTCCTGTCCTCGCGCACGGTGTACGAGAACGTGGCCCTGCCGCTGCAGGCCGCAGGCTGGCGGCCCGCGCTCGTGCGCGCACGGGTGGACGAGCTGCTGGCCCTGGTGGGGCTGGCGGACAAGAGCGGCGCCTATCCGGCCCAGCTCTCGGGCGGGCAAAAGCAGCGCGTGGGCATTGCGCGCGCGCTGGTGCACGAGCCCGAAATCCTGCTGTGCGACGAGGCCACCTCGGCCCTGGACCCCGAAACCACGCAGTCCATCCTGGAGCTGCTGCGCGAGATCAACCGCAAGCTGCGGCTGACCATCGTGCTCATCACGCACGACATGGCCGTGATCCGCGAGGTCTGCGACCGCGTGCTGGTGCTGGACCAGGGCCGGCTGCAGGAGATCGGCGAGGTCTGGCAGCTGTTTGCGGCACCGCGCTCGGAAGCAGCGCGTGCGCTGCTGCGGCCGCTGCGGCAGGCCTTGGCGGCGGACCTGGAACTGGTGGCAGCGGCCGATGGCCCGGAGGCCGTCGCCGTGCTGGCCATCGGATGGGCCGACGGCGGCAGCCAGCAGGGCCTGCCGCTGGCGCAGCTTCAGGTGCTGGGCCCGCGTGCCCGTTTGTTGCAGGGTGGCCTGGACTGCATGCGCGGGCGTTCGCAGGGCCGCCTGCTGGTGGGCGTGCCGGTGCAGGATCTGCCCTCGTCGCTCTCCCCGCTCTCGCCGGCCGCGCTGTCTTCCCTTCAACAGGCGCTGGGCGCCGATTCACTGCAACTGCTTGGCCATGTCCCTGCCCCCGCTCGATAAATACCTGCAGGCCTTTCTGGAAACCCTGCTGATGGCGGGCGCGTCCTCGCTGATCGCCATCGTTGCCGGGCTGGCGCTGGCCATCGTGCTGCACACCACGGCGCCGGGCGGGCTCTATGCCAGGCCGCGGCTGTACCGGGGGCTGTCGGCGGCGGTGAACATCGGCCGGGCCATTCCCTTCATCATCCTGCTGGTGGCCCTGCTGCCGGTGACGCGCGCCATCGTGGGCACCACGCTGGGCACCTGGGCGGCGGTGGTGCCGCTGTCGGCCAACCTGATTCCGTTCTTTGCGCGCATCGCCCAGGTGAGCCTGGGCGAAGTGGACGGCGGCCTGGTGGAGGCGGCGCGCGCCATGGGCCTGCGCCGCCCGCAGATCGTGCGCCAGGTGCTGCTGCCCGAGGCGCTGCCGGGCCTGATCGGCGGCATGACCGTGAGTGTGATCGCCATGGTCAATGCCTCGGCCATGGCGGGCGCCGTGGGGGCGGGCGGCCTGGGCGACCTGGCCATCCGCTACGGCTACGAGCGCTATGAGACGCGCGTGATGTTCGAGGTCATCGTCATCCTGGTGGCCCTGGTGTCGGTACTGCAGTTCGGCGGCGAATGGCTGGCACGCCGTGCCGACCACCGGCGTTCGATCTCTTGAGATGATTTGGAAATAATAGACTGAATTTTTATTATTTTTGGTTTTTTCGACTTGTCTCGACAATGGCCTGCAGCAGCATTCGGGCTGCTGATTCTTTTCCGAGATGCTTCGATGACCCACACCACACGCCCCGCCTGGCCTTCCCCTCTTGCCGGCCGCACTGCCATGAAGCCTGGCGTGGCCATCGTCTGTGGCGTCCACCATGTCCAGCTGTCCTTTCCGGCGCGCGCCCAGGCGGCCATGGAGCGCTTTTATGGCGAAGTGCTGGGCCTGTCTGCCCTGACCGTTGCCGGGCGTCCGGGCCTGAGCTTTCTGGCCGGCGGGCAGCGCATCGATCTCGTGCCCTACAAGGGGCAGTCCGGCGGCACCGAGCGCGCGGCGGGCAACCTGGTGCACCTGGCGCTGACGGTCAGCGACGTGGATGCGCTGCGCCAGCAGTTGCTGGTGCACGGCGGCCTGGCGCTGGAGGTGGCGCCCGTGAGCGAGGGCCGGCGCTGCTATGCGCGAGACCCCGCAGGCAATCTGATCGAGCTGCTGGAGCTGCCCCGCGAGGCAGCGGCCGATGCTCCGGATGAGCCGGCCGTGGCCTGTTCGGCCTGAAGCCTCTCGCCGTCCCCCTCTCTCTTCCCTTTCTGCTTTTGCCTTCCACAGGCCCGGGCCGCACCGGCCCCGGGCGGAGCCTTGCCCATGAACTTCCAGCAACTGCGCTATGTGCGCGAAACCGTGCGCCGCGGCTACAGCCTGACCGAGGTGGCCCACACGCTGCACACCTCCCAGCCTGGCGTGAGCCGTCAGATCCGCGAGCTGGAGGAAGAGCTGGGCGTGGAGATCTTCATCCGCGCAGGCAAGCGGCTGACCGGGCTGACGCCGCCCGGCGAGGCGCTGCTGCCCATCGTCGAGCGCCTGATGCTGGAGGCCGACAACCTGCGCCGCGTGGGCGCCGACTTCAGCGCCAGCGAGCAGGGGCGGCTGTCGATTGCCGCCACCCACTCGCAGGCCCGTTATGCGCTGCCCCATGTGGTGCGCGACTTCCGCCAGCGCTATCCGCAGGTGCGCCTGCACCTGCACCAGGGCTCGCCCGAGCAGGTGGCGCAGATGCTGCGCAGCGGCGAGGCCGACATCGGCGTGGCCACCGAGGCGCTGGCCGGCTATGAAGGCCTGGTCGCGCTGCCCTGCTACCGCTGGACGCACGGCGTGGTCGTGCCGCCCGGCCACCCGCTGCTGCAGTCGCAGCAGGCGCTGACGCTGGAGGCGCTGTCGCGCTTTCCCATCATCACCTACGAGCAGGGCTATACGGGCCGCGCCCACATCGACGAGGCCTTTGCGCGCGAGGGCCTGGAGCCCGACGTGGTGCTCACGGCCATGGACGCCGACGTGATCAAGACCTATGTGGAGCTGGACATGGGCGTGGGCATCGTCGCCTCGGTGGCGCTGGATGCCGAGCGCGACCAGGGCCTGCGCACGCTGGACGCCGGCCACCTGTTCGAGGTCAACACCACGCGGCTGGGCCTGCGCAAGGGCGCCTGGCTGCGCGGCTATGCCTATGCCTTCATCGAGACCTTCGTGCCCACGCTGACGCGCGAGGTGGTCGAGCAGGCCGTGCGCCAGGGCGTGGAGCCCGAGTAGGCAGACGAAGGGGGCCGGCCTCAGGCCGGCTCGCGCGCCATCTCCAGCAGGGTGTCGCCCGTCACGCGGTAGCGGATCCACTCGGTCTGGGGCAGGGCGCCCAGGCGGTCGTAGAACTCGATGGAGGGCAGGTTCCAGTCGAGCACGCTCCACTCGAAGCGGCCGCAGTCCTTCTCGACGGCGATCTGCGCCAGGCGGCGCAGCAGCGCCGTGCCCGCGCCCAGGCCGCGCGCCTCGGGCGTGACGTAGAGGTCTTCGAGGTACAGGCCGTGGCGGCCCTGCCAGGTCGAGTAGTTGAAGAAGTAGACCGCAAAGCCCACGGGCTGGTCGCCATGCAGGCAGATCAGGCCAAAGACGGCGGGGTTGTCGGCAAACAGGGTGCGCTTCACATGCTCTGGCGTGGCCAGGACTTCATGCTCGGCTTTTTCATAGACGGCGAGTTCGCGCACGAAGCGGACGATGAGCTCGGCGTCATCGGGGGTGGCGGGTCGGATCTGTAGGGTGGTAGTCATTCAAACGCGGGGGGACACGGGGAGCCCGGAAAAACGGTATTGCGACGCAAGATGGCGCCGCAATCTCCGGTTTTAGCCGATTTTCACGGCCGTGTCCGCCAGGGGCTGTTGCACCGGAAGGGGCAGGAACTGGCGCAGGATCTGGAAATGGTCCTCGAAGAACGCGCTTTCCATGGCGGGCAGGTCGCAGACGGCCACCCAGCGCGCCAGTGCCGCATCGTCGCCGCCCTGCACGGGCGGCAGCGAGGGCAGCACGCCCAGGTCCAGATAGTGCACATGGGTGATGGTGCGTCCGCGCAGGCTGCGGTCGGGATGGTCGAAGACCTGCACGGACTGCAGGGCCGCCTGCAGGTCGGCCTCGCTGAGCGTGGAGCAGGTCTCCTCGCGCAGCTCGCGCAGGCAGGACTGCCACAGCGTGTCGCGCGGCTCCAGGAAGCCGCCCGGCAGCGCCCACAGGCCCAGGCCCGGGGCATGGGCGCGGCGTATCAGCAGGATGTGGTCCTGTTGCGCGCCTTCGTGCGGCACGCGGCAGCGCAGCAGTGCGTCCACGGTCACGAAGACGGGCGGGTAGGGCGCCGCAGCCCAGGCCTGGCGGTACCGGGCCAGCATGCGCCATTCCTCGCACATCTGCGCATGGACGGGCGTGGTGGCCCATTGGCGCAGGAACTGCAGGGTGGCGGGCGGCACCTGGGCGGCCAGGGCCTCGAAGTCCACGCCGGATTCGCCGAAGTAGATGTCGCGCAGCGGCGTGGCGTCGAACTGGCCCAGGCGCGGCAGGCTGATCAGTTGCCAGCGCGGAAAGCGCGCCAGGTAGCCGCTGGTCGCGTCCTTGAAATGGCCGACCAGGGCCACGCTGGCGCCTTCGGGCACGCAGGACTGCACGGCCTGCTGCACGGCCTGTACCCACAGCGGTTCGTTGTAATAGTCGCGCACGGGCACGCAGTGCAGGCGGGCCGCGTCCGCGGGCGGCAGCGCCTCGCGCAGCATCTGCGCGCGTTCCTGCCAGCTGAAGGGATTCTTGGGATTGGGCGCCTGCCAGGCGCTGCCCAGCACGACGACGATCTGCTCGGCACGCTCCAGCGCCGCGCGCAGCAGGGCCATGTGGCCGTTGTGCAGCGGCTGGAAGCGCCCGATCAGCACGGCGGTGTGCACGCGCTCGCTGGTGGCCGGGGTTTCGGTGGGGGCGTCCATGGCGGCAGTCTCTTGCATAAACAGGCTCGGTGGCTTCACTCTGGCTTCATTCGTAGTGGGCGGCAATGGGCATCTGGCGGCCCGTGCCGAAGGCGCGCGGGCGCACGCGCAGTATGGGCGGGGCCTGCCGGCGCTTGTACTCGCTGCGGAAGATCATGCGCTTGACGCGGTCAACCAGCTCGGCACCGCCGGGTTGGCCCAGCAGCTGGGTCACAAAGCGCTCGGCCGTGCCGTATTCGGCGGTGGACAGGTGCCGGCCTTCGATGGCGTATTTGAGGATTTCGTCCAGCACCGCATAGGGCGGCAGGCTGTCCTCGTCCTTCTGGTCGGGCGCCAGCTCGGCCGAGGGCGGCTTGTCGATGATGGCCTGGGGAATCAGCTC
This sequence comes from Delftia sp. DT-2, assembly GCF_028401915.1. NCBI lineage: Bacteria > Pseudomonadati > Pseudomonadota > Betaproteobacteria > Burkholderiales > Comamonadaceae > Delftia > Delftia sp. DT-2. Next base: position 33,820 of record NZ_JAQOTI010000007.1, read on the forward strand.
TCGGCCCGCACTGTGGTTGATGTGGCGCGACAGCTCGAAGACCTCGGTCTTGTACAGATCGCCCAGCAGGCCCAGGCCGCCGTTGGTGTCGCCATACAGCGTGCAGTAGCCCACCGAGATCTCGGACTTGTTGCCCGTGGTCAGCAGCAGGTGGCCGAAGGCGTTGGAGTACTCCATCAGCGTGGTGCCGCGGATGCGTGCCTGCAGGTTCTCCAGCGGCAGGCCTCGCAGCGGCTGGCCGAAGCTGGCCTCGAACTGGCGCGCATAGCCGTCAACCAGCTCGCGTATCGGGTGCTCATGCAGCGTGATGCCCAGGTTGCGGCACAGGATCACCGAGTCATCGACCGAGCCGCTCGACGAAAAGCGCGAGGGCATGGTGACGGCCACCACGTTGTCCGCGCCCAGGGCCTCGGCGGCCAGGGCCAGGGTCAGCGCGCTGTCTATGCCGCCCGAGCTGCCGACGACGGCGCGCGTGAAGCCGCAGCGGCGCGCATAGTCGCGCAGGCCCAGCACGATCTGGCGGCGGTAGAACTCCATGGTGGGCAGGCCTTCGGCCGTCACGCTCATGCAGGGCTGGCCGGCCGCGTCGAGGAAGCGCCCGTCGTCGAACTGCAGCGTGCGCAGGTCCTCCACGAAGCGCTCGGCCTCGAAGACCACGCCGCGCCCGGGCTCCACCGCGAACGAGGCGCCATCGAACACGATCTGGTCCTGGCCGCCGATCTGGTTCACGTAGAGGATGGGCAGGCCGTGGCGCGTGGCCGCCTGGCCGAAGATCTCGTGGCGCTGCTCGCGCTTGCCCAGGTGGCTGGGGCTGGCGTTGATGCTGACCACCAGGTCGGGCGCGGCGTCGGCCATGCGCGCGAAAGGGTTGGTGGCGTAGTCGGCACCGGCGTCGTTCCAGCCGTCCTCGCACACCAGAAAGCCCACCTGGGCCTGGCCTATGCGCAGCACCTTGGCCGCGTCGGGGCCGGGCTCGAAGTGGCGGCGCTCGTCGAAGATGTTGTAGGTGGGCAGCAGCTGCTTGTCGTAGCGCAGGCGCACGGCGCCGTCCTTGAGCACCAGCAGGCTGTTGTGCAGCGGCTTGCCGGGCCCGCTGGCGCGCGTGGGCGCGCCGATGACCCAGTGCAATTGCGGCCACTGGCGCGTGGCCTGCAGCAGCTGCTGCAAGCCTTGCTCCAGGCGCTCGCGAAAGGCGGGCTCGTCCAGCAGGTCGCCAGGGTAGTAGCCGCACAGCGACAGCTCGGGAAAGACCAGCAGGTCGGCCCGCTCGTGCGCGGCGCGGGCAGCGGCCTCGGCCATGCGGGCCACGTTGCCGGCGATGTCGCCGACGGTGGGGTTGAGTTGGGCAATGGTGATGCGCAGCATGAATGGAGCCTTGGCGGTGTCAGGCGGTGTCAGGCGGTGTCAGACGGCGACAGGCTGGGCCAGGCCGAAGACCTGGCGCAGATAGGCCAGATAGGTTTCGTCGTTGCACAGCGTCTTGCCCGGCGAGTCCGAGATCTTGGCCACGGGCTGGCCGTTGGCATGGGTGAGCTTCATCACGATGTTGATGGTCTCCAGCCCCATGTCGTTGGTCAGCCGCGTGCCGATGCCGAAGCCCAGCTGTATGCGGTCGGCAAAGCGCTGGTACAGGGCCAGGGCCGTGTCCAGGTCCAGCCCGTCGGAGAACACCAGGCGCTTGGCCTGCGGGTCTATGCGCAGCTTCTGGTAGTGGGCGATGGCCTTCTCGCCCCAGGCATACGGGTCGCCCGAGTCGTGCCGCAGCCCGTCGAAGAGCTTGGCGAAGTACATGTCGAAATCGGCCAGGAAGGCATCCATGCCCACGGTGTCGGTCAGGGCCACGCCCAGGTCGCCCCGGTACTCCTGCACCCAGGCCTCCAGCGCGGCGATCTGGAAGTCGCGCAGGCGCACGCCCTGGGCCTGGTAGCTCTGCAGGTACTCATGGGCCATGGTGCCTATGGGCACGATGCCGAAGTCGCGCGCCAGCAGCACGTTGGACGTGCCCTTGAACCACTGCGCCGTCTGCGTGGCAAAGGCCTGGACCACCTCGCGCTGCCAGGCGCCCGAGAAGCGCCGGCGCACGCCGAAGTCGAACAGCTCGAACGGGTTGCGCAGCCTGGCCTCGCAGGCCAGGTGGCGCAGGCGCTCGATCTTGCCGGCCAGGCGCCTGCGGCCTTCGGCCAGCGCCGCCTCGGCGTCGAAGCGCCGGAAATACAGCTCGTTGACGATGGCCAGCACATAGATCTCGAAGCCCATCACATGGACCTGGGGGCCCTTGGCCTCGATGTGCAGGGTGTCGCCATCGGCCCAGGCACGGATGAAGGCGCGCTGGAACTGGAAGATGCGCAGAAAGTCGATGAAGTCGCTCTTCATGAAGCGCAGCCCGCCCAGGTAGGCCAGGTCTTCGGGCGTGAAGCGCAGCGCGCACAGCGCGTCCAGCTCGCGCTCCACCTCGGGCAGCAGCTCGGCCAGCGGGAAGGCGGTCTTCGTGCGGCAGACGAATTCGTATTCGGCCTCGGTCTGGGGATTGCGGTGCAGCATGGCCTGCCACATCGTGAATTTGTAGAGATCGGTGTCGAGCAGGCTGGTGATGATGGGAGCCATGGTGCGATGCTGGGGAAACAGGAAAGGGGGCTACGCGCGTGAAGGCGGTCCGCCCCTACAGGTGGAGTTCTTGGCTGGAGGCCAGCCGCAATCCGCGGGCCTGCATGGCTGCAAGGAAATCATGGTGCGCGGACTCGAAGCCCGGCACCGGGCTCATGGCGTCGTGCATCAGCACGATGCGCTCAGGATGGGGAAGGTGCTCGACCAGATGCTCGACCGTGGAGCGCACGCAGTGACTGCTCGCCTCGCCCGCGACCACCAGCATGTCTGCCTGGGCCAGCCGCTCCAGCAAGGCCGTATTCAGCAAGGTCGCCGGATCGGCCGGGTCGGGGACCTCGGCCAGCAGCGCGCTGTAGTGCTCGGTCCAGGGATTGAGCCCCTTGAAAACGTTGTACACGGCGCGCTGGCGCTGCTGCTGCCAGTCGCCGCAGGCCGCCAGCACATCGGCATGGATACCGTGGCCCCAGCTGCCCACTTCGCAGTGCACGGGCCAGACCATCAGCATGTAGCGGCTGTTGGCTTCGAGTGCATCCAGATATTCCAGGCTGCGCTGCAGCGCCTCGGCGTTGCGCGGCCGGAACACCCCCGCCCGCACCTGCGCCGCCGTGATCGCGGTGAACGGCACCACATCGCCGCTGTCGTCGCCATTGCCCTGTTGCCAGAAAGCCGGATGGGCGATGTCGTAGCGCTGGTGCGAGTCCAGCGTCACCGTGATGGCGTCCACCTTCGCCCCCTCGCGCCGTATCCAACCGGCAAGCCGCTGCATGTCGGCATGAGCGCCCGCCACGGGAAGGCTGGGACGTTGCCGGCCAGGACACCAGTCCTCAGGCAGATCGCAGAAGTCGTTCTGGGGGTCTATGACCAGGAGCTGGGTGGTGGAAGATGGCATATATGAAGGTGCACGCAAGCAACAGTGCGTGGTCGGTGCATCAGGTCAATGCTTCAGTGTAGTGCTGCAGGAGCGTCGCCTGTCACCAAGGCTTGATCCTTCCGCTTCTGCAGGGGCTGTGAAATACGGCGCCACATCCCTGTCAAGGCCAGGGCGAAACGAGAGGGGGAAGCGACTTCGGAACATGATGCGGAACCTACAATGGGAGGTTTTACGTATTTCGTTGGCGGCTTGGCCTGTTTCAGACCGCCATTGCGCTGTTTTCAGGCGTGCCCTGCATCAACCGAATGGGTTCATTCGGTAGCTTTTGATTATCAATATGGCATCCCTTCAGGTAACAACGACTTTCATGGGTGTAGGGTTGGCCGCGCTGATTCTGTACCTGATCCGGCGCGACCATCTCTACCTCATGCACGGCCTGTTCTGGGTGGTCGTTGCCGTTGCCGCCGTCGTGCTGGGCGTCTGGCCCGGGATGATCAACCGCCTGGCAGCGGTGCTGGGCATCAGCTATCCACCGGCCATGCTGCTGCTGCTGGCCAGCATCGTCCTGCTCATCAAGGCCTTGCATGCCGACATGGTCAACACCCGCATCGAGCGTGATGTGCGGCGGTTGAATCAGCGGTTGGCGATGCTGGAGGCGGATGCTGAGGATTTGCGTCTGCCTCTTTCTAACAAGACCCCGTCATGAGCACCCCCTTGCTTCCCGTCATCTTTTGCGGCGGCTCTGGAACCCGCCTGTGGCCGCTTTCCCGTGAGAGCTACCCAAAGCAATTTTTGGCGCTTCACGGGGACGGTATCTCCATGTTGCAGAAAACTGTCGAGCGCTTAGACGGTATGGCCGAACATATACCGAAGGCTGCTCCCGTCGTGATCTGCAATAACGAGCACCGTTTTTTGGCCGCGCAACAACTGCAGGAGACTGGAATAGAGGGCGCCAGGCTGGTGTTGGAGCCTGTTGGTCGAAACACGGCTCCGGCTTTGACCCTGGCGGCCCTGATTGCAGAGCCCGGCACCGTCATGCTGGCCATGCCTGCAGATCATGTCATGACCAAGCTTTCGGACTTTCACGATGCCGTGTCTGTGGCTTGGCAACTTGCAAAGGAAGGCTCTATGGTGACGTTTGGCATTGTGCCCAGCCGTCCCGAGACTGGTTTTGGCTACATAGAGAAGGCTGAAGCTATCGATTGCGGTGCATTCGCGATAAGCAGCTTTACTGAGAAGCCGAGTCAGGAACTGGCAGAAAGCTATGTGAGAAGCGGCAATTATCTCTGGAACAGCGGTCTTTTTATGGTGCGAGCAGACGTGTGGCTTAAGGCTATCGCAGAGCTGCAACCGCAGATTCTGCACGCTTGTCGAGCCTCGATAATTCAAAGCAGCCAAGATATGGACTTCATCCGTCCCCATGGCGAGCTCTTCGCTGGATGCCCTTCAAACTCGATCGACTACGCAGTAATGGAGCATTTGCCAGGTAACAAAGATCTGGGAATACCTGCATCGGTAGTGCCGCTGGACGCGGGCTGGTCGGACCTAGGGGCTTGGGACTCTCTGTGGGACGTGTTGCCACGAGATTCATGTGGCAACGCCCACGTGGGCCACACGCTGGCTATTGACACTCAAAACAGCCTTCTCTTCTCGGAGAGTTGCCTAGTGACTACCGTTGGAGTAGACAACCTAATCATCGTGGAAACTCCAGACGCCGTCCTAGTGGCTGACAAGAGCAGGAGTCAGGATGTAAAAAAGATCGTCACCGAATTGAAGGCGCAAAATCGGCAGTTGGCAGCCTCGCATCGTAAGGTGCATCGCCCCTGGGGTTGGTACGACAGCATAGATCGCGGTGACCGCTTCCAAGTCAAGCGTATCGTTGTCAATCCGGGATCCAAGCTTAGTCTTCAGATGCATTATCACCGGGCTGAGCATTGGATCGTAGTGAAAGGAACTGCAGAAGTGACTAATGGCGATAGAACTTTCCTGCTTGGGGAAAACGAATCCACTTTCATCCCTGTCGGACATGTTCACCTTTTGTCAAATCCAGGAAAACTACCGCTTGAAATCATCGAAGTACAGTCGGGCGCGTATTTGGGCGAAGACGATATTGTTCGCATTCAGAGCGAATACTAGTTTTTTAAAAAAAATCAATTCATCAATATATGGCTTTAGACAGTGTAAATATATTTGCTCCTATAATAATATTTTTTAAATACAGAGGGCTTATTGCGGATTTGGCTAAGCGAGAAATTGTAAGCCGTTATAAAGGGTCGATTGCTGGATTGCTTTGGTCTTTTTTAAATCCATTGTTGATGCTGGCTGTTTATACCTTTGTGTTTAGTATAATATTTCAGTCTAAATGGTCGGGTGGTAATGGGTCGAGAACAGAGTTTGCATTGGTTTTATTTGCAGGATTAATAATATTTGGATTATTTTCGGAAGTGATCAGTCGTGCACCAGTGCTAATTATTGGTAATATTAACTATGTTAAGAAAATAATTTTTCCCATTGAGATATTGCCGTATATTGCATTGGCTTCGGCCTTTTTTCAATTTATGGTGAGTACTTTTGTTTGGATAATATTTTATATTATTTTCTTTGGCGTTCCGCATGCAAGTATTTTTTTGTTGCCAATTACTCTTTTGCCATTGATATTACTCACTTTGGGGATCTCGTGGATTCTTGCATCATTAGGTGTTTACATTCGAGATACGCCACAGTTTGTTGCAATCATAATCACAATACTTATGTTTCTATCTCCTATTTTCTATTCGACGACTTCAATTCCCGTTGAGTACAGAAAATTGCTAGAGATTAATCCGCTGACCTTTTCAATAGAAACTGCTCGCGACGTGATGCTGTGGGGGAAGTCTATTAATTGGAAGGCATGGTTTCAGCAAGCTGTCGTGTCAGCATCTGTCTTTTGGATAGGGTTTGCTTGGTTTCAAAAAACCAAGGGGGGGTTCTCTGATGTCCTTTAAATCTATCATTGAAGTCGAAAATATAAGTAAGTGCTACGAGATTTACAAAAAGCCGCTTGACCGTCTGAAGCAATATGCCACTCAGGGAGTGGGGGCTATTAGTCAAAGCCCGAAAAAAAAATATTATCGTGAGTTCTGGGCATTGAAAGATGTTTCTTTTAAGATTGGCAAAGGGGAAACGGTTGGTATTATTGGGCAAAATGGCAGTGGCAAATCTACGTTACTACAACTTATTTGCGGCACATTAAAGCCAACTAGTGGTCGTGTCAAAGTTCATGGCCGTATTGCTGCGCTGTTAGAATTGGGTGCTGGATTTAACCCTGAATTCACTGGACGCGAGAATGCATATCTCAATGCGGCAATTTTAGGTATTCCTCGTGAGGCTATGCAATCACGAATGCAAGATGTTCTGGAATTTTCCGAACTAGGGGATTTCCTTGAGCAACCAGTTAAAACCTATTCCAGCGGCATGTACGCACGCTTAGCGTTCGCTGTTGCTATCCATGTGGATCCGGAAATCTTGATTGTTGACGAGGCACTGGCTGTCGGGGATGCTCGCTTCATTGCTAAATGTATGCGTCGGATAAAGGATATACAAGCACAAGGTACATCTATCTTATTCGTAAGCCACGATGTTGGATCTGTTCGAACCTTGTGTCAGCGAGCTATTTGGATTAATCAAGGTAAACTGATTGATGATGGAGATGTTTTTCCCGTTACTGGCCAATATATGGCGTATATGTTTCGCGATGAGGTGGTTGAAGAACAAAAAAGAATGCAGGATGAAGATGTTTCTACAAGTATGCCTGCCTTGTCGGATCGAATAGATTGTCCAGCATTGGAAAATACTAAAGATGATTCTCTCAAGCCAATCAACCATTGGGGTTCTGAGGTTGGTATTGTTAAAGTCGCAGAGCTTTTGGATGCAAGTCAAGTCAGGAAAAATGTATATGCTTGGGGCGAGTCACTTAAAGTTGTTATAGAAGTGGCACTGCCTTCTCATTTGCCTAAAGAGAATATCAGCTTGGCATTTTCTATCAAGGATCTGAAAGGAACAGATCTTATCGTGTCGACTACGCATGATTTCACCAAGCTTGATTTCTCAAAGGGAGAGTGCTTTAAAGTATCTTTTGGCTTTACTAACTATCTTACAGCGGGAAAATATCTTTTGGTTGTAGCTGTGGAGAATAGAAAAAATAAAGATATCCACTACTATGAATATATAGAGGGAGTTCAGTATTTTGCCTCCGAATCGGAGCATCGCCTGTTTGGCGTATTCCAGCCTTCTGTCACACAATCATCCATTCAGCTAGTGCCATGACTACCGATAAAAAAATCAATTCTCAACCCTACTGGGATATGCGTTTTGTCACTGACTGGGAAAAAATGAGTGGTCCTGCTCAATCAAGAGAATTTTCTTGGCTTGCTGTGAATCAATTACCTGAGTGGATTTTTCGAGCCCTGCAGCGAGATGCTCTGACATTAGTGGATTGGGGTTGCGCGCAAGGAGATGGTACGGATGTGTGGGCTAGTCAAATGCCAGTCGCAAATATTTGCGGGGTGGATTTTTCTGCTCCCGCGATAGAACAGGCATCTAAGAGATATCCTGCCATAAATTTCAAATGCCAGAATTGGCTCAACCCGATTCAAGATACTTTAGATGAGTATGATATCGTTTTCTCATCGAACACACTGGAGCATTTTTCTAATCCATATGAAGTATTGCGACGCATAACTGAGCATGCTAGAAAAGCCATAGTGCTGCTACTGCCTTATCAAGAGTTCCAGAGGATTGATGAGCACGAGTTTACTTTTCTTGCGAAAAATATTCCTACTAAACTGGATAACGGTTTTTCTTTAGTGTGGAGTAAGGTTTCTGGACCACATAAATTTTGGGCAGGGGAGCAAATACTCTTGATTTATGGCAAAGATCAATGGATTGCTGAGCAGAAACTGACGTTAAACGATGTTTTTATAGATAAAAATAATATAAATAGTCAGAGCCATGAATTGCATCGCCAACATGAGGAAATTGCTGAACTGAACCAGCGCCTAAAAGGTCTTAAGGACAATAGCCAAAGCGCACAAGCTGAATTTGAAAAGCGGTTAGCTGATGTCATCCACACAAGTCAAGAAGCACAAGCTGGATTGGAGAAACGGTTAGCTGATGTCATCAACACCAGGCAAGGGGCAGAAGCTGAACTTGAGCGGCGGTTAACGGATGCGATCCATGCCAGTAAAAGCGCACAAGCTAAGGTCGAAATACTTGAAAATTCCATTGCTGAACATTCAAGACAATCTGAAAGAAATCTGAAAAAAATCGAGAATCATGAGATTGAGCTAAACTCTGCTGCCTTGGTTGCAGAGGAGATGCATCAAGCCAATGCCGAATTGCAAAACATCCTTGTTTCGCGTAATGCAGAAATTGAGAAACTGCAAAAAGAACTACAGAATTTCAGGACATCTGCCTCTTGGCGGATCACCCGGCCGTTGCGCGCTACTTATTCACACATAAGTAGACTAGGAACGCCTGTTTTTCTTAAGCTACCGCCACACATCAGGCGCAATATATTGCATAAGATCAATCCAACAATACATCCGATTGATCTACAGCAGGTGTCCTTGCCAACGGTGACTCATCCAGTTCTTTCGGAATATCCGAATCAGCACCATAAAGGTATATATATAGCAGATCAAGCTCTTTTGGATGACGATTTAGTTATCATTGCCGGGGTGCCTTTTGATGATATCGGTGGCGGGCAGCGCTCTGCACAACTGGCTCGCTGTGCTTTGAAAACTGGGCGGCGAGTTACCTATATACATATCTATAAGAAGTTTGATTTTGAAGTCAATGATTATGTTGACTCTAATGTCTCCCTCTATGGATTGAATCATGTGCATATAGACTCCATTTCTCCGGACGCACTGCTTAAAAAGATTTCAAGTAATGCAACTCTGTTAGTAGAGTTGCCTCACCAAGCTGCGTTGGAGTATCTGAATAAATTCAGCATTTGCGGTATGCGTACCGTATTTGAATTGATAGATGATTGGGAAACAAGCCTTGGCGGTGATTGGTTTAATCGGGATGTTTATTGCGAAATTGTAAAAAAATCTCAAATTGTGGTTGGTACAGCAAAGCTTCTAGTTCATCGCCTTAATAATTTGGGGCGTGACGATGCTTTATATCTACCTAATGCTGCGAATGAGTATATTTTCGATAAGTATAAAAGTTATACACGCCCTGATGATCTCCCGAGAAATGGGGGGATCGGCCTGTATTTTGGTTCGCTTTATGGTGAGTGGTTTGCTTGGGATTTCCTTGAAGAGGCGGCACGCAAAAACCCTAGTATTAACTTCGTGCTGATCGGTGATCGCCCGCAAAGAGAGAATCTTCCAAAAAATATTTATCTTTTGGGTTCTAAGCGCATTGAGGATTTGCCCGCCTACTTGGCGTACTCGGATTTCTGCTTGCTTCCATTTTCCCCTGGGAAGATCTCTGATGCTGTATCTCCCATTAAGGTCTTTGAATATTTGTTTGCCGGTAAACCTGTCGTCTCCACTGATTTGCCAGAAATAAATGGATACCCTGGCTTGATGATTGAGAAAAATCCAGAAGATTTTGCCCAGGCTTGCGCTAGGGTCATACATAGAGATAACAGTAGCATCAAGGAATATGGTGATCAGTTTATTTGGGAGAATTCATGGTTTTCTCGGCTTGATGTCATCACTGCAAAGCCGGAAGTAACAAATTTTCGAAATTCAGTTAGTGTTGTAATTCTTATACATAACAATCGAAAAATCATTGAGCGTACGCTAGCCTCTTTGTTGCACCATTGCTCCGTATATATAAAAGAATTGATTGTTGTAGATAATTGCAGTACTGACAATGGAGCTGAATTTGTCCAAGAAAATTTCCCTTTGGCACGAGTGATTCAGAACCCCGTGAATGGTTGCGCATCCGGGCGTAATTTAGGAATCGCAGCTGCTACTGGAAAATATATCTCCTTCTTTGATTCCGACCAATGGTTTACTTCATCAAGCTGTTTTGAAGAGGCTCTCTCTATTCTGAGTCGTGATGCCAATGTGGGTGCTGTTGGATGGGCTGCAGGTTGGTTCGATGCTGGTCGAACGGATTTTGGTGGAATGATCACGGACTATTGTCCTAATCGTGCCATGAATGCGAAGGCCATTCGTGAAGGCTATCGATCAGATATCGCATATTTGGGTACTGGTGGTTTTTTCACGCGAACGGCAGTGATCAATTCTACTCAGGGATTTGATACCGCTTATGACCCGACTTGCTTTGAAGATACAGATATTTCACTTCAGATAAAACAATTGGGTCTGGATATCTGTTATCGCGACTTGACGGGTATTCGCCATCAACCACATCAAACTACCAATGCCAGTGCTAGCTCTGATTCTTATGCAAATCTTTTTAAAAGAAATGCTGACTATTTCAGAGAGAAATGGAAGCATCGCAGCGATTTTTTTATTGATTACACTGAGTGAAAATGTCTAATATTCATACTTCAAAAAAGAATATTCTTTGTGTTGTAGGAACTCGCCCGGAAGCTATTAAGATGGCTCCGGTCATCATTGCTCTTAAAAAAGAGCCATGGGCACGGGTCCGCGTATTAGCTACGGCGCAGCATCGCCAGATGCTGGATCAGGTATTGGATTTTTTCGGAGTGAAGCCTGATATTGATTTGAACATAATGCGGCCAAATCAAGCACTGACAGAGCTTACGGGACGTTTGCTCTTGGAGTTGGATGCGGTGCTTAAAGAAGAGAAGCCAGACGTTGTATTAGTTCAAGGGGATACCACTACGGTAATGACTGTGGCTTTGGCTTGTTTTTATCATAGGGTTCCGATTGGTCATGTTGAAGCTGGTTTGCGTACATGGGATATGCAGAACCCCTTCCCAGAGGAAGCAAATCGTGTAATTGCTGGAAAACTTGCTCGTTGGCATTTCGCTCCAACAGAAGAATCAAGAAAGAATCTTCTTAGGGATGGGATTGTGGATAAGGATATTATCGTGACCGGCAATACGGTCATAGATGCACTGTTAGCAACTGCTGAAAAGAAATTTGAGCTAGATTTGCCGTTAGACCCTGAAAAACGTCTTGTGCTTGTTACTTCACATCGTAGAGAAAATTTTGGTGAACCATTTAGGAGTATTTGTCGTGCGTTGAAGGAATTGGCTCGGAAGAATCCTGAGATTCAATTTCTTTATCCTGTTCACCCAAATCCAAATGTAAAGAATGTGGCTTACGAGTTTTTGAGTCAAGAACCCAACTTCCTTCTTTGCGAGCCTTTGGATTACGCACCTTTTGTTGCAGCAATGAAGAGATCAGTCCTGATCTTGACCGATTCCGGAGGCGTTCAGGAAGAGGCTCCTGCACTTGGCAAGCCTGTACTTGTATTGCGCGAGGAAACAGAACGCCCTGAAGCAGTTGCTGAAGGAGTTGTGGAATTGGTGGGATCTGATAGTGAGCATATTGTTCAAAGAGTGCAGTGCTTGCTAGATGATGAAGCGGAATACAAGAAAATGGCACGAGGTGTTTCTCCATACGGAGATGGAAAGGCCGCTGAAAGAATAGTTGCCGTTCTGAGAGAGCAAGCTTAGTGAAAGTATTGCTTATTGCATATGAGTTTCCTCCAATATTGGCTGCCCAGGCATTGCGTTGGTTTTATTTATCCAATGAGCTGGCCGATATTGGTGTAGACATCCATGTCGTATGTCCAGATATTTCGACAGAAAACGCGTTTCCCATGGATATGGATGCGCGTATTACTATCCATCGAGTCTGGCCAGGGCCTTTTATCGGATTTAGCCAGAGATTGGCAGGAAATGTCTGGAGAAATAGTAAAGCTGAGAATGGCAGAAATGCGTCAAAGCCATCTCGGCTATTTCAGGCTTATCGAATAGTTCGATCGATTTTGAATGCTATTTTTTATCCGGATGTAAGGTCTGAATGGTATCCTTTCGCACTTCGAAAGATAAAGAAGTTGTTGAGGGATGAAAAATTCGATGCCGTAATAAGCTCACATGAGCCGGGTGTTGATATTTTTGTTGGAAATTATGCTCGTAAGTTGGGAATTCCTTGGGTTATTGACATGGGTGATCCATTGCTAACCCCATACTCGCCAAAATGGAGGCGCGGAATTGATCTGAAAGTGGAGCGAAAGGTTATTCACTCAGCCTCTTCCATCTGGGTAACGGCTGGCAGTGTGTTGGATTTGTTGATAAGTCGTCATGGTGCCAGTGTCGAGAGAAAAATATCAGTATTGCCTCAAGGTTTTTCGTATAGGCGAGTAGGTCGGAAAACTAAAGAAAGTGAACAACGCTTTCTTCTGGTGTTTACAGGAAATTTCTACAGAGATTTCAGGAATCCGATAGAGTTGGCAAAGGCACTTGTTGGATTGCAGGATCTAGAAATATCTTTTGTCATTGCTGGGGATAATTCTGAATTTGAGCCCATGTTTCAAGGGATTTTTGGTGTTGAGTTTGCTGGGAAAAAAAGTCATTTTGAGTGCCTTGAGTTGCAAAGAAAGGCAGATGTACTAGTGAATATTGGAAATGTCCAAAGCTACCAGATTCCAGGAAAAATATATGAATATCTTGGTGCTGAGAAGGCCATACTACACATAAAGACTGCTGAAGGTTTTGACCCAAGTGTCGAACTTTTGGAAGAGACAGGTTCAGGGATTGTTGTGAAAAATTGCAGCAGACAAATTGAGGCTGTGCTAAGAGATATGTATAGGCAATGGGCAGATAATCCAGAGCAACTGACTGATGGAAGAAAAGAGGATGTTATTAAGGCTCATTCTTGGAGTCATCGAGCTCGTACTTGTAAGGAGCTGTTGAAAGAAATATTGCATTGACACTGATCGCTCTGATAGGGTAATAGATTTTTAATATATTCTGGTGTCAGATAATGCTCTTATGAGACTTGATGTAATTTTTGCCGCTGATGCGCTTCGCCCACCACTGACTGGTATCGGGCGATATACCTATGAGCTGGCGAAGCGGCTGGGTTGTCATGAGCGTATTGATAGATTGCGGTATTTTTCTTCCGGGCGATGGGTTGATGATCCCATGGCTGCTTTGGAAACCACCGCCCCTTTGAAATTATCCGTAACTAAGACCAAAGCGGCTTTGCGGGATAGGGTTGCGGGGAGTAGATTGGCTGTTCGTTTATACAAAAGGATCACCCCTGCTCTTTTTGGATGGCGGCTGCGTGGAAATGACGGGTGTGTATATCATTCACCTAATTATATTGTTCCGAATTTCAGTGGTAGGACTGTAAGCACAATACACGATCTCTCTCATATCGTTTATCCGAATTTTCATCCCCAGGCCCGTGTTGAATATATGAATATGGCTTTGGGTGAAAGTTTGGCGAGGACAGATCATGTAATTACGGTATCCGAGACTGTTCGCCAGGAAGTGCTGGCTCATGGATTGATGTCGCCAGAACAAGTGACCGCTATACATTTGGCGGCGGGTAATGATTTCCGACCTCATACATCAGAGATGCTAGACTCTGTACTTAATGCTTTGGGGCTTAAGTCTGGGAGGTATAGCCTATTTGTCGGTACCATAGAGCCACGGAAAAATATCCAACGCCTTGTTGAGGCATATGGAATGCTACCCAAAGAGGTGCGGCACAATTGGCCTTTGGTGATTGCCGGGGGAAATGGCTGGAACTCTAGTGCGATTCACTTGTGCCTTGCAAAAGCACAAGCCCAAGGCTGGTTGCAATATATATCCTATGTCGACCAAAGCTGGCTTCCGGCATTGTATGCGGGGGCGCGGCTGATGGCCTATCCATCACTTTATGAAGGTTTTGGATTACCTATTGTAGAAGCAATGGCGAGTGGAACTCCTGTGCTCACATCCAACGTTTCCTGCATGCCAGAGATTGCCGGAGGTGCCGCTAGGCTGGTGAATCCCTTGAATCTGGAGGAAATCTCGTATGGCCTTCAGACCTGCCTGACTGATGAGCATTGGCAAAGGCAGGCGCGAACCTTAGGGTTGGTGCGATCTGGTCAAATGTCTTGGGATCAATGCTCCGAGCGAACAATAGAAATCTATGCCAAAGTAGCTCAATTGGTTCGATAAATCAGCGGGAGGTTTGAAGTGGATTTCGCCTATCTCTGCCATGTGCAATACTCAGTAATGAAGATACAGCTACATATCTCACTGCATTGCCCCATGATCTGAAGATTTTCGATCGATTGACTTTCGCAGTATGTAGTGGCAGAGCGATCTCTGTAACTTGTAGTCCCTGCCTGCGCATAAGCAGCAGCGTGCCGATGTCTTGATAGTCAAGCATTGTGGCCTCCGTAGAGGCTGCCACCTCCAATGCTTGGCGGTTGTACAACCGGAAACCGGACACAAAATCCCGCAGTCCAAACCCCGTCAACCAGCGAAACCACTGCCACGCGATGCGGCGCACCAGGCTGTTGCGCTCGGCGAAGTAGGCTACGACCATGTCCGCCTGCTGGCGTTGTGCCAGCAACGTGGGCAGCTCCTCCACCTCATAGCGACCTTCGGCGTCGATGGTGACGACGGTCTGGAATCCATGTGTCTGCGCGTAGCGCAGGCCCGTCTGCAGGCTGCCCCAGTTCGTCATGGCCAGCAAGGGGCGCAGCACTCGTGCGCCGCATTGCTCTGCTTCATGGCAGGTGGCGTCGGTACTGCGGTTGTCCACGACGAGCACGCTGGCCTCTACCAATGCATGCACGCGGCGTATCAGGTGCGCAATCTCGGCCTCGTTGTTGTGCGTGGAAATGACAACCAACAAGTCCTCGCGCGCTCTTGCAGGGCGGGTGTCAGGCGCGAGGCTGCGGTAGTGGCGCGCCACGCTGCGTTCACAAGGGCCGATGCTGAAAAACCGATGCAAGGCCTTGTGGCCCGATTGGCCCAGTCGTTGCCTGAGGGCCGTGTCGTGCTGCAGGCGAGCAATGCTGCTGCGCCAGGCATCAATGTCTTCAAACGGTACATGCAGGCCGGCGTGCGAGTGGGCTACCACCCAGGGCATGCCCGAACCGGGAAGGTCGGTGACCAGGCAGGGCCTGCCGTGCAGCATGGCCTCCAGCAATACTATGCCGAAAGCTTCCGTGCGTTCGCGCGAGGCAAGGCAGAAGATGTCGCACCCTGCGAACAAGGCATGTTTTTCCTCGTCCGAGACCGAGCCCACCAGTCGCACGCAGGCCTGTCTGCCCTCTGGAGTGCATTGGCGTATCAGCTCTTGCAGGGATGCTCGCAGCTCGCCTTCTCCCGCAATCAGCAACTCCACGCCAGGCATGGCCGAGACGGCTCGGATCAAGGTCTCGAAGCCTTTGTAGTAGGTCAATCGGCCGATGGACAACAGGCGCAGCCGGGTGTCGGGGCGCCAGCCTTGGCCGTGCTGCAGCGGTGCTGGTGCGGGAATGGTTTCGAGGTTCAGGCCCAGCGGAACGATCTCGCATTTGCTGCGCCAGGTACGCAGGGCATTGCTGGCCTCAAGATAGGGTGGCGACGTTGCGAATACCTGTTGGGCGCGTTCCAGCAAGGCCTGCTCGAACGGCCGGTACAGCATGTAGGCCAATGCCACGGACCACTTGATGTTGGACACCACCACATCGGAGTGCCAGTGGATGACCCAGGGCACGCGCCGCGCGATGGGCAGGGTCAGTGCCCAAAGCGCCGAGTTGTTGGGCAGATGCAGGTGCAGTACGTCGGGCTGAATGCGTTCGATGGCGCGGCCCAGTGCGCGCCGGAATCCCATGGCCATGGGGGCATAGACCAGATTGAATTGAACGGGCACGCGTTCCAGCCAGGCGGGATCATCTGGCTCCGGATCACCATGGACCAGGGCATGGGCATCGACACCCTGGCGTCGTTGCTCGTGTATCAGGTCGGCCAGAAAGACTTCCATGCCGCCCCGGTAGGGAGGGAAGAATTTACCGACGTGAAGTATGCGCAGGGCCATGGCGGACAGCGCCTACTTCGTCGTCTGAGGCTTTGCGGTAGCCGGGCTCAGCTGATTGCGGACCTGCCGGTACTGCGGATTCTGTGGCTCCAGGCGTATTGCCTGATCCAGACTCTTCAGTGCTTCCGGCAGGTTGCCCAGGCCGTGATAGGCCATTGCACGCCCGTAGAAAGCGGGCGCGCTGGGGCTGCGAGCAACCAGTGGTTCCAGCAGCTCTTTGGCTTGAGCGCTATCACCCTGGCCGACAAGGGCCAGCCCCAATCCGACGATCAGGCGAGGGGCGTTTGGCGAGGTCTGCAGCAGAGTTCGGAAGTCGTCGGCTGCAACTTTGTATTGCTGCGCACCTATGGCCGCCTCTGCGCGTTTCAGGCGCAGCGTCTGCTCCATTTGCTTGGCGTTGGCACTGTCTTCAGTGGGCTCGCCCAGGGCGCGCGAGTATTCCTCGAATGCTGCGCGCAACTGGCCTGTGGCCATCAACGCTTCGGCTTTCTGGTAGTACAGGGCTTGGCCATTGAAGCCTTTGGCCTGGGCTGCGGCAAAGGCATTGAGGGCTTCGGGGAATTTCTTTTGCTGGGACAGAACGGCACCCATATTGAACAGCGCATTACCGCCCAAGTCTCCAAGTGCGTTGGCCGTGGCGAAGTCTTGCAGCGCCTGGTCGAGCATGCCCTTGTCTGCGTGTGCTGTTCCTACGTTCAGGAAGGCACGGCCACGTCCCACGGCATTGGCGGGGGCTTTTTTGTCGATTTTTTCAGCGGCATCGGCCCAGGATGTGCCTGCATCCTGCAGAGAGAGCACGCGTTCGAAAGCGAGGGCTCCGAACACCACGCCGATGACGATGCCGACGATGTAGATGGTGCGTGGCTTGACCCCCGTCAGCGCAATGGCCGCCAATCCCGGGATGGCCACAGCCCACAGATAGCTGCGATACAGAACGAAGGGGTCCTGCAGCCAGACCGTGGCGAATTCGGTCGCATACCAGAGCAGGGGAAACAGGAGGCAGAGCGCGACCAAGCCAATGACACCGGGACGCCTAAGCACGGCCCAGATTGAGCAGGCCAGCAGGGCCAGGTAACCGAGCGCGCCGGCTAGGTGCCAGATCGAGCCGAAGCCGAGAGGAAATGCCGGTCTCAGGTCGATGGACATCCAGCCCACATAGGGAACGATCCACAGAAAGCCATAGGCAAAAAACAGGGCCGCTTCATTGAGGATGCTCAGGGGATAGATCTGTGAGGTGATCCCGGGCCGAAGGGCTTCCAATTGCCTTGCATAGCCTTGGGATTGCTCGTCGAAAATCTGGCCCACCAGACTGCCGAAGAAATGAAAGACTGCCGCCGAGGCAACGGCCAGCAGCAGCAAGGCCATTCCCACAATGACCATGGCAGCCTTCAGGCCGGGGCGCTGCACAAAGATATAGAGCGGCACCACCATGGCGACCGTCAGAAAGGCATGCTCCTTGGACAGGATGGCGAGCACATAGCAGATCAATGCCGCGATATGCCAGAGGGCTCGCCCGCCCTGAAGCCCGCGCACAAAGGCCCAGCATGCCATAACGGCAAAGAAGGTTGCCATGACGATGGATCGCTGCACCAGGTATCCAACGGCGTAGACCGCGACAGGGTTGAGCGCGAAAAGGACCAAGCCCAGTTGCAGGGCTGCATCGCGCGACGCGTGGAAGTGGGGTTGCTCCTCGATGTCGTGCGGAAAGCGCGTCTGTGTCAGCAGTGCCTTGAACAATGCATAGAGAGCCGCCACGGTCGCGAGATGCAAGGCGATATTGAAGACGCGCTGCTTCCACCAGCCGTCTCCGAAAATCTGTTCGATCCAGACGAAGCTGCCATACGACAGCGTGCGCTGCTTGAAGTCCAACAGGCTGCCATAGTTGCCGAAAATCGTTCCATCCGTCAGACGCATATCGTCGAACAGCAGCCCGTTGTTCAGGCCGGGCAGATACACCCCCAATATGGCCAGCAAAAGAAGGGCACTGAACCAGTAAATCGCTTTGGAGGGGGCAGCCATTGCTTCTTGTCTTGTCTCGGATGTGGCGGAACTTGGAATGGTGGGCCGGGAAATGGCCGCTCTTGGGAAGAGCGCAGGCAGTTTACCAGCCGAGCAACCCGCTACCGCAGCCTGCTGCGCCGGTTTGACGTGAGTGTTGTGAGAAGGACCGAGATGAAAAAAGCCCCATGCTGCGTCAGGCGCGGCATGGGGCCGGGAGGCCATCAGATGGGCGTGGACGCCCCTGGCATTTTGCTTACAGGCCAGCCGCAGCACGCAGCGCCGCTGCCTTGTCCGTCCGCTCCCAGGTGAACTCGGGCTCTTCACGGCCGAAGTGGCCATAGGCAGCGGTCTTGCTGTAGATGGGGCGCAGCAGGTCCAGCATCTGGATGATGCCCTTGGGACGCAGGTCGAAGTGGGCGGCCACCAGCTTGGCGATCTCGGCGTCGGGGATGACGCCCGTGCCTTCGGTGTAGACCGTGATGTTCATCGGGCGTGCCACGCCGATGGCGTAGGCCACCTGGATCTGGCACTGGCGCGCCAGGCCGGCGGCCACGATGTTCTTGGCCACGTAGCGCGCGGCGTAGGCGGCGCTACGGTCCACCTTGGTTGGGTCCTTGCCGCTGAAGGCGCCGCCGCCATGGGGGCAGGCACCGCCGTAGGTGTCGACGATGATCTTGCGGCCGGTCAGGCCGCAGTCACCCTGGGGGCCGCCCACGACGAAGCGGCCCGTGGGGTTGATCAGGTACTTGGTGTCCTGCAGCCACTCGGAGGGCAGCACGGGCTTGATGATTTCCTCGATGATGGCTTCGGTGAAGCTGGACTTCATCCTGGTGGCCGATTCCGACTGGTCGGGGCTGTGCTGGGTGGACAGCACCACGGTGTCGATGCTGTGGGGCTTGCCGTCCACGTAGCGCATGGTCACCTGGCTCTTGGCGTCAGGACGCAGGAAGGGCAGGCGGCCGTCCTTGCGCAGCTGGGCCTGGCGCTCGACGAGGCGGTGCGCGTAGTAGATGGGCGCGGGCATCAGCTCGGGTGTCTCGTCGCAGGCGTAGCCGAACATCAGGCCCTGGTCGCCGGCGCCGGTGTTGAGCTCGTCATCGCTGGCCTTGTCCACGCCCTGGGCGATGTCCTGGCTCTGCTTGTCGTAGGCCACGAGCACGGCGCAGCCCTTGTAATCGATGCCGTAGTCGGTGTTGTCGTAGCCGATGCGCTTGATGGTGTCGCGTGCGACCTGGATGTAGTCGACGTTGGCGCCCGTGGTGATCTCACCTGCCAAAACCACCAGGCCCGTGTTGGTCAGTGTCTCGGCCGCCACGCGGCTGTACGGGTCTTGGGCGAAAATGGCGTCCAGGATCGCGTCAGAGATCTGGTCGGCCACCTTGTCCGGATGGCCTTCAGAGACGGATTCCGAGGTGAAAAGAAAATCGTTCGCCATGTGAATAAACTCCTTGGTTGCAGCTTTTTTTGATGGGCGTTGCCCAAGCTGCAGGAGCCCTGGCGAACGCTTTAGCAGACTTGTTTTACGTCGCTCTGCAAGTTGCTCAGTTAACTCAGCGACCCGCACATTTTAATGCCTTCCTTGTTCCGACTGTTTGCTGCACTGCCTTTGTGGCTATTGCACCCCCTTGGCGCGCTCATCGGCTGGGTGGCTTTCGTGGCCTCCGGCACGTACCGGCGCCGCTTTCTGGCCAATGCCCGCCAGGCCGGCTACGGCTTCGTCGCCGTGGCGCCGGCCGTGGGGCACGCGGGGCGCATGGTGGCGGAACTGCCGCGCATGTGGATGGGCAGGCAGCCGAGCTGCCAGATGCACAACGAGGAATGCGTGCGCCGGGCCTACGCTGCCGGGCGCGGAATCATCTTTCTGACGCCCCACCTGGGCTGCTTCGAGCTGTCGGTGCAGCATGCGGCACGGCAATGGTCGGCCGAGCATGGCGAGATCACCATTCTTTACCGGCCCGCGCGCCAGCCCTGGCTGGCCCGCGTCATGGAGACGGCGCGCAACCGCCCCGGCGTGCAGGCCGTGCCGACCACGCTGGCTGGCGTGCGCCAGATGATCAAGGCGTTGCGCAAGGGCATGGCCGTGGGGCTGCTGCCCGACCAGGTTCCGCCCGAGGGGCAGGGCGTCTGGTTGCCGTTCTTCGGCCGTGATGCCTATACGATGACGCTGGCGGCGCGCCTGGCGTTGCAGACGGGGGCCGCGGTGATCGTGGCCCGTTGTGAGCGCTTGTCCTGGGGGCGGGGCTATGCGCTGTATCTTGAGGAGTTGCCCGTGCCCTTGTCCGAGAATCTGGAAGCTGCGGTGCAGCAGATCAACGAGGCGATGGAACACACCATCCGCCAATGCCCGCAGCAGTACCTGTGGGGCTATGCGCGCTACAAGCAGCCGCGCCGTGAAGCAGCTGCCGGCGAGGTGGGTGCATGAGCGGGCGCATCGGCGTGTGGCTGATGCGGTCGCTGGCGTGGATGCCGCTGCCGTGGCTGCGGGGGCTGGGTGCGTTTCTGGGGCGGCTGCTGTTCGTGCTGGCCGCGCCGCGCCGCAAGGTGGCGCTGCGCAATCTGGCGATGTGCTTTCCCGAGCTGACCGAGGCGCAGCGCGTGGATCTGGCGCGCCGCAACTTCATCGTCTTTTGCCAGACCTGGCTGGACCGCAGCTGGCTGTGGGCGGCGCCGCGCGAGG
The DNA here is from genome assembly GCF_028401915.1 of Delftia sp. DT-2. NCBI lineage: Bacteria > Pseudomonadati > Pseudomonadota > Betaproteobacteria > Burkholderiales > Comamonadaceae > Delftia > Delftia sp. DT-2. The sequence continues at coordinate 54,941 of NZ_JAQOTI010000007.1, forward strand.
TGGTGGCCGAGCGCGTGAAGCTGCAGGGTGCCGTGCATGAGCTCGATGGCGACACCCCGACCATCCTGTTCGCGCCGCATTTCTACAGCATGGACGCGGGCGGGCTGGCCTTGCCGCTGCACACCACCCGGCCCTTCACCTCGATCTTCTCCACCCATCCGGACCCGGCGGTCGATGAGTGGTTCATGTCGGGGCGCCAGCGCTTTGGCGACGTGCGCATGCTCAACCGCGCCGACGGGGTCAAGCCCATCATCTCCAGCCTGCGCAAGGGCGGTTTGCTGTACCTTTTGCCCGACATGGACTTCGGTCGCAACGACTCGGTCTTCGTGCCTTTCTTCGGCGTGAACGCGGCCACCATTCCCTCGCTGTCGCGCTTCGCGCGCCTGGGCCGGGCCAAGGTGCTGGGCATGTACACGCGCATGACGCCCACGGGCTATGTGGCCGAGATCACGCCGGCCTGGACGGATTTCCCCACCGACGATGTCGAGGCCGATACGGCCCGCATGAACCGTGAGCTGGAGGCGGCCATCCGCACCATGCCCGACCAGTACTACTGGGTGCACAGGCGCTTCAAGACCCGGCCCGAAGGCGAGTCTTCGGTCTACTGAAGGGGGCGGGACAGGAACTGCTCCAGCGCTTGCCGCACCGCATCGGGCTGCTCGTGCACGACCCAGTGCGAGGTGCCGGCCAGGTGCTGCACCGTCAGGCGCGGCACCCACGGTTCCAGGCCTTCGACCAGGGCGGGCTGCAGCGCCGGGTCGCTGTCGCCCCAGAGCACATGCGTGGGCACGCCGATGTCCAGCATCTCGGGCGGCAGCCTCAGGTTGCGCAGTGCGTCGGCTGAGGCCGGATCTTCGGGCCGGGGCGGCACCAGGGGACTGGCGCCATAGTAGTGGCAGGAGCCTTGCACGCCCAGGTCCCAGTGCTCGCGGTAGCGCTGCTGCAACTGCGGCGTGAGCCATCCGGGCAACTCGCCCTGCGGCGTGCGGAAAAAGCCCAGCATGCGCTGCCAGTCGTTCGCGGCCAGCAGGGTGGGCGCATCAGGTCGGCGCAGAAAATGCATGTACTGGCTTGCGGCCTGCTGCACGGGATTGTGCAGCAGTTCGCGCAGAAAGGCGCCCGGATGCGGGGCGTTGAGGATCATCAGCCGCTGCATCAGCCCGGGATGGCGGTTGGCCAGACCCCAGGCCAGGGCACCGCCCCAGTCGTGGGCGATCACGCAGGCTGCGGGTGCGCCAGGGCTTTCGATGGCGATCAGCGCCGCCAGATCCTGCAGCAGGTGCTTGGCCTTGTACTGCTCCACACCGGCCGGCTGGCTGGAACGGCCAAAGCCCCGCAGATCGGGGGCGACGCAACGCCATTGCGTGCCGAACTGCTCCAGCATGCCTTCCCAGATGAAGCTGCCTTCAGGAAAGCCGTGCAGGAACAGCAGCAGTGGCTGGCCGGGTTCGCCGCTGACGCGGCAGTGCAGATGGATGCCGTGAGGCAGCTCGCGAATGCAGGTGGTCACCATGTTGCGCTCCTTGCGGGGCGCTGGCTACACGAGCGCCTCCAGGCGCTAATCTTGGGGGCTGTCGGTCGCGGCGGGCGTCGCAGTTGCGACGTTCGTGACGTTCGCGACGTCGGAGGGCCCGTCCGTGGCCGCCGGCGGATTCAGGCCTTCGGGATGGCTCCAGTGCCACAGCAGCTGGGCCACCTCGTCCACGCCCTGCTTCTTGAGCGCGGAGAACATGCGCACTTCGCCACCACCGGCGTTGAGCCGCGTGATGGACAGTACCTTGGCCTGCTCGGCGCGCGTGAGCTTGTCGGCCTTGGTCAGCAGCACGAGGAATTTCAGGCCTTCCTGCACGCGCGGGCGCATGGCGTCGAGCAGGGCTTCGTCCAGCTCCGTCAGGCCCAGGCGCGGATCGCACAGCAGCACGATGGCCGACAGGCTCTCGCGGCTGACCAGATAGTTCAGCATCACGCGCTGCCAGCGCTGCTTGTCCGTGCGCGAGACGGCGGCATAGCCGTAGCCGGGCAGGTCGGCCAGCACGGCGTCGGTCACGCCCTGCTTGCCCAGGGAAAACAGGTTGATGTGCTGCGTGCGGCCAGGCTTCTTGGAGGCGAAGGCCAGCTGCTTTTGCTGCGTCAGCGTGTTGATGCAGGTGGACTTGCCGGCGTTGGAGCGGCCCACGAACGCGATCTCGGGCACATCGACCTTGGGAAGATGGTGCAACTGCGCAGCCGTCGTCAAAAAGCGCGCCGTGTGCATCCAGCCCATGGCCAGCTTGGGATCGATCAGGGAGGAAGTGGGGGCGGCATCGCCAGCCGGCGCAGCAGGATTCATGGTGTGGTCAGTCTCTCGGGGCCTCATTGTAGGTTCCCCCATGGAACCGGCGCGCCCAGCGGGCTATAGGCAACGGTGCTGACAAAGAGTGGCGCACGAAACTGGCGCACTCCAAAGTCGGAGACAGCGAGCAAGGGCCGCCCCGCCGCGAAGCTGTCGTCCCCCTCCCCCGCGAAGCGGGCAGGGAGGGGGAAGGCGCGAAGCGCCTCAGGGGGAGCCTAAACCTCTTCGCTCCAGCAAAAACCATCCCTCGCAATCATGGCGCTGGCTGCGCTGGGCCCCCAGCTGCCCGCCGCATAGCCGCGCGGCCCCGAGATGTCGCTGCGCCAGTGCTGGAGGATGGGTTCCACCCAGCGCCAGGCCTGCTCCTGCTCGTCGCTGCGCACAAAGAGGTTCAGCCTGCCGGCGATCACGTCCAGCAGCAGGCGCTCGTAGGCGCCCACGCGCTTGGCACCGAAGCGCTGGTCGAAGTCCAGGTTCAGGTGCACGGGGGCCAGCGAAGGCTCGGCCTGCTGCTGGGTGGCGCCCTGTGCCAGCAGGTGCAGCTCCAGCCCGTCCTTGGGCTGCAGATTGATCACCAGGCGATTGGCTTCGGACAGGGGCGAGCGGAAGATCGGGTGGGGCACGGGCCGGAAGTTCACGACGATGCGCGCGTCCCTTCCTGCCAGCCGCTTGCCGGTGCGGATGTAGAAGGGCACGCCGGCCCAGCGCCAGTTGCAGATCTCGGTGCGCAGGGCGACGAAGGTCTCGGTCTGGCTGCCCGCCGCCACGCCTTTTTCCTGCTGGTAGGCGGATACGGGCTGGCCCTGGCTGGCGCCGGCCAGGTACTGGCCGCGCACCACGTGCTGGCTCAGGGTTTCCGGCGTCCAGGGCCTGAGCGACTGCAGCACCTTGAGCTTTTCGTCGCGGATGGCATGGGCCGATGCGTTGATCGGCGGCTCCATGCCGATGGCGCACAGCAGCTGCAGCGCATGGTTTTGCACCATGTCGCGCAGCGCGCCGGTCTGGTCGTAGAACGCGCCCCGGCTTTCCACGCCCAGTTCCTCGGCGATGGTGATCTGGATGTTGGCAATGGTCTCGCGCCGCCACAGCGGCTCGAACAGCGCATTGCCAAAGCGCAGCGCCAGAAGGTTCTGCACAGAGGGCTTGCCCAGGTAGTGGTCTATGCGGAACACCTGCTCTTCGCGCAGCACCTTGCGCAGCGTGGCATTGATGGCCTGGTTGGAGGCCAGGTCGTGGCCCAGCGGCTTTTCCAGCACCACGCGGGTGCGCGGGCCGTTCAGGCCCACGGCGGCGATCTGCTCGCAGACCGTGGTGAACAGGCTGGGGGCGGTGGCCACGTACATCACCACCGTTTCTGCGTCGCGCGCGGCCAGCGCCTGTGCCAGCTTCCCGTAGTCGGCGGGCTGCGACAGGTCCATGCGCAGGTAGTGCAGCAGGTCTGCGAAGCGGGCGAATTCCTCGGGGCTGGGGCGCTTGGACAGCTCGACGCCGTCAAAGCGCGACTGGATGAGGGCGCGGTACTGGTCGTCGCTCAGGTCATCGCGGGCCACGCACAGGATGCGGCCGCCCTCGGGCAGGGTGCCGTGGCGAAACGCCTGGAACAGCGCCGGCATGAGCTTGCGCCATGCCAGATCGCCCGTGCCGCCAAACAAGACCAGATCGAAACCCATGTTGCCTCCCGAGGTGAATATTTTGGTAACTTAGTTACCAATTTTTGAGGAAATCGAATAAATTATAGAGGCACCACGTCATTTGATTGAAGCTTCAGATGATGATTGTTGTAATTTGATTACTTCTCTGCAAGCAGCCCTGTCGGTGAACCCCATGCTTATCCGTTGCGATCACGCCCTCGCCTGGCCTCTTTTGCAAAACCACGCCCGGGCCGTGATGCCCGATTTCGACCTGCGCGGTGCCTTCGCCTCTGACCCCGCCCGGTTCGCGCGCTTCAGCCAGGAGGCTCCGCACTGCTTTGCGGACCTGTCCAAGAATCTGTGGGACGCGCAGGCCGAAGACCTGCTGCTGCAGCTGGCCCGCGATTGCGAGGTGGAGCGCCAGCGCGACGCCATGTTCGCGGGCGAGGCCGTCAACTCCACCGAGGGGCGTGCGGCGCTGCACACGCTGCTGCGCCATCCGCCCGGCAATGCGCCGCCGGGTCTGGCCTGGGCGCTGGCCCAGGTGCACGAGACGCTGGATGCCATGCTGGCCTATGCCGAGCGCGTGCGTGCGGATGCGGATATCACCGACGTGGTGTGCATGGGCATAGGCGGATCGGGTCTGGGGCCGCAGATGGCGGTCCAGGCGCTGCAAGGCCTGGGCGATGCGCGCCGGCGCATGCACTTCGTCTCGAACGTGGATGGCCACGCGCTGCAGGCCGTGCTCGTGGGCCTGCAGCCGCGCAGCACGCTGTTCATCGTGGCCTCCAAGGTGTTCAACACGCAGGAGACGCTGACCAATGCGCGCAGCGCACTCGACTGGTTCCACGCAAACGGCGGCAGCGAGGTGTCCCGCCATTTCGTCGCGCTGACCACCCATGCCGCTGCGGCGGCGCAGATGGGCATCACCACCACCTTCGGCTTCTGGGACTGGGTGGGCGGGCGCTATTCGCTGTGGTCGTCCATCGGACTGCCGGTGGCCGTTGCCGTAGGCGCTGCCGCGTTTCGCGCCATGCTGGCCGGTGCGCACGCCATGGACATGCATTTCCGCACGTCGCCGCTGCAGGCCAATCTGCCCGTGCGCCTGGGCCTGCTCGACGTCTGGTACCGCAATCTGCTGGGCTTTGGCAGCCGCTGCATCGCGCCCTACCACGCAGGCCTGCGGCGCCTGCCGGCCTATCTGCAGCAACTGGAGATGGAGAGCAACGGCAAGCGCGTGGACCGGCAGGGCCGGCCGCTGGCGCTGGGCTCGGCACCCGTGCTCTGGGGTGAGCCCGGCACGGATGGGCAGCATGCCTTCTTCCAGATGCTGCACCAGGGCAGCGACATCGTGCCGCTGGAGATCATTGCGGTGAAGCAGGCTTCGCACACCTTGCCAGGCCACCAGGAACAGTTGCTGGCCAACGCGCTGGCCCAGGCCCAGGCCCTGATGCAGGGGCGCGCCAGCGACGACGGGCACCGCCATTTCCCCGGCAACCGTCCCAGCAGCTTCCTGCTGCTGGACGCGCTCACGCCTGCGGCGCTGGGCGCGCTGGTTGCGCTGCAGGAGCACCGCGTGTTCGTGGCCGGCGCGCTGTGGGGCATCAACAGCTTCGACCAATGGGGGGTGGAGCTGGGCAAGCTGCTGGCGCGTGACCTTCAGCTGCGCCTGGGCAATGGCGACATGGCGGGGCTGGACGCCTCCACCGCCGGCCTGCTGCAGCGGCTGCGGGCCTGATGGCCTGAGGGCCTGGCCCCGCTCTACGCCTCCCGGAAGCAGTTGACCGGCAGCCCTGGCACCTCGACGCGGCAATGCATCAGCGCCCCGGCAGGCACGGCGGCCCGGCGTTCTTCCTCGGGGCGGCCGTGCGCGGCGGAGGTGATGTAGAGCGTGCGCAGGTCTTCTCCGCCCAGGCAGACCATGGTGGGGCAGCGCACGGGCGTCTCGATGCGCTGCACGACTTCGCCCTGCGGGTCCAGCCGCAGCACGCAGCCGCCTTCGTACATGGCCACCCAGTAGTGGCCCCGGGTGTCGACGCAGGCACCATCGGGCCGGCCGCCGTACAGGCGCCCTTGCGTGCGGGGCGCGAAGGCCTTCCACAGTGCGCGGGCGCCCAGCGTGCCGGTGTCCAGGTCGAAGGCAAAGCGGTCTATGCGGTGTGCGGGCGTGTCGGCCCAGTACAGCCATGCGTCGTCGGGGCTGAAGGCCAGCCCGTTGGCCGTGGTGCAGTCGCCTGCCATGCGCTGGACCGCGTAGCCGCCGTTGTCCACCGCGCGCAGGCACCACAGTGCCGCCTCGGGCGCGGTCTTGGGCGCGAACAGGGAGCCCGCCCAGAAGCGGCCGGCTCGGTCGCAGCGGCCGTCGTTGAGGCGGAACTGGCGTGGATCGTGGTCCAGGCCGGCCAGCATGGTGATGTGGCCGGTGGCCGGCTCCAGCAGGCCGAAGCCGTCTCGCAGGCCGATGACGATGCGGCCCTGGTCCGTGGGCGCGCAGCAGCCGGGCTCGCTGGGCGTGGCCCAGCTTTGCTGCTGGCCGCTGGCCGGGTCCCAGGCATGGATGCGCAGGCCCTGGATATCGCACCAGTAGAGCCGGCGATCAGCGGGGTGCCAGAAGGGCGATTCGCCCAGGGCGCTGGGAGGAACCGGGGCGATCTGCATGGCCATGGTCTGCTCGCTGGAAGTCATGGCCAGCATTCTAGGAGCGGCTCCCGCCAGACCGCTGCTCGCAGATAGTGTGTTGCGCAGATCAGGGATATCTCTAGCCAGGCATGTGCATAGAAGTATCGGCGGCCGGGCTGCCCGTACCAATGCACCCGCAGGCCTGTCCCCACAATCGGTCACCAGCGGCAGGGATGGACCGCGAAGACCACAGCATTCATTGCGAAGGAGACAGACATGCACAGCTTGCTCAGGGCGGGCGCGGCGCTGGCGGTGGCCGCATCGGCCGCCGGCGCACAGGCCGACACCGAACTCGTGATTGCGACCGTGAACAACGGCCACATGATCGAGATGCAGAAACTCTCTGCCCGCTTCGAGCAGGCCCATCCCGGCATCACGCTCAAATGGGTCACGCTGGAAGAGGGCATGCTGCGCCAGCGCGTGACCACCGACATCGCCACCAAGGGCGGCCAGTTCGACGTGATGACGGTGGGCCTGTACGAGGTGCCGATCTGGTCGAGGAATGGCTGGCTGCTGCCGATTGCCACCGATGCCGCCTATGACGCAGACGACTTGCTGCCTTCCATCCGCAAGGGCCTGTCGCACGAAGGCAGGCTCCACGCCCTGCCGTTCTATGGCGAGGCATCGATGCTCATGTACCGCCGTGATCTGGCCGAAAAGGCGGGTTTCACCATGCCCGCGCAGCCGAGCTGGGAGCAGGTGCTGGAATTTGCCGCCAAGGCCCATGATCCCAAGGCTGGCGTCTACGGCATCTGCCTGCGCGGCAAGCCGGGCTGGGGTGACAACATGGCCCTGGTCACCACCATGGTCAACACCCACGGTGGCCAGTGGTTCGACATGCAATGGAAGCCGCAGCTGGACACACCGGCCTGGAAGAAGGCGGTGGGTTTCTATGTGGAGCTGCTGAAGGCCTACGGGCCGCCCGGCGCATCGGCCAACAGCTTCAACGAGAACCTGGCGCTGTTCAACGAGGGCAAGTGCGCGGCCTGGGTCGATGCCAGCATTGCGGCCTCGTTCGTGGGCGATCCACGGCAGTCCAAGGTGGCCGGCAAGGTGGCGTATGCGGCCGCTCCCGTGGCTTCCACGCCCAAGGGGGCGACGTGGCTGTGGACCTGGAACCTGGCCATTCCCGCCAGCTCCAGGAAGGTGGATGCGGCCCAGGCCTTCATCAAATGGGCCACTTCCAAGGAGTATGTGCAGCTGGTGGCGCGCGAGCATGGCTGGCGCGCCGTTCCCACGGGCACGCGGCAGTCCACCTATGCGAGCGCCGAGTTCCAGAAGGTCGCGGACTTTGCCGGCGCCGAGAAAAGCGCCATCGACAGCGTGAGCCTGAGCGATGCGACCGAGCCGCGCTCACCCTACATCGGCGTGCAGTACGTGGCCATCCCCGAGTTCCAGGCCATAGGCATTGCCGTGGGGCAGCAAGTCAGTGCGGCGCTGTCGGGCAAAGCCACGGTGGAGCAGGCGCTCAAGACCTCGCAGACCCTGGCGGACCGCGAGATGAGGAAAAGCGGCTACTACAAGTGATGGCTGCCTCGATGCTTCGACCAAGCCCCGCGCCCATGACGCGCCTGCTGCCCCGCGCGCTCATGGCTCCCGCCGTGGCCGTGCTGCTGTGCTGGATGCTGGTGCCGCTGCTGATGACGGTGTATTTCTCGTTCGTCGACTACAACCTCATGCAGCCGGGCGGCCACCCCTTCGTGGGCCTGCGCAACTACGAGTTCTTCGTCACCGACCCGGACTTCATGCCCGCCGTGCGCCAGACCCTGGTGTTCCTGGCCAGCGTGGTGTCGATCACCGTGGTGCTGGGCGTGCTGCTGGCGCTGCTGGTCAACGAGCCATTTCCGGGCCGCGGCATGGTGCGCGTGCTGCTGATCTCGCCCTTCTTCGTGATGCCCGCCGTCAACGCGCTGCTGTGGAAGCACATGATGATGAATCCCATCTACGGCGTGCTGGCCAGCCTGTGCAGGGCGCTGGGCCTGGAGCCTGTGGACTGGCTGACCGAGGTGCCGCTGCTGTCCGTGGTCATCATGGTGTCCTGGCAGTGGCTGCCTTTTGCCTGCCTGATCTTCATCACCTCGCTGCAGTCGCTGGACCGCGAGCAGATGGAGGCGGCGCGCATGGACGGCGCCAATGCCCTGCAACGTTTCCACCACCTCACGCTGCCCCATCTGGCCCGCCCGATGGCGGTGGTGGTGATGATCGAGATGATCTTCCTGCTGGGCGTGTTTGCGGAGATCGCCATCACCACGGCGGGCGGCCCGGGCAACGAGAGCACCAACCTCACCTATCTCATCTACAAGCAGTCGCTGATGCATTTCGACGTGGGCGTGGCCTCTGCGGGGGCATTGTTCGCCGTGGTGCTGGCCAACATCGTTGCCGTCTTCCTGATCCGCATCGTCGGCAAGAGCCTGGACTGAGCGCATGACGGCCCCTTCACTTTCCACCGCCTTGCGTGCCGCCGCGGCCTGGGCGCTGGCGCTGCTGCTGTTCTTTCCGCTGGGCTGGCTGTTCCTGACCGCGTTCAAGACCGAGCTGCAGGCCATTGCCGTGCCGCCGCTGTTCGTGTTCGAGCCCACGCTGGCCAACTTCGGCGAGGTGCAGCAGCGCAGCAACTACCTGCTGCACGCGCGCAACTCCTTGGTCACCAGCCTGGGGTCCACCCTGGCGGGCCTGGCCATCGCCGTGCCCGCCGCCTACTCGATGGCCTTCTTTCGCACGCGGCGCACACGCGATGTGCTGATGTGGATGCTGTCCACCAAGATGATGCCCGCCGTGGGCGCATTGCTGCCCATCTACGTGCTGGCCCAGGGCGCCGGCCTGCTGGACACGCTCACGGTGCTGACCGTGGTCTTCACGCTGTCCAACCTGCCCATCATGGTGTGGATGCTCTACAGCGCGTTCAAGGACATCCCGCACGAGATCCTCGAAGCCGCGCGCATGGATGGCGCCGGCCTGTGGGCCGAGTTCCGCCATGTGGTGCTGCCGCTGGCGCTGGGCGGCATTGCCTCCACGGGCCTGCTGTGTCTGGTGCTGAGCTGGAACGAGGCCTTCTGGTCGCTCAACCTCAGCAGCGCGCGCGCCGGCACGCTGGCCACGCTGATCGCCTCCTACTCCAGCCCCGAGGGGCTGTTCTGGGCCCGTCTTTCGGCCGCCTCGCTTTTGGCCATCGCGCCCATCGTGGTGTTCGGCTGGTTCAGCCAGAAGCAACTGGTGCAGGGCATGACCTTCGGCGCCGTCAAGTAGCCGCTCTTCAAACCAAGAAAACCATGGCCTATCTGCAACTGCAAGACATGCGCAAGAGCTTTGGCGAGGCGCACATCATCCGTGGCGTGGACCTCGCCATCGAGCGCGGCGAGTTCATCGTCTTCGTCGGCCCCTCGGGCTGCGGAAAATCCACGCTGCTGCGCCTGATCGCGGGGCTGGAGTCCGTCAGCGCGGGCCATCTGCTGCTCGATGGGCGCGACATCACGCACGCGCCCTCGGGCCGGCGCGATCTGGCCATGGTGTTCCAGAGCTATGCGCTGTACCCGCACATGAGCGTGTACGACAACATGTCCTTTGCGCTGCGCCTGGCGGGCGTGCCGCGCAAGGAGATATTGCGCAAGGTCGGCCGGGCGGCAGAAACGCTCAATCTCACGGCCTGCCTGGAGCGCCGCCCGGGCGAGCTGTCGGGCGGGCAGCGCCAGCGCGTGGCCATCGGACGCGCCATCGTGCGCGAGCCCAAGGTCTTCCTGTTCGACGAGCCGCTGTCCAATCTGGATGCGGCGCTGCGCGGCAACACGCGCGTGGAAATCCTCAAGCTGCACCGTGCATTGGGCGCCACCACCATCTATGTGACGCACGACCAGGTGGAGGCCATGACCCTGGCCGACCGCGTGGTGGTGATGCGCGACGGCGCCATAGAGCAGGTGGGCTCTCCTCTGGAACTCTATGACCGCCCGGCCAACCGCTTTGTCGCGCAGTTCATCGGCATGCCGCCGATGAACCTGCTGGCGGCCCATGCCGTGCCGGGCCTGTCGGCCAGCACGCAGGGGCGCTTGCCGCGGGACGGCACGCTGGGCATACGCCCCGAGGCGCTGCGCCTGTCCCGGGCAGATGCAGGTCCCGGTGATGGGGCTGGCGTCCAGGGGCGCGTGGACCTGATCGAAGCCTTGGGTGCCGACACGCTGGTCCATGTGGATGTGGCCGGCGTGCCGCTGGTGGCACGCCAGACCGAGCGCATGCCGCTGGCCGTGGGCGATGGGGTGAGGGTGTCCCTCGACCCGGGCTGCATGCTCCATCTGTTCGACCGCGATGGCCGTGCGCTGGCGGCCTGCTGAGCCTGGCGGCCGAGCCCTGCCTTCTTCTTTCCGTCTCTTCCCATCCCTTTGTCCGGGACACCATGAACGCGACTGCCCCATCCCTTTCCCGCCCCACGGTGCTGCACCTGGGGCTGGGCTCTTTCCATCGCGCGCACCAGGCTGCCTACCAGCAGCGATTGATGGATGCGGGCGACACGCAGTGGGCGCTGGTGGGCGCCAACCTGCGCCCTGACATGGCGCAGACGCTGGACGCCCTGGTGCGACAAGGCGGTGCCTACACGCTGGAGACGATTGCACCCAACGGCACGGTGCACTACCAGTGGATGGATGCCTTGAGCGAGGTGATTCCGTACGCGCCCGGGCTGGCCGCCGTCGTGCAGCGGGGCGCCTGGCCGGCCACCCGCATCATCTCCTTCACGGTCACCGAGGCCGGTTACTGCCTGGATGGTCAGGGAGCGCTCGACGCCGCGCATCCCGATCTGGCGCAGGACCTGGAGCGCGCACGCCGGGGCGAGGCGGGGACCACCCTCTATGGCGTGCTCTGCGCCATCCTGCAGGCGCGCCGCGCCACCGATGCCGGCCCCGTCACGCTGCTGAGCTGCGACAACCTGCGCCACAACGGCGACCGCCTGCGCGCCGGCCTGCTGGCCTTCATGCGCCAGGCACAGCTGCATGGGCTGGCCGACTGGGCACAGCGGCATACCAGCTGCCCCAACGCCATGGTCGATCGCATCACTCCCCGCCCGCCACCGGAGCTGCGCGCGCGCGTGCTGGCCGCCACCGGCCGCGACGACGAGGCCGCGGTGATGGCCGAGCGCTTCACGCAATGGGTGATCGAGGACCGCTTCATTGCCGGGCGCCCCGCCTGGCAGACGGTGGGCGTGGAGCTGGTGCCCTCAGTGGCGCCTTACGAAGAGGCCAAGATCCGCATCCTCAACGCCAGCCACAGCTGCATCGCCTGGGCCGGGACGCTGGCGGGCCTGGAGCATATCCACGAAGGCTGCGCCGTGCCCGCGATACGCCAGATGGCCTGGGACTACGTGACCCGGGATGTGATCGCCTGCCTTTGCGCACCGGGCCGGCCCAGCCCGCTGGACCTGCCGGCCTACCGTGACACGGTGCTGGAGCGCTTTGGCAATGCGGCCCTGCGCGACACCAACCAGCGCGTGGCGGCCGATGGGTTTGCCAAGATCCCCGGCTTCATCGCGCCCACGCTGCGCGAGCGGCTGGAGGACAACGCCGCCATCGATGCCGCGGCCATGCTGCCAGCGCTGTTCCTGGCCTTCCTGCAGCGCTGGCACCGGGGCACACTGCCCTATGCGTACCAGGACCAGGCCATGGACCCGGCGGTGGCGCATGCCATCTGCGCGGCGCCCGATCCCGTGGCCTCGCTGTGCGCCGAGCCGCTGCTGTGGGGCGAGGTGGCAGGCCATCCGCAGCTGGTGGAGTCGGTGCGCCGGGCCTCGGAGCGGGTACGGGCATTTGTGGACAGAACCGAAACATGCACAAGGCGGAGCTGACATGCGCATAGCCATCGTGGGCGAGGCCCTGATCGATTTCACCGCCACGGGTGGCCTGGCCTTCCAGGGCCATGAGGGCGGGGCGCCCGCCAATGGCGCCATCGCGGCGGCGCGGCTGGGGCAGGCCACGGGCCTTGTCTCGCAGCTCTCGGAGGACCTCTTTGGCGAGCGCCTGTTCGCGCACCTGCAGCGCAACGGCGTGGACATGCGCCTGGTGCAGCGCTGCAGCGCGCCCAGCACGCTGGCCTTTGTGGAGCGCGGCGAACACACCAACCGCTATGCCTTCTACATGCAGGGCACGGCCGACACGCTGTGGGCGCCTGCCGAGCTGCCGAAGTTGCCGGACGAATGCCGCATCCTGCAGTTCGGCTCCATCGCGCTGCTGCATGCGCCGGCGGGGCCGCGCATCCTGGATCTGGTGGCCGCGCAGCGCGGTCGGCGCCTCATCGTCTTCGACCCCAATGTGCGCCCTACGCTGATCCGCGATGCGCAGGCCTTCCGGCGCGACTGCCGGGACTGGCTGGCCCTGGCCGACCTGGTCAAGCTCAGCGACGAGGATGCGGCCTTCATCGCGCCCGGTCAGCCGGTGCTGGAGGCTGCCGGGAGCTGGCTGTCGCGCGGGCCCAGGGCCGTGGTGCTCACGCAGGGGGCCGAGGGCGCCACCTTGCTGCGCGCAGGCCGCGCTCCGCTGTCGGTGCGCCCGCCTGCAGTGCCGCTGGCGGACACCATCGGCGCGGGCGACACCTTTGGCGCGGCACTGTCCGTGGCGTTGCTCGAGCGCGGCGTGAAGCAGGCGCAGCAGTTGCAGTCCCTGCCAGATGCCGCGTGGCGCGAGGTGCTGCGCTTTGCGGCCACGGCAGCCGCGCTCAACTGCACGCGCGCCGGCGCCCAGCCGCCCTGGCGTGCGGAGCTGGATGCCGCGCTTGCGGGCCTGGATGCTGCGCAGGCGCAGCAGCACCACAGGGCGTAGCGGCCGCCGGTGTTACCGTGCGCCCTGTGCCCGTCTCATCGTCCCTGATTGACCGACTGCCATGCCCAGCACACGCCGCCGCCCGCCGCGCCAGCGCCATCCCGAACTGGAGCGCGACTTTGTCCGCACGCCCGCCCTCGGCTATGAAGACGTGGAGGGCAGTGGCCTGGTGCGCTGCCTGGCGCATGGTTTCCCGAGTCCGCTGGTGCGCTGGCATTTCCATGACGAGTACGAGCTGCATCTCATCACCCACACCTCGGGCCGTGCCTTCGTGGGTGACTGGATAGGGCCGTTCGAGCCGGGCCACCTCGTGCTGTGCGGGCCGCGCCTGCCGCACAACTGGATATCGTTCGACGTGCCCGAGGCCGGCGCGCCCGAACGCGATCTCGTCATCCTGTTCAACCACGATCCCATTGCCCGTGCGGCCGAGCAGATCCCCGAGATGCGCGAGGTGCTGCAGCTGCTGGACCGCGCGCGCCACGGCATCGAGTTCTTCGGCATGGCCGAGGCAGCGCGCGTGCACTGGGAGGCGGTCCGGGGTGCGCGCGGCATGCGCCGCTTCACGGCCTTTTGTGATCTGCTGTCCGATCTTTCCGAATGCACCGACTACCGGCTGCTGTCGGCCGTGCAGATGCAGGGCGTGCAGGCCGAGGCCCAGGTGGACCAGATCAACGAGGTGGTCAACCGCATCATGGCGCGCGTGAACGAGCCGCTGAGCCTGGCGGACGTGGCGGCCGAACTGGGCATGAGCGAAAGCCGCTTCAGCCGTTTCTTTCGCCGTGCCACAGGCAACAGCTTCACCGACTTTGTCAGCCGCGTGCGCATCAACAGTGCCTGCCATCTGCTCATGCAGACCGATTGCTTCATCGCCGATATCTGTTTTCAGGTCGGCTTCAGCAATCTGGCCAACTTCAACCGGCGCTTCCTTGAAATCAAGGGGATGACGCCCTCGGAATTCCGCAGGCAGGCCGAAAGCCGCTTCGGCGCGGGCTGAGGCGGGCGAGGGACCTGGAATCCGGGAAAGAAGGGGTGTGGTATTGCGCGCCACATGGGTAGAGCCCTTATTGCCGCGCTGGCACAGATCGATATGCTGGGTTGCGAAAAACACATGTTCCGCACCGGATCCGTGGCCAGTTTGTGACCACGATCAAGGAATGTGTCTTCCTCTGCGCGCAGGGGCGAAAGCAGGGTTCCTGACGATATCAATCACAGGGGGCCCCATTGTAGAATCCGCCGAATTTTGCGCTTTCAACAACAGAACCACGCCCTCGATATGAAGTTGCTTGCCTCTTTGCTGACGGCTGCCATTCTTGCTGCAGCCCCCGCCTTTCCCGCTTTCTCCGCTGGCGAGGCACCTGCTGCCCCGGCTCAGCCGAAGGCGGCCAAGGCCGATCTGGCGAAGGGCGAGGCCAGCTACACCGCCGTCTGCGCGGCATGCCATGCGGCCGACGGCAATTCGACGGTGCCCATCCAGCCCAAGCTTGCCGGCCAGCATCCCGAGTACCTGGTCAAGCAGTTGCTGGAGTTCAAGGACGACAAGCGCAAGGACCCGGTGATGAAGGGCTTTGCCAGCATGCTCAGCGAGCCTGACATGAAGAACATCGCCGCCTGGCTGCATGCGCAAAAGCCCAAGGACGGCTTTGCCAAGGACAAGGACCTGGTGGCCATGGGCGAGCGCATCTACCGTGGTGGCATCCAGGAGCGCAACATCGCCGCCTGCGCAGGCTGCCACAGCCCCAACGGCGCCGGCATCCCGGCCCAGTACCCGCGTCTGGCCGGCCAGCACGCCGACTACACCACCACCCAGCTCACGGCCTTCCGTGACGGCAAGCGCGGCAATAGCATTCAGATGACGCAGGTTGCTGCCAAGCTTAACGATCGCGAAATCAAGGCCGTGGCAGACTACATCGCTGGCCTGCGTTGATGTGCTCCCGGAACCGATGCGGTTCCCAGGGTAATCACCGGGAACCTATTGCCCTATAGACGCCCCAAGCCAGGCGGGTCCATCGCATGAATGCAGATGGTCCCGCTTTTTTCATTCGGGTTTTGGTTTTTCGCTCTTCATGTCAGACAACTCTTCCGGTGCCGCTCTTGCCTCCCCCCGCCCGCAGGCCGCGCGCGCGATGCTGGAGCTGCTGGCATCGATGCGCTTTGCGATCTCGCTGCTGACGGTCATCTGCATTGCCTCGGTGATCGGCACCGTGCTCAAGCAGCATGAGCCGGTGGGCAACTACGTCAACCAGTTCGGACCGTTCTGGGCCCAGCTGTTTCTTGCGCTCAAGCTCAATGCGGTCTACAGCGCCTGGTGGTTCCTGCTGATCCTGGCCTTTCTGGTGATCAGCACCTCGCTGTGCGTGGCACGCCATGCGCCCAAATACCTGGCCGATCTGCGCAATTTCAAGGAAAACGTTCGCGAGCAAAGCCTCAAGGCCTTCAGCCACCGTGCGCAGAATGTGGTGCCCGGCAGCACCGAGGAAGCCGCCAGGCGCCTGGGCCAGCAGCTGGTGTCGGGCGGCTGGAAGGTGCGGCTGCAGCAGCGCGATACGGCGGCCGGTCCCGGCACGGGCTGGATGCTGGCGGCCAAGGCGGGCGCGGCCCACAAGCTGGGCTACATCGCCGCCCATGGCGCCATCGTGCTGATCTGCCTGGGGGGGCTGTTCGACGGTGACCTTATCGTGCGTGCGCAGATGTGGCTGGGAGGCAAAACACCTTATACCGGCGGTGGCCTGATCTCCGAGGTGTCCGAGCAGCACCGGCTGAGCGAACGCAACCCCACCTTCCGCGGCAACCTGCTGGTGACCGAGGGCGGCACGGCGGGCACGGCCATCCTGTCGCAGTCCGATGGCGTGCTGCTGCAGGAGCTGCCCTTTGCGGTGGAGCTCAAGAAGTTCATCGTCGAGTACTACTCCACGGGCATGCCCAAGCTGTTTGCCAGCGAGGTCGTCATCCACGACAAGGCCACGGGCGAGAAGCTGGAAAAGCGCATCGAGGTCAACCACCCGGCCAGCTACCGCGGCATCGAGATCTACCAGTCCAGCTTTGATGACGGCGGCTCGTCGGTGAAGCTGCATGCCGTGCCGCTGGAGGCCGGGACCAAGCCCTTCGATGTCGAAGGCGTGATTGGCGGCTCCAGCCAGTTCACGCGCAAGCTCGCCGACGGCAAGGACGAGGCGCTGACGCTGGAGTTTGCCGAGCTGCGCACCATCAACGTCGAGAACTTCGGCGGTGCGGGCGGCGCCAGTGGCAGCGCCACCGATGTGCGCAAGGTGGACCTGAAGCAGGCCATCGACGAGCGCCTGGGCGCGGCCCACAAGACCGTGACCAAGAAGGAGCTGCGCAACATCGGCCCCAGCATCCGCTACAAGCTGCGCGATGCCGCGGGCCAGGCGCGCGAGTTCCAGAACTACATGCTGCCCGTGGACACGGGCGACGGCCAGCGCGTGTTCCTGCTGGGCGTGCGCGAAAACCAGGCCGACGCCATGCGCTATCTGCGCATTCCCGCCGACCCCGAAAGCGAAATGGGCACCTTCCTGCGCCTGCGCAGTGCGCTGCAGGATCCCAAACTGCGCGAGCAGGCGGCCCGGGCCTATGTGGCCAAGGCCATCGATTCCTCGCGCTCCGAGCTGAGCGGTGCGCTGGCGCAGTCGGCCACCAAGGCGCTGGAGCTGTTCGCGGGACAGACCGACAAGAAGGGTCCCGATGGCAAGCCACTGGGCGGGCTGCAGGCCATCTCCGATTTCATGGAAAGCAATGTGCCCGCGGCCGAGCGTGAACGCGCGGGCGAGGTGCTGGTGCGCATTCTCAATGGCGTGCTGTTCGAGATGGCCCAGATCGTGCGGGCCCAGGCCGGCCAGGCACCGCTGGAGCCCAGCGAGCAGACGCAGTCCTTCATGACACAGGCCGTGTTCTCGCTCAGCGACGCGCAGTTCTACCCCGTGCCCATGGTCTTCATGCTGCAGGACTTCAAGCAGGTGCAGGCCAGCGTGTTCCAGGTGGCGCGTGCACCGGGCAAGAACGTGGTGTATCTGGGCTGCCTGTTTCTCATCATCGGCGTGTTCTGCATGCTGTACGTGCGCGACCGCCGCATCTGGATCTGGCTCACGCCTCGCGATGGCCAAAGCCATGCCGAAATGGCCTTGTCCACCAATCGCAAAACGCTCGATGGTGATAGAGAATTCGCCATGCTGGCCGGCAAGCTGATAGGCGCCGAGCCCATCCACAAGAAACCCCCCGGAGGTTCCGCATGAACACCGCCACCACGACGACTTTGACGCTCAACGAGGGCTTCTTCGCCCGCCGCAACTGGTTCGACTGGGTGTTTGCGGCCCTCGTGGCGGCGGGGCTGCTCTATGCGCTGCAGCGCTATGGCGAGTACATGGACGTCTACGAGAAGTGCATCCTGGTCGGCACCATTCCCGCGGCCATCTGGCTGGGCTGGTTCTGGCGCTCGCTGCGGGCGCTGATGCTGGTGGTGGCCGGGCTGTCGCTGCTGGCCATTGCGCTGTACCAGGGGCCGGAGGGGGCGCAGCTGGCGCGCTCGGACACGGTGTTCGGCCTCAAGTACTTCCTGTCCAGCCAGTCGGCCATCCTCTGGATGAGCATGGTGTTCTTCATCAGCACCGTCTTCTACTGGATCGGCATGTTTGCGCGGGGCGAGGGCATGGCGCTGTCGCTGCTGGGCTCGCGCCTGGCCTGGCTGGCCGTGACGCTGGCGCTGGTGGGCACCATGGTGCGCTGGTACGAGAGCTATCTGATCGGCCCTGACGTGGGGCACATCCCGGTCAGCAACCTCTATGAAGTGTTCGTCATGTTCTGCTGGATGACGGCGCTGTTCTATCTGTACTACGAACAGCACTACGACACGCGCGCCCTGGGTGGCTTCGTGATGCTGGTGGTCAGCGCGGCCGTGGGCTTTTTGCTGTGGTACACGCTGGTGCGCGAGGCGCACGAGATCCAGCCCCTGGTGCCGGCGCTCAAGAGCTGGTGGATGAAGCTGCATGTGCCGGCCAACTTCATCGGCTACGGCACCTTCGCGCTGGCTGCCATGGTCTCCTTCGCCTACCTCATCAAGCAGCAGGCCACGGAGACGCGCTGGTACAAGCTCGCCCCGCTGTGGATGCTGGGCGTGGTGCTGTGCTTCGAGCCCATCGTTTTCCGCAAGGGTGCGACCGACAACGGCGGCAGCTACTGGATGGTGTACTTCGGCGTCTCGGCGCTGATCGTGGCCGGCATCCTGCTGGCGCGCAAGCGCATCGCCGAGCGGCTGCCCAGCTTCGAGCTGCTGGACGATGTGATGTACAAGTCCATCGCCGTGGGCTTTGCCTTCTTCACCATCGCCACCGTGCTGGGCGCGCTGTGGGCGGCCGAGGCCTGGGGCGGCTACTGGAGCTGGGACCCCAAGGAAACCTGGGCGCTGATCGTCTGGCTCAACTACGCGGCCTGGCTGCACATGCGCCTGGTCAAGGGCCTGCGCGGCACCGTGTCCGCCTGGTGGGCGCTGGGCGGGCTGGCCATCACCACCTTCGCCTTCCTGGGCGTGAACATGTTCCTGTCGGGACTGCACAGCTACGGCGAGCTGTGATCCGCTGCTGATTCGGACCGCCGCCGAACAAAGGGCTGCATGCGCCGGCGCGCATGCAGCCCTTTTTGTATCCGGCTCTTTTTCATGGCAGTTGAGGCTGGGGCGTAGCATGGAACTTGCGCGGGCCTGCAAGGCTCCCAATCGTCATGCCGCCCGGTACCCCTGCCGCAGCAGGCACTTTCGGAGATTCCCATGCTGATCCGCTCCCACGACAACGGCTTCCAACATCCGCAAGGCAGCGAAATCACGCCCCGGGCGAGCTACCTGCAGCGCCGGGCCTGGCTGCAGTACCTGGCCGCAGGTTCGGCCGGTGCCGCCTTGCCGGGCTGGGCGGCAGGCGTGCAGCGCCCCGGCAAGCTGGCGGCGCTGGCTTCCGTGCCTTCGCAGGTGCCGGGTGCGAACTCCATGGAGCGCGTCACCGCCTATGCCGATGCGTCGCAGTACAACAACTTCTACGAATTCGGCCTGGACAAGGACGATCCTGCCAAGAACGCCCACACGCTCAAGACGCGGCCGTGGACAGTGAAGATCGAAGGCCTGGTCCAGCAGCCGCAGACACTGGACCTGGATGCGCTGCTCAAGCTCGCACCGCTGGAAGAGCGCATCTACCGGCTGCGCTGCGTGGAAGGCTGGTCCATGGTGATTCCCTGGGTCGGCTATTCCCTGGCCGAGCTGCTGCGCAAGGTGCAGCCGCTGGGCAGTGCCAAGTACGTGGAATTCGTGACCCTGGCCGACAAGGCGCAGATGCCGGGCCTGCGCAGCGGCGTGCTGGACTGGCCTTACACCGAGGGGCTGCGCCTTGATGAAGCCATGCACCCGCTGACGCTGCTGGCCTTCGGCATGTATGGCGAAGTGCTGCCCAACCAGAATGGCGCGCCCGTGCGGCTGGTCGTGCCGTGGAAATACGGCTTCAAGAGCGCCAAGAGCATCGTTGCCATCCGCCTGACCGACAAGGAGCCGGGCACGGCCTGGAACAAGGCGGCGCGCAACGAGTACGGCTTTTATTCCAATGTGAATCCGGACGTGCCGCACCCGCGCTGGAGCCAGGCCACGGAGCGGCGCATTGGCGAGGATGGCCTGTTCGCCAAGAAGCGCAAGACGCTGCTGTTCAACGGCTACGAAGCCCAGGTCGGCCAGCTCTACACGGGCATGGATCTGAAGAAGTTCTATTGATGCGGCCCATGCAATGACGGTGTTACAGCGCCTTTTGCTGCACCGGGCGGCCAAGCCGCTGGTGTTTCTTGTGTGCCTGCTGCCGTTTGCGTGGCTGCTGGCCGGAGCCATCCTGAACACTCTTGGCGCCAATCCGGCCGAGGCCCTGCTGCGCTCCACGGGCGACTGGACGCTGCGCTTTCTTTGCGTGGTGCTGGCCGTGACACCGCTGCGCCAGGCGCTGGGGCTGACGGCGCTGGCGCGCTTTCGGCGCATGCTGGGCCTGTATGTGTTCTTCTACGCCGTGCTGCACCTGCTGTGCTATGCGTGGTTCGACATGGGGCTGGACTGGGGCGAGATCGTGCTCGACATCCCCAAACGCCCGTTCATCCTCGTGGGCTTTGCGGCCCTGCTCTTGCTGACCGCGCTTGCCGCCACATCGCCGCACCGTGTGCTCCGGGCCATGGGCGCAAAGCGCTGGCAATGGCTGCACCGCTGCATTTATGCGGTGGCGCCGCTGGCCCTGCTGCATTTCTTCTGGATGCGCGCGGGCAAGAACAACTTCGCCGAGGTCGGCGTATACGCCGCCATTCTTGCGCTGCTGCTGGGCTGGCGTGTGGCCCATGCACTGCGCCGCCGGCGCGCCAGAAGCTAGCCCGCGACGGCGCGCAGGGCAGGGCGCAGTTGGCGGGTGACGGGGTCGATGTCCGCCATGGGCAACTGGTAGTTGCGCTGGTCGAACAGATCAATGCCGCACTGCAGGCCTTCCAGCCAGTTGAACAGGTCGGCAATCGCCTTGGCGCCCATGATGGGCGCGCCGTGCTGGGGCACGATCATGTCGATGGGCAGCTGGCGCGCCATCTGCACCCACAGCCGCAGGATCTTGTTGGAGACCATGTAGCGGCGGTGAAAACCTTCCATGCGCGCGATGTGCGGCACCAGATCGGTCACCGGCTCCTGTGCCTCGATGCCGTTCATCAGGGACACGCCCAGGTCGCCCGTGAACAGGATGCGGCTGACGGGATCGTAGAAGTGGAAGTTGCCCTCGGCATGCAGGAAGTGGGCGGGCAGCAGGTGCAGCTCATGGCGGCCCAGCGGCAGCCGGCCGCCGGCGTCCGGCACGCCGATCACGCGGTTCTCGGTCTTGCCGACCTTGGTGAAGTGGGGCGCAAAGCGCTCCCAGATGCGCGAGATCACCAGCTGGGCCTTGGTGCTGGTCATCCAGCGATCCAGCGAGGCAATGATGTCGGGATCGGCGTGGGAGGCAATCAGATAGGAAAGCTTGTGCGGCGCGAAATGCCGCGACATGCCCATGAACAGCTCGTTGAACGCGAGATTGCCGCCCGGGTCGATGATGGCGCCCGTGTCGTCATCGACGATGAGGAACTGGTTGGCCTGTATGGCCTGTCCATCTTCCTCGATGAGGTCGGTGAACATCAGGCAGGCGTGGTTTTTGTCTCGGTAAAGCTCTACGGGCATGGCGGGTTGTCGAGGGACAAGATGCGGTCACTCTAAGCGCCATGCCATGCAGCGGGGTTGACGTGCATCAAGCCGCAGTGCGGCTGCCGCGTCAGTCGGCCTGTGGCCTGCGGGAGTCCGAGGCGCCCGTGGGCGTGGAGCTTTCCTCGACGGCTGCATTGGAGGGGCCGGTCGGCAAGGTGGTGGGCGCCGGTGCGGGCGTTGCCCGCTCGGCCGGGCTGGAGATGCCCAGGGTCTGCGGCAGCGTGGCGCGGTGGCTGGCGGCTGGCGAGCTGGGCAGGAACAGAGGCCCCTTCTGCCCACAGGCCGCAAGGGACGCCGCACAGGCCCCAAGGGCAATGCACCTGACTAGAATTTGCGAGGCTTTCAACATAAGCGAATTGTAATGACCGACCAAGAATTTCTGGACCTTGCCGAACGACTGCTGCTGGCGGTGGAGCAAGACTGCGATCGCATCAACGATGAAACCGATGCCGACCTCGATGCCCAGCGCGTGGGAGGCATGGTGACCCTGGTCTTTGCCAACCGCAGCCAGATCGTGATCAACCAGCAAAAGCCGCTGCACGAGATCTGGCTGGCCGCCAAGGCCGGCGGCTTCCACTACCGCTACGACGCGTCGCAGGGCGCCTGGCTCGATACCAAGGGCGCGGGCGAGTTCTTCGCCAACCTGAGCCGCTACGCCACCGAGCAATCGGGCCTGGCGCTGCAGTTCTCGGCGCGCTGAGACCCCGGCTTTCGGCTGGCTCCAAAAGAAAAGCCCGGCATGGCCGGGCTTTCTTGCGTGGTCGACCGCCTCAGTTGCGGAACAGGTCGAGGATGCGGTTGCGCTCCTCGGTGGCGGGCGGGGGCGTGGCGCCTGCGGCGCTGCCCGTGGATGCACTGTCCATGCCCAGGCTGCTGACGCCGCCGTTGCGCGCGTTTTCCTCGTAGTACCACTCGCCGCCCATGTTCACGACGCCGGGCGGCACGGGCATCTCGGCCACGGGAACGCCCTTGAGCGCGTGCTGCATGAAGCTGATCCAGATCGGCAGGCTCAGGCCGCCGCCGGTCTCGCGGCTGCCCAGGTTGCGCGGCGTGTCGTAGCCGATCCAGGATACGGCGGCCAGCGTGGGCTGGAAGCCCGCAAACCAGGCATCCACCGAATCGTTGGTCGTGCCGGTCTTGCCATACAGGTCGGGGCGCTTGAGCGTGGACTGCGCGCGCGCTGCCGTGCCCACGCGCGCCACGTCCTGCAGCAGGCTGTCCATGATGAAGGCGTTGCGCGCGTCGATGGCCTGGGGCAGTTCCTGCACCGGGGGCGGTGTGAATTCGGACAGGATGCGGCCCTTGTGATCGGTGACGCGGGAAATCAGCCAGGGATTGACGCGGTGGCCGCCGTTGGCGAACACGGAGTAGCCGGCCGCCAGCTGCAGCGGCGTGACGGCACCTGCGCCCAAAGCCATGGTCAGGTAGGCCGGGTGCTTGGCGGCATCAAAGCCGAAGCGCGTGACCCACTCCTGGCCCTGCTTGGGTCCCACGGCCTGCAGCAGCCGGATGGAGATCATGTTCTTGGACTTGTTCAGGCCCGTGCGCATGGTCATCGGCCCGTCGTAGCGGCTGTCGTAGTTCTTGGGCTCCCAGGGCTGCCCCCCAGTCACGCCCGCACTGAAGAACAGCGGCGCGTCATTGATCATGGTGGAGGGCGAGAAGCCCTTTTCCAGCGCCGCGGAGTAGATGAAGGGCTTGAAGGCCGAGCCGGGCTGGCGCCAGGCCTGGGTCACATGATTGAACTTGTTCTTCTGGAAGTCGAAGCCGCCGATCAGGGCGCGCAAGGCGCCCGTCTGGGGAACCAGGGCCACGAAGGCGCCTTCCACCTCGGGCAGCTGCGTGATTTCCCAGGTGTTCTTGGGCGTCTTGACCACCCGGATCACGGCGCCGGGACGGATCTTGATGTTGGGCGGTGCCTTGGGGTTCAGGCCCGATTCGGCAGGCTTGAGGCCTTCGCCCGTGATCTCGATCTGCTCGCCGTCGGCACGGGCCGCCAGGATCTTGCGCGGGTTGGCATCCAGCACCACGGCGGCGAGCACGTCTCCGTTGTCGGGGTGGTTGGCCAGGGTGTCGTCGATGGCGTCTTCACGGTCCTCGGCGTCGGCGGGCAGGGCCACGAACTTCTCGGGGCCGCGGTACTTCTGGCGGCGCTCGTAGTCCATGATGCCGCGGCGCAGCGCGGCGTAGGCGGCTTCCTGTTCGCCGGCATTGATGGTGGTGTAGACGTTCAGGCCGCGCGTGTAGGCCTCGTTGCCGTACTGGGCAAAGATCAGCTGGCGCGCCATTTCGGCCACGTACTCGGCATGCACCCGGGTGTTGAAGGAGCCTGTGCGGATCTTCAGCGGCTCGGCCTTGGCTTCAGTGGCCTGGGCCGCCGTGATGAAGCCGTTTTCCTCCATGCGCTCGATGATGTAGAGCTGGCGCGAGCGGGCGCGCTTGGGGTTGCTGATCGGGTTGTAGGCCGAGGGCGCCTTGGGCAGGCCGGCCAGCATGGCCGCTTCGGCGACGGTGATGTCCTTGAGCGGTTTGCCGAAATAGGCTTCACAGGCGGCGGCAAAGCCATAGGCCCGATTTCCCAGATAAATCTGGTTCATGTAGATCTCGAGAATCTGGTTTTTGCTCAGCAGATGCTCTAGCTTGAAAGTCAGTAAGACTTCGTAAATTTTGCGTGTAAAAGTTTTCTCGGAAGACAGATAGACATTGCGTGCCACCTGCATGGTGATGGTCGATGCGCCCTGGCTTTTCACGCGGCCCAGATTGGCCAGCGCGGCGCGCGCCATACCTTTGTAGTCGACGCCACCGTGCTCGAAAAAGCGGGTGTCTTCAATGGCCAGCACCGCGTCGGTCATCACTTTGGGGATGTCCTGGATGGGTGTCAGCGTGCGCCGCTCCTCGCCGAACTCGCCCAGCAGGGCGCCTTCGCTGGAGTACACGCGCAGCGGCAGCTTGGGCCGGTAGTCGGCCAGCTCGGACACGTCGGGCAGGTTGGGGTAGGCCATGGCCAGGGCCACGGCCACGGTCAGCATCAGGGCCAGCGCGCCGGCGACGGCGATGCCCGCCAGCCATAGCAAGGCCTTGGGAAACCAATGCATGGGCTTGGACGGAGCGGAGCGAGGCTTTCCAGCCTGGGGTTCTCGGGAGTCTGAGGACGGCATGTCGCAGGGAGTGCTGAGGAGTGCCGCATTATAAAAATGCGTTCCCCAGGGGGTCGGTAGGAGGCGGCTGCACACGGTTGCCAGCATGGCCGCAAGCCTCGCATCCTAAGCCAGGCGTACAGGCCGACATGCAAGCAGGGGTGCATTCCTGTCGCATTTGATGGCCCGCAACAATGTCTGTTTTTGGCCACTACCGTCAACCGTGCTCCGGCAGGCATGGTGAGTTGCGCGCAGTCTTGCTGATAGCATTCAACCTATATGTGAAGGTTTGTTGCGTTCTTTACATACACAAGAAGAGGGAGGGCAAGTTGATTGCTATGGGATCCTTATTCAGTCGCCAGCCCGCACCTTTGCTAGGCATCGACATCAGTTCTTCGAGCGCCAAGCTCGTTGAGCTGTCTCGTGCCAGGTCGGGCGAACTGTTGCTGGAGCGCTGTGCCATCGAGCCGCTGGAGCGGGGATGGATCACGGATGGCAACATCGAAAAGTTCGACGAAGTGGCAGAGGCTGTACGGCGGCTGGTCAAAAAAAGCGGCACGCGGACCAAGAACGTGGCCATGGCATTGCCGGCTTCGGCCGTGATCACCAAGAAGATTTCGCTGCCCGACGGCATGAGCGAGCAGGAACTGGAGGTCCAGGTCGAATCCGAGGCCAATCAGTACATTCCTTTTTCGCTCGACGAAGTGAGTCTGGACTTCTGTGTCATAGGCCCGTCATTGAATTCGCCTGGCGACGTGGATGTGCTCATTGCCGCCTCCCGCCGCGAGAAGGTGCAGGACCGCCAGGGCCTGGCCGAGGCGGCCGGCCTCAAGCCGATGGTCATCGACATCGAGCCCCATGCCTCCCGCATGGCCGCCGGACGGTTGATCGAGCGCCTGCCCAATCAGGGCAACAACGCTTTGGTGGCACTGTTCGAGGTAGGCGCCATGACGACCAGCATGCAGATCCTGCGTGACGACGAGGTGCTGTACGACCGTGACCAGGCCTTTGGCGGCGCCCAGCTGACGCAGCTGATCGCGCGCCAATATGGCTTCTCCCTTGAAGAGGCCGAGTCCAAGAAGCGCAACGGCGAACTGCCGGAGGACTACGCCTCCGCCGTGCTCAAGCCCTTCGTGCAGAGCATGACGCAGGAAGTGTCGCGCGCACTGCAGTTCTTTTTCACCAGCACGCCCCACAACCGCATAGACCACATCCTGCTGGCTGGCGGCTCGGCACCGCTTTCCGGCCTGTCCGAGGCCATCACGCAGCAGACCGGATTCGCCTGCAGCCTTGCCAATCCCTTCGATGGCATGGAAGTCGGCAGCGGCGTGCGCCTCAAGCGCATGTCGCGCGAGGCCCCCGCCTACCTGACCGCCTGCGGTCTGGCCATGCGGAGGTTTGTGTCGTGATCCTGATCAATCTGCTTCCTCACAGAGAAGCCACACGCAAGCGACGCAAGGAAGCATTCCAGGCCACGATGGTCCTTTCGGCCCTGATAGGGGTTTTGATCATTGGTGCTGTCTACTGGTGGTACCAGATGATGATCGAAGCCCAGCAGGCGAAGAACAGCATGCTGCGCGCCGAGATCACGGTGCTGGAGTCCCAGATCAAGGAAATCGCCGGGCTGGAGGATGAGATCACTGCCCTGCGCGCCCGGCAAAAGGCCGTGGAAGACCTGCAGTCCGATCGCAATCTGCCGGTGCACATGCTCAACGAGCTGGTGTCCCAACTGCCCGATGGCGTCTATATCACGAGCATCAAGCAGGAAGGTCTGGCCGTGACCATGCAGGGCACGGCGCAGTCCAATGAGCGGGTGTCCGAGATGCTGCGCAATCTGTCCGAGGGAACGCCCTGGATCTCCAAGCCGGAACTGGTGGAGATCGTGGCCAAGACGGTCAACGTCACGCCCAAGGACCAGCGCCGTGCTGCAGCGTTCAATCTGCGCTTCCAGCTCACGCGCGCCAGCGTTGCGGAGAAAGGCCTTCCGACGGCGGCCAACCCAGGAAAGTCCCAGTGATGGCCAAGAAGAAAAAGAACGACATCGACTTCTCCGCACTGCAGGAGAACATCCAGCGCCAATTCCGTGGTCTTGATCCCAATGATCCTTCGCGGTGGCCCTTGCTGCCGCGTTTTCTGTTGTGCGTTGCCATTGCGTTGGGCGTTGCCGCCTTGCTCTGGTACGTACTGATCAAGGACTATGAGGACATGCTGGAGCAGGAGCGCAACACCGAAGTCACGCTGCGCCAGGACTTCAGCCAGAAGCTGTCCAAGGCGGTCAGCCTGGATGGCCTGAAGAAGCAGCGTGAACAGGTCCAGCAATATGTGACACAGCTGGAAAAGCAGTTGCCCAGCAAGGCGGAAATGGCTGCGCTGCTCTCGGACATCAACCAGGCCGGACTGGGGCGCAGCCTGCAGTTTGAAACGTTCCGCCCCGGGGCGATGGTGGTCAAGGAGTACTACGCCGAGCTGCCCATTGCTTTGAAGGTCACAGGACGCTTTCATGACATCGGTTCATTCGCTTCCGACGTGGCCTACCTGTCTCGCATCGTGACCTTGAACAACTTGTCGATTGTCCCTGTGGGCAAGGACGGAAGCGAGGTCCTGAGCATGGAGGCGACGGCGCGAACCTTCCGCTATCTGGATGCCGATGAAGTGCAGGCGCAGCGCGCGGCTGCCGGGAAGGGCAAGAAGAAATGAGACACATGCGCTGCAGCGTCTTGCTTATGTTGTCTGGCTGTTTGGCCGTCTCGGGCTGCACTTCTTCTGATCAAGAGGAGTTGCAAACCTGGATGGCTCAGGAGAAAGCCAATGCAAAGCCTCGGGTCAAGCCTTTGGAAGAGCCCAAAGCGTTTACGCCCCAAGCCTACCTGGGGGCTGATGGCATGGACCCCTTCAATCCCTTGAAACTGATGCAGGTGCTGCGCAAGGAATCGGCCCAGACCAATGCGAATACCAGCCTGATTGCCGCAGAACTCAACCGCCGCAAGGAGCCGCTGGAAGCAGAGCCCCTGGATGCAATGACCATGGTGGGCAGCCTGGACAAGAAGGGTGTGCCTACGGCGCTGATCAAGGTAGGAGCCTTGCTATATCAGGTTCGTGCAGGAAATTACCTGGGACAGAACTACGGAAAGATCACCCGGATCACGGAGACTTCCATCCAGTTGCGGGAAATCGTCCAGGATGGCAGCGGCGACTGGATAGAAAGAAATAGCACACTGGAGTTGCAGGAGGGAAGGAAATGATGGGTACACATCGCAGCATGTCTCATAAAGCTCGCTGGGGAATCGCCTTGGGCGGTTGGTTGCTGGGCTCTTTTGCATGGGCGCAGTCCGCGATAGAGTCGGTCTCCGGTTCCCTCCAGGGGAGCACCGAGGTGGTGCGCATCGAGCTTTCCGAAGCGCTGGCTGCGGACCCGACCGGATTTGCGATCCAGTCGCCTGCACGGATCGCGCTGGATTTTCCTGGCGCAACCAATGCGACGGGCAAATCGATGGTCGAGCTCAACCAGGGCAACCTGCGTTCCATCAATATCGTGGAGGCCTCGGGCCGTTCCCGGCTGGTGCTGAATTTGAAAACGGCGACTTCCTACCGCACTGAGCGCCAAGGCAAGGCGTTGCTGATCCTGCTGGATCCTGTAGCTGCGTCTGCTGCGGTGAAGCCTTCTGCACAGCAGGGTGTGTTCGAAGCCAAGACAGCCGTCGGTAGCGATGTCCAACCCATTCGGGATGTTGATTTCCGTCGTGGCAGCGATGGCTCGGGCCGCATCGTCGTGGGATTGAGCAATAGCCAGGTCGGCGTGGACCTGCGCCGCGAAGGCAAGGAACTGGTCGTCGATTTTCTGCGTTCCTCCCTGCCTGAAGGCTTGCGCCGCAAGCTGGATGTTGCGGATTTCGGAACACCGGTGCAGACAATCTCATCGGTGCAGCAGGGGGAATCCGTGCGCATGCGTATCGCTCCCGTCGGTGACTGGGAGCACAGTGCCTACCAAAGCGACAGCCAGTTTGTGATCGAGGTCCGCCAGAAAAAGGTGGATGTGAGCAAGCTCACGCAGGGCCCCGGCTACAGCGGTGAAAAGCTCTCCCTGAATTTCCAGAACATCGAAGTGCGGTCCCTGCTGCAGGTGATTGCCGACTTCACGAACTTCAACATCGTGACCTCGGACACGGTTTCCGGGGCGCTGACCCTGCGTCTGAAGGATGTTCCCTGGGACCAGGCGCTGCAGATCATCATGGATGCCAAGGGCCTGGGCATGCGCAAGTCGGGCTCGGTGCTCTGGATTGCGCCCAAGGATGAGATCGATGCGCGCACCAAGCGTGACTATGAAGCCGCCATGGAAATCCAGAAACTGGAGCCGCTGCGGACCCAGAGCTTTCAGCTGAACTATGCGAAGGCAGCCGATATTCTTCAACAGATCAGCGCAAGCAGCGGTGGTGGCGGCGGGACTGGCGGAACCTCCACCAGATTTCTGTCTGAGCGCGGATCTGCGATTTCGGAGCCCCGAACCAACCAGCTGTTCGTGACCGACACAGCCACGAAACTGGAAGAAGTGAAGGTGCTGCTGGCGACACTGGACGTGCCTGTTCGCCAAGTGCTGATCGAAGCTCGTATCGTTGAAGCCCGTGACACATTTGGCCGTGCACTGGGCGTCCGTCTAGGCGGCGGGGATTTGCGGGCTCAACGCGGTGGCGATGGGGGATACAGCATTGGTGGGGATAACCGCGTGGCCATCGGTACGGGTTTTGACAATGCCAATGCTTCAGCTGGGGCAAGCGGGCAGGCTGTGAATACCTCGGGAAATTTTGTCAATCTGCCTGGGAAGCTGTCAAACGTGGCGAACTCCGGGACGTTTGCCATGTCTATTTTCAATGCGGCTGCAAATCGATTCCTGACTCTTGAGCTTTCTGCCATGGAGTCCGATGGCCAGGGAAAGATCATTTCCAGCCCGAGGTTGGTAACGGCTGATCAAACCAAGGCATTGATTGAGCAGGGTACTGAGTACCCCTACTCTGTGACTGCGCCTAACGGTGCGACGACCATTGCTTTCAAAAAGGCTGTTCTGAAACTGGAGGTGACGCCTCAAATCACTCCCGAAGGCGATATCATTCTGGACCTCGATGTCAACAAGGATTCACGTGGTGAGAGCACGTTGCAAGGCGTTGCCATCGATACCAAGCATGTGCGTACCCAGGTTCTTGTCCAGAATGGTGGAACTGTAGTGATCGGCGGTATCTTCGAGATGGAGGAGACCAATACGGAAAACAAGATTCCGCTATTGGGCGATGTCCCTGTTCTGGGGCATCTTTTCAAAAGTCGCGTGAGAGAGTCCCAGAAGCGGGAAATGCTGGTATTTATTACACCGAAGATGTTGGCTGACATCAGAAGTGCTCGTTGAATGTAGTAGGAGATAGATAATCATGCAAAAAATCATGTTCGGTGCCATGCTGGCACTCGGTCTGGCCGGGTGTGGTGGTGGTGGAGGGAGTGCTGGTGAGACAAATCAGCCGTATACCATTTCGCTGCGCGCAGATAAGACGCAGCTGCCGGTGAATATTGGAAATGCCGGTCCTGGTATTGGTGCTGATGCGGCATATACGACAACAATGTATGTCGAGGCTCGTCAAGGAAATATGCCTATTCCTGGTGGGGATGGCATTTTTCAATGCGCCGTAACTGCAGGTCTTGATTCGGCAGTTCTGTATTATCTTGATGGAACGGATAAAAAAGACGATAAAGGA
Organism: Delftia sp. DT-2; assembly: GCF_028401915.1. Lineage (NCBI taxonomy): Bacteria > Pseudomonadati > Pseudomonadota > Betaproteobacteria > Burkholderiales > Comamonadaceae > Delftia > Delftia sp. DT-2. The sequence continues at coordinate 85,485 of NZ_JAQOTI010000007.1, forward strand.
AATATCTCAGCCAGTCGTTCCATTGTGCTGGGCTCCAACTCTGGTAGTGCCACTTTCCACTTGCACGCAATCGACAAGGCTGGTGTAGCAAGCGTGACTTGCACGGTGACCGATCCCCGCGATAAGCGCCAGGTGAGTGCTGTGACCAGTGTTAATGTCGGTGGCGCTGCGCAGGGCATTCCTGCCAGCACGCTGGCCGTGACCCAGACGCCTGGCTATCTGGGATCCCGCGACAACCTCTCCAATCTGCGAAATAACGTAGCACTGGAAGTGAAGGTGGTCGACGACCGCAATCAACCGGTCACTGGTACCAGCCCCAATGTGCAGGTTCGGATTTTGCCCAGCTCGGCTTATGAAGGTGCGCGCCTGATCTCTGGATCCAAGGCTGGCTCTTCGTTGCAAGTCAATTCGCTCAACGGCATCGCACAGCTGTCGCTTTCCAGTGGCCCCGATAGCGGCGCCATCGTGCTGGAAACGACCGTGGACCGCCGGGACAATGATGTCAGCAATGGCATTCAGGATCCCATCAGGGCCTATACCGTTGTGGGTGTCTACCATGAGATCGCCAAGACGCCTCTGGCCCTGCCTGATGGCTTGAGCATCACGGGTGTCAAGGACCAGCCTCTGGTGTACGGCTTTGCAGCAACAGGCGGCATTCCTCCTTACCGCTGGTCGACACTGGGCGGTGTTCCAGACGGTATGCGCCTGAGCAGCGACGGCGTGCTTTCCGGTACGCCGACGGTGGTCGGAACCTTCAACATGCTGGTACGTGTGCAGGACGCACAGGGCACCGTGGTCGACAAGACCGTGACCGTGACCATTGCGGCCAAGGCACCTCTGGCCTTCACTGCACCGACCATCTCTGGCGTCCGTGGTGTGGCCCTGGCGTACGCACTGTCGGCAACCGGCGGTACCGCTCCCTACACGTGGGTGAGTCTGGGTGGCACTCCCGAAGGGCTGGCGTTGTCCAGCGACGGCATCTTGTCGGGTACTCCGACGGCGGATGGCACCTTCAACATGATCGTGCGCGTCACGGATGCCGACAACACGGTGATCACGAGGAACATGACCATCACGGTGGCCAAGCCGGCAACCACGACGCCGTAAAGGCGATGCCGTTCACGGCCATGGGAGATAATTTTGATTTCCCATGGCCCGTGCGGTAGCAGCAAATGGATGTTTCAGGCTTGGTAACCCGGGTGGCCCTGATCGGCCTGCCCGGCTCCGGCAAATCGACCATAGGGCGCCAGCTGGCGCGCCTGTGGTCGATGCGTTTTGTGGATTCGGACCATGTGATCGAGCAGCGCCTGGGCTGCAGCATCCGGGAGTTTTTCGAGCGTGAGGGCGAGCAGGCTTTTCGCGACATGGAGTCGCAGGTCATTGATGAGCTGTCGGCCTCCACATCCAGCCTGCTGTTGTCCACGGGCGGCGGCGTGGTGCTGCGCGAGCAAAATCGCCGCCATCTGCATGAGCGCACCCAGGTCTTCTATCTGGATTGCACGCCAGAGGACATCGCCGCGCGGCTGCGCAACGATGTGACGCGGCCCTTGCTGCAGGTGGAGGATCCGGCGTTGCGCCTGCGCGAGTTGCTGCTGCAGCGCGAGCCCCTGTATCTGGAGACGGCGCACTTCGTGATCCAGACATCCGGCCTGTCTGTGGCGCAGGCCGCCCAGCGCATACGCATGCAGGCTGAGCTGGCCTGAACGCTGCCCGCTGGAACACCAAAGGCCTCGGCACTTGCCGAGGCCTTTTTCTTTAAGATCGGCAGTTGCCGGGCGCGCTGCCGTGTCGCGGAAACCTTTTCATTCTTTCTCCCCTGGAGCGACATCATCTTGCCCCACGCCTCCTCCTCGCCTGCTGCCCAGGTCGTGACCATTGACCTGGGTGAGCGCTCCTATCCGATTGCCATCGGCACCGGCCTGCTGGACCAGGCGGCCACCTATGCCGCGCTGCCTTCTGCGGCACAGGCCGTCATCGTCAGCAACGATGTGGTCGCACCGCTCTATGAGCCCGCACTGCGCCGCGTGCTGGAGCAGCGCTACCGCAGCGTGCGGACCGTGGTGCTGCCCGATGGCGAGGCCCACAAGGACTGGCAGACGCTGAATCTGATCTTCGATGACCTGCTGTCCGGTGGTTGCGACCGCAAGACCGTGCTGTTCGCGCTGGGCGGCGGCGTCATCGGCGACATGACGGGCTTTGCTGCCGCCAGCTACATGCGCGGCGTGCCCTTCGTGCAAGTGCCCACCACGCTGTTGTCGCAGGTGGACTCGTCGGTGGGCGGCAAGACCGCCATCAACCATCCGCTGGGCAAGAACATGATCGGCGCCTTCTACCAGCCGCAGCTGGTGGTTTGCGATCTGGCCTCGCTGGACACGCTGCCCGTGCGCGAGCTGAGCGCCGGCCTGGCCGAGGTCATCAAGTACGGGCCCATCGCCGACATGGACTTCCTGGCCTGGCTGGAGGAGAACATGGATGCCTTGCTTGCCCGCGACCGCACTGCACTGGCGCACGCGATCAAGCGCAGCGTGGAGATCAAGGCCTGGGTGGTGGGGCAGGACGAGAAAGAGGCCGGATTGCGCGCCATTCTCAATTTCGGCCACACCTTCGGGCATGCGATCGAAGCCGGCATGGGCTACGGCAACTGGCTGCACGGCGAAGGCGTGGGCGCCGGCATGGTCATGGCGGCCGAGCTGTCGCAGCGCCTTGGCCTGGTGGATGCCGCCTTTGTGCAAAGGCTGCGCGTGCTGATCGAACGTGCGGGCCTGCCGGTGCGCGGCGCCGTGCTGGATGAGCGTGACAACGCTGGCCGCTATCTGGAGCTGATGCGCGTGGACAAGAAGTCCGAGGCGGGCGAGATCCGCTTCGTTCTCATTGACGGGCCGGGAAAGGCCGTCATGCGCTCGGCGCCCGATGCCTTGGTGCGCGAAGTCATAGACGCCTGCTGCGCCTGACGCGCGGCGCTGGGGGGCAAGCCAGAACTGCTAGAGTGCCCTTGTCAGCATGATGAGGCGATCGAATGCAGAAACAGGCCCTGGCCCCCTATGCCTGCAACCCGGCGCTCAGCCGGGGGCGGCGTTTCCCGGAGGCGCCTGCGCCCACGCGCAGCGACTTCCAGCGCGACCGGGACCGCATCGTCCATTCCTCGGCCTTCCGGCGCCTGGTCTACAAGACCCAGGTCTTCGTCAACCATGAGGGCGACCTGTTCCGCACCCGCCTGACGCACTCGCTGGAAGTGGCCCAGCTGGGCCGCTCGGTGGCCCGATCGCTGCAACTTGACGAAGATCTGGTCGAGGCCATCTGTCTGGCCCACGACCTGGGCCACACCCCCTTCGGCCATGCGGGCCAGGATGCGCTCAATGCCTGCATGCAGCCGCATGGCGGCTTCGAGCACAACCTGCAAAGCCTGCGCGTGGTGGACCGGCTGGAAGAGCGCTATCCAGCCTTTGACGGCCTGAACCTGAGCTTCGAGACGCGCGAGGGCGTTCTCAAGCATTGCTCGCGCACCAATGCCGAGCACCTGGAGGCGCGCGAGCCCGGCGGGGTGGCGCAGCGTTTTCTGCTGGGCCGGCAGCCTTCGCTGGAGGCCCAGCTGTGCAACCTGGCCGATGCCATTGCCTACAACGCCCATGACGTGGACGATGGCGTGCGCTCCGGCCTGATCACCATGCCCCAGCTGTGCGAGGCTGTTCCCCTGTTCGCGCGCTATCACGACGCAACACTGGCCGAGCATCCTCAACTGGGCATGCCACTGGCCGAGCGGCGCCTGCTGTACGAAAGCATCCGCCGCATGCTCAGCGATCAGGTCTATGACGTGATCGCCGCCACGCAGCAGCGCATTGCGCAGGCGCGGCCCTGTTCGGTGGACGAGGTGCGCGCCCAGCCTGGCCCTCTGGTGGGCTTCAGCGATACCATGAGGCAGCAGTCGCAGCAGCTCAAGCAGTTCCTGTTCCGCAATCTCTACCGCCATGAGCAGGTGGTGAAGACCATGGAAGGCGCGCAGCAGGTGGTGGCCGAGCTGTTTGCGGCCTACATGGTCGAGCCCGACCGCATGAAGCCGCGCTTCGTGCAGCGGGCCATGCTGGCCGAGGACGTATCGGCGCGTGCGCGGGTGGTGGCCGACTTCATCGCCGGGATGACGGACCGCTACGCGGCCCGCGAGCATGAGCTGCTGACAGGCCTGCGCCTGCTGGGCTGAGAAATCCGAGCAACGGCGTCGCCGGGGCGGCGCGGCTAGAATGCGGACCCTGCGTGACAGGGCAGGGAAGGGTTCCTGGACGGTTTCGCAATGTCTGGGGGCGCAGTGCCCCCGTTCGCATTTTTGAAGGGCACAGCCATGACCGATACCAACCACGAGATTCGCGCGGCCGAGTTTCCGCCTGTCACCGTGATCGAGGATACGGTGCACTGGCTCGAAAAGGCCGTGATCGGCCTGAACCTGTGCCCCTTCGCCAAGGGCGTGCACATCAAGGGCCAGATCCACTACACGGTCAGCCAGGCCACCGACGCCGAAGGCGTGGCGGCAGACCTGCACCGCGAGCTGGAGGCGCTGGCCGAGGCCTCCCCGGACAAGCGCGACACCACGCTGCTGATCCTGCCGCACGCATTGCAGGACTTCCTGGACTTCAACGACTTTCTCGAAGTGGCCGACGCCATGGTCGAGGAGCTGGACCTGGGCGGCATCCTGCAGGTGGCCTCGTTCCACCCGCAGTTCCAGTTCGAGGGCACCGAAGCCGACGACGTCACCAACTGCACCAACCGCTCTCCCTATCCCACGCTGCACCTGCTGCGCGAGGACAGCATAGACAAGGCGGTCGAGGTGTTCCCCGAAGCCGAATCCATCTACGAGCGCAACATGGAGACGCTGGAGAAGATCGGCATCGAAGGCTGGCTGGACCTGGGTGTGGGCGCGCGCTGCCCTATGGCGCACGCAGCCAAGCCGGGCGCTGCCGAATGAAGGCGCGCCAGGGCAAGCCTGCCGCAAAGCCCGAGCAGGATGTGACCGCGCAACTGGGCCTCAAGCCCGGCCAGTCCATTGAACTGCTCAAGGCACTGCACATCCTCACGCGCGAAGGCAAGATCAACCAGGATTCGCGCCGCAAGCTCAAGCAGGTCTACCACCTCTACCAGTTCATCGCGCCCATCCTCGAAGAACTGTCGGCCGACGGCCATGCGGTCACCCTGGCCGACCACGGCGCCGGCAAGTCCTACCTGGGATTCATCCTCTACGACCTGTATTTCAAGCCGCTGGGGCGCGGCCATATCTACGGCATAGAAACGCGCGCGCCGCTGGTGGAGGCTTCGCAGAAGCTGGCTGCCGAGCTGGGCTTCGAGCGCATGGGCTTTCTGAATATGTCGGTGGCCGAGTCCACGCATGCCGACTTCATGCCTGCGCAATTCGACGTGGTCACGGCCCTGCACGCCTGCGACACCGCCACCGACGACGCCATCGCCTTCGGCCTGGAGAAGAAGGCCAAGGCCATGGTGCTGGTGCCCTGCTGCCAGGCCGAGGTCGCAGCCTGCCTGCGCCAGACCAAGGCGCTGAGCCTGACGCGCACGCCGCTGGCCGAACTGTGGCGCCATCCCATACACACCCGCGAAATGGGCAGCCAGCTCACCAACGTGCTGCGCTGCCTGTACCTGGAGGCCTGCGGCTACCAGGTCACCGTGACCGAGCTGGTGGGCTGGGAGCACAGCATGAAGAACGAGCTGATCATTGCGCGCTACACGGGGCAGAAAAAGCGCAGTGCGGTCGAGCGCATGCGCGCCATCCTGGCAGAGTTCGGCCTGCAGGATGCGATGGCGCAGCGCTATCCGCTGCTGCAGGCAGCCTGAGCCGGTTGCCGCTGCAGTCTCAGGCCCCCGCCACGGCGCGGTACCAGGCGATGCCATCGGCATCGATGCTGCGCTGCACCTGCCCCGCATGCATCAAATGATTCAGGCAGGCCAGGCTTTCGCCCGTGGCCATGCCCAGCAGGGCGGGGCTGGATTCGCTGATCGGGCGTGAGAAGAGGGCGCCGAAGACATCGACGGCGCGACGCGGCTCGGCCAGGGCGGCCAGCAGCCGGTCGCTGGCACGTTCCTGGCCTGCCACCAGCGAATCGATGCGCGCATGCAGGCCGCGAAAGCAATCGCCGTGCGCGGGCAGGACGAGCACATCGTCGGGCACTTCGCGCCTGACCTTTTCCAGAGACTCCATCCAGTCGGCCATGGGGTTGGCGTCGGGTTCCATGGGGTGGACCGAGACGTTGGACGAGATGCGCGGCAGCACCTGGTCGCCCGAGATCAGCAGCTTGAGATCGGGGCAGTACAGGCTGGCGTGCTCGGGCGAGTGGCCGCTGCCGACCACCACGCGCCACAGGTGTTTTCCTATGCGCAGTTCCTCTCCATCGTGCAGGCGGCGGTAGCTGTCGGGCAGGGCATGGATGTGCTTGCCGAAGTTGCCGAAGCGGGCGCGGTAGGACTCCAGTGCGCTGTCGCTCCAGCCTGCGCGGCGGTAGAAGGCGATGGCGTCGGGCGGGGCCTCGCGGCTGCAGTCCGAGACCACGACGCGGCAGTTGAGGTACTCCAGGCGCGTCATGTACAGGGGCACATGGAACTTGCGCGTCAGCCATCCGGCCAGACCCACATGGTCGGGGTGCATGTGGGTGACGAAGACGCGCGTCAGCGAGCGGCCATCGGTGGATTGGGAGAACAGCGCGCGCCAGGTGGCCACGCCTTCGTCGGTGCGCGCACCCGTATCGACGATGGCCCAGCCCTGGCCGTCATCGATGGCCCAGAGATTGATGTGGTCCAGCGCATAGGGCAGGGGCATGCGCAGCCAGAGCACGCCGGGCGCCACCTCCAGCGTCTGCCCGCGCTGCGGCGGCGCCTCGAACGGGTAGTCGAGCACCGGCCTGGGCGGCGCTTCCGGGGCCTGCGAGGCGATCGGGTCTTGGGCTGTCTGGTTCATGGGGTTCCTTGTTCCGTCGCTGGGTTGGCCGCAATGCTATCCGGCCCTCAGCGCCTTGCCTGCAACGATACGCCTGCCGGCCTGGGCTGACTGTCACTGGCTCGTCACGGGCTGTTCCTACAGTGCACAAATCAATCAACAGGGGGAGGGCGCGGCCTTGCCGCGGGGTCCCCTGCCTACAGAGGGATATCCGCATGAAACTGAAGATGTTGTGCAGCGCGCTGGCCGGTGCGTCGCTGCTGTTGAGCGCCTGTGGCGGCAGCGATGGATCGTCCGCTGCCACCCCGACCAAGAACGTGCTGTTCTTCCTGGGTGACGGCATGGGCATCACCACCATGACCGCCGCGCGCATCTACAGCGTGGGCGAAGACGGTGAGCTGACCATGGACAAGCTGCCCGAGACGGCCTTCGTCCACACCTTCTCGAACGACGCCCAGGTGACGGACAGCGCGCCCTCGATGGCCGCCTACATGACCGGCGTGAAGATGAACAACGAAGTCATCTCCATGACGCCCGACACCAAGGCCACGGATGCCAGCGGCAAGGCCTATCACACCAACTACGACAGCACCTGCCCCAGCGGCAACGGCCAGGCCGTTCCCACGCTGCTCGAGCAGATGAAGTCCGCCGGCTACGGCACGGGCGTGGTCTCCACCGCGCGCATCACGCATGCCACGCCGGCAACCACCTATTCGCACGTCTGCCACCGCGATGCGGAAAACACCATTGCCGCGGCCCTGGTGCCTGGCGGATCCGGCTACAACAGCAAGCTCGGCGACGGCGTGGACGTGATCCTGGGCGGTGGCTCGTACTACTTCACGCCCAAGGCCGACGGCGGCCGCCGCAACGACAGCCGCAACCTGATCGCCGAGTTCAAGACGCAAAAGTACAGCTACGCCGCCAACAAGAGCGAGTTCGACAAGCTGCCCGTGGACGGCAGCAAGATCGCCGGCCTGTTCACCAAGGACCACATGGCCTATGACCTGGACCGCGACGCGACCAAGGAACCGAGCCTGGCCGAGATGACGGGCAAGGCCATCGACGCGCTGTCGGCCAAGAAGAAGGGCTTCTTCCTGATGGTGGAAGGCGGCCGCATCGACCATGCACTGCACGCCACCAACGCGCGCCGCGCGCTGCAGGATACCGTGGCCTTCGACAACGCCATCCAGACCGCGCTGGACAAGATGGCCAAGCTCGATCCGGGCCTGAAGAACACGCTGATCGTCGTCACAGCCGACCATGACCACACGCTGCACCTGAACGGCTATGCCGCGCGCACCGGCAAGACCGAGGCCGGCAAGCCCGGCGTGCTGGGCCTGGTCAAGAACTACGTGGACGGCAAGGCCTCCACCGATGTGGATGGCAATCCCTACACCATCCTGGGCTTCGGCAACGGTCCCAAGCGCCTGGCCACGCGCGGCCCCATCGACGCGGCTTCGCTGGAGAGCCCCGACTACCTGCAGGAGGCCGTGGTGCCCCTGGCCTCCGAAACCCACGGCGGCGGCGACGTGTTCCTGGGGGCTCAAGGCATGGGTGCCGATACGTTCTCGGGCGTGATCGACAACACGGCCGTGTTCAACCTGATCAAGAAGAGCATCGGCTTGCAATGAAACACCCCCTGAGCGACTGCGTCGCTTCCCCCTCTCTCGCTTCGCGGGAGGGGGGCGTGCGGGCAGCCGACGACGCCCTCGCTGCGGGGCGGCCCTTGCTCGGCGTCCGCCGCCTGGGCCACGCCGGTTTCATGCGGTCCTAGCACGCTGTACGACCGGGGTCTTGTACCGCAATCAAGGCATTCAAAGTATTCAAGGAATTCCACATGCATCCGATCCTCCAAAAGACCTCCCTCGCCCTGGCGGTGGCCGGCGCGCTGGCGCTGCTGGCGCCTGCAGCCCATGCGGCTGGCGAGGCCAAGAACGTCATCTTCTTCCTTGGCGACGGCATGGGCCCGGTCACCGTGACCGCCGCGCGCATCTACAAGGGTGAAAAGCAGCTGGCCGAAAAGGCCGGCTCCCTGGCCAGCAGCGAACGCGCCACGCTGACCATGCAGTCCCTTCCCTACGCCAGCCGCATCAAGACCTTCTCGCGCGATGGCCAGACCACGGACAGCGCGCCCTCGATGGCCGCCTACATGACCGGCGTGAAGATGAACAACGAAGTCATCTCCATGTCGGCCGAGACCATGGCCTACGCGGCCAACGGCCAGCAGTACATCAACGGCGAGGACACCACCTGCCCGGCCGGCAACGGCCAACCCGCGCAGACCCTGCTGGAGCTGTCCAAGGCCAAGGGCCGCGCCGTGGGCGCCATCTCCACCACGCGCGTGGGCCATGCCACGCCTGCGGCCACCTATGCCCATATCTGCAACCGCAATGGCTACAACAGCATTGCCGAGCAGTCCGTGCCCGGCCATGCCAACTACAACGCCAGGCTGGGCGATGGCATCGACGTGCTCATGGGTGGCGGCCAGCGCAACTACCTGCCCAAGTCGGTCAACCCCAGCAGCAAGCGCACGGACACGGCCAACCTCGTGGACATGATGAAGGCCAAGGGCTACGCCTATGTCGCCAAGGGCAGCGAGCTGGCGGCCCTGGACGCGACCAAGGCGCCCAAGCTGCTGGGCCTGTTCACGCAAAGCGAAATGGCCTACGAGCTGGACCGCGTCAAGCAAAGGCTGGACGAGCCCAGCCTGTCCGACATGACCGGCAAGGCGCTGGACGTGCTCAGCCGCAATGACAAGGGCTTCTTCCTGATGGTGGAAGGCGGCCGCATCGACCACGCACTGCACGGCACCAATGCCAAGCGTGCGCTGGAAGACACGTTGGCCTTCGACCGCGCCATCGAGACCGCCATGGCCTACATGGAAAAGAAGGATCCGGGCCTGAAGAACACGCTGATCGTCGTCACCGCCGATCACGACCACAACATGGTGTTCAACGGCTACTCCAAGATCGGCAACCCCATCCTGGGCAAGGTGCAGGACTACCAGAGCGGCCAGATGGCCAAGGCCCAGGACGGCAAGCCCTACACCACGCTGGCCTTCGGCAATGGCGGACGTCCCAACGCCACGGCCTCCAGCCAGGTCAATGCCGAAGATGGCAACAAGCCCTGGATCGCGCCCACGCGCGGCGCGGAGCGCCAGGACCTCCGCGGCGTGGACACCACGGACGACAACTACCTGCAGGAGGTGGGCCTGAACCTGGGCACGCCGGGCTCCGAGACCCATGGCGGTGGCGACGTGATGCTGTTCGCTGGCGGCGCGGGAGCCAGGATCTTCAAGGGCACGATGGACAACACCAAGGTGTTCTCCAAGGTCCGCGAAGCCGCTGGCCTGTAATTGTTTCTTCCTTCGTTGGCTGCTTGCCAACCCCTGGCCGGAGCCGTGGCACATGCGTGTGCCCGGCCCCGGTTTTTTCGCATTGGCTGGATTCCATGACGCTTTCCCTTCCGGCGCCGCGCGCGGCGCGCCACATCTACGCGGCCGCGCTGCTGGCCTGCTCCGTCTCCGCAGCATGGGCCGCCGAGCCGGCCAAGGCGGCGGCATCCGCACCCACGGCCGCAGTCCCCGCTGATTCCGTGGCACGCACCACGGCCGCCGTGCAGGCCACGCCCGAAGCCGACCTGCGCATCACCTATGAAGCCATGAGCGTGGGCAGCGACGGCGTGCAGCGCAGCAGCGTCTATACCAACCGCGTCTACCGTCGCAAGGCCCAGCTGTGGATAGAGCGCGAAATGCCCGCCGCCCTGCGCCAGAGCCAGGAGCACGGTCACGACCATGCCCACGGCCCGCACGCCGGCCACGCCCATGACGAAGCCCGCGCCGCACCCCTGTCCATCCGCCGTGCCGATGACGGCAAGGTCGGCGTGGAAGTCATCCTGGCCAAGCTGCGGCGCGTCATCAGCGTGGACCTGGCCCACCACGGCAACGTGGGCTACGGCGGCTCCTTCGACAACGTGTACTGGATCGTGCCTCCCACCGCGCTGCAGGGCATGGAGCGCGTGGGCAAGCCGCACAACGGCGTGCAGCGCTACCGCGGCACGGCAGGCGAGCAGACCACTGTCATCGACTGGGACGTGGCCAACCAGTTCGCCCGCCGCGTGGAGCGCAGCGACTCCCACGGCACCGAGCGCATCGTCGTCACCGCCAGCAAGCTGCCCGCACCGCTGGCCCAGCCCTGGAAGGCCATCGAAGGCTACGACAAGGGCGACTACTCCGATCTGCTGGATTGAGCACCTGACACCCCAATGCAAAGAGCTGCCCGGAGGCAGCTCTTTTTTATTCCCCATTTCAATGCTCAAACGCATGGCGCTGGAAACCGGCGCAGCCTAACACCAGGGGCGCCGAGCAAGAGCCGCCTCGCGGCGATGGCGCCGTCCCCCTTCAGGGGGAAGCCGCGCAGCGGCTCAGGGGGAGGCCAGTTACACCTGTGCTCCGGAGTCTTTTACGACCTTGCTCCACTTCGTCGATTCGGCCTTGATGTAGGCGAGGAATTCGGCCGGCGTGTCGATCACGACGTCACCGCCCTGGTCGTTGATCTTCTTGACCACGGCCGGGTCCTTGAGCACCTTGGCAATGGCCGTGTACAGGCGCTGCTGCACGGCAGCGGGCGTCTTGGCCTGGGTCCACAGGCCGAACCACGAAGTGGCTTCGTAGCCGGGCACGCCGGCTTCGGCCACGGTGGGCACATCGGGCAGTTCCGGCGAGCGCTTGGCCGTGGTCACGGCGATGGGACGCAGCTTGCCCGAGCGCACATGCTGGATGGCCGAGGGCATGTTGTCGAACATGATGGCGATCTGGTTGCCCAGCAGGTCGGTGATGGCCGGGGCGCTGCCCTTGTAGGGCACGTGCACCATGTCCAGGCCCGTCATGGAGCGGAACAGCTCGCCCGACAGGTGGATGGAGCTGCCGCTGCCCGAGGAGCCGTAGTTCAGCTTGCCGGGGTTGGCACGCGCATAGGCGATCATTTCCTTGACGGTCTTGAACGGCTGGCTGGGGTGGGCTACCAGCAGGTTGGGCACGTTGGCCACGCGCGTCAGGGGCGAGAAGTCCTTGATGGGGTCGAAGCCGGGCTTGGCGTAGAGCGCGGCATTGATGGCATGCGTGCCCACGGTGCCCATGAACAGCGTGTAGCCGTCGGCCGGCGCACGTGCGGCGGCCACGGCGCCGATGTTGCCGCCCGCGCCGGGCTTGTTGTCCACGATCACGGTCTGGCCCAGCTCCTGCTGCAGCGCCTGGGCGACGATGCGCGCCAGGATGTCGGTGGTGCCGCCAGCGGCGAAGGGCACGAGGATGGTGATGGGCTTGCTGGGGAAGCCGTCCTGGGCCAGGGCGGCGGTGCCGGACAGGGCGCCGAGCGCGGTCAGGGATGCGGCGGCCAGCGTCTGCAGGCCACGGCGGCGGGTGAAACGGGTGGTTTGATCAAACATCGAGAGGTCTCCTGATTCGGCAATAAGGTGGATGGCCGGGCCCGGCAACGCCGGGCTGGGCCAGGGCAATGCCCTGTGTGGCGCACGCCTGTGCAGGCGGGCGCTTCCAGTGGTTCTTCTTGAAGGGGGTTGTGCCTGGGAAGGCGTTCGGTTAAACGGGTCGGTCAGACGGGCGCCACGCCCAGCGTGGTGCCGCCGCAGATGTAGAGCACCTGGCCGGTGACGAAGCCGTTGTCGGGCGACAGGAAGAACAGCGCGGCGCGCGCCACGTCTTCCGGTGTGCCCATGCGGCCCACGGCAATGCTGTTGAGGATGCGCTGGGTCTGCGGCGCGCCTTCGGGGTTGCTCTTGGTGAACAGCTCGGTGGCGATGGGGCCGGGGCCCAGGGCATTGACCGTGATGCGGTCGCGGCCCAGCTCCATCGCCAGGGTGCGCGTCAGGCCGATCAGGCCCGCCTTGGTCGCCGAGTAGACGATGCGGTCGGGCTTGCCCAGCGCGGCGCGCGAGGACATGTTCACGATGCGGCCCTCGCCGCAGGCACGCAGCGTGGGCAGGAAGGCCTGCACCAGCAGCATGGGCGCGCGCAGGTGCAGTCCCACCACATCGTCCAGATGCCGGGTGCTGGCGTTGTCGATGGTGCCGGGACGCGTGGCGCCCGCGTTGTTGACCAGGGCCACCACGTTGTGCGCGGCGGCAATGCGGGCCGCCGCCTCGGCGGTGGCCTGCTCGCTGGTCAGGTCGGCCTGGTAGCTCACCAGCAGCGGATGGCTCCAGTCGGGCAGCACGTAGTCGAGATTGACCACGGCGCGGCCCTGGGCCAGCAGGGCCTCGGCGATGGCGCGGCCGATGCCGTTGCTGGCGCCGCTGACCACGGTGACGGGTGTCTTGTTGTCCACGGTGCTCATCGCTGTCTCAGACCTTTTCCAGGATCACGGCAATGCCCTGGCCCACGCCGATGCACATGGTGCACAGCGCGTAGCGGCCGCCCAGCGTGTGCAGCTGGTTCACGGCCGTGGTAGCCAGGCGGGCACCGGAGGCGCCCAGCGGATGGCCCAGCGCAATGGCGCCGCCCCATTGGTTGACGCGGCGGTCATCGTCGGCAATACCCAGATCGCGCAGCACGGCCAGGCCCTGCGCGGCGAAGGCTTCGTTCAGCTCGATCACGTCCATCTGCTCCAGCGTCAGGCCGGTCAGGGCCAGCACCTTGCGCACGGCAGGCGCGGGGCCGAAGCCCATGATGCGCGGGGCCACGCCGGCCACGGCCATGCCGACCACGCGGGCGCGGGGCACCAGGTTGTATTGCCTGGCGGCTTCCTCGTTGGCCAGCAGCAGGGCGCAGGCGCCGTCGTTCACGCCGCTGGCATTGCCGGCCGTCACCGTGCCATCCGGGCGCACCACGCCCTTGAGCTTGGCCAGCGCCTCGATGGTGGTGGCGCGCGGATGTTCGTCCTGGCTCACCACGATGGCGTCGCCCTTCTTCTGGGCAATGGACACGGACACGATTTCCTTGGCCAGGTAGCCGGCCGCGATGGCGGCGGCCGCCTTTTGCTGGCTGGCCAGGGCCATGCGGTCCTGGGCTTCGCGCTCGATCTTGAAGTCGTCGGCCACGTTCTCGGCCGTCTCGGGCATGGAGTCCACGCCGTACTGCTGCTTCATCAGCTTGTTGACGAAGCGCCAGCCGATGGTGGTGTCGTACACGGCGTTGCTGCGGCTGAAGGCGCTTTCGGCCTTGGGCATGACGAAGGGGGCGCGGCTCATGCTTTCCACGCCGCCCGCGATCATCAGGCGGGCCTCGCCCGCCTTGATGGCGCGCGCGGCCGTGCCCACGGCGTCCAGGCCCGAACCGCACAGGCGGTTGATGGTGGCGCCCGGCACATCGATGGGCAGGCCGGCCAGCAGGGCGGACATGCGCGCCACGTTGCGGTTGTCTTCGCCGGCCTGGTTGGCGCAACCGTAGAGCACGTCGGCCACGGCCGTCCAGTCCACGCCGGGGTTGCGCTCCATCAGCGCCTTGATCGGCACGGCGCCGAGGTCATCGGCACGCACCGGGGACAGGGCGCCGCCGTAGCGGCCGAAGGGGGTGCGGATGGCGTCGCAGATGAAGGCCTGGTTGGACTGGCTCATGGTGTCTCCTGGGAAAAGAATGAAGAGGTGCCGGGGTGCGCCGCAGCGCACCCACTGGGGGAGCGGAGGGATCAGGCCGTGGCCGTCGCGTCCTTGATGGGCAGGCCCACGATGGACTGCAGCTCGGCGTGCGAGAGGCCGGGCACGGTGTCGATCAGGCGCAGGCCCTCGGGCGTGCATTCCAGCGTGCACAGGTCGGTGTAGATGCGCTTGACGCAGGACAGGCCCGTGAGCGGATAGCTGCAGGCCTCGACGACCTTGCATTCGCCGGTCTTGGTCAGCAGGTCCATCATCACCCAGGTCTGGCGTGCACCCACGGCCAGGTCCATGGCGCCGCCCACGGCGGGAATGGCACCGGCCTCGCCCGTGCTCCAGTTGGCCAGGTCGCCCGTGGCCGAGACCTGGAAGGCGCCCAGCACGCAGATGTCCAGGTGGCCGCCGCGCATCATGGCGAAGCTGTCGGCATGGTGGAAGTAGCAGCCGCCCGGCAGCAGGGTGACGGGCTGCTTGCCGGCATTGGTCAGGTCATAGTCCTCCTGGCCTTCGGCGGGCGCCGGGCCCATGCCCAGGATGCCGTTCTCGCTTTGCAGGATGACCTCGCGGCCGGCCGGGATGTGGTTGGCCACCTGGGTGGGCATGCCGATGCCCAGGTTGACGTAGGCGCCGTCGAAGATGTCTTCGGCCACGCGCCGGGCCAGCTCTTGCTTGCTGCGTTTCTGGTAGCTGCTCATGCTCTTGCTTTCGGCGGTTGGGGCGCTCATGCGGTTTTCTTGAAGCCGCCGGCCTGGGTGGCCACGCGGTCGATCTTCACGATCTGGCTCACGTAGATGCCGGGCGTGACCACGGCCTCGGGGTCCAGCGCGCCCAGCTCCACGATCTCGTGCACGGTGGCGATCGTGTGCTTGGCCGCCGTGGCCATCACGGGCCCGAAGTTGCGGGCCGACATGCGGTAGGTGAGATTGCCCCAGCGGTCGCCCTTCTCGGCCTTGACCAGTGCCACGTCGCCGTGGATGGGATGCTCCAGCACATAGTGCTTGCCGTTGATCTCGCGCGTTTCCTTGCCGTTGGCCAGCTCCGTGCCATAGGCCGTGGGGCAGAAGAAGCCGCCGATGCCGGCGCCGGCGGCGCGCAGGCGCTCGGCCAGGTTGCCCTGGGGCACGAGTTCCAGCTCGATCTTGCCGCTGCGGTACAGGTCGTCGAACACCCAGCTGTCCACCTGGCGGGGGAAGCTGCAGATGATCTTGCGCACCTGGCCGCTCTTGAGCAGCGCGGCCAGGCCCTGGTCGCCGTTGCCCGCGTTGTTGTTGACCACGGTCAGTTCGCGTGCGCCCTGGGCGATCAGGCCGTCGATGAGTTCGGTGGGATTGCCCGAGGTGCCGAAGCCCCCGATCAGCACGGTGGAGCCGTCCTGGACGCCCGACAACGCCTCGGCGATGGTGTCGGTGATTTTGTTGATCACTTGCTTGTCTCCGGTATGCAGGCCGCTGGCGCTGCGCTAAGATGTTCGTATGTAGAACAAAAGTTCGCAGAAAGAATTATAGAGCCATGGAAAAAAATGCCGCTTCCGTAATTTCCACAGGTGGGGTTGAAGAAGAGGGCGGTACGCCGCGCCCCGGCGACAGCTATGTGCAGTCCTTTGCGCGCGGCCTGGGCGTGATCCGCTCGTTCAGCGCCGAGGCGCCTGCGCAGACGCTCAGTGAGGTGGCGGCGCGCACGGGGCTCACGCGCGCCGGGGCCCGGCGCATCCTGCTGACGCTGCAGACGCTGGGCTATGTGAAGAGCGATGGCAAGCTGTTCCAGCTCACGCCGCGCATCATGGAACTGGGCTTTGCCTACCTCAGTTCCACCCCGGTCTGGAACCTGGCCGAGCCCGTGATGGAGAACCTGGTCGACGAGGTCAAGGAGTCCTGCTCGGCCGCCGTGCTCGATGGGGGCGACATCGTCTATGTGCTGCGCGTGCACACCCACAAGATCATGAGCACCAACCTCAGCGTGGGCTCGCGCCTGCCGGCCTGCTGGACCTCGATGGGGCGCGTGCTGCTGGCCGGCGAGAGCGATGAATCCCTGCAGGCCCTGCTGGATGCGCGCGAGCGCCGCCAGTTCACGGCGCTGACTGAGCAGGACGACGAGCGCCTGCGCCAGCGCATTCTGGAGGTGCGCGCCCAGGGCTGGGCCCTGGTGGACCAGGAATTGGCCGAAGGCCTGATCTCCATCGCGGCGCCCGTGAAGAACGCGGCAGGGCGCACCGTGGCCGCGCTCAACATCAGCGGCCAGGCCAACCGCAACAGCGCCGAGATGATGCGCGTGCAACTGCTGCCCCGGCTGCTGGCCGCCACGCAGCTGGTGAGCCAGCTGTTGAGGGCCTCGTCGCGTCTTTCCCTGTAAAACGGAGTGTGGCGCAGTGCGGCAGCGCGGGGCGGGGCGGGGCGCTCCATAATTGCCGCTCCACGCCCTGCACCCGCTTGCCTGCACCCAGCACCATGGCCCGCCTGCCCAGACTCACCATTGCGGATCTGCCGCACCACATCATCCAGCTCGGCAACAACGGCGCGGACATCTTCATCGATGCCCAGGACCGGGAGACCATGCTGGAGCTGCTGCGCGAGATGGCGCGCAGCTGCGAGCTGGCCGTGCATGCCTACGTGCTCCTGCCCAGCCAGTTCCACCTGCTGGCCACGCCGCGCACCGACGATGGCCTGCCCAGGTTCATGCAGGCCGTGGGCCGGCGCTATGTCCGCTACTTCAACGACCGCCACGGCCGCAGCGGCACGCTGTGGGAAGGCCGCTATCGCGGCACGGTGCTGCAGCCCAGCTGGCTGCTGCCCACCATGGTCTTCATGGACGACAGCCCCGTGCGCGCCGGCCTGGTCCAGCGGCCGGCCGACTGGCCCTGGTCCAGCTACGCGCACAACGCCGGCCTGCGCAGCGACGCGCTGATCCAGCCGCATGCCGTGTTCTGGGAACTGGGCAACACCCCGTTTGCGCGCGACGCGGCGTATGTGTCGGCCGTGGAAGAGGGCGTCAGCAGCGATGACGGCGAACGCATCAGCCAGTCGGCGCTGCGGGGCTGGGCGCTGGGCGATGAGCAATTCATTGCCGATTTACAACAGCGCACCGAGCGCCGAGTGACCCGCCAGCGCGCCGGCCGTCCGCCAGGACGGACCAATGAGCGCACCACAACAGTGCGTTAGTACCCACTGATGGCCTGCAAGTGCTTGATTCCTCATCGCAGGCCTCTGTGAAATAAATATGTCCCTCATTAATTTCCGATTTTTTTGTTCTGGAATTAATTGGGATCTGACCCTTATATAAATTTATTGCATGAGGTGATGCCTTGCCTTAATCTTGCGTTCCCTGCGAAAAATTTGAGGATTCCGCCATGACGACGGCTGCCGAGATCAAGCATCTCCAAGACCACGGTCTGTACTCCAAGAGCAACGAGCACGACGCCTGCGGCCTCGGCTTTGTTGCGCATATCAAGGGCGTCAAGCGCCATGACATCGTCACCGGCGCGCTCAAGATCCTCGAAAACATCGACCATCGCGGTGCCGTGGGTGCCGACAAGCTCATGGGCGATGGCGCGGGCATTCTGATCCAGATTCCCGACCAGCTCTACCGCGAAGAGATGGCAAAGCAGGGCGTGGCCCTGCCGCCCGCGGGCGAGTACGGCGTGGGCATGATCTTCCTGCCCAAGGAACACGCCTCGCGCCTGGCCTGCGAGCAGGAGATGGAACGCGCCATCAAGGCCGAAGGCCAGGTCCTGCTGGGCTGGCGCGATGTGCCCGTGAACCGCGACATGCCCATGTCGCCCACGGTCCAGGAAAAGGAACCCATCCTGCGCCAGGTCTTCATCGGCCGCGGCGCGGACGTGATCGTGCAGGACGCGCTGGAGCGCAAGCTGTACGTGATCCGCAAGACGGCCAGCGCCGCCATCCAGAACCTCAAGCTCAAGCACAGCAAGGAATACTACGTTCCCAGCATGAGCAGCCGCACCGTGGTCTACAAGGGCCTGCTGCTGGCCGACCAGGTGGGCGTGTACTACAACGACCTGTCCGACGAGCGCTGCGTCTCGGCCATCGGCCTGGTGCACCAGCGCTTTTCGACCAACACCTTCCCCGAGTGGCCGCTGGCCCACCCCTACCGCTACGTGGCCCACAACGGTGAAATCAACACCGTGCGCGGCAACTACAACTGGATGCTGGCGCGCGAAGGCGTGATGGCCTCGCCCGTGCTGGCCGAGGACCTCAAGAAGCTCTATCCCATCAGCTTCGCCGGCCAGTCCGACACGGCAACGTTCGACAACTGCCTGGAACTGCTGACCATGGCCGGCTACCCCATCAGCCAGGCCGTGATGATGATGATTCCCGAGCCCTGGGAACAGCACGAGTCCATGGACGAGCGCCGCCGCGCCTTCTATGAATACCACGCCGCCATGATGGAGCCCTGGGACGGCCCGGCCTCCATCGTGTTCACCGACGGCCGCCAGATCGGCGCCACGCTGGACCGCAACGGCCTGCGCCCCTCGCGCTACGTGATCACCGATGACGACCTGGTCATCCTGGCGTCCGAAGCTGGCGTGCTGCCCGTGCCCGACAGCGCCATCGTGCGCAAGTGGCGCCTGCAGCCCGGCAAGATGCTGCTGATCGACCTGGAGCAGGGCCGCCTGATCGAGGACGACGAGCTCAAGGCCAACATCGTCAACACCAAGCCCTACAAGCAGTGGATCGAGAACCTGCGCATCAAGCTGGGCAGCGTGGGCGGTGACACCCATGCCGGCCCCGAGGCCGCCAGCCTGCCGCTGCTCGAGCGCCAGCAGGCCTTCGGCTT
The DNA here is from genome assembly GCF_028401915.1 of Delftia sp. DT-2. Taxonomy (NCBI): domain Bacteria; kingdom Pseudomonadati; phylum Pseudomonadota; class Betaproteobacteria; order Burkholderiales; family Comamonadaceae; genus Delftia; species Delftia sp. DT-2. The sequence continues at coordinate 104,809 of NZ_JAQOTI010000007.1, forward strand.
CACGCAGGAAGACATCAAGTTCCTGCTGGCCCCCATGGCCAAGAACGGCGAGGAAGGCATCGGCTCCATGGGCAACGACAGCCCGCTGGCCGTGCTGTCGGACAAGAACAAGCCGCTGTACAACTACTTCCGCCAGATGTTCGCGCAGGTGACCAACCCGCCGATCGACCCCATCCGCGAAGCCATCGTGATGTCGCTGGTGTCCTTCATCGGACCCAAGCCCAACCTGCTGGACATCAACCAGGTCAACCCGCCCATGCGCCTGGAAGTGCACCAGCCCGTGCTGGACTTCGCCGACATGGCCAAGCTGCGCGACATCGAACGCCACACGCAGGGCAAGTTCAAGAGCGCAACGATCGACATCACCTACCCGCTGTCCTGGGGCAAGCAGGGCGTGGAAGCCAAGCTGGCATCGCTGTGCGCGCAGGCCGTGGACGCCATCAAGGGCGGCGCCAACATCCTGATCATCAGCGACCGCCATGTGAGCGCCACGCAGGTGGCCATCCCCGCGCTGCTGGCGCTGTCGGCCATCCACCAGCACCTGGTGCGCGAGGGCCTGCGCACCACGGCCGGCCTGGTCGTGGAAACGGGCACGGCGCGCGAAGTGCACCACTTCGCCGTGCTGGCAGGCTACGGCGCCGAGGCCGTGCATCCCTACCTGGCCATGGAAACCCTGGCCGACATGCACAAGGAGCTGGGTGGCGACCTGTCGGCCGACAAGGCCATCTACAACTACGTCAAGGCCATCGGCAAGGGCCTGTCCAAGATCATGTCCAAGATGGGCGTGTCCACCTACATGTCCTATTGCGGCGCCCAACTGTTCGAGGTGATCGGCCTGAACAGCGACACCGTGGACAAGTACTTCACCGGCACGGCCAGCCGCGTCGAGGGCATCGGCGTCTTCGAGATCGCCGAGGAAACCATCCGCAACCACCGCGCGGCCTTCGGTGACGATCCCGTGCTGGAGACCATGCTGGACGCCGGTGGCGAATACGCCTGGCGCGCCCGTGGCGAAGAGCACATGTGGTCGCCCGACGCCATCGCCAAGCTGCAGCATTCCACGCGCTCCAACAACTGGAGCACGTACAAGGAATACGCCCAGCTGATCAACGACCAGAGCAAGCGCCACATGACGCTGCGCGGCCTGTTCGAGTTCAAGGTCGACCCGGCCAAGGCCATCCCGCTGGACCAGGTCGAGTCGGCCAAGGAGATCGTCAAGCGCTTTGCCACGGGCGCCATGTCGCTGGGCTCCATCAGCACCGAGGCCCATGCCACGCTGGCAGTGGCCATGAACCGCATCGGCGGCAAGAGCAACACCGGCGAAGGCGGGGAAGATCCCCAGCGCTACCGCAACGAGCTCAAGGGCATCCCGATCAGGAAGGGCGAGACCCTGGGCTCCATCATCGGCGCCGACAAGGTCGAGGCCGACATCGAGCTGCAGGACGGCGACTCGCTGCGCTCCAGGATCAAGCAGGTGGCCTCGGGCCGCTTCGGCGTCACGGCCGAGTACCTGTCGTCCTCGGACCAGGTGCAGATCAAGATGGCCCAGGGCGCCAAGCCCGGCGAGGGCGGCCAACTGCCCGGCGGCAAGGTGTCCGACTACATCGGCAAGCTGCGCCACTCCGTGCCCGGCGTCGGCCTGATCTCGCCCCCGCCCCACCACGACATCTACTCCATCGAGGATCTGGCCCAGCTGATCCACGACCTGAAGAACGTGGCGCCGCACGCCGACATCTCGGTCAAGCTCGTGTCCGAAGTGGGCGTGGGCACCATCGCGGCCGGCGTGGCCAAGTGCAAGAGCGACCACGTGGTCATCGCAGGCCATGACGGCGGCACGGGCGCATCGCCCTGGTCGTCCATCAAGCATGCGGGCTCGCCCTGGGAAATCGGCCTGGCCGAGACCCAGCAGACCCTGGTGCTCAACCGCCTGCGCGGCCGCATCCGCGTGCAGGCCGACGGCCAGATGAAGACCGGCCGCGACGTCGTCATCGGCGCGCTGCTGGGCGCCGACGAGTTCGGCTTCGCCACGGCGCCCCTGGTCGTCGAGGGCTGCATCATGATGCGCAAGTGCCACCTGAACACCTGCCCCGTGGGCGTGGCCACGCAGGACCCGGTGCTGCGCGCCAAGTTCTCGGGCAAGCCCGAGCATGTGGTGAACTACTTCTTCTTCATCGCCGAGGAAGTGCGCCAGATCATGGCCCAGCTCGGCGTGGCGAAGTTCGACGACCTGATCGGCCGCTCCGACCTGCTGGACACCCGCAAGGGCCTGCAGCACTGGAAGGCTCAGGGCCTGGACTTCTCGCGCCTGTTCGCCCAGCCCGAAGTGCCCGCAGACGTGGCACGCTTCCATGTCGAAAAGCAGGACCACCTGCTGGACAAGGCGCTGGACGTGAAGCTCATCGAGCGCTGCAAGCCCGCCATCGAGAACGGCGAGCGTGTGCGCATCATGGAAGTGGCGCGCAACGTCAACCGCTCCGTGGGCGCCATGCTCTCCGGTGCCGTGACGCGCGTGCATCCCGAAGGTCTGCCCGATGACACCATCCGCATCCACTTCGAGGGAACTGGCGGCCAGTCCTTCGGCGCCTTCCTGTGCAACGGCATCACGCTGAACCTGCGCGGTGACGCCAACGACTACACGGGCAAGGGCCTGTCCGGCGGCCGCGTGGTGGTGCACGCCAGCCATGAGTTCCGTGGCGATACCACCAGCAACACCATCGTGGGCAACACCGTGATGTTCGGTGCCACCAGCGGCGAGGCCTTCTTCGGTGGCGTGGCCGGCGAGCGTTTCGCGGTCCGCCTGTCTGGCGCCACCGCCGTGGTCGAAGGCGTGGGCGACCACGGCTGCGAATACATGACCGGCGGCACCGTGGTGGTGCTGGGCAAGACCGGCCGCAACTTCGCCGCCGGCATGAGCGGCGGCGTGGCCTATGTCTACGACGAGGATGGCCGCTTCGCCGAGCGCTGCAACAAGGCGTCCGTCTCGCTGGACCAAGTGTTGCCCCACGACGAGCACCTGGCCCAGGTCTCGCCCGCCGTCTGGCACCGCCGCGAAACCGACGAGCGCCAGCTGCGCGCGCTGATCGAGGCGCACAGCCGCTGGACGGGCTCCAAGCGCGCCCGCGATCTGCTGGACAACTGGGCGGCGGCCCGCTCCAAGTTCGTCAAGGTCTTCCCCAGCGAGTACAAGCGTGCCCTGTCCGAGATGTACGAGCGCCAGGTGATGGAAGAGCCCGCCACGCCCGAGGTCGAGGAACACGCCAAGGAGGCGGTGGCCGCCAAATAACAAGGAAGCGAAGGATGCGGGCAGCAGCCCGCATCCATCCCTGCACCCCACACATCAGGACAACGAATCATGGGAAAGACCACCGGCTTCATGGAATATGAGCGCCTCGAGGAGGGCTATGCGCCCGTCGCCGAGCGCGTGAAGCACTACAAGGAATTCGTCATCGGCCTCGATGACAGCCAGGCCAAGATCCAGGGCGCGCGCTGCATGGACTGCGGCACGCCGTTCTGCAACAACGGCTGCCCGGTCAACAACATCATTCCGGACTTCAACGACCTGGTCTTCCACGGCGGCTGGAAGAGCGCCAGCGCCGTGCTGCACAGCACCAACAACTTCCCCGAGTTCACGGGCCGCATCTGCCCCGCGCCCTGTGAGGCCGCCTGCACCCTGAACATCAACGACGACGCCGTGGGCATCAAGTCCATCGAGCACGCCATCATCGACCGTGCCTGGGCCGAAGGCTGGGTCAAGCCGCTGCCCAGCAGCCGCAAGACCGGCAAGAAGGTGGCCGTGGTCGGCGCCGGCCCCGCAGGCCTGGCGGCCTCGCAGCAGCTGGCCCGCGCCGGCCATGATGTCACGCTGTTCGAGAAGAACGACCGCGTCGGCGGCCTGCTGCGCTACGGCATTCCCGACTTCAAGATGGAGAAGTCGCACATCGACCGCCGTGTCGAGCAGCTCGTGGCCGAAGGCGTCAAGATCCGCACCGGCGTGCTGGTGGCGGGCAAGGACGGCCTGGGCGAAGACTCCAAGGTCACCAACTGGGCCAAGGAAACCGTCAGCCCCGAGCAGCTCATGGCCGAGTTCGACGCCGTGCTGCTGACCGGCGGTGCCGAGCAGTCGCGCGACCTGCCCGTGCCCGGCCGTGAACTCAAGGGCATCCATTTCGCCATGGAGTTCCTGCCGCAGCAAAACAAGGTCAATGCCGGCGACAAGCTCAAGGGCCAGCTGCGTGCCGATGGCAAGCATGTCATCGTCATCGGTGGCGGCGACACGGGCTCCGACTGCGTGGGCACCAGCAACCGCCACGGCGCCGTCAGCGTGACCCAGTTCGAGCTGATGCCCATGCCGCCCGAGCAGGAGAACAAGCCCCTGGTCTGGCCCTACTGGCCGATCAAGCTGCGCACCAGCTCCAGCCACGAGGAAGGCTGTGAGCGCGAGTTCGCCATCGCCACCAAGGAGTTCATCGGCGAGAAGGGCCAGGTCACGGCCGTCAAGACCGTGCGCATCGAAATGAAGGACGGCAAGATGGTCGAGGTGCCCGGCAGCGAGCAGGTGCTCAAGGCCGACCTGGTGCTGCTGGCCATGGGCTTCGTCAGCCCCGTGCAGGCCGTGCTCGATGCCTTTGGCGTGGACAAGGACGCACGCGGCAACGCCAAGGCCACCACCGACTTCACGGGCGGCTACGCCACCAGCGTGCCCAAGCTCTTCGCCGCCGGCGACGTGCGCCGCGGCCAGTCCCTGGTGGTCTGGGCCATCCGCGAAGGCCGCCAGGCCGCTCGCTCCATTGACGAGTTCCTCATGGGCACGTCCGACCTGCCTCGGTGAGGTAGGCTCCCCCTGAGTCGCTTCGCGCCTTCCCCCTCTCTACTCGCTGCGCGAGGGAGGGGGACGACAGCCTTGCTGCGGGGCGGCCCTTGCTCGCTGTCCCTGGGTTTGAAGTGCGCCAGTTTCGAATGCTCCGGACTGATATGAGAGAGTACGGTGGCTAAAGAAAAAGCCCTTGGTGATGAACCAAGGGCTTTTTGCTTTTCGTGCTGCGGGGACTATTGCGCGGGCTTGTCGTCTGCGGGCTTGTCCACTGCGGTGCCGGGTTCGGCTTCTCCTTCCGGCGCCTTGGAGACGCGGCTGAACCAGCCGGCACCCAGGATGCCGATCTCGTAAAGAATGCACATGGGCACGGCCAGGGCCAGCTGGGAGATCACGTCGGGCGGCGTGACCACGGCGGCGATGATGAAGGCCACCACGATGAAATAGCCGCGGAAGGACTTGAGCTTGGCGATGTCCACCAGGCCGAAGCGCACCAGCAGCATGACCACGATGGGCACCTGGAAGGCCAGGCCAAAGGCCAGGTACAGCGACAGGATGGCCTCCACATACGATGCAATGTCCGGCGTGGCCGCCACGCTGTCCGGGGTGAAGCCCTGGATGAAGGCGAACATCTTGTCGAGCACGAAGAACTGCACGAAGGCGATGCCGATATAGGCCAGCAGGCTGCCGAAGATGATCAGCGGCAGCGCAAAGCGCTTTTCATGGCTGTACAGGCCGGGCGCCACGAAGGCCCACATCTGGTACATGATCCAGGGCAGCACGGCCAAGATGCCCACCATCATCAGTACCTTGAGCGGCACGAAGAAGGGGGTGAACACGCCGACTGCGATGAGCTTGGCATCGGGCGGCATGTGGGCCTTGATCGGGTGGGCGATGAAGTCGATCAGCCCGTTGGGGCCAGGCCATATGGCCAGCACGGCGATCGCCAGACCGATGCCGTAGATGCAGTAGAGCAGGCGGTCGCGCAGCTCCATCAGGTGCTGGACGAAAGGCTGCTCGGTGCCTGCCAGCTCGTCGTCTTTAGGTGGAATGTCGGACATGGTGCGAAACCGCGGCGGGCCGCAAGGGCGTCCACGGACCTGGTATGAAAAGCAGAAAGCCCGACGGATCGGGCAGGGTGGGGCGATGGCGGGTGCCCGGGTGGCAGAGGCTGGGCCGGTTGCCTCGTGGCCCGCTGCGCGCCAGCATCTTCAGCGGGACTTCTGGGGACGAAAGCGCGCCACGCGCGCCGCGCCCGACTGCGCCTTGGTGCGCACGCCGGCACGGGCCTTGTACCACTGGGGCACGGCGGCACGCTTGAGGCGCCAGTTCTTGCCCGGGTGGCGGTAGGCCGGCGCCACGGCGCTGTACGTATCGCTGTCGGAGCCGTAGGAAGAGGAGTCGTACGAGGAAGACGTGCCGTTGAGCGATGCCGTGGACTCGTTCCAGTCCTTCTCGAAATTGGCGGCCGAAGTGTGGATGGACTGCTCGACGTCACGCGCCGCGCCTTCCACCGTGTCCTTCATCTTGCGCAACTCGTCGAGTTCCATCGAACGGTTGACCTCGGCCTTCACATCGGAGACGTAGCGCTGGGCCTTGCCCAGCAGGGTACCGACGGTGCGCGCCACGCGCGGCAGCTTCTCGGGGCCGATGACCACGAGAGCCACGGCGCCGATCAGCGCCATCTTGGACAGACCGATATCAAACATGGAGGCTTGGCGTGCGGAGCATCAGCTCTTTTGCTTGGCTTCGACGTCGATGGTGGCCTTGTCGGTGGCTGTCTGGCCTGCAACCTGGCCAGGGGCAGCTGCGGGGGTGTCGGTGGAGGTCGAGCCGTCCTTCACACCGTCCTTGAAGCCCTTGACTGCACCGCCAAGGTCGGAACCGATGTTCTTCAGCTTCTTGGTTCCGAACACCAGAACCACGATGGCCAGGACGATCAGCCAATGCCAGATGGAAAACGAGCCCATGAGAATCTCTCCTAAGAATTGCAGATCATTTTAGACGCCGGGCCATGGCGGCAGTTCGCAAGGCCCCACAAAAGCCGTTCGGCCGGCGCATGTACGCAGAAGCCGCAAGCAAGAGGCGGGCCATCTTGCGCGCAAGCCTGCGTCCAGCAAAGGCTTCAGCCCTTCAGCCAGGGGCGGGGGCCGCCCATGACATGGATGTGCAGATGGTGGACTTCCTGTCCGCCCTCGGTGCCGGTGTTGACCACCAGACGGAAACCGCCATCGGGATACGGATTGCAGCCTTGCTCGGCGGCCAGGCGGGGCGCCAGCACCATCATGCGGCCCAGCAGCGCAGCGTCGTCGGCCTGGACCTGGGCCATGGAGGGGATGTGCTTCTTGGGCACCATCAGAAAGTGGATGGGCGCGCCGGGATGGATGTCGTGGAAGGCGAAGACTTCATCGTCCTCATAGACCTTGCGGGAAGGGATCTCGCCTTTGATGATGCGGCAAAACAGGCAGTTCGGGTCGTGGTCGTGCATGGCGCTACGGGAGTCCTGGGAAGCTGGCGGTGGATCGAAAAATCAGGGTGAATTGTCGTTGATGTGCAGTGTCTGGCGCACGCCGATGTCGCTGCGGTGCTGCTGGAGCCAGTGCTGTCCTTGCTCGCGCCCCAGTTCGAACAGCTCGCGCACGAAACGCATGTCGGAGCGCGTCTTGGTCGAGGCGCCGTAGCCCTTGAGCACCGCGCCGCCGTCCACGCGGTGCAGCAGCACCTTTTTGTAGCGTGCCGGGTCCAGCTTGCCCTGCTCCAGCAGGCGCTTGACGAACTCGATGGCGCGCAGCTCGGACAGCAGGCCGGCGTTGAAGGTGACCTCGTTCATGCGGTCCATGATGTCGGCCGCCGTGTTGGGCAGGTCGGTGTGCTCGATGGGATTGATCTGCACCAGCAGGATGTCGCTGGAGGCCGTGCCGTAGATCAGGGGATACAGGGCGGGATTGCCCGAGAAACCGCCGTCCCAGTAAGGCTCGCCATCGATTTCCACGGCCTTGAACAGCTGGGGCAGGCAGGCCGAGGCCATGACCGCGTCGGCACTGAGCCTTCTGCCCGAAAAGATGCTTCCCCGGCCCGTGCGCACATTGGTGGCGCAGACAAAGACCTTGGGCACCACGCCCTCCACGGGCGGATGCGTCAGCGCCTCGAAATCCACGACCCGTTCGAGCAGCTTGCGCAGCGGGTTGATGTCCAGCGGGTTGGTCTGGTAGGGCGAGAAGAACTGGTTGAGCACGCCCATGAAGGGGCTGCCCGGCAATGGCGCGCCCCACATCAGGCTGCCCATGGTGCCCACGCCTTCCCACAGTTCGGTCAGCGAGGCGCGGGCCAATTGGGCGCCCAGCGCCTGGGCGGCCACAGGATCGCTTTCCTGGCGCGCGGCCTGGGCAAAGCCCTGTGCCAGGGCCACGGCATTCATGGCGCCGGCGCTGGTGCCGCTGATGCCGTCGAAGACAAGGCTGCCGTCTTCAAGCAGTGCGTCCAGCACGCCCCAGGTCAGGGCGCCGTGCGAGCCCCCGCCCTGCAGGGCGAGGTTGATCTTGCAGGTCGGGGTGGAGGACATGGCGGGCGGGCCGGCGGCTTCAGCGGTCCACGGCCTGGTTGCGGTTCATGGCGACCATGCCGCGCACGATGCGGTACAGGAACCAGATGGAGATCACCGTCCAGGCGATCCAGCCGGGCACGAAGAACAGCAGCCACAGCGGTGCCGTGACCAGGTACAGGATGCCGGCCCAGACCACGCTGCGGATGCGCCACGAGAAATGGTTGGCCATCCAGCTGCCTTCGGCGTCGCCGCGCTTGACCAGGTCGATGATCAGGGCGATCACCAGCAGCGCGATGCTGGGCTGGGCGCCGGGCACGACGGCGGCCACGGCCACCACCAGGTGCAGCAGGTAGCTGACCCAGCCCCAGGCCTTGAGGCCTTCGATGCGGGACTGGTCCAGGGCACGGACTTCGATGTAATCGTCATTCATGGCAGCGGTCCTTTCTCGTTCACATCACGTTCCTGGGCCTTGCGCAGCGCCTTTTCCTCGATGCCGCTGGTGCCTTCGCGGCGCTCCAGCTCGGCGACGACCTGGGCGGGCGTCAGGCCATAGTGGGCCAGGGCGATCATGCTATGGAACCACAGATCGGCCACCTCGTAGAGGATTTTGCCGGCGTCCCCGCCATGGTCTGCGTCCTTGGCGGCCATGACGACTTCGGTGGCCTCTTCGCCGATCTTCTTCAAAAAGGCATCCGGGCCCTTGTGCAGCAGGCGGGCGACGTAGCTCTTGTCGGGGTCGCCGCCGTTGGCGGGCTTGCGGCTTTCGATGACGGCGGCCAGGCGCGCCAGGGCGTCCTGCGAGGAAGTGCTTGTGGTGTCGTTCATGTTCGTGGAATTCATTTGTAGATCGATTCGGGGTCTTTCAAGACCGGATCGACGGCCTGCCACTGGCCATCGCGCAGCACGCTGTAGAAGCAGCTGTGGCGCCCCGTGTGGCAGGCAATGCCGGGCTCGTGGCCGGTCTGGGTGATCTTGAGCAGGACCACGTCGTTGTCGCAGTCGATGCGCACCTCGTGCACGGTCTGCACGTGGCCCGATTCCTCGCCCTTGAACCACAGCTTGTTGCGCGAGCGGCTGAAGTAGACGGCGCGGCCCAGCTCGGCCGTCTTGGCCAGGGCCTCGCGGTTCATCCAGGCGAACATCAGCACGTCGCCCGTGTCCTTTTCCTGCGCGATCACGGGCACCAGGCCCTGCGCATCCCATTTGACTTGATCTAGCCAGTTCATTGCCTGCATTGTGAATATCCTGGGTTGGAATCCCTGTGACAGCATTGTCAGGAATTGCCTGGATTGAAAATACACCCCCTGAGTCGCTTCGCGCCTTCCCCCCTCTCTCGCTGCGCGGGAGGGAGACGACAGCCTTGCTGCGGGGCGGCCCTTGCTCGCTGTCCCTGGTCCCTTGGGCCGCGCCGGTTTCATGGGTTGTGGGCGGCGCGGGCGCCATGGAAAACTGAAATGAAGGAGTCCGCCGACGCGCCGTATCAGAGGCGCACGGGCACGCCGCGCTCGGCCATGCGCTGCTTGGCCTGGCCCACGGTGAATTCGCCATAGTGGAAGATGCTGGCGGCCAGCACGGCGTCGGCGCCGCCCAGGGTCACGCCATCGGCCAGGTCGTCCAGCGAGCCCACGCCGCCGGAGGCGATCACGGGCACGGGCACGGCGTCGCTGACGGCGCGCGTGAGCTTCAGGTCGAACCCGGACTTGGTGCCGTCGCGGTCCATGCTGGTCAGCAGGATCTCGCCCGCGCCGCGGCGCGCCATTTCTGCGGCCCACTGCACGGCGTCCAGGCCGGTGTTCTTGCGTCCGCCGTGGCTGTAGACATCCCAGCCGGGGCCGGCGGCGCGGCCGTCGGTGCCGATGCGCTGCTCGTCTTCGGCGGTGCGGCGCTTGGCGTCGATGGCCACGACGATGCACTGCGCGCCGTACTTGTCGGAGGCGGCATTGATCACATCGGGATTGGCGATGGCGGCCGAGTTGAAGCTGGTCTTGTCGGCGCCCGCGTTGAGCAGGCGGCGCACGTCCTCGACGGTGCGCACGCCACCGCCCACGGTCAGCGGAATGAAGACCTGGCTGGCCACCGATTCGATGATGGGCAGGATCAGGTCTCGGCCATCGCTGGTGGCCGTGATGTCCAGGAAGGTCAGCTCGTCCGCGCCCTGGGCGTTGTAGCGCGCGGCGATCTCCACCGGGTCGCCCGCATCGCGCAGCTCCACGAAGTTCACGCCTTTGACGACGCGCCCTCCCGTGACGTCAAGACAGGGGATGATGCGTTTGGCAAGCATGGGCAGACTCGTGGCTAGGGCGTGAAACAAGGGCGAAAAGATACCACGCCCTCGGCGCCCGCAGGCGCTGCGGGGTTCAGCGCTTGAGACCTGCGGCCTGGCTTTGCCAGCGCCATGCGTCCTCGCACATGCGGTCCAGGTCCAGCATGGCCTTCCAGCCCAGCAGGCGCTCGGCCTCGGCGGGGTCGGCCCAGCACTGGGCCACGTCGCCGGGGCGGCGCGCCACGATCTGGTAGGGCACGGGGCGGCCGCTGGCGCGCTCGAAGGCCTTGACCATCTCCAGCACCGAGACCGGGCGCCCCGTGCCCAGGTTCACGGTCAGCAGGCCTTGCTGTTCACGCAGATGGCGCAGCGCCGCCAGGTGGCCGCGCGCCAGGTCGGTGACGTGGATGTAGTCGCGCACGCCCGTGCCGTCCGGCGTGGCGTAGTCATCCCCATAGACACTGAGCTGCTGGCGCTGGCCGATGGCGACCTGCGACACATAGGGCATGAGGTTGTTGGGGATGTCGCGCGGGTCCTCGCCGATCAGGCCGCTTTCATGGGCGCCCACGGGATTGAAGTAGCGCAGCCGTGCCAGGCGCCACTGGCCGGGCTCGGCGCGGTCCAGGTCGGCCAGCATTTCCTCGATCCACAGCTTGCTGCGGCCGTAGGGGTTGGTGGCAGACAGCGGGAAATCCTCGCGGATCGGCAGGCTGGCCGGGTCGCCGTAGACCGTGGCCGAGGAGGAGAACACCAGGCTGTGCACGCCCGCCGCCTGCATGGCCTGCAGCAGGGCGACCGTGCCGCCCACGTTGTGTTCGTAGTAGCGCAGTGGCTGGGCCACGGATTCGCCCACGGCCTTGAGTGCGGCGAAGTGGATCACCTCGCGGATGGAGTGCTCGGCAAACAGCCGGTCCAGCGCGGCGCGGTCGCGCACATCGCCTTCCACGCACAGCGGGCGCCGGCCCGTGATGCGTTCCATGCGGTCGAGCACGTCGGCGCTGCTGTTGCTGAAGTTGTCGTAGATCAGGTAGGGCTCGCCTGCGGCGGCCAGCTCCACGCAGGTGTGGGAGCCGATGAAGCCGGCGCCGCCTGTGACCAGGATCATGAATACCTCTCATTGGTGATTTTTTGGCGTGCCTAGTATCGCAATAACCCAGCTTCTCCCCGGGTTCAAGTGGGCTGAGCACAAAAGTAGGGAGAAAACACATTTGTAGACAAACAACGTTATGCTCGGCCCGCTTTTCGTCGGATTGACGATAGCTTTCATCAAATTGTTAAGAAATTTGATGCATAAAAACTATGAATTGATGGGGCATCACCACGCCCTGAGGAGAAGGCCGTGAACGGTTTCCTGCGAAGCTGCCTGGTCTGCTGGGGGTTGCTGTGCGGCTGGGTGGTGCAGGCTGCCGAACCCGCGGTGGCTGTCTATTACGGGAACAAGGCATCGCTCAGTGAATTGAGCCTCTACGACATTGCCGTCGTGGAGCCGGGCCATGGCTATGACCCGGTCCGGTTTCGCAAGCAGGCCCCGGGCAGCGAGCTGTATGCCTACGCTTCCGTGGCCGAGGTGCTGCCCGAGCGCGCCTACTTCGGCAAGATTCCCGAGGCCTGGAAGATGGCGCGCAACGGCGCCTGGCAGTCCATCGTCCTGGACCAGACACCTGCGCAGTGGCCCGCCTTCTTTGCCGACGAGGTGATCGCGCCGCTGTGGAAGCAGGGCTTTCGCGGCTTCTTCCTGGACACGCTGGACTCCTACCGCCTGGCCAAGAATTTCGACGAAAAGGCCCAGCAGGACGGTCTGGTGCGCGTCATCGAGACGCTGCACCAGCGCTATCCCGGCATCCGCCTGATCCTGAACCGGGGCTTCGAGATCGTGCCGCGCGTGAGGGACAAGGTACAGATGGTGGCGGCCGAGTCGCTGTTGCGGGGCTGGGATGCCAGCCTCAAGCGCTATGTGAACGTGCCCGAGAAAGACCGCGAATGGCTGCTGCAGCAACTGCAGACCATCCGCGAGCGCGACCGCCTGCCGGTGCTGTCCATCGACTACGTGGCCCCGCATGACCGCGACGCCACGCGCGAGACCGCCCGCCGCATTGCGCAGCTGGGCATCATCCCCTGGGTTTCCGATGCCGGGCTGCAGACCCTGGGCATAGGCCAGGTGGAGGCGGTGGCGCGCAGGGTGTTGATTCTCTACAACGGTGCCGACTATCCGACCATCAACGGCGCATCGGCGCACCGCTTCCTGGAAATGCCCCTGAACTACATGGGCTACGTCGCCGACTACGCCGATGTGCGCGAGCCCCTGCCCGAAGGCGTGTCGCGCGACCGCTATGCCGGCGTGGTGAGCTGGTTCGGCGGCGCGGTGCCCGAGATGCGGGCCAAAAGCGTGCGGCAGTGGCTGGCCAACCAGGTGCAGCATGGCATGCCGCTGCTGGTGCTCAATACGCTGGGCCTGTCCCAGGACCGCACCATGTCGGCCGCCCTGGGCACGCGCAGCACGGAAGCGGCACCCGTGTTCCCGCTGCGGCGCGCCGAAAAGGCGCCGGTCATGGGTTTCGAGATACAGCCGGCCGAGCCAGCGCACGATTACGAAGGCTGGGAGTTCACGCCGCAGATGGCCAGGGGCAGCCGCGAGTTGCTGTCCTTCGACGACAAGCGGGGGCGCCGCTTCGTGTCAGCCGCCATCACGCCATGGGGCGGCTTTGCACTCATGCCCTATGTGGTGGTGGGCATGCCGGGCACCGACCAGTCGCGCTGGGTGATCGACCCCTTCGCGCTGTTGCGCGAGGCGCTGCGCCTGCAGGACTTTCCGGTGCCCGACGTCACCACCGAGAACGGCCGCCGCCTGCTGCTGGCCCATGTGGACGGGGACGGCTTTCCTTCCAAGGCCGAGCTGCCGGGCACGCCCTTCGCGGGCGAAGTGCTGCGCCGCGAGATCCTGGAGCGCTACAGGATTCCGCACACCATCTCGGTCATCGAGGCCGAAGTCTCGCCGCAGGGCCTGTATCCGCAGTGGGCCGACCAGCTGGAGGGCATTGCCAAGCGCATCTTCGCCATGCCCCATGTCGAGATCGCCAGCCATTCCTATTCCCATCCCTTCTTCTGGGAGCCCGGGGCAGCGCCCGACGGGGATGACAGCAAGGAGGTGAACCTCAACCTCCACATCCCCGGCTACCAGATGGACATGAACCGGGAGATCAATGGCTCGGTCGACTACATCCGCAAGCGCCTGGCGCCGCCCGGCAAGCCGGTGGACGTGTTCCTGTGGACCGGCAATACGGCGCCCAGCGCCGAGGCCCTGGCCATCTCCGACGCGGCGGGACTGCTCAACATGAATGGCGGCGACACGGCCATCACGCGCAGCAATCCCTCGCTGACGGAGGTGCGCAGCTGGGGCCTGCGCAAGGGCGGCCATCTGCAGATCTATGCGCCCGTCACCAACGAGAACATCTACACCAATCTCTGGCACGGGCCGTTCTACGGCTTCGAGCGCGTCATCGAAACCTTCGAGATGACCGACGCGCCCCGGCGCATGAAGGCCGTGGACATCTACTACCACTCCTACTCCGCCAGCAAGCAGGCCAGCATCAAGGCCCTGCACAAGGTCTACCAGTGGGCGCTGGCGCAGCGGCTGAACCCGGTCTACAGCTCCGAGTACATCCGCAAGGTGCAGGATTTCTACGAATTCGCCATCGGCCGCGACGCGCAGGGCTGGCGCCTGCGGGGCCCGGGCCAGTTGCGCACGCTGCGCATGCCGCCCGGCATGGCCCTGCCGTCCATGGCTGCCAGCCGCGGCATTGCCGGCTATGCCAAGGGCACGGACGGCAACTACCTTCACCTGGCCGGCGGCGCCGGATACCTGGTGCAGCAGGATGCCGCAGGCGCGGCCGCCTCCGCGGCGCGTCCCTATCTGGTGGATGCCAATGCCCGGCTCACGCAATGGCTGCCCCAGGCCGATGGCGGCGTGCGCTTGACCCTGCAGGGCCATGTGCCGCTGGAGCTGCGCATGCACCTGCCGTCCGGCTGTGCGCTGAGTTCCCTGAATGCCGCCAATCCCCTCATTGCCGTGGCGGGTGCCGATACGGGCAGCTCCAACCTCCGTTCCTTCAGAAGTACCCAAAACAGTGTTGAACTCCAAGCGCAATGCCGGGGGCTCTGAGCGCCCCGTCACGGTTCCCTTCTGGCTGATCGTGCTGCTGGCGGTACTGATCGGCGGTGCCCTGTGGATGCTGTTTCCCAAGCAGGATCTGGAGCGCCGGCTCTCCGTCACCGGAGATGATTCCGAGCTGTCCTACAACTACCTGAGCAACCTGCTCAAGAGCGACCCGGGCAATGAAAACCTGCGCGCCCTGCTCAAGGCCAAGGAGGAGCGCCTGAAAGCCATCAAGCTGGCGCGCGAAGAGGCAGCCAAGCAGGCGCTGCCCAGCGCCGCCGTCCAGGCCTGGGAGCGCTGGCAGGCCGCCTACCAGAACTATCTGGAGGCGCAAAAGCAGGACCATCGCGCCGGAGGGCAGGCCGATGCCCTGGCGCTCCAGGTGATGCAGGCGCTCAAGGAGGTCCCGCTGGCGGGTCTGACCCAGGAGCAGGCGCTGTACCTGGCCTCTTCGGCGCTGGTACTCAAGGACGCACCGCTGGCCCTGGGCATCTACGACGATGTGGCCGCCCGCCAGGGCGATCCCGCGCGCAAGGCGCAGGTCTATGAGTCCGCAGCGCGGCAGGCGCTGGGCATGTCGCTGTACGAGGAATCGGCCCGGCTGCTGCGCCAGGCCAGTGCCACCACCGACGATGTCCCGCAGTCGCGCGCCTACCTCTGGCAGGCCCTGCAGGTGCTGCAGTCCGGCAACCGTGCCAGCGAAGCGCTGGCGCTGGCGCGCCAGCAGGAAGAACTGTTGGGCAGCGACCCGGAAACGCTGCGAAGGCTCATCGGCCTGGCGCGTGCGGCCGGCAACCGGGCCGAGGCCGAGCGCTATGCCAAGCGGCTGCTGCAGCTGTCCCTGCTGCAGCAATGGCAGGTGCAGGTGGCAGGCGCTTCGGGAGCCGGCCCGGCCGTAGCGTCCACAGTGGCCGATGACGGCGCCTGGGCACTGCAGCCCGTGGCCTGGACCGCCCCGGGCTGGCGCATGCTGCGCACGGCCGACCCCGCGCGCAAGCCGCCGCCGGGCCTGCCCTTTGACGACAAGACCTACCAGCTGGGCTACGAGGTGTTCCTCGAGAACCGCAACCTGGAAGATGCCTGGCGCGTGGCCACGGCCGCCGTGCGCCAGGCGCCGCAGGACATGGCCTGGCGCGAGCGCCTGGCCCAGGTGTCCGAATGGATGGGGCAGCAGCAGCAGGCCCTGGACAACTGGCTGGTCATTGCGCAGAACACGGGCCGTGAAGATGCCTGGAAGACGGTGATGCGCCTGGCGCCGGGCCTGTTCGACGACCGCGCCCTGATTGCCGGCCTGCGCCACCAGTTGAGCCGCCGTCCCCAGGATGCCGCGCTGCTGCAGGCGCTGGTCCAGGCCTATGAGCGCCAGGCCGAGCCGGGCGCGGCCATCGACTATCTGCAAAAGCACGGCAGTACGCCGCAGTCGCAGATTCTGCTGGCCCAGCTGGCCGAGCGCGCAGGCCGTCCGCCGCTGGCGCTGCAGGCATGGAAGCGCGTGCTCAGCGATCCCGAGCAGCGCACGCCGGCCCATGTCATGCCCGCCGCCGTGCTCGCGCTGCTGCAGGGCGAGCCGGCGCTGGGCCTGCGCTGGCTGGAAGACGCACAGACGCGCGTTCCGGCCGGCATGCAGGACGAAGGCGAGTACTGGCGCCTGCTGGGCGACCTGGCCCAGGACCAGCGCCAGGAGGCGCTGACGCTCAAGGCCTACCGCCGCCTGCTGCAGACGCCGCACGCCGGCATCAGCGACTACGACGAAGTGATCCGCCTGCTGCAGCGCACCGACCGGCGCGAGGCGGCCCAGATGTCCCTGCATGCCTGGGAGCAGTTCCAGGACGTGCGCCATCTGACACAGGCCTTCTACCTGCTGGAGGATCAGGAGGACTGGACGCAGATCGGCCGCCAGGTCGAGCGCATCATGGCCGACCCGGCCTTGCTCAAGCGCCTGATGGGCCAGCCCACCTTTTTCCAGATCCTGGGCGCCTACTACCAGCGCACTGCGCAGCCGAAAAAGGCCATGGAAGCCTTCGAGAAGGGCCTGGCGCTGGACCCCGGCTCCACGCCGCTGCGCCAGGGCCTGATGTGGCTGCTGATCGACACGCAGAACGCGGCGGCCCTCAAGCTGCTGCTGGCGGCGGCCGAGCCCGTGTGGGCGCGTGATGCCGACATGCACGGCGCCCTGGCGGCGGCCTACATGACGCTGTCGCGCCCGGCTGTTGCGCTGGAGCGGTATCTGAAGCCGCACCGCACGGAGCATGCCGACGACTTCCTGTGGATGATGCAGTACGCGGACGCGCTGGAGCAGAACCAGCAGGCGGACCAGGCCTGGAACCTGAGGCAGCAGCTGTGGCAGCGCGAGAAGGCGCGCACGCGTGCGCAGCAGGGCCCTTCGGCCGATGCGGCCCGCCGCTGGCTGACCGCCGAGGGCCTGGACGAGGTCCAGCGCCAGGCACGCAGCCGGCTCATGCTCTTTCATACCCAGGGCGATGCCGAATTCGCCCTGATGCGCGAGCTGCTGCGCATGGACCTGGAAGGCGGGCGCCGCGAGCATTCCGCTGCTGCGGCCGAGCTGGCCATCGCCTGGCTGCAGGAGCGCGGCGAATACCAGGCCGAGCGCGGCTACCTTTGGCAGCAGTACGCGCGCAGCCGCAGCAAGAGTGCCAGCGCACCGCTGTGGGCCGAGATCACGGTGGCCCTGGCGGAAAAGGATGTGGCCCAGGCCGGGCAGCTGCTGCAGCGCCATGACGAGGCACTGCCGCGCTACGACCGCATCAACGCGGCGGCCATGGTGGGCGATGTGCGGCTGGCGCAGACCGCGGGCTTCGAGAGCATGGCCTACCAGCCCGACGACGATCCCCTTCACCTGGGGCTGACCGAGCAGTTGCTGGCCTTCAGCGACTACGGCGGCCTGCAGTTGCGCAATCGCCGCATGGACGCCATCGACGAGCAGGTCTCGCGGCTGCGCTGGCATGTGGGTCTCAACCCCCGCTGGGCGCTGGACCTGGATGCCGAGGACGTGCGCCGCACGGTCAACAAAAGCACCCTGGTGCGCGGACCCTCCCAGGAGCGGGGCATCGGCCTGCGCCTGACGCGCAAGACGCAGTCGGCCTCCAGCGAGTTCATGCTGGGCCGGCGCGAAAGCCTGGAGAGCTACACGCCGATGCAGTTCACGCAGACCTACAACGTGGACAGCCGCTGGAGCCTGCAGGCATCGCTGGGCCGGCACCTGGCCACGCAGGAAACGCTGGCCATGCGCATGGGCGGCATGAAGGACCGCGTGTCGCTGGGCAGCAGCTACCAGCTCTCACGCCTGGACCAGATCACGCTGGAGCTGGCATCGGAGCGCTACCGCGTGCAAAGCGGCGCCCGCGTGGGCTCCGGCAACCATGCGATGCTGCAATACCTGCACACCTATCGCAGCGAGGCACCCACCCTGCAGTTCGGCGCCTTCACCTCCTGGCACCGCTACAGCCGCACCGACCCGGCGCTGCTGCAGGGCAGGGATGCGGCCATCCTGGGCTACCTGCCTGCGTTCAACGATCCCACCATCGACTATCTGTTGCCGCGCAGCTTCCGCTTCTCGGGCCTGCAGATGATGTTCAACACGGGCTACGAGCAGCAATACACGCGCGCGCTGCGGCCCTATGCCAGCCTGGCCCTGACGCACCACAGCATCAACGGCGCGGGCTACGAGCTGGGCATGGGCCTGGCCACCAGCCTGTTCGGTGCGGACCACCTCGCGCTGGGCCTGAACCTGTCCAAGTCGGGCATCAACACCGTGGGCAATACCCGCGAGCTGTTGCTCACCTACCGCCTCCACTACTGATCCGAAGACTTCAAGGAGCCTTTCCATGACACACCGCACTTCTTTTGCCTCCCGCCTTCGCGTGCTCACGGGTATGGCCCTTGTCGGCCTGCTGTCTGCCTGCTCGACCATCGACCGGGGCACGGCGCCCGCTCTGGAGACGAACGCCAGCTGGGCCGTGCTGCCCTTCGAGAACCACACCGAGACACCCATGGCCGGCAACCGCGCCGCCGCCATCGCCACGGCGCTGATCAATGCGCGCGGCGTGGGCCAGGTCAAGCGCTACACGGGCGATGCGCTGCAGGAGACGCTGTTCGACGGCCGCGACGCCAAGCGCCGCGAGGACGCCCTGGCCTGGGCGCGCGGCGAAGGCGTGCGCTATGCGCTGACGGGCGCGGTGGACGAATGGCGCTACAAGGTCGGAGTGGATGGCGAACCGGCCGTGGGTGTGACGCTGGAGATCGTGGAGGTGGGCACCGGCGCCACCGTGTGGAGCGGCGCGGGCGCGCAAAGCGGCTGGAGCCGCGAGGCCCTGGCCGCCGTGGGCCAGAAGCTGATCCGCAATCTGCTGGGCACGGGCCTGGCCAACGCCCGATAAGCGCATCGAGGAACGATTTTCCATGCCAGACCAAGCCACCACGCCCAAGGCGGCACCGCATCCCGATGCACCGCGCCGAGCCGGCATTGCCGCGGAATTCAGGGGTTCGCCCCTGGGCCTGCTTGTGCAGACAAGCGCCAAGCCCTGGGTGGTGGTGGGAGAGACGCTGCTTTTGCCGTTGCTGGCCCTGTTGGTCGGCATGTGGGCCAACCCCGCCAACCCCCTGTGGGTGGAGGCGGAGTTTCCCTGGGCCTGGCTGGCGCCCGTGGTCGTGGCCCTGCGCTACGGGCCCGTTGCCGGCCTGTCGGCGTCCGGTGTGCTGCTGCTGGCATGGCTGGGCGTCAACCAGCGGGATCTGTCGCTGTTTCCCGAACAGTATTTCCTGGGCGGCCTGATCCTGGTCATGGTCGTGGGCGAGATCTCCAGCCTGTGGCGCGCGCGCATACGCCGTGCGCGCACGGCGCAGAACTACATGGACCAGCGCACCGAGCAGCTGATCCGCCAGCATTACCTTCTGCGCCTGTCGCATGACCGCCTCGAGCAGGAGCTCATAGGCCGTCCCGTGTCCATGCGCGACGCCATCAACGTGCTCAGCGGCCTCAGCGGCGCCGAGGGCGATGCGCAAAGCCTGCTCAACCTGCTGGCGCGCTTCAGCCAGATCAGCGTGGCCAGCCTGGTGCCCGTGCGCAACGATGTGCTGGACCCCACGCCCATTGCCCAGCTGGGCGGCGAGCGGCCCATCCATGTCCATGACCCGCTGGTGCGCCAGGCGCTGGACAGCCATGTGCTGTGCCATATCTCGCAAAGCATGGCGCAAGGCCAGCAGACGCAGTACATCGTCGTGGCGCCCATGCTGGACCTGGAGGGCGAGATCTACGGCCTGCTGCTGGTCGAGGAAATGCCTTTCTTCGCACTGCAGGAAGAAGCGCTGCAGACCATCAACCTGCTGCTGGGCTACTACACCGACAGCGTGGCCGCCAACAGCCTGGCCGCACCGCTGCTGCAGGCCTATCCCGACTGCCCGCCGCACTTCGCCTTCGAGGTGCAGCGCATGGAGCATGTGAACCGCAGCGCGCGCCTGAGCAGCGTGGTGGTGGCGCTGGAGCTGTCGCCATCGGCCGTCCAGGCGCAGATGGCCCAGCAGATCATGCGGCTGGAGCGCATGCTGGACCGCTCCTGGCTGCAGGAGCGCGATGGCCGGCAACTGCTGGCCATCTTCATGCCGCTGGGCACCAACGCCACGGCCGAGGGCTACCTGAACCGCATCGAGGCCTGGCTGGCCCAGCGCGGCGTGGCCTCGCTGGCCGATGCGGGCATCTTCCCGCGCACCATCTTGCTGGACCGCTGCTCGGCCATCAGCGTGCTGGAGCGGCTGCACCAGATGGGGCAGGGCCATGCTTAACCTCAAGCTGGCCCTGGGCGCGCTGGCCGCGGAAATCGCCTCCTGGAGCAGCCTGTGGCTGCTGCGCAGCCAGTCGGATGCCGCCCTGCTGGGCTATCTCATGGCCCATGGATTGGCCAGCGGCCTGCTGGCGCTGTGCCTGGCGCCGTTCCTGGCCACCTCGGCCAGGTCGGTGCGCCAGCGCCTGGCCCTGGTGGCGCTGATGGGGCTGTTTGCCTATGCCGTGCCGGTGGCCGGCATCCTGGGCGCCGTCGTGGCCACCATTGCGCTGCACACGCAGCGCGGCCCGCGCGGTGGCCAGCGCTTTCCGGTGATGCCCCTGCCCGATTTCGACCCGCACCAGCAGTCCGGAACCAGCCGCCGCCAGGCGGGCCTGCAGTCCTTCCTGGCCAATCCCAATGTGCCCGTCGCCTCGCGCATGCGGGCCATGGTGGCGCTGGGCAGCGTGCCGGGGCGCATTGCCTCGCCCATGCTGCGCACGGCGCTGGGCGATTCCAGCGAGGACCTGCGCCTGCTGGCCTACAGCATGCTGGACGCCAAGGAGCGCGAGATCAGCAAGACCATCCACCAGGAGCTGCAGCTGTTCGAGCATGCCCGCCAGTCCGAGGGCGATGCGCCCTGCGGGCCGCGCGGACTGCAGGCGGCTCGGGCGCTCACCGACCTGTATGCGGAGCTGGTCTACCAGGGCGTGGCGCAGGGCGATGTGCGTGACCACGCCATCCAGCAATCCCTGCACTACTGCGACCTGGTGCTGGCCCAGCGGCCCGACAACGCGCTGCTGCTGTTGCGCCGTGGCCGGTTGTTGCATCTGCAGGGCAGGCAGGTGGAGTCGCTGGCCTGCTACGAGCGCTCGCTGGCGCTGGGCATGGAGCCCGCGCGCGTCGTGCCCTACCAGGCCGAGCTGCTGTTCGAGCGGCGCGAGTTCGCCAAGGCGCAGGCGCTGATGCGATCGCTGGACATCGAGCATGCCCTGCCGCGCCTGAAGCCCAGCATCCGCTACTGGAGTGCCTCATGAGCCGTGCGAGCCAGTTCCCCACGGCGGCCAGTGCGGACATCGCGCTGTTGCTGGAGGGCACGTTTCCCTATGTCAGCGGCGGCGTGTCCAGCTGGGTCAACCAGATCCTGCAGGCCTATCCCGAGCACCGTTTCGCCATCGTCTTCCTGGGAAGCCGGCGCGAGGACTATGGCGATTTCCGCTACGCGCTGCCGCCCAACGTGGTGCACTTCGAGCAGCATTTCCTCTTTGACGCCCTGCACTCCAACATCCAGCCCGCGCCCTCGCGCGGCCATCCCGAAGCCCTGGCCAAGGCCCGGGAGTTCCTGCAAGCGCTGGAGGCGCATGACGGCAGTGACGAAAGCCGGGCCAAGGTGCTGGCGGCCATGCGCTCGATTGCGCTGGAACTGCAGCCCGGCGGCAGCCTGCCGCTGGAGGATTTCCTGCACAGCGAATTCGCCTGGGACCTGATCCGCGACAGCTACCGGCGCCACTGCACCGATCCATCGTTCGTGGACTTCTTCTGGACCGTGCGCATCATGCTGCAGCCGCTGTGGCTGATGGCGCGCATCGCCCACGGGCTGATCCCGGTGCGCGTGCTGCATACGGTCTCCACGGGCTATGCGGGGTTTCTGGGGGGGCTGCTGCACCATTCGCGCGGCCTGCCGCTGGTGCTGTCCGAGCATGGCATCTACACCAAGGAACGGCAGATTGACCTGCTGCAGAGCACCTGGATACGCGACAACCGCAACATCTTCCAGCGCGACCCCATGGAGGTGTCGTTCTTCCGGCAGATGTGGATACGGTTTTTCGACTGGATGGGGCGCTTTTGCTATGGCGCGGCCGACCCCATCATTGCGCTGTACGAGAACAACCGCCTGCGCCAGGTGGCCGATGGCGCGGCGGCAGAGCGCACGGTCAGCATTCCCAACGGCATCCGCATAGAGCGCTTTGCGCCGCTGCGCGCCCAGCGGCTGGCCGAGACGCCGCCCGTGCTGTGCCTGATCGGCCGCGTGGTGCCCATCAAGGACATCAAGACCTTCATCCGCGCCATGCGCCGCGTGGTCAACCGGATGCCCCAGGCCCAGGCCTGGGTGGCCGGCCCCACGGCCGAAGACCCGGCCTATGCCGATGAATGCCAGAACCTCGTGGACAGCCTGGGCCTGCAGGCCAACGTCCGCTTTCTGGGCATGCAGAAGGTGGAGGAGTTGCTGCCCAAGGTGGGCGTGGTCGTGCTGTCGTCCATCAGCGAGGCGCTGCCCCTGGTGATTCTCGAAGCACAGGCCGCCGGCGTGCCCGTCGTCAGCACCGACGTGGGCTCGTGCCGCCAGCTCATCGACGGGCTGGGGCCCGAGGACCAGGCCCTGGGCTCGTGCGGGCGCGTGGTCGGCATTGCCAACCCCGAGGCACTGGCCGATGCCTGCCTGGAGCTGCTGGCATCGCCCGGGCAATGGCAGGCCGCCAGCGCGGCCGGGATTGCGCGCGTGGAGCGCTACTACTCCGACCGGCTGCTGTTCGAGCGCTACAGGCAGGTCTATGACAGGGCGCTGCAACAGTCCGAGGAAAAACACTGATGGCCGGCATTGGATTCGAACTGCGCCACCTGCTGCGCAAGAACACGCTGACCAGCGTGCTCCAGGCCTACGCCTATGCGGGCGTCATCGGCTCGGGGCCGTGGGTGTTCTCCATCATCGGCATCCTGCTGGTGGGGGTGTTCAGCGTCAGCGTGGTGGCGCCGCCGCTGCTGGTCACGCAGTTCCAGACCTCGGTCACCTACCTGGTGGCCAGCAGCCTGATCCTGACCGGGGCGGCGCAGCTGGCATTCACGCGCTTTGTCTCGGACCAGCTGTTCCTCAAGAAGGACGAGAGCATCCTGCCCAACCTGCATGGCCTGCTGCTGGTGGTCGTGGCCACTGCCAGCGCGCTGGGCACGCTGGCGCTTTTCGTGGTGCTGCCGGGCCAGGGCCTGCTGTACCGCGTGCTGATGCTGGCCGGCTTCACGCTGATGTGCGTGGTCTGGGTCATGACCGTGCTGCTGTCGGGCCTCAAGCACTACCGGGCCATTGCCGGGCTGTTCGGCGCCACCTACCTGCTCATCGTGCTGCTGGCGCTGCCGCTGCGGTACTGGGGGCTGGAAGGGCTGCTGGCCAGCTTCGTGATCGGCCACGTGCTGCTGCTGGCCGGCATGTGGCTGATCGTGCTGCGCAGCTTTCCGCTGCAAAAGCGCTGGATCGCCTTCGACTTCACGCAGCGCTCGCTGATCTTTCCGGCGCTGATCGCCATCGGCGTGCTCTACAACCTGGGTATCTGGATCGACAAGTTCATGTTCTGGTACTACCCGCCGACCTCGCAGCAGATCATCGGCGGGCTCAGGGCCTCGCTGATCTACGACCTGCCGGTGTTCCTGTCCTACCTGTCCATCATTCCGGGCATGGCGGTCTTTCTGGTGCGCATCGAGACCGACTTCGTCGAGTACTACGACAAGTTCTTCGATGCCGTGCGCGGCGGCGGATCGCTCGAGTACATCGAGTCCATGCGCAACGAAATGGTCTACGCCATCCAGGCGGGCCTGGGCGAGATCGCCAAGGTGCAGACGCTGGCCGTCCTCGTCACCCTGGTGGCCGGACCGGCCATCCTGCAGTTGCTGGGCATCTCCCAGCTGTACCTGCCGTTGCTGCATGTGCAGGTGGTCGGCGCCGGGCTGCAGGTGGGCGTGATGGCCGTGCTCAACGTGTTCTTCTATCTGGACGAGCGGCGCATCGTCTTCATGCTGTGCCTGCTGCTGGTGGTGCTGAACATCGCCTTCACGGGCATTTCGCTGGCGCTGGGCGCCGCGTTCTATGGCTACGGCTTTTGCCTGGCCATGCTGGTGACGCTGTGCGTGGGCCTGTTCATGCTCTCGCGCGAACTCAACCGGCTCGAGTACAAGACCTTCATGCTGCAGTGACCGGCAGGCATCTCTCGCCCTTTGCCGATTTGCACGGTCTTGATCCAGCGTGTTGGCGGGGGGCGCCGGTCTGCGCGACAATACGGGATTCGGCGCCGGCACCCAACCGAGACAAAGGTTCCGCCAAGGAACCATTCATTACAACGATTGCGCACCTTGCGTGCAGCGGCCGCCGCCTTTCGCTTTTTCCACTCCAAAGCTTTAAGCCATGAAAAAACGCACCCTCTTGGCCATGGTGGCCCTGTCTGCACTGCTGGCAGCCTGCGGCAAGAACGAGTCCGCATCGACCGCCGCCGCGCCGGTTGCCGCCCCCGTGCCGGCAGCCATGACCAAGTTGGTGATCGGCCTGGACGACAACTTCCCGCCCATGGGCTTTCGTGACGACAAGAACGAGATCGTCGGCTTCGACATCGACATGGCGCGTGAAGCCGCCAAGCGCATGAACGTGGAGGTGGACTTCAAGCCCATCGACTGGAGCGCCAAGGAGGCCGAGCTGGTCGGCAAGCGCGTCGACGCGCTGTGGAACGGCCTGACCATCACCGAAGAGCGCAAGAAGAACATCGCCTTCACCGCGCCCTACATGGAGAACCACCAGATCATCATCGTGCGCGCCGACTCCGACATCAAGGACAAGGCCGGCCTGGCCGGCAAGGTCGTGGGTGCGCAGGATGGCAGCTCGGCCGTGGACGCCATCAAGAAGGACGCCGCCGTGGCCGCCAGCTTCAAGGACCTGAAGACCTTCGGCGACAACATCACCGCGCTGATGGACCTGTCGGCCGGCCGCCTGGACGCCGTCGTGGTCGACGAGGTCGTGGGGCGCTTCCACGTGGCCAAGAAGGCTGGCGAATACCTGGTGCTCGAGGACAACTTCGGCACCGAGGACTACGGCGTGGGCCTGCGCAAGGAGGACACCGAAGTTCTGGGCAAGCTCGAAGCCGCGCTGGCCGAGATGAAGAAGGACGGCAAGGCCGCCGAAATCGCCTCCAAGTGGTTCGGCAAGGACATCATCAAGTAAATCCGGCACACCATGCGACCGGCAAGGCCAGCCTGGCATTGCCGGTCTTTTGCGTTCTGGGACGCACGCGCCCGTGGCTGCCCGGATCCTGCCGATGCCGGCGGGGCCGCGCACCGCACTGAGGCCATTCGATGGAATATGTAATCTCGCTCATGGGGCCGCTGTCCGCCGGCGCCCTGGTCACCCTCAAGCTCTTCGTCATCACCCTGGCGCTGTCCATTCCCCTGGGACTGTCGCTGGCGCTGATGCGCATCTCCCGCTTTCCCGCCCTGAGCCGGCTGGTCGGCGGCTACATCTGGCTGATGCGCGGCACGCCGCTGATGCTGCAGATGCTGTTCATCTACTTCGCGCTGCCCTTCGTGCCCGTGATCGGCGTGCGCCTGCCCGATTTCCCGGCCGCCGTGGTCGCCTTCGCGCTGAACTACGCCGCCTACTTCGCCGAAATCTTCCGCGCGGGCATCCAGTCCGTGGACCGCGGCCAGTACGAGGGCGCCAAGGTGCTGGGCATGAGCTACGGCCAGACCATGCGCCGCATCATCCTGCCGCAGATGTGGGCGCGCATCATCCCGCCTGTGAGCAACGAGACCATCACCCTGGTCAAGGACACCTCGCTGATCTACGTGCTGGCCCTGAACGATCTGCTGCGCGCCGCGCGCGGCATCGTGCAGCGCGATTTCACCATCACGCCCTTCGTGGTGGCCGCAGGCTTCTATCTGGTCATGACTCTCGTGTTGACCTGGATCTTCCAATACCTAGAAAAACGCCATGCCAAATACGACGCGTGATAACGCGCCCGAGACCATGATCTCGGCGCAGAACATCTGCAAGGGCTTTGGCGGCGTGCCGGTGCTGCGCGGCGTTTCGCTGGAGCTGGCGCGTGGCGAGGTGGTGGCCATCATCGGTCCCTCGGGATCGGGCAAGAGCACCTTTTTGCGCTGCCTCAACCACCTGGAAACCATTGACAGCGGCCGTGTCGCCGTCGAGGGCGAGGTGCTGGTGGACAGCGGCGCGGACGGCCGCGCCCACTACGTGCCCGAGGCGCAGATCCGCCAGATCGGCCGCAAGATGGGCATGGTGTTCCAGTCCTTCAACCTGTTCCCGCACCTCACGGTGCTGGAGAACATCATCGAGGCGCCGATCGTCGTCAAGGGCCTCAGGCGCGAGCAGATCGTGCCCAAGGCCGAGGCGCTGCTGCACAAGGTGGGCCTGCTGGAAAAGCGCGATGCCTATCCCAACCGTCTGTCGGGCGGGCAAAAGCAGCGCGTGGCCATTGCCCGGGCCCTGGCCATGGAGCCCGACATCCTGCTGTTCGACGAGCCCACCTCCGCGCTGGACCCCGAGCTGACCGGCGAGGTGCTGCGCACCATGCGCGAGCTGGCGCAGGAGCACATGACCATGCTGGTCGTGACCCACGAGATGGGCTTTGCCCGTGAAGTGGCCAATCGCGTGATCTTCATGGACAAGGGGGAGATCGTCGAGCAAGGCCCTGCGGAAGCATTCTTTGCGGCGCCGCAGCACACGCGGACCCAGGCATTCCTGCAGAACATGTTGTAAAAAAACATCTGTCCAGTCCGGATTTTCCCCAGGTCCAGAGAGCGTGCAACGCTTGTGTAGCAAGCAAAGCATGCTCTTTTTTTTATGGCGGTTTCTGCCATGACTTTTTGAGAAACATACACGGATGTATGTTTATCTCGGGCGGTGGTGAGCAAGCAGCGGCACCTGTCTGCACAATAGCGGGCTTGCCTGCGAACATTTATCGACCGCACCACAGCATGATCCCAACCGCCTCTTTCGTGGAGTTGCGCAACGTCACCTTCGGCTATGGCGAGCGTGTGATCCTGCGCGACCTGTCGCTGCAGGTGCCGCGCGGCAAAGTCACGGCCCTGATGGGCGCATCGGGCGGGGGCAAGACCACCGTGCTGCGCCTGATCGGCGGCCAGCAGCATGCCCAGCAGGGGCAGGTGCTGTTCGATGGCAAGGACGTCACCACCATGGACGCCGCGGGCCTGTATGCTGCGCGCCGGCGCATGGGCATGCTGTTCCAGTTCGGCGCCCTGTTCACCGACATGAGCGTGTTCGACAACGTGGCCTTCCCGCTGCGCGAGCACACCGACCTTCCCGACGAACTGGTGCGCGACATCGTGCTCATGAAGCTGCATGCCGTGGGTCTGCGCGGTGCGCGCGACCTCATGCCCAGCGAGATATCGGGCGGCATGGCCCGCCGCGTGGCGCTGGCGCGGGCCATTGCACTGGACCCCGAACTGGTCATGTACGACGAGCCCTTCGCCGGGCTGGATCCCATTTCCCTGGGCACCGCTGCCCAACTGATCCGAGAACTCAACGACGCCATGGGCCTGACCTCCATCCTGGTGTCCCATGACGTGGAGGAAACCTTCCATGTGGCCGACCATGTGGTCATTCTGGGCAACGGCGGTGTCGCCGCCCAGGGCTCGCCCGAGGAAGTCAAGGCCAATCCCGATCCGCTGGTGCAGCAGTTCATCCACGCACGCGCCACCGGCCCCGTACCCTTCCATTACCCCGGCGTGAGTGCCGAAGAGGATTTCGGCACGCCTGAAAGCCCGGTCAAGGCCAACGGCCGGAGGCGCGCATGAACCGGCTGCATCCCGCTCGCATCGGCGCGGCAGTGCGCCACCAGTTGACCCAGCTGGGCATGGGGACCCGCCTGTTCGGCCGCCTGCTCGCGCTGATGGGGCCGGCGCTGGGCAGGCCGCGGCTGATTGGCGACCAGATCCATTTCCTGGGCAACTATTCGCTGGCCATCATCGGCGTGTCCGGCCTGTTCGTCGGTTTCGTGCTGGGCCTGCAGGGCTACTACACCCTGCAGCGCTACGGCTCGGCCGAGGCGCTGGGCCTGCTGGTGGCGCTGTCCCTGGTGCGCGAGCTCGGCCCCGTCGTCACGGCGCTGCTGTTTGCCGGCCGTGCCGGCACGGCGCTGACGGCCGAGATCGGCCTCATGAAGGCCGGCGAGCAGTTGTCGGCCATGGAAATGATGGCCGTGGACCCCGTGCGCCGCATCCTGGCGCCGCGCTTCGTGGCCGGCCTGATCGCCATGCCGCTGCTGGCCGCTGTCTTCAGCGCCGTCGGCGTGATCGGCGGCTGGCTGGTGGGCGTGGTCATGATCGGCGTCGATGGCGGTGCCTTCTGGGGCCAGATGCAAAACGGCGTGGACTGGTGGTATGACCTGGGCAACGGCGTTCTCAAGAGCCTGGTGTTCGGCGTGGCGGTGACCTTCATCGCGCTGCTGCAGGGCTATGCAGCCAAGCCCACGCCCGAAGGCGTGTCCCGCGCGACCACGCGCACGGTGGTGATGGCCTCGCTGGCCGTGCTGGGGCTGGACTTCCTGCTCACGGCCACGATGTTCAGCCTTTGACCCGTCACCGAAGCCACCCCCGCAAAACAAGGAAAAACAAACCATGCAGCAATCCAAGAGTGATGTCTGGGTCGGACTGTTCGTGCTGATCGGCGCTGCGGCGCTGGTGTTCCTGGCGCTGCAGTCGGCCAACCTGCTGAGCCTGAGCTTCCAGAAAACCTACACGCTGACCGCGCGCTTCGACAACATCGGCGGACTCAAGCCCAAGGCGGCCGTGCGCAGCGCGGGCGTCGTCGTGGGCCGCGTGGAATCCATCACCTTCGACGATCAGGTCTTTCAGGCCAGCGTGACCATGGCCATGGAAAACCGCTACGCGTTTCCCAAGGACAGTTCCCTGAAGATCCTGACCAGCGGCCTGCTCGGCGACCAGTACATCGGCATCGAAGCCGGCGCAGATGACCACAACCTCAAGGATGGCGACCGCGTCGTCGCAACCCAGTCGGCCGTTGTGCTGGAAAATCTGATCGGACAGTTCCTCTACGGCAAGGCCGAGCAGGGTGGCAGCTCCGGTGCAGGAGGCAAAGAATGACAACCAACCATGAACAGGCGACCGTGGGTCGCCCTGCAGTCCAGGCAGCATCCTGGCAGCGCGCAGCCATGCTGGGCACATTGGCCGCCGCTTCGCTGCTCGCCGGCTGCGCCACCGCGCCGGGCGAGGCCCGCAATCCCCAGGACCCGTTCGAGCCGTTCAACCGCAGCGTCTACTCGTTCAACGACGGCCTGGACCGTGCCGTCCTGAAGCCGGTGGCCACGGCCTACCGCGACGTCACTCCGCGTCTGGCCCGCGATGGCGTGAGCAATTTCTTCTCCAACCTCAGCGATGTCTGGTCCTTCGTGAACAACGCGCTGCAGGGCCAGGCCGAAGGCGCCTACAACTCCGTCGTGCGGTTCTCGGTGAATACGGTCTTCGGCCTGGGCGGCTTGCTCGACATCGCCAGCGAGGCCGGCATCGAGCGCCAAAAGCAGGACTTCGGCCAGACCCTGGGTCGCTGGGGCGTGCCCACCGGGCCGTACCTGGTGCTGCCGCTGCTGGGCCCGTCCACGGTGCGTGACACTGCGGCTCTTCCGGTGGATGCCTGGGGCAACCCCATGTCGGCGATCAACGACATCCCGGTTCGCAACAGCCTGTATGTGCTGCGACTGGTGGATACACGTGCCCGCCTGCTCAATGCCTCCGACACGCTGGACTCCGTCGCGCTCGACCGCTACAGCCTGACGCGCGATGTCTACCTGAACCTGCGGCGTGGCAAGTCGGGTGATGACGGTCGCATCGAGGATTACGACGACGATGCCGGCAAGCTGCCGCCCGAAGACGGCGCGAAGTAAGCAGTTCGTAACATCCCGAGATGAAAAACGGCCGCTGCCTGACATGGCGCGGCCGGAAAAATGTGCAATATCAACCCGGTCCGGGGCATGAGGCCCTGCTGGGAAAGGAAGAGTGATGATCAATCGACGTGCCTGGAGCGCTGCCGCTGCAGCCATGCTGGCCATGGGAACCCTTGGCGCGGCACTGCCGGCCCGCGCAGCCGGCGAGACCCCCGATGCGCTGATCAAGCGTGTCTCCACCGACGTGCTGGAAACCATCAAGAAGGACCCCTCGCTGCGCGAGGGCGATGTCTCCAAGGTCAATGCGCTGGTCAATGACAAGGTCATGCCGTATGTGAATTTCCGCCGCATGACCTCCGCCTCGGTGGGGCCGGCCTGGCGCCAGGCCACGCCTGCGCAGCGCGAGAAGCTGGAGACCGAGTTCAAGGCCCTGCTGATCCGCACCTATTCGGGCGCGCTGACGCAGGTCAGCAACCAGACCATCAACGTCAAGCCCCTGCGCGCGGCAGCCGGCGACACCGATGTGCTGGTGCGCACCGAGGTGCTGGGCCGCGGCGAGCCCGTGCAGCTGGACTACCGGCTCGAGAAGTCCGGTGACGGCTGGAAGATCTACAACCTGAACGTGCTGGGCGTGTGGCTGGTGGAAACCTACCGCAACCAGTTCAGCCAGGAAATCAATGCCCGCGGCATCGACGGCCTGATCGAGACCCTGGCCACGCGCAGCAAGATGCCGGCCACGCCGCCCTCCAAGGGCTGACAGCCTCGGACGCACGCGCCATGCTGCAGCTCCCCCGTGAACTGACCTACCGCCAGGCACGCAGCTGTCTCGTGCAGCTGCGACCCCAGGTGCAGGCCTTCGACGGCGCCCAGGTGCGTGTCGATGCCAGCGGTGTCGAGGTCTTCGACTCGGCCGCACTGGCCGTGCTGCTGGCCTGCCGCCGCACCGCGAAGGCGGCAGACAAGCAATTGGTGGTCGTGGGCCTGCCGCAGGGCCTGCAGTCCATGGCGGCGCTGTATGGCGTCGACGGGCTGCTGGCCGACACGGCCGCATCCTCCCCCTCCTGAGCCGGCGCAGCGCGCCGCTGCAAAGAGCCCTGCAAGGCAGGTTTGGCTGCAAGGGCCTAGAATCGCGCCTCGCATGTCTGCCGTCTCATTCCAATCCATCTCCAAGACCTACCAGACCCCCAAGGGGGCCTTCCAGGCGCTCAACCACGTGAGTCTGGACATCGAGGAGGGCGAGTTCTTCGGCCTGCTCGGTCCCAATGGCGCTGGCAAGACCACGATGATCAGCATCCTGGCCGGCCTGTCGCGCGCCACCAGCGGCCGCGTGCTGGTCCAGGGCAGCGACGTGCATGCCGACTACTCGGCTGCCCGGCGCAAGCTGGGCATCGTGCCGCAGGAGCTGGTCTTCGATCCCTTCTTCAATGTGCGCGAGGCGCTGCGCTTTCAGTCCGGCTATTTCGGCGTCAGGAACAATGACGACTGGATCGACGAGCTGCTGCACAGCCTGGGGCTGACCGACAAGGCCAATTCCAACATGCGCCAGCTGTCCGGCGGCATGAAGCGCCGCGTGCTGGTGGCCCAGGCGCTGGTGCACAAGCCGCCCATCATCGTGCTCGACGAGCCCACGGCCGGCGTGGACGTGGAGCTGCGCCAGACGCTGTGGCACTTCATCGCACGCCTGAACCGCGAAGGCCATACCGTGCTGCTCACCACCCACTACCTGGAAGAGGCCGAGGCGCTGTGCAGCCGCGTGGCCATGCTCAAGCAGGGCAACATCGTCAAGCTCTCGACCATGTCGGATCTGCTCAAGTCCGCCTCCTCCAACGTGCTCCAGTTCAAGACCGATACCGCCTTGCCGCCGGCCCTGGCCGCGCGGGCGCGGGTGACCGGCCGCATCGTGCAGATACCCGCCAACGACGCCAGCGATGTGGAACGCCTGCTCGCCGCGCTGCGCGAGGGCTCCGTCGTGCCCGAGGACGTGGAAATCCGCCGCGCCGATCTGGAGGACGTCTTCATCCATGTGATGAATGAGCAGGGACAGACTTCGCAGGGAGCTTCGGCATGAACGGCTGGCAGACCCTGCTCAAGAAGGAAGTGCTGCGCTTTTGGAAGGTCAGCTTCCAGACCGTGGCCGCACCCGTGCTCACGGCCGTGCTCTATCTGCTGATCTTCGGCCATGTGCTCGAAGGCCGGGTGCTGGTGTACGACCGCATCAGCTACACGGCCTTCCTGATCCCTGGCCTGGTGATGATGAGCGTGCTGCAGAACGCCTTCGCCAACAGCTCCTCCAGCCTGGTGCAGAGCAAGATCATGGGCTCCATGGTCTTCGTGCTGCTCACGCCGCTGTCCCACTGGGCCTGGTTCGGCGCCTACGTGGGAGCGTCGGTGCTGCGCGGGCTGCTGGTGGGCGCGGGCGTGTTCGTCGTCACGCTGTACTTCGCCATTCCCGAATTCACGGCACCGCTGTGGATTCTGGTCTTCGGCCTGCTGGGCGCGGCGCTGCTGGGCACGCTGGGTGTGATCGCCGGCCTGTGGGCTGACAAGTTCGACCAGATGGCGGCCTTTCAGAACTTCCTGATCATGCCCATGACGTTCCTGTCGGGCGTGTTCTATTCGATCCAGTCCCTGCCGCCTTTTTGGCAAAAAGTCAGCCATCTGAACCCGTTTTTCTACATGATCGACGGTTTCCGCTACGGCTTCTTCGGCCAGAGCGACGTATCGCCCTGGGTCAGCCTGGCCATCGTCGGCTCGGCCTGGCTGGCGGTGAGTGCCCTGGCCGTGCACCTGCTGCGCATCGGCTACAAGATCCGCGGCTGAGGTTTTTCCACAGGCTGCGGCGGGCGCTGTGCCCGCATTGTTGAATCCACCCATGAACAGGCGGCCGGCGCCCGGCGCCGCCGCCAACCAAGGCCATGCCACGATGCATGGCAGGAAAGCTTCCCCCATGACTGCAGACCAACTCAAGGAACTGATCGCCACCGGCCTGCCTTGCGAACACATTGCGCTGGAAGGTGATGGACGGCACTGGTTTGCCACCATCGTCTCGGCCCAATTCGAGGGCCAGCGCCTGCTGCAGCGCCAGCGCCTGGTCTACGCCACGCTGGGCCAGCGCATGCATACCGACGAGGTCCATGCGCTGTCCATGAAGACCTACACGCCCGCCGAGTGGGCTGCCCAGGCCGGCCAGGCCTGAGCGCACAGCCCGGTCACGACGCCTCAGACTTTCTGCCGCAACTGGTCGATACGGCCCGTGCGGCATCTCCTTTTTCCCGATTTCCAGATTCAAGTCTGTCAGCCATGGACAAACTCCTGATTCGCGGTGGCCGAGCGCTGCATGGCGAGGTGACGGTCTCCGGCGCCAAGAATGCCGCCCTGCCCGAGCTGTGCGCCGCGCTGCTGTCGTCCGAGCCCGTCACCCTGCGCAATGTGCCGCGCCTGCAGGACGTGGCCACCATGCTCAAGCTCATCCGCAACATGGGTGTCGGCGCCGAGCACGATGACAGCGGCACCGTGCGCATCCACGCCGGCTCGCTGTCCAACCCCGAGGCACCCTACGAACTGGTCAAGACCATGCGCGCCTCGGTCCTGGCCCTGGGCCCGCTGCTGGCCCGATTCGGCCAGGCCCGCGTGTCGCTGCCCGGCGGCTGCGCCATCGGCTCGCGCCCCGTGGACCAGCACATCAAGGGCCTGCAGGCCATGGGTGCCGAGATCGTTGTCGAGAACGGCTACATGCACGCGTGCCTGCCCGGGCATCTCAAGCGCCTGCAGGGCGCCCGCATCACCACCGACATGGTGACGGTCACGGGCACCGAGAACTTCCTGATGGCCGCCGTGCTGGCCGAAGGCGAGACGGTGCTGGAAAACGCCGCCATGGAGCCCGAGATCGGCGACCTGGCCGAAATGCTCATCAAGATGGGCGCAAGGATCGAAGGGCACGGCACCAGCCGCATCGTCATCCAGGGTGTGGAGCGGCTGAGCGGCTGCGAGCACCAGGTGGTGGCCGACCGCATCGAGGCCGGCACCTTCCTGTGCGCCGTGGCGGCCACGGGCGGCGAGGCGCTGCTGCGCAATGGCCGTGCCGACCACCTGGGCGCGGTCATCGACAAGCTCAAGGACGCTGGGGCCGAAGTGTCCGCCGAGGAGGGCGGCATCCGCGTGCGCGCTGCCGGCAAGCTCAAGGCCCAGAGTTTCCGCACCACCGAGTACCCGGGTTTTCCCACCGACATGCAGGCGCAGTTCATGGCGCTGAACCTGGTGGCCGAAGGCTGCAGCATGGTCACCGAGACCATCTTCGAGAACCGCTTCATGCACGTCGACGAGATGCTGCGCCTGGGCGCGCAGATCACCACCGACGGACGCGTGGCCACCATCACCGGCAGCCAGTCGCTGTCGGGCGCGGCCGTCATGGCCACCGACCTGCGCGCTTCGGCCAGCCTGGTCATCGCCGGCCTCGTGGCCAAGGGCGAGACCCTGGTCGATCGCATCTATCATCTGGACCGCGGCTACGATCGCATGGAAGACAAGCTGCGCGGCCTGGGTGCCGACATCGAAAGAGTTTCCCAATGACCATCACGATTGCCCTGTCCAAGGGCCGCATCTACGACGAAACCGTGCCGCTGCTGGCCGCTGCCGGCATCTCGGTCACCGAAGACATTGAAAAGTCGCGCAAGCTGATCTTCGAGACCAACCAGAGCCATGTGCGCGTGGTGCTGGTGCGCGCCTCCGACGTGCCGGTCTACGTGCAGTACGGCGGCGCCGACCTCGGCGTGGCCGGCCTGGACTCGCTGATCGAGCATGGTGCCCAGGGCCTGTACCAGCCCCTGGACCTGAAGATCGCGCGCTGCCGCGTCAGCGTCGCCGTGCGCAACGGCTTCGACTACGCGCTGGCCGTCAAGCAGGGCGCCCGTCTGCGCATCGCCACCAAGTATCCCGAGATCGCGCGCAACTTCTTCGCCACCAAGGGCGTGCACGTGGACATGGTCAAGCTCTACGGCTCCATGGAACTGGCTCCGCTGACCGGCATGGCCGACGCCATCGTCGACCTGGTGTCCACCGGCAACACGCTCAGGGCCAATGACCTGGTCGAGGTCGAGCCCATCATGGAGATCAGCTCGCGCCTGGTGGTCAACCAGGCCTCGCTCAAGCTCAAGCAGGCCCCTCTGCGCAAGATCATCGATGCCTTTGCATCGGCCATTCCCCAAGACTGAAGCCCTCTGCACCATGGAATACCAAGCCGCTCCCGCCCGCCTGTCCACGCTTGACGCCAACTTCGAACACGATTTTGCGCAGCGCCTGCATTGGTCGGCAGACACGGACGCGG
Organism: Delftia sp. DT-2; assembly: GCF_028401915.1. Lineage (NCBI taxonomy): Bacteria > Pseudomonadati > Pseudomonadota > Betaproteobacteria > Burkholderiales > Comamonadaceae > Delftia > Delftia sp. DT-2. The sequence goes on from NZ_JAQOTI010000007.1 coordinate 140,374, forward strand.
CCATCGAGCAGCGCGTGGCCGACATCCTGGCCGATGTGCAAAAGCGCGGCGATGCGGCCGTGCTGGAGTACACGGCGCGTTTTGACGGATTGCAGGTGGACGGCATGGCAGCGCTGGAGCTGACGCAGGCCGAGCTAAAGGCCGCCTTCGACAGCCTGGGCGACGAGCAGCGCGATGCGCTGACGGCCGCCGCCCAGCGCGTGCGCACCTACCACGAGGCACAAAAGCGCGCCAGCGGCGAGAGCTGGAGCTACCGCGACGCCGATGGCACCCTGCTGGGCCAGAAGGTCACGCCGCTGGACCGCGTGGGCATCTATGTGCCCGGCGGCAAGGCGGCCTATCCGTCCAGCGTGCTGATGAATGCCATTCCCGCCCATGTGGCTGGCGTGCAGGAAATCATCATGGTCGTGCCCACGCCGCGCGGCGAGAAGAATGCCCTGGTGCTGGCGGCAGCCTATGTGGCGGGCGTCACGCGCGGCTTCACCATCGGCGGCGCCCAGGCCGTGGCGGCCCTGGCCTACGGCACGGCCACCATCCCCAAGGTGGACAAGATCACCGGCCCCGGCAATGCCTATGTGGCCAGCGCCAAGAAGCGGGTGTTCGGCACCGTGGGCATCGACATGATTGCCGGCCCCAGTGAAATCCTGGTGCTGGCCGACGGCAGCACGCCGCCCGACTGGGTGGCCATGGACCTGTTCAGCCAGGCCGAGCATGACGAGCTGGCGCAGAGCATCCTGCTGTGCCCCGATGCCGACTACATCGCCGCCGTCCAGCGCGAGATCGACCGCCTGCTGCCCGAGATGCCGCGGCGCGCCATCATCGCCAAGAGCCTGAGCGACCGGGGTGCCCTCATCCTCACGCGCGACATGCAGGAGGCCTGCGCCATCAGCAACCGCATCGCGCCCGAGCACCTGGAAGTCTCCAGCAACGATCCCCACCAGTGGGAGCCGCTGCTGCGCCATGCAGGCGCCATCTTCCTGGGGGCCTACACCAGCGAGAGCCTGGGCGACTACTGCGCCGGCCCCAACCATGTGCTGCCCACCAGCGGCACGGCGCGCTTTTCCTCGCCGCTGGGGGTCTATGACTTCCAGAAGCGATCCAGCCTCATCGAGGTCAGCGAGCAGGGCGCCCAGACCCTGGGCCGCATCGCCTCGGTGCTGGCGCATGGCGAAGGCCTGCAAGGCCATGCGCGTGCGGCCGAAATGCGCCTGAAGTAGACACTCGCTTCCTGCTGGATGAAGGCGCCGTCACCGAAAGGGGCGGCGCTTTTTGCTGCCTGAGCGCTAGAGCAAGTATGTCAAGAATCGACACGAAATCAGTGGAGCACGAATTTCGTGTAGACTTGCACCCTGTGAAGAACCTCACCATCACCGTCGAAGACAGCGTGCTCGAATGGGCCCGCATCGAGGCCGCGCGCCGCGGCACCAGCGTCTCGCGCATGGTGGGCGACTTCATGGCCGAGATGCAGCGCCGCGAGGACGCCTACGAGCGCGCCTACCTGGCCTGGCGCACCGACGAGCGCGGCTGGGACGGCGGCCAGCCGTCATCCACGCAGCCCGCCCAGCGCAGTGTCGCGCTGCGCCGCGAGGGCCAGGCATGAACACCGTCTTCGTCGATACCTCCGTGCTGGTCGCTGCCGAAGACACGGGGCAGGGCGCCTTGCATGCCGCCGTGCTGCAGTGGCTGGACCTGCTGTGGCGCACGCGCAGCGGGCGCACCGGCAGCCAGTCGCTGTGCGAGTTCTATGAACAGGTCACTACGGCCGCCCAGCCTTTGCCGCAGGGCGATGCGCGCGCCGCCATTCGCCGCTACCAGACCTGGACGCCCTGGAAGACCGATGCCGCCACGCTGGAGACCGCCTGGGCCGTGCAATCGCGCCACCAGCTGGCCTTTGGCGACTGCCTGGCCGTGGCCTGTGCCCAGCACAGCGGCTGCGAGCAGATGCTGACCCTGCACCTGCCGCACGGCGCCCAGTTCGGCGGCGTCGCCATGGTGCACCCGCTGCACCAGACGCCGCCGCAGCAGCAGGCCTGAGCGGCTTCGCTGATGGATTTCTTCCCCCACTGACTCGTGAAAGTGTGCATGCCATGACAGCTTCCATTCCGCAGGTTCAGGCCCTGGCCCTGGAGCGCATCCGCGCCGATGTCCGCTCCATGCATGCCTACCATGTGCAGCCCTCGCAAGGCCTGCTCAAGATGGACACGATGGAGAACCCCTTCCGACTGCCACCCGAGCTGCAGGCCGCGCTGGGCGAGCGCCTGGGCCGGCTGGAGATCAACCGCTACCCTGGCGAGCGCCAGGAAGTGCTCAAGGACATGCTGGCCCGCTACGCGCAGGCGCCGGCCGGCAGCGCCGTGCTGCTGGGCAACGGCTCGGACGAGATCATCACGCTGCTGGCACTGGCCTGTGCCCAGCCCCACGCCGAAGGCCGCGCCACCATGCTGGCGCCCATGCCGGGCTTCGTCATGTACCCCATGAGCGCCAGGCTGCAGGGCCTGGACTTTGTGGGCGTCAACCTGACGGCCGACTTCGAGCTGGACGTGCCCGCCATGCGCACCGCCATTGCCGAGCACCGCCCCGCCATCACCTATATCGCCTATCCCAACAATCCCACGGCCACGCTCTGGGCCGAGGCCGATGTGCAGGCCGTGATCGACGCGGTCGGCGCCATCGGCGGCCTGGTCGTCATGGACGAGGCCTACCAGCCCTTCGCCCGCCGCAGCTGGGCAGAGAACATGCGCGCCGACCCGGCCCGCAACGCCCATGTGCTGCTGATGCGCACGCTCAGCAAGTTCGGCCTGGCCGGCGCGCGCCTGGGCTATCTGATCGGCCCGGCCGCCATCGTCGGCGAGATCGACAAGGTGCGCCCGCCCTACAACATCAGCGTGCTCAACTGCGAGACGGCCATCTTCGCGCTGGAGCACGAGGCGCTGTATGCGCAGCAGGCCGTGGCCATCCGCGCCGAGCGCCAGCCGCTGATCGACGCGCTGACCGCGCTGCCGGGTGTGGAAAAGATCTGGCCATCCGAGGCCAACATGGTCTTGCTGCGCGTGCGCGATGCCGCGCGTGCCCAGGCCGAGATGAAGGCCCGGGGCGTGCTGGTGAAGAACGTCAGTGCCATGCACCCGCTGCTGGCCAATTGCCTGCGCCTGACCGTGGGCACCCACGAAGAAAACGCCCAGATGCTGGCGGCCCTGAAGGAATCCCTATGAGCAATGCAGTCCCCGCACGCACCGCCGAAGTGCAGCGCAACACCGCCGAGACCCGGATCAAGGTCGCCATCAACCTGGACGGCACGGGCAAGGCCAGCCTGCACTCGGGCATCGGCTTTCTGGATCACATGCTCGACCAGATCGCGCGCCACGGCCTGATCGACCTGGACATCGAGTGCGAGGGCGACCTGCACATCGACGGCCACCACACGGTGGAGGACATCGGCATCACCCTGGGCCAGGCCTTCGCCAAGGCCGTGGGCGACAAGAAGGGCATCCGCCGCTACGGCCACGCCTATGTGCCGCTGGACGAGGCCCTGAGCCGCGTGGTCATCGATTTCTCGGGCCGTCCCGGGCTGCACATGGACGTGAAATTCACGGCCGGCAGCATCGGCCAGCTCGACACCCAGCTGGTCTACGAATTCTTCCAGGGCTTCGTCAACCATGCGGGCGTGACCCTGCACATCGACAACCTCAAGGGCTTCAATGCCCACCACCAGTGCGAGACCATCTTCAAGGCCTTCGCACGCGCCCTGCGCTTTGCGCTGGAGCATGACGAGCGCATGGCCGGCGTCATCCCCTCGACCAAGGGCGCTCTGTAAAGAGAAGCGATTGGCATCGGCCAGAACTTGATCTGACCGGGCAATCCCGCCGAAAATCCGACAGAACACGCGCCACACGCTATGAGTTTGACTGACAACACCGTCGCCGTCGTCGATTACGGCATGGGCAATCTGCGCTCGGTTTCACAGGCCGTGCGCACGGCCGCCGCCGATTCCGGCTGGCAGGTCGTGGTGACCTCAGATCCCGAAGTGGTCCTGGCCGCCGACCGCGTCGTGCTGCCGGGCCAGGGCGCCATGCCCGACTGCATGCGCGAGCTGCGCGAATCCGGCCTGCAGGAAGCCGTGCTGCATGCTGCTGCCAACAAGCCCCTGTTCGGCGTCTGCGTGGGCATGCAGATGCTGCTGGACCACAGCGACGAAGGTGACGTGCCCGGCCTGGGCCTCATCCCCGGCAACGTGCGCAAGTTCGATCTGGCGGGCCGCACCCAGGCCGATGGCAGCCGCTTCAAGGTTCCGCAGATGGGCTGGAACCGCGTGCACCAGACGCACAACGCCGGCCATGCCCACCCGCTGTGGCGTGGAATTCCCGAAGACAGCTTCTACTACTTCGTGCACAGTTTCTATGCCGTGGTGCAGCAGCCGCAGCATTGCGCTGCGCAGGCCGACTACGGCGGGCGCTTTGCCTGCGCCATCGCGCGCGATAATATTTTCGCCACGCAGTTTCACCCCGAAAAAAGCGCTGACCAGGGCCTGGCCCTGTTCCGCAACTTTCTGGGCTGGAAGCCCTGAATCCCCTTTTCTTCCCCGCACCGGCCGCTGAATCCCAGGCCTTCATTGCTCGCAAACCATCATGCTGCTCATTCCTGCCATCGACCTCAAGGACGGCCACTGCGTACGCCTCATCCAGGGTGATATGGACCAGTCGACCACGTTCGGCGAAGACCCGGCCATCATCGCCCGCCGCTGGCTCGACGCCGGCGCGCGCCGCCTGCACCTGGTGGACCTCAATGGCGCGTTTGCGGGCCAGCCCAAGAACCTTGCGGCCATCAAGGCCATCCTCAAAGAGGTGGACGGCCGGATTCCGGTGCAGCTCGGCGGAGGCATCCGCGATCTGGACACCATCGAGAAATACATAGATGCCGGCATCAGCTACGTGATCATCGGCACCGCTGCCGTGAAGAATCCCGGCTTTCTGCAGGATGCCTGCAGCGCCTTCGGCGGCCATGTGATCGTCGGACTCGACGCCAAGGACGGCAAGGTCGCCATCGACGGCTGGAGCAAGCTCACGGGCCAGGACGTGCATTCGGTGGCCAAGCGCTTCGAGGACTGGGGTGTGGAGTCCATCATCTACACCGACATCGGCCGCGACGGCATGCTCACGGGCATCAACATCGATGCCACCGTCAATCTTGCCCAATCGCTGAAGATCCCCGTCATCGCCTCGGGTGGCCTGGCGGGCATGGCCGACATCGAGGCGCTGTGCAAGGTCGAGGACGAAGGCATCGAGGGCGTGATCTGCGGTCGCGCCATCTACTCGGGCGATCTCGACTTCGCCGCAGCGCAGGCTCGCGCCGACGAACTCACGGCCTGAGCGGCCTGCGCCTTCTCGATATTCGCGGGCGCCTGTCCCTGACAGGCGCCCGCGCTGCATTCAGCGCCGGGGTTTCAAGCGGCCTCTACGAGCAGGCGGGAAGGGCTTGCCCGGCATTGGTGGCGCGCACGGTCTGCACAAAGGCTTCCCAGTAATTCGGCAGCCCGGCCCAGGGGTTGCCCACGCCGGTGCTGGGCTCGAACTCCAGCTGGGTCACATAGATCCATCCCGCCTGATAGCGTGCCGAGGCGGCCGACTGCACGGTCGTCTGCATGGCCGCGCAGCCCGACACGTTGTGCACCAGCGAGGCCTGGTGGCTATTGGCCAGCCCGTACAGCCAATCGAAACTGGTCGTGCGCGGATCGTAGGTGGCGTACGTGGAGCCCTTGCCCTCGAACGTGGTCAGCACATCGGCCACATCGGCATAACCGGCCACGGGCACGAGGCCTGGGTTGCCGATCACGATCAGGTCGGGATTCTTGGCCTTGATGTACTGGTAGATGCTGCGGTAGAAGTCCAGTCGGTTGGCGGTGGCCGCCATCTCGTCAATGAAGAAGCCCTTGACCAGGCCTGCGCCGTAGTGCGTGAAATAGTTGTCGATATTGGCCTGGATGCTGGCCAGCGATCGCGTGCCCGTGCCATAGCTGGAGCTCACATAGCCCACCAACTGCCCGCCGGCGTTGGCAAAAGCGGTTGCGGCGCGCGTGATGTTCGCATCCGGGCCACTGAAAATGCCGTTGGCCGGGTTCAGGATGGCCGTCATCTGCACGGTCGGATTCGCCTGTGCGCTGGCCGTCAGCGCATTCCAGGCCGTGGCCCCCGCGCCCGTGGGATAGAAATACGCAGGCACCAGCACCCGCAGCGGCGCAGGAGCCGGGCGCAGATAGAAGGTCTGCGAAGCGCTGCCCGTGCGGCTTCCCACGGTGGCGCTGGCCTGCACCTGCTGGCGGCCCGGCGTGGCGCCGGTCAGGGAGGCAGTTGCCACGCCGGAGCTGGTCAGCGCCGAGGTGCTGACGCCTGTGGCTGCGCTGAAGCTCACCACGGTTCCATCGGCGGCATTCACGCCATCTGCGAGAACACCTGCGCGCAGGGTCAGTGCCGAGCCTGCAGTCACCACATCCCTGGCGGCAGGGGCCGTCCATTGCACGGTGACCGAGGTCACTCCGGGCTGGCCGGTGCCGCCGCCATCGCCCCCGGTGCCGCCGCCAGCGCTGCTGTCACCACCACCGCCTCCGCCGCAGGAAGCCAAGGAGGCGGCCAGGGCGAGCATGCCGAGTCGCAGGACAAGAGGAGAGGGAGCGTGGGAGCGTTGCATGACAGAGGAAGGCTGGGCGGGGGAAAGGCTATATTCAAGCATGAAAGTTACATCTTCCTTTCCCGCAGTAACAGCTTTACCTGCGGCCGCGCAAGCTCCCGGCGCCTGCGCTGATGCATGGCAGGGCCTGCCCGCCATCCGCCTGCGCCTGGCCTGCGGCGATGCTGCCCTGGTGGCCTTGCAAGGGGCGCAACTGCTTTCCTGGCAGGCAGGTGGCGAGGAGCAACTGTTCCTGAGTCCCCTGGCGGCCCATGACGGCCACACACCCATACGCGGCGGTATTCCGGTCTGCTTTCCCCAATTCAACCAACGCGGCCCGCTGGTCAAGCACGGCTTTGCGCGCACCCTGCCGTGGCAGGCTGATGCAGCACAGGCCGAGGTTCTTGCCGGCGATGGCTTGTTCCTGCGGCTCAGGCTCGCCGACACGCCGCAGACGCGCGCCGTCTGGCCGCATTCCTTCGAGACCTGGCTGGAGGTGACGCTGTTGCCCGGCCGGCTTGACGTGGAGCTGGTAGTGCACAACCGGGGCGACACGCCTTTGGCTTTCACTGCCGCCTTGCACAGCTACCTGCGCGTGGCGGACGTGGAGCAATGCCGGCTGCAAGGCCTTGACGGCCTGCCTTACTGGGATGCCGTGGCCGACACCCATCCCACGCAGCACGGTGACGTGCGCTTTGGCGAAGAGCTCGATCGCGTCTACCCCCGGCCCGGGAACGCCATGGAGCTGGCCGCACTTGGCGGCGGCTTGCGGATCTCGCAGGATGCCGCCTGGACCGAGACCGTGGTCTGGAACCCCGGCCCCGCGCTGTGTGAACGTCTGCCCGACATGCCGCCGCAGGGGTGGCGGCAGATGCTGTGCGTGGAGGCCGCCGCCATCGATGCGCCCGTGCATGTGGCGCCCGGCGCGCAATGGCGCGCGGCCCAGCGCCTGCACAAGCTGTAGCTCAGCACCGGCCCTGCAACGAAAAAAGCGCCTGTTCACAGGCGCTTTTTTCGTTGGGGCGGGGGGCCGGGTCAGCGGCGCTGCATGCGCTGTGCCGACTGCGCAGGGCGCAGGCCCGGGGTGATCTGCAGCTCCACAGGGCCTTCGCCACGGCGCACATCGAATTTCGCGGCCTCGCCGGGCTTGAGCGCGGCCACGGCGGTCAGCAGTTCGGACACATTGCGGATGGGCTTGTCGCCCACCTGCACGATCACATCGCCCGGGCGCATGCCGGCCTGGGCGGCGGGGCCTGCCTGCAGCACGCCCGTGATGATCACGCCGGAGTCGGCCTTCACGCCAAAGGTCTCTGCCAGCTCCGGCGACAGCTCATTGGGCTCCACGCCGATCCAGCCGCGCACCACGCGGCCGTCCTTGACGATGCCGTCCAGCACCAGCTTGGCCGTGGACACGGGAATCGCAAAGCCGATGCCCATGCTGCCGCCCGAGCGCGAATAGATGGCGGTATTGATGCCCAGCAGATTGCCGCTGGCATCCACCAGCGCGCCGCCCGAATTGCCGGGGTTGATGGCGGCGTCGGTCTGGATGAAGTTCTCGAAGGTATTGATGCCCAGCTGACTGCGGCCCAGTGCACTGACGATGCCGCTGGTCACCGTCTGGCCCACGCCGAAGGGGTTGCCGATGGCCAGCACGCGGTCGCCCACGTCGATCTGGTCGGAATTGCCCAGAACGATGACGGGCAGCTTGTCCAGGGCGATCTTGAGCACGGCCAGGTCGGTCTCGGGATCGGTACCGATCACCTGGGCCTTGGCCTGGCGGCTGTCGGTCAGCGTGACCTCGATGTCATCGGCGCCCTCGACCACGTGGTTGTTGGTCAGGATGTAGCCGTCGGTGCTGATGATCACGCCGCTGCCCAGGCCTGCCTGCTCCTGCGTGCCCTGGTCGCCGAAGAAGAACTGGAACCACGGATCGTTGCTGCGCGGATGCCGTACCGCCTTGCTGGTGTTGATGCTCACCACGGCAGGCGCCGCCTTCTTGGCCGCAGGTGCAAAGCTGCCCGGGCTGACTTCTCCGACGGGCGTGGCCGGCGCCTCCAGCAACGCAATGCCCGCGTTGCTGCGCACGGCGCCGCGGCGCAGCCAGTCCGGCTGCAGGGTGGCAACGACGAAGTAGGCAGCCACCAGGATGGTGACCGCCTGCGAAAACAGCAGCCAGGTGCGTTTCATGAAGTGTGGTGTTCTGTGCGGGAGGACAAGGCCCCATTGTGAGGCATGTCGTGAGCGGGGCGGTGGGCCGGCGGGCGAGCGCCAAAGCCGCGCTCCCCACACAGCTACAGTACAAACCCTAGAATCCCCGGACGACTGCGCCACGCCGCGTTCGCTGTTGCGCCGGCCCACAAGCCGGCCCCAAGAGAGAGCCAAGTCCTCCGATCCCGAAGTCTTGCAGAACGATCTGCCGCCGCACGCCCATCCGTTGCCGTGGCATCCACCGCGCCGTCCTGCTGTTCGATCCCTGGAAAAAAAACCATGACTACGCTTGACCAAGCGCAGCCGGGCATGCCCCCTGCTGTTGCGACCGCACGTCCTCTCAACCGACAGGACTACAAGACCCTGGGCCTGTCGGCCCTGGGTGGCACCCTGGAGTTCTACGACTTCGTCGTTTTCGTTTTCTTCGCCAATGTCATCGGCAAGCTGTTCTTCCCGGCCGAGATGCCGGACTGGCTGCGCCAGCTGCAGACGCTGGGCATTTTTGCGGCGGGCTACCTGGCCCGGCCCATCGGCGGCATTCTGATTGCGCACTTTGGCGACATCCTGGGCCGCAAGAAGATGTTCACGCTGTCCATCTTCCTGATGGCCGTGCCCACGCTGGTGATCGGCCTGCTGCCCACCTATGCTTCCATCGGCATTGCCGCGCCGATTTTGCTGCTGGCCATGCGCGTGCTGCAGGGCGCGGCCATTGGTGGCGAGATGCCGGGCGCCTGGGTCTTCGTGGCCGAGCATGCGCCGGCGCGCCACTATGGCTTTGCCATCGGCTCGCTGACTTCGGGCATCACGGGCGGCATTTTCCTGGGCTCCATCATCGGTGTCTGGCTCAACAGCACCTACAGCGCCGAGGAGATCCACGACTGGGCCTGGCGCATGCCCTTCATTCTGGGCGGCGTGTTCGGTCTGGTGTCGGTCTATCTGCGCAAGTTCCTGCACGAGACACCCATTTTCCAGGAGCTGATGGCGCGCAAGCAGGCCGACCGCGAACTGCCGCTCAAGACCATCGTGCGCGACCACCGCCAGGCCTGCGTGCTGGTGGCGCTGATGACCTGGGTGCTGTCCACGGCCATCGTGGTGGTGGTGCTGTTCACGCCGGCCTATCTGCAGAAGGTCTTCCACATCGACGCGGCCCTGGCCATGAAGGCCAACGCCGTGGCCACGGTGACGCTGACGCTGGGCTGTGTGTTCTGGGGCTGGCTGTCCGACCGGATGGGCACGCGTGTGGCCATGGTCACGGGCTGGCTGGGCATGACAGTGACGGCCTATGCGTTCTATCTGAACCTGCCGGGCACGGCGTCCTCGCTGGTGTGGAGCTACGCGCTGGTGGGCTTTTTCGTGGGCAGCATTGCGCTGCTGCCGGTGGTGGGCGTGCGCGCTTTCCCGGCCGAGGTGCGTTTCACGGGCCTGTCCTTTGCCTACAACATGGCCTATGCGGTGTTCGGCGGCATGACGCCCATGCTGGTGTCCGTGTGGCAGCAGGTGGATGTGATGGCGCCGGCCCACTATGTGGCGGCCATGGGCATCCTGGGCGCGGCCATCGGCTTCTGGCCCCTGGCCTGCCGTGGTTGGCAACCCAGGCGCGGCTGAGCTTGGCAGTGGAATGAAGGGCAGCATGGCTGCCCTTTTTCCTGGGCGCCGCATGGATCGCTGACAATCCTTTCATGAGCACCACGCGACAAGAACTCCTGGCCCACTTCGACGGTTTGCTGCAGCCCGAGCGCTTCAAGGACTATGGTCCCAACGGCCTGCAGGTGGAGGGGCGCGGCGAGATCCGCCGCATCGTCAGCGGGGTGACGGCCAGCCGCGCGCTGATCGAGGCGGCCATCGAGGCGCAGGCCGATGCCATCTTCGTGCACCACGGCCTGTTCTGGCGCGGCATGGATGGCCGCATCACGGGCTGGCTCAAGGAGCGTATCCGCCTGCTGCTGGCCCACGACATCAACCTCTTTGCCTACCATCTTCCGCTGGATGCCCATCCGCAATGGGGCAACAACGCGCAGCTGGGCGTGCAGTTGGGGCTTGAGGGCCAGGCAACGTTTGGCGAGCAGAACCTGGGCTGGATGGCCGCGGCGGAGTTTGCCGACGCGGCGGCGCTGGGCAGGCATGTGGAGCAGGCGCTGGGGCGCACTCCTGTCTGCGTGGGGGGAGAGCGCCTGCGCCCCAATCACCCCATTCGCCGCATTGCCTGGTGCACGGGCGGCGCGCAAGGTTTCTTCGAGGCTGCGATTGCCGCTGGGGCCGATGCCTTCATCACGGGCGAGATTTCCGAGCCGCAGGCGCACCTGGCCCGGGAAACGGGCGTGGCCTTTCTGGCGGCAGGCCACCATGCCACGGAGCGCTATGGTGCGCCGGCCCTGGCAGGGCAGGTGGCATTGGAGCTGGGGCTGGAGCACCGTTTCATCGAGATCGACAATCCGGCCTGATGCTGGCCTGTTAGTGGCCCACTATTGGCCCGCCCAGGGGGCGAGGCCTTTTGCTGCAAGCGCGGCGCGAATGACCGGCTTGCCTGATCCGGATACTGAAAATGCCTGATTCCACACAGTCCACGACCTTGATGGCCATCACCCAGGGCGACTCTGCCGGGGTGGGGCCCGAGACCATCGCCAAGGCGTTCATGGGCGCGCCCGAGCAGATGCGCGGCTGCTTCGTCGTCGGCGAGTTGCAGACGCTGCGCCGGGCAGCCGCCGTGGCGGCGCGTGCGCGCGATGGCGACAACGCCATTCCCATGCCCGTGGCCGTCATCGAGTCGGCTGAGCAACTGTGGCAGGTGCCGCCCCATTGCATCCCTTTGCTGGAGCTGCCCGGGCTGCCCGGTCCTGCGCCCTGGGGCCAGGTGAGTGCCAGCGCCGGTGACGCGGCTGCGCGCTGCGTGGTCTGGGCCGCGCGGGCTGCCTTGCGAGGCGAAATCGCGGCTCTTGTGACGGCGCCTCTGCACAAGGAGGCGCTGCATGCTGCAGGCGTGGACTTTCCTGGTCATACCGAGCTGCTGCAGTTCGAGGCTGCGCAGCATGCGGGTGTGGGCCTTGACCGCATGCCGGTGCGCATGATGCTGGCCAACGATGAGCTGCGCACGGTGCTGGTCAGCATCCATACCTCGCTGCGCAAGGCGATCGATGCGGTAACGAAGGACAACCTGCTGCAGACCTTGCGCATCACGCATGAGGCCCTGTCTCGCAGCCTGGGCCGCCTGCCGCGGATAGGTGTGGCAGGGCTGAACCCGCATGCGGGCGAGGGCGGCCTGTTCGGCAGCGAGGAGGTGGAGATCATTGCCCCGGCCATCGCCCAGGCGCGCGCCGAGGGCCTGGACGCCCACGGGCCTTTTGCGCCCGATACGGTGTTCATGCGCGCCCGCAATGCTCCCGGCCATCCCGGCGAGTTCGACGCGGTGCTGGCCATGTACCACGACCAGGGACTGATTCCCGTGAAGTACCTGGGCGTGGAAAAAGGCGTGAATGTCACATTGGGGCTGCCGCTGGTACGCACCAGTCCGGACCACGGCACGGCTTTCGATATTGCGGGGCAGGGTGTTGCAGAGGCCGGAAGCCTGATTGAGGCCGTGCGAATGGCGCGCAAATTGGCGGCTTGAATGGCTAGCCCAAGCATCGGGAATTTGCAGTAATGGAAAACGCCCGTGGCAACCGTGCCACGGGCGTTTTGATTTGCGTCAAAACACGGATTTCAGCGCTTGAGGCTGTCGCGAATCTCGCGCAGCAGCACGATGTCTTCGGGGGTGACGGGCGCGGGAGCGGGGGCTGCCGGTGCCTCGCGGCGCAAGCGGTTGATCTGCTTGACCATCATGAAAATGATGAAGGCCAGGATGATGAAGTTCACTGCCACCGTGATGAAGTTTCCATAGGCAAATACGGGGACGCCGGCCTTCTTGAGCGCATCGAGCGTCATCGCCGTTCCGGGGGGTACGCTGCCCAGCACGACGAACAGATTGGAGAAGTCCAGCTTGCCGAAAACCAGGCCCACGACCGGCATGATCAGGTCGTTTACCACGGAATCGACGATTTTGCCAAACGCTCCACCAATGATGACGCCCACGGCGAGATCTACCACGTTTCCCTTAACTGCGAACTCACGAAATTCCTGCATCATGCCCATGGCTGGCTCCATCTGGAAAGAGTTTGAGATAGCGCAGTATTGCGCGGCTTTGGAGCCTGTCAACGGCACAAGCAGCATGGAATAACCATACTCGCCCCGCTACAATTTATTGTTGACCCCAACTCAAGCGACGTAGTTCGAGGAACCCCATGAGTGACACTCCAATCGACTCCAGCAAGCGGACGTGGATCATCACGTCGGCGTGCGCTGGTGCGGTGGGCGGCGTGGCGACAGCCGTCCCGTTCGTGAGCACCTTCCAGCCATCCGAGAAGGCCAAAGCCGCCGGGGCTGCAGTGGAGGTCGATATCTCCGCCCTCAAGGACGGCGAGAAGCTCACGGTCGAGTGGCGCGGCAAGCCCGTCTGGATCATCAAGCGCACGCCTGACCAGATCAAGGAGCTGCCCGAACTGGACAGCCAGTTGGCCGATCCCCAATCCAAGCGCCACCCTGAAGAGTTCACGCCGCCCTATGCGATGAACGAGGCCCGCTCGATCAAGCCCGAAGTGCTGGTCGTCGTCGGCATCTGCACGCATCTGGGCTGCTCGCCTTCCGACAAGTTCCAGCCGGGCGCCCAGCCCTCGCTGCCCAGCGACTGGAAGGGCGGCTTCCTGTGCCCCTGCCATGGCTCGACCTTCGACATGGCTGGCCGTGTCTTCAAGAACAAGCCGGCTCCCGACAACCTGCAGGTGCCGCCGCACATGTACCTGTCGGAGACCAAGCTCCTCATTGGTGAAGACAAGGCTTGAGGGAGACAAGAACAATGGCCCACGAATTCAAGGACATCGATCCGAATGCGCCCGCCGGCGCCAAGCTCACGAACTGGTTCGAGAACCGTTTTCCCACGGCTTTCGACGCCTATCGCGTGCACATGTCGGAGTACTACGCTCCGAAGAATTTCAACTTCTGGTACATCTTCGGCTCGCTGGCGCTGCTGGTGCTGGTGATCCAGATCGTCACCGGCATCTTCCTGGTGATGCACTACAAGCCCGACGCCGAAAAGGCGTTCGCCTCGGTGGAGTACATCATGCGCGATGTGCCCTGGGGCTGGCTGATCCGCTACATGCACTCCACGGGTGCGTCGGCCTTCTTCGTCGTCGTCTATCTGCACATGTTCCGCGGTCTTCTGTACGGTTCGTACCGCAAGCCGCGCGAACTGGTCTGGATCTTCGGCTGCGCCATCTTCCTGGTGCTGATGGCCGAGGCCTTCATGGGCTACCTGCTGCCCTGGGGTCAGATGTCGTACTGGGGCGCTCAGGTGATCGTGAACCTGTTCTCGGCGATTCCCTTCATCGGCCCTGACCTGGCGCTGCTGATCCGTGGCGACTACGTGGTGGGCGATGCCACGCTCAACCGCTTCTTCAGCTTCCACGTGATCGCCGTGCCCCTGGTGCTGCTGGGCCTGGTCGTGGCCCACTTGCTGGCGCTGCACGATGTGGGCTCCAACAACCCGGATGGCATCGAGATCAAGGGCCCCAACGCGCCCAAGGACGCCAAGGGCCATCCGCTGGACGGCATTCCCTTCCATCCCTACTACACGGTGCACGACATCTTCGGCGTGACGGTGTTCCTGTTCCTGTTCTCGGCCGTGGTGTTCTTCGCGCCCGAGTTCGGCGGCTACTTCCTGGAGTACAACAACTTCATCCCGGCCGATCCGCTGAAGACGCCTTCGCACATTGCGCCGGTCTGGTACTTCACGCCGTTCTACTCGATGCTGCGTGCCATCACCAGCGAGATGATGTACGTGCTCATCGCCTGCGTGGTGCTGGGTGCGGGCTTTGGCGTGCTCAAGTCGCGCCTGCCGGCCGCCGTCAAGGGTGTGGTCGCCATCGTGGCCCTGGGCGTCATCGCCATGATGCTGTCCATCGATGCCAAGTTCTGGGGTGTGGTGGTGATGGGCGGTGCCGTGATCATCCTGTTCGCGCTGCCCTGGCTCGATTGCAGCCCGGTCAAGTCCATCCGCTACCGCCCGAGCTGGCACAAGTATCTCTACGGCATCTTCGTGATCAACTTCGTGATCCTGGCCTATCTCGGCGTGCAGCCGCCTTCGCCCATCGGCGAGCGCGTGTCCCAGGTCGGAACGCTGTTCTACTTCGGCTTCTTCCTGCTGATGCCCTGGTGGAGCCGTCTGGGCAAGACAAAACCCGTTCCCGATCGTGTGACGTTCAAGCCGCACTGAAGCTGGAGAGAACAACAATGAAGAAACTGATTCTCACGTTGATCGCGGCCCTGGGCATCGTGACCGGTGCACAGGCTGCCGAAGGCGGCATCGCCTGGGACAAGGCCCCGGGCAAGACGAATGACACGGCATCGCTGCAAAACGGCGCCAAGCTGTTCGTCAACTACTGCCTGAGCTGCCACTCGGCCGCATTCATGCGCTTCAACCGGCTGCAGGACATCGGGCTGACCGAGCAGGAAATCAAGGACAACCTGCTTTTCACCACCGATAAGGTCGGCGAGACCATGAAGGCGGCCATCAACCCCAAGGAAGCCAAGGAGTGGTTCGGCGCCAATCCTCCGGACCTGACGGTGATCGCACGTTCGCGTGCTGGCCACAACGGCACGGGCGCCGACTACCTCTACACCTTCCTGCGCACCTTCTACCGCGACGACACCAAGGCCACGGGCTGGAACAATCTGGCCTTCCCCAGCGTAGGCATGCCCCATGCGCTGTGGCAACTGCAGGGCGAGCGCCGCGCCATCTTCGAAGAAGCCGAGGAGCACGGTGTGAAGACCCAGGTTTTCAAGGGGTGGGAGCAGGTCTCTCCTGGCAGCATGAGCGCAGTGCAGTACGATCAGGCAGTTGGCGATCTGGTGAACTACCTGCAATGGATGGGTGAGCCGGCACAGAACAGCCGCACCCGCATTGGCGTGGGTGTGCTGCTTTTCCTGGCGGTCTTCATCTTCATCGCATGGCGCCTCAACGCCGCGTTCTGGAAAGACGTCAAATAAAACCGTGACTGCAGAAGGCCGTGCAAGCAATTGCTGCGGCTGAACTGTGTGCAGAGTGGGCGCCGCGAGCGACCCACTCTTTTTGATTTTTAGGAGCCTCCACCATGATGGTGCTTTATTCGGGAACGACCTGCCCCTTTTCACACCGTTGCCGCTTCGTCCTGTTCGAAAAAGGCATGGACTTCGAGATCCGCGATGTGGACCTGTTCAGCAAGCCTGAAGACATCAGCGTGATGAATCCGTACGGCCAGGTGCCCATCCTGGTCGAGCGCGACCTGATCCTGTACGAATCGAACATCATCAACGAGTACATCGACGAGCGCTTCCCGCACCCCCAGCTGATGCCCGGCGACCCGGTGGACCGCGCCCGCGTGCGCCTGTTCCTGCTGAATTTCGAAAAGGAACTGTTCGTCCACGTGAGCACGCTCGAGGAGCGCAACGTCAAGGGCAACGAAAAGGCCATCGAGAAGGCCCGCGCCCACATCCGCGACCGCCTGACGCAGCTGGCTCCCGTGTTCCTCAAGAACAAGTACATGCTGGGCGAGAACTTCTCCATGCTGGACGTGGCCATCGCCCCGCTGCTGTGGCGCCTGGACTACTACGGCATCGAGGTGTCCAAGAACGCCGCCCCGCTGCTCAAGTACGCCGAGCGCATCTTCTCGCGCCCTGCCTACATCGAAGCGCTGACGCCTTCCGAGAAGGTGATGCGCAAGTAATTCGCATCGGTTGGCGACTGATTGCGCGGGCAGGGAAGGCGGTCAACCGGTCGCCATCCTGCCCGTTTTCGTGTTCCGACCACTCAGACCACTCATTTCCTGGGATCGTCATGACTGCCCCCGAAGCAACTTCCACCCGCCCCTACCTGATCCGGGCACTGTACGAGTGGTGCACCGACAACGGCTTCACGCCCCACATCGCCGTGCGTGTGGACCGCAATGTGCAGGTGCCGCGCGAGTTCGTGCGCGACGGCGAGATCGTGCTCAACGTCAGCTACGACGCCACCAGCGGCCTGCAGATGGGCAATGATTTCATCAGCTTCACGGCCCGCTTTGGCGGCAAGCCCCGCGAAATCATGGTGCCCGTGGAGCAGGTGATGGCCATCTACGCACGCGAGACCGGGCAAGGCATGGCTTTCCCGGCGCCGGAGCCCGAGGCCGAAGCCGACAACGATGTTTCGCCCGGGCAGGCGTCCGATGAGCCTGTGCCACAGGACGCCGCCGCTGAGGTGCCGGCCGAGCCTGCATCCGACGAGCGCGTGGTGCAGCTGGTGAGCATCCACAGCGAAGGTGATGACGAAGAGCCACCGCGCACGCCGCCGCCTTCGGGCACGCGGCCTTCGCTGAAGCTGGTCAAGTAGGTTTTTCGCATCGGCGCGCATGCCGTTGCTCCCGCAAGCGTGCTTGGCCCCATCGGGAAAGTCTGAGGCGGCATTTTTCTGCGCTAGAATGCGTGCTTCGCCGGTTTAGCTCAGTTGGTAGAGCACCCGCCTTGTAAGCGGTAGGTCGTCAGTTCGAATCCGACAACCGGCACCAGAAGGTCTCCTCAGGAGGCCTTTTTTCATTTCCGCGCCCCGATTCCGGCAGCCGCTCTTCAGTGGCCGGTCAGGCCTGGACCTTGAGGCGGATCTCGGCCACATCCCAGCCCTTGGTGCGCAAGTGGGCGGCCATGGCCGGCAGCAGCTGGCGTATCTTGGCCGCTGCCGCGTTGTTGCGCACCAGCAGGCACCAGGTGCTGCCCTCGATGGGGCCTGCCTGCAGGCTGTCGCGCAGCAGCGGTGGCACCAGGGGCAGGATGGCCGTCAGGCGATTGCTGGAGTCGCGTGTGAGCTGGGCGAGCCGGGCCAGTGTCGGCGAGTTCTCGACAGCGTGCAGGGCGGTGACGGCGTGATTGCGGCGTGTGAAGGTCATGGGCTTGAAGGCTGGTCAGGCAGCGTAGGCATGCGCCAGCCGGGACCCTCGTTATAGCAGCATCTGCAGGGCGGCGCGGGTCCGGGAATTCGGGTTCAGGGCTCTGCGGCCGCATGCGTCGGCCTGCCTGGAAGAGGGTTGGGCAGAGACAGTTAGAATCAATTGTTCGGTTCTCGCTTCAGCCCGGCCGCATGTGTTCTCCAGCAGGGTACTTGCAGGCAGGTGGAGCGGCCCCATCTGAAATCCAACAATCTAGGGATTCCAGGCACACCGCAGTCCGCTTCAGCGGGTGGCGGTGTGTCTTTTTCGCATGGCCACCAACTTCCTCACCAAACTATTCGGCAGCCGAAACGATCGGCTTCTCAAGCAATACCGCAAGACGGTCGTTCGCATCAATGCGATGGAGCCCGACTACGAGAAGCTCAGCGACGAGGATCTGCGCGCAAAGACGCAGGAATTCAAGGAGCGTGTGGCCAAGGGAGAGTCGCTGGACGACCTGCTGCCCGAAGCCTTCGCCGTGGTGCGCGAAGGGTCCAAGCGTGTCATGAAGATGCGCCACTTCGACGTCCAGTTGCTGGGCGGCATGGCACTGCACTACGGCAAGATCGCGGAAATGCGCACCGGCGAAGGCAAGACGCTGACCGCCACGCTGCCGGTCTACCTGAACGCACTGTCGGGCAATGGCGTTCACGTGGTGACCGTGAACGACTATCTGGCCAACCGCGATGCCACCTGGATGGCCAAGCTGTACAACTTCCTCGGCCTGTCGGTGGGCATCAACCTGCCCAACATGCCGCGCGAGGAAAAGCAGGCCGCCTACAACAGCGACATCACCTACGGCACGAACAACGAATACGGCTTCGACTACCTGCGCGACAACATGGTCTACGAGTCGGGCGACCGCGTTCAGCGCGTGCTCAACTACGCCATCGTCGACGAGGTGGACTCCATCCTGATCGATGAGGCCCGCACGCCGCTGATCATCAGCGGTCAGGCCGAGGACCACACGGCCATGTACGTGGCCATGAACAAGATCGTGCCCAACCTGGTGCGCCAGGAAGGCGAGGCCGATCCCCGCACGGGCGAAGGCGTGACCAGGCCCGGCGACTTCACGGTGGACGAAAAGAGCCACCAGGTATTCCTGACCGACCAGGGCTACGAAGCCGCCGAGCGCCTGCTGGGTCATGCCGGCATGATTGCCGAGGGCGCCTCGCTCTACGACCCGGCCAACATCACCCTGGTCCACCATCTGTATGCGGCGCTGCGCGCCAACAACCTCTACCACCGTGACCAGCACTACGTGGTGCAGAACGGCGAGATCGTCATCGTCGACGAGTTCACGGGCCGCCTGATGGCGGGCCGGCGCTGGAGCGATGGCCTGCACCAGGCTGTCGAGGCCAAGGAAGGCGTGACCATCCAGGCCGAGAACCAGACCATGGCCTCGATCACCTTCCAGAACTACTTCCGTCTCTACGGCAAGCTGGCGGGCATGACGGGTACGGCCGATACCGAAGCCTACGAATTCCAGGAAATCTACGGCCTCGAAACCGTGGTGATTCCGCCCAACCGTCCCAGCAAGCGCGACGACCAGCTCGACCGCGTCTACAAGACCACGCGCGAGAAGTACGAGGCGGCGATCCGCGACATCCGCGAATGCCATGAGCGCGGCCAGCCCGTGCTGGTGGGTACGACCTCGATCGAGAACTCGGAAATCATCGACGAGCTGCTCAACAAGGAAAACCTGCCCCACCAGGTGCTCAACGCCAAGCAGCACGAGCGCGAGGCTGACATCGTGGCCCAGGCTGGCCGTCCCGGCATGATCACCATTGCCACCAACATGGCCGGTCGTGGTACCGACATCGTGCTGGGCGGCAACATCGAAAAGCAGGTTGCGGCTGTCGAGGCCGATGAATCCCTGTCCGAAGCCGAACGCCAGCAGCGCATCGAACAGATGCGCGCTGACTGGAAGATCGAGCACGACAAGGTCTCGGCCCTGGGTGGCCTGCGCATCATCGCCACGGAGCGCCACGAATCTCGCCGTATCGACAACCAGCTGCGTGGCCGTTCGGGCCGCCAGGGCGACCCCGGCTCCTCGCGCTTTTACCTGAGCCTGGACGATGCGCTGATGCGCATCTTTGCGGGCGACCGTGTGCGCGCCATCATGGACCGCCTGAAGATGCCCGATGGCGAAGCCATCGAAGCCGGCATCGTGACCCGCTCCATCGAAGGCGCTCAGCGCAAGGTCGAGGCCCGCAACTTCGACATCCGCAAGCAGCTGCTCGAATACGACGACGTGTCCAACGACCAGCGCAAGGTGATCTACCAGCAGCGCAACGAGATCCTCGATGCCTCGGACCTGCACGAGATGATCACGGTGATGCGCGATGACGTGGTGTCCGACCTGGTGCGCCAGTACGTGCCCGCCGAGTCCATGGAAGAGCAATGGGACCTGGCCGGCCTGGAAAAGGCGCTGGAAAGCGAGTGGCGCATCCAGCTGCCGCTGCAATCGCAAGTGCAGTCCGCGCATGCCATCACCGACGAGGAGATCCTCGAGAAGGTGCTGCAGGCTGCCCGTGAAGTGTTCGAGGCCAAGGTCGAGCTGATCGGACGCGAGAACTTCACTCAATTCCAGCGCGCCGTGCTGCTGCAAAGCTTTGATACCAACTGGCGTGACCACCTGTCCGCGCTGGACTATCTGCGCCAGGGCATCCACCTGCGTGGCTATGCCCAGAAGCAGCCCAAGCAGGAATACAAGCGCGAGGCTTTCGAGCTGTTCCGCCAGCTCATCGACCAGGTCAAGACCGAAGTCACGCGCGTGCTGATGACCGTGCAGGTGCAGTCGCGCGAACAGGTGGAGCAGGCCACCGAGGCCATGGAGCAGCGCAGCGCCCACAGCCTGGAGCACATGACCTATGGCGCTCCCTCGGATGGCGACATCGGTGGCTCCGTCGAAGACGAGCCGCTGGAGTTGCCCGAAGGCGCTCGCGTGGGCCGCAATGATCCCTGCCCCTGCGGCAGCGGCAAGAAGTACAAGCAGTGCCACGGCAAGCTGTCGTGATGCGGCCGGCGTCGTAAGACGCCGCAAGACACGGAAAACGGCACGGATGCACTCCGTGCCGTTTTCTTTTTTAAGGTCGATGAAATACGTGCCGCCCCGGTTTGTTCCGATAATGGAGCGCGTTTTTCTTTCACTGTAGGAAGCCCCTCAATGCCTGTGAATCTCTCCGCTCCCGTGCACGCCGACCTGTTGGCGATCAACGGCGTTCGCATCGGCGTCACCGAAGCCGGTGTGCGCAAGGCCAACCGCAAGGACCTGTCCGTGTTCCTGCTCGACGAGGGCGCTTCGGTGGCTGGCGTGTTCACACAGAACCGTTTCTGCGCAGCGCCTGTGCAGGTCAGCCGCGAGCATCTGGTTCAGACAGCGGGCGCCATCCGTGCCATGGTCATCAACACAGGCAATGCCAATGCCGGCACCGGCGCTGACGGACTGGCGCGCGCACGTCGCACCTGTGCGGATCTGGCTGCGCTGCTGCAGCTCAAGCCCGAGCAGATCCTTCCGTTCTCCACTGGCGTGATCATGGAAGAGCTGCCCGTGGATCGCATCGCCGCCGGCCTGCCAACTGCCATCGCAGCAGCCAAGGCCGACAACTGGGGCACGGCCGCCGAAGGCATCATGACCACCGACACCCTGCCCAAGGCCTTCAGCCGCGCCGTGGATATTGGCGGCAAGCGTGTGAGCATCACCGGCATCAGCAAGGGTGCGGGCATGATTCGCCCCAACATGGCGACCATGCTGGGCTTTCTGGCCACCGACGCCGCCATCGCACCCGAACTGCTGCAGCCTCTGGTCAAGGAACTGGCCGACGGATCTTTCAACCGCGTGACCATCGACGGCGACACGTCGACCAACGACTCCTTCGTGCTGGTGGCCACGCACAAGGCCGGCAATGCGCAGATCACTTCGCTGACCAGTGCCGAAGGCCTGGCCCTGAAGGCTGCATTGCTGGATGTGTCGCGCCTGCTGGCCCAGGCCATCGTGCGCGACGGCGAAGGCGCCACCAAGTTCATCACCGTCAAGGTGGAGGGCGGCAAGACCGAGGCTGAGTGCCGCCTCGTGGCCTATTCCATCGCGCATTCACCCCTGGTCAAGACGGCGTTCTTTGCCAGCGATCCGAACCTGGGCCGCATCCTTGCGGCGGTGGGCTATGCTAGCATCGACGATCTGGACCAGACCAAGATCGACCTGTACCTGAACGATGTGCATGTCGCAGTCAATGGCGGCCGCAACCCTGCCTATCAGGAGGAAGACGGCCAGCGCGTGATGAAGCAGCAGGAGATCATCGTGCGCGTGCTACTGGGCCGAGGGCAGGCCGAGCAGACCGTGTGGACCTGCGATCTGAGCCACGACTACGTGAGCATCAACGCCGACTACCGCTCCTGACTCTCCACCCACCGTGCCGCCGGCAGCCGCAGGCCTTGTGCTTGGCTGCTGCCAGCTTTCAATGGCGGCCGGCGCGCAAAAGCTCTGGCGTTGGCATGAGATCCATCTCGATTCCCGGGCATATCCAGCGTCGGTGGCCGTGAGATCCGTATTCGAGAGACATCCATGACATTGCCCACAGAAGCCGTCGCCGCCCCCTTGCTGCAACTTGTGCAGCGCGCCGAGCAGCTGATGCAGCGCATCGAGGCCATCCTGCCCCAGCCGCTGCAATCCCCCGCAGACTGGAATACCGCCATCGCCTGGCGCTATCGCAAGCGCGCCAACGGCTGCGGTTTGCTGGAGCCCGTGCGCCATGTCGGCGCCATGCAGCTGTCCGACCTGCAGAACATCGATGTGCAAAAGGACAAGATCGCGCGCAACACCGAGCAGTTCGTGACCGGCCGCACGGCCAACAACGTGCTGCTCACCGGCGCGCGCGGCACGGGCAAATCCTCGCTGATCCGTGCCTGCCTGCATGCTTTTGCTTCGCAGGGCCTGCGCCTGATCGAGGTGGACAAGGCCGATCTGACCGACCTGCCCGACATCGTCGATGTGGTGGCCGGCCGGCCCGAGAAGTTCATCATCTATTGCGACGATCTGAGCTTTGAGGAAGGCGAGCCTGGCTACAAGGCCATGAAGTCCATTCTGGATGGATCGGTCAGCGCCGCCAGCCCGAACGTGCTGGTCTATGCGACCAGCAATCGCCGCCACCTGCTGCCGGAGTACCAGTCCGAGAATCTGACCTACCAGCGCGGCGAGGATGGGGAGCTGCATCCCGGCGAGGTGATTGAGGAAAAGATCTCGCTGTCCGAGCGTTTCGGCCTGTGGGTGAGCTTCTACCCGTTCAGCCAGGACGAGTACCTGCGCGTGGTGGCACAGTGGCTGGAGGCCCTGGGCCTGGATCAGGCCACGATCGAGGCGGCACGCCCGGAGGCCCTGGTCTGGGCGCTGGAGCGCGGTTCACGCAGCGGTCGCGTGGCCCACCAGTTTGCGCGCGACTATGCGGGCCGTGCCGAGCGCCCGAGTCAGCGCCAGACCGGCATCGCCGATGTCCAGGGGTTGGTTGAAGAGGCTGAACTCTGAGCACCTGCTGCCTGGCCCTGGGCTGGGCAGACTTTTTTGCGAAAGATCAAGTGACTGAAAAAGAAATCTCCCCCAAGGCCCGCGCTGAGGCGGCCGAGTCGCAGGCGCCAGTGCGGCGCAAGCACACCGAGGTCGCCGTCGGCGTGCTGCTTCGCGAGTCCGATGGCGCGTTGCTGATCACCAGCCGTCCGCCGGGCAAGCCGTATGCAGGCTACTGGGAGTTTCCGGGCGGCAAGATCGAAGCCGGTGAGACCGTGGAGCAGGCCTTGCGCCGCGAGATGCAAGAGGAACTGGGCGTAGAGATCGCGGCCGCTGAAGTCTGGAAGGTGACCGAGCATGACTATCCGCATGCCCTGGTGCGCCTGCACTGGTGCAAGGTCACGCGCTGGAGCGGGGAGTTCGAGATGCGTGAAGGCCAGCAGATGGCTTGGCAGCAACTTCCGCTGCAGGTGCATCCGGTGCTGCCAGGTGCCTATCCGGTGCTGCAGTGGCTGAGCGAGGAACGCGGGCTGCCTTTCGATGCCGGGTTCTACGAGGCAGGCCAGCCGAAAGCCTGATCGGGCCTGATCAAGGCTCGGTGCGAGGATCGCCGAAGGGCGCATCCTCGGGCGGCATCGGTGCAGGCACGCGGAATTCCTCATTGGCCCATGCGCCCAGGTCGATCTGGCGGCAGCGTTCGCTGCAGAAGGGGCGGAAACGGTTGGCTGGTGCGAACAGGCTGGGGCCTGCACAGGTCGGGCAGCGCACCGTGGGGCCGGCAGAAGAGAGGCTGGCGGGCTGGGGGGCGGGGGCGCTCGAGGGCATGTCGGCCGTCTTGTCCATCAGCTGCAAAGCGTGACCTCGAACGAGGCATCTTCGCTGCAGGGTTGAGGCTTGGCGCCGTTCTCGGGGCGGAGCAGGCGCACCGAAACCAGCAGGCGGTTGCCGCTGATCTCCGGAACCAGATTCAACGACGGGTCTATGCGCAGGCGCAGCAGCTGAAAGCTGCGGCCGGGCGGCATGGCCTGCTGGAACACGCCTTTTTCGGCAGCCACCCATTGCGGCACGCCGGTTTCGCGCAGCAGCTTGAGCAGCAATTGCAGCGACTGACCCAGCGGGGTCAGGGTGCTGGCCCAGTCCTCCAGATCGCGCAGGCGTATCTGGGGATCATGGAACTGCCAGGCGTGATAGGCAGGAAGGTCGAAGCCGCAGGTGCCGCCGGGGATGCCGATGCGGCTGCGCACGGCCATCAGCCATTCGTTTTCAGTCAGGGTCTGGCCAGCCTTGCCGTTCTGGGCATTGAGCTGGGCAAAGCACTGCTCCACATGGCGTGAGACCTGGTCAAGCATGTGCTCGGCAATGTCGGGATTGCCGCGCAGGCTGTCGAGCAGGCTTTTGTGGCGCTCAAGGTCCTTGAGCACGTCCGTCTTCAGGTCGGTACGTGCCGCCACGTCCATGATCTCGAAGATGGTGACCAGCGCAAAATGGTGATCGATGGAATGAGCGCGCGACAGCAACTCGCTCAGGCGGCGATATAGCTGTTCCAACCGGAGGTAGGTCCTCAGGCGCTCATTGAAAGGATATTCGTACAGGATCACGCTTGCTGGGCTCCTCGGGGTGCACAGGAATCAGCTGTCTACGTCGTGCACATGCTGAATTACACGCACAGGCCAAGCCATGGCGTGCATCATAGCCCGAACCATGCAGAGATTCGATCGGTGCATGCGCGCAAAGCCTCTATCGTCATGGCCTCGTCGTTGTAGAGCACCCAGTCGGCGGCTGCCAGCCGTGCCGCACGTGTGGCCTGGGCCGAGATGATGGCCTGCACCGCCTCGCGTGGCAATCCGTTGCGCGCGATCACGCGAGCGATCTGCGTTTCGGTGCGGCAGTCAACGACCAGCACCGCATCAAGCATGGCAGGCCAGCGGCCGGACTCCACGAGCAAGGGAATGTCATGCACGATGAGTCGGCACCCAGCCACTGTGGCCTGCTCCACTTGCCGGGACGTCTGCTGCGCCACGAGGGGATGGACGATGGCCTCCAGCTGCTGTCGTGCCGAGGGCTGCTGAAAGACCAGTTCGCGCATGCGCGTGCGGTCCAGGGCGCCGCTGGCATCAATCAGTTCGGGCCCGAAGACGCGCGCTATCTCGGGCAGAGCAGCACCTTCGGGGGCGGTGAGGCTGCGAGAGATCTGGTCGGCATCGATCACGGCCGCTCCGCGCAAGCCCAGTTGCGCTGCGACGGTGCTCTTGCCGCTGCCAATGCCGCCCGTCAGGCCCAGCCGAAACGGGCGTGCAAGCAAGGGCGGGGCGATGCTGGGGGCCATGCCGCAGTGTTGAATCAAAGGCCCAAGGCCGCCAATAGGGATTGCAGCATCTGCTGCGGTCCGAACACCATGGCTGCAAAGCCGGCGCCCGCCAGAAAGGGGCCGAAGGGAACATAGCCGCCCTCACGCAGGCGGCTATTGATCTTCAACGCGATGCCCACGATGGCGCCAATCACCGACGAGATCAGGATGATGGGCACGAGTGCCTGCCAGCCGAACCAGGCGCCCAGCGCGGCAAACAGCTTGAAGTCGCCGTAGCCCATGCCTTCCTTGCCGGTGGCCAGCTTGAAGGCCCAGTAAACCAGCCACAGCGAGAGATAGCCCGCTGCAGCGCCCCATACCGCGTCGGCCAGAGACACGGCGGTCCAGTGCAGCGCCGACGACAGCAGTCCGGCCCACAGCAAGGGCAGGGTGATGTCGTCGGGAAGCAGTGTGGTGTCCCAGTCGATCAATGCCAGGCTCAGCAAGGCCGCACTGAAAAGGCACCAGGCAGCGCCTGTAGGCGTGATGCCCCATTGCGCCGCACAGTAGGCAAACAGCGCGGCGCAGGCCAATTCCACCAGCGGATAGCGGATGCTGATCGACGCCTTGCATTCGGAGCACCGGCCCCGCAGCGCCAGATAACTGAGCACGGGAATGTTTTCGTACCAGTGGATGGCATGGCCGCAATGCGGGCAGCGCGAGCGGGGGCGGCTCAGGCTCAGGGGCGCCTCGGCAGGCGGCGGCGCTGTGGCGGGCGATGGCGTGGCGGAGGATGAAGATTGCTCTTGCGCCCATTGGGCGCATTCCGCATTCCATTGCTGCTCCATCATGCGGGGCAGCCTATGCACCACCACGTTGAGAAAGCTGCCAACCAACAGGCCCAGCAGGCCGCCCAATGCAGCCTGCATCCAGAGCTCCAAAACCATCAGACCACCTGGCCCAGCTTGAAGATGGGTAGATACATCGAAACCACGATACCGCCGATGAGGGTGCCCAGGAAAACAATGATGATGGGCTCCATCAGGCTGGACAGGCCAGCCACCATGTCATCGACCTCTTCTTCATAGAAATCGGCCGCCTTGCCCAGCATATGGTCGATGGAGCCGGATTCCTCGCCGATGGCGCACATCTGCAGCACCATGGACGGAAAGACATTGGCATTGGTCATGGCCACGGTGAGACTGGTGCCGGTGGAGACTTCCTGCTGGATCTTTTCCGTGGCATTGGCATACACGGCATTGCCGGATGCGCCGCCGACAGAATCCAGTGCCTCGACCAATGGGACGCCCGCGGCAAACATGGTCGACAGCGTGCGCGTCCAGCGTGCGACGCAGGATTTCTCGATCAGCACGCCAAAGACCGGCACCTTCAGCAGCGTACGGTCCATGAATTGCTGCATGCGCTCGTTGCGCTTCCAGGCCTGCATGAAGAAGTAGAGACCGCCGCCAATCACGCCGAAGATCAACCACCACCATTGGACAAAGACATCGCTGATGCCCATCACGAACAGCGTCGGTGCCGGCAGGTCGGCGCCGAACGAGGTGAACACTTCCTTGAAGGCCGGGATCACGAAAATCATGATGATGGTCACGACGATGAAGGCCACTACGATGACCGAGATCGGGTACATCAGCGCCGATTTGATCTTGGACTTGATGGCCTCGGTCTTCTCCATGTACGTGGCCAGGCGGTCCAGCAGGGCTTCCAGGATACCGGCCGCTTCGCCCGCCTCCACCAGATTGCAGTAGAGGCTATCGAAGTACATGGGGTGCTTGCGATAGGCTGCGTTCAGCGAGGTGCCGGTCTCCACGTCGGCGCGAATATCGGCCAGAAGGCGCGTCACGCTGGGGTTGGTGTTGCCCCGTCCGACAATGTCGAAGGCCTGAAGCAGCGGGACGCCCGCCTTCATCATCGTTGCCATCTGGCGGGTGAACAGCGCAATGTCCTTGGGCTTGATCCTCTTGCCGCCGCGTGTGCGGCGCTTCTTGATCTTGCTGGGCAGCACGCCCTGGCGGCGCAGCATGGCCTGGACCTGGTTGATGCCCCCGGCCCGGGTCTCGCCTCGGATGATCTTGCCGTTGCGATCCTTGCCTTCCCATTCGAAGACAAATTCCTTGATTCCCTTGGACGCGGCTGTGGCCATCGTGCTCCCTCGTTTGTTGTCTGCGCTGTCCGCGCTATTTACTCATTGGTGACTGCCAGCACTTCTTCGAGCGAGGTCAGTCCCTGTCTGGCCTTGTGCAAACCCGAGCCACGCAGCGACCGCACGCCTTCGCGCTTGGCCTGTGCGGCGATCTCCAGCGCACTGCCGTCCTGCAGGATGATGCGCTGGATTTCCTCGCTGATAGGCATCACCTGATAGATGCCTACGCGGCCCTTGTAGCCGTTGTTGCATGCCGGACAGCCGACGGGCCTGTAGGTGACCCAGCTGCCGTCAATGTCCGCATCGTCGTAGCCTGCATCGATCAGGGCCTCCCGCGGAATGTCAGCCGGCTCCTTGCATTGAGGGCACAGGCGTCTGGCCAGGCGCTGGGCGGTGATCAGGATCACGCTCGATGCGATGTTGAAGGGCGCAATGCCCATGTTGCGCATGCGCGTCAACGTGGTCGGTGCGTCATTGGTGTGCAGGGTGGACAGCACCAAGTGGCCGGTTTGCGCTGCCTTGATCGAGATGTCGGCCGTTTCCAGATCGCGGATTTCACCGACCATGATGATGTCGGGATCCTGGCGCAGAAAAGCCTTGAGCGCAGTGGCAAAGGTGAGGCCGGCCTTTTCGTTCACATTGACCTGGTTGACGCCGGGCAGGTTGATTTCCGAAGGATCTTCCGCCGTGGCGATGTTCACGCCGGCCTTGTTCAGCAGGTTCAGGCAGGTGTACAGCGACACTGTCTTGCCCGAGCCGGTGGGGCCTGTGACCAGAATCATTCCGTAGGGGCGGCTGATGGCTTCAAGCAGGCGTGCCTTCTCCTCGGGTTCATAGCCCAGGGCGTCGATGCCCATCCTGGCCGAGCTCGGGTCCAGGATACGGATCACGATCTTCTCGCCGAAAAGCGTGGGCAGCGTGCTGACGCGAAAGTCGATGACGCGGTCCGGGCCGACCTTGAGCTTCATGCGCCCGTCCTGCGGGACACGCTTTTCCGAGATGTCCATGCGCGAGATCACCTTGATGCGCGAGGCCAGCTTCTCCTTGATGGCAATGGGCGGCGATGCAATTTCACGCAGCTCGCCGTCAATGCGAAAGCGCACGCGGTACTGGTGCTCGTAGGGTTCGAAATGCAAGTCCGACGCGCGCATGTTGAAGGCGTCGAGCAGCATTTTGTGCAGGAACTTGACAATGGGCGCATCTTCGACGTCTGCTGCGGCCGAGTTGTCCTTTTCCTCTGCCACCTCATCAGGCTTGAGGTCGCCGAACTCGAAGTCGCCGCTGCCGCCATAGCTGTCCATGGCCTCGCTGGCGCTTTTGTTCTGCTGCGCGATCAGTCGCTCCAGCTTGTCGGCCTCGACGATGATCCAGTCCACGCCCAACTGGGTGGTGAACTTGATCTGCTCGGCGGCTTCCTGCTGCGTCGGGTCGGCGGTGGCCACCGTGAGGCGGTTGCCGCGCTTGCTCAGAGGCAGGACGCGATAGGTGCTGATGATCTTGGCGTCCAGCAGATCCTGCGGCAGGCGCATGGCGTCGACCGCATCAAGATCGAGCAGCGGCGCGCTGAACATGGTGGAAACCGTCTCCGCCACTTCCAGGGCAGAGAGGGTGCCGGCGACGCTCAGCTCTGCAATGAACGAGGTGCGATTGGTGGCGGCCTTGCCGGCAGCCGCTTCCGCTGCCTGTTGCGATACCTTGCCTGCTGAAATCAAGGCCCGCCCGATGCCGGGAAGCGATGCGACAGCGGATGCATTCTTGAGCGAGGAGTCAGCAACAGCCATGTAGCAAGACGTGTGAGAGGAAAGGACATTTATCCTATCATCACTGAGCACTTGGAATACCAGACACACTGTTACACGCCTGGGTCTTGAACCTGGCGCAATGGTGTGATGGAGATGGAGTGACCAGATGGTCGGGGTGAGAGGATTCGAACCTCCGGCCTCTACGTCCCGAACGTAGCGCTCTACCAGGCTAAGCTACACCCCGTTGCTTTTGTAGAAAAAGCAAGCAGCCTGAATCAGGTGCGTCGCTCCAAAAGCTGAGACGCCAATTGTAGCAAACTTGCCGTATGCAAATTGCTTGGGAGCACATTTATTGCGTCGATGGCGCGGCGTGCCTCGGCATGTGCGGCCTCGCGTGCCACGTCCAGCGCACCTGTGCTGCGCACGATATCCACTACGGCGGTCAGTTGCTCGGTGGAGCCCTGTTCGATGGCGGCGCGCACGATGGCGGCCTGTTCAGGTGTGCCGCGTTGCATGGCGGCAATCAGGGGGAGGGTGCATTTGCCTTCGCGCAGGTCATCGCCCAGGTTCTTGCCCATTTCCTGAGCATCGCCTGCATAGTCGAGTACGTCGTCAATGATCTGGAAGGCCGTGCCCAGCGCCTGGCCATAGCTGGCGCAGGCCTGCTCGATTTCGCGGGGCGCGTCGGCCAGCACGGCGCCCAGCTGGGCGCTGGCTTCGAACAACTGGGCGGTCTTGGAGCGGATGACGTGCAGATAGCCTGCTTCGTCCAGCGAGGCATCGTGCGTGTTGATCAGCTGCTGGACCTCGCCCTCGGCGATCACGTTGGTGGCATCCGAGAGAATCTTGAGCACGCGCATGCTGCCGACTTCCACCATCATCTGGAAGGAGCGCGAGTGCAGGAAGTCGCCGACCAGCACGCTGGCCGGATTGCCGAAGGTCTCGTTGGCCGTCGGGCGGCCGCGACGCAGCGTGGATTCATCCACGACGTCGTCGTGCAGCAGGGTGGCTGTATGAATCAGTTCGACCACGGCAGCCAGGACATGCCTGTCCTTGCCTTCGTATCCCAATGCATTGCAGACCATGAGCAGCAGGGCGGGCCGCAGGCGCTTGCCGCCTGCAGCGATGATGTACTGGGAGATCTGGGCAATCAGCGGGACGGTGGTCGTCAGGCGCTGGGCAATCACATGATCCACCTCGCGCATGTCGTCAGTGATCAGGGCAAGCGGATTGGGGGTGGAGAGAGCTGTGGTCAAGGTACTGCGGGCGCCAAGTGGATCGTCAATTATAGGAAGAGCGACCCTGCCTGCGACCCGCTCTGGCGGTTGTTTGGGCGAAGGAGGGGAGCGCTTCATGCAAGGAATGTGAGTGCGTGCTAGAATCTCCGGCTTCCGTGGAAATTCGTTCGCGGAACTCTCAAATTCAAGAGGTTTAAATGTACGCAGTCATAAAAACCGGCGGCAAGCAGTATCGCGTTGCAGCTGGCGAAAAGATCAAGGTAGAACAGATTGCTGCGGACGTAGGCCAAGAAGTTGTGATCGATCAGGTTCTGGCAGTCGGCAACGGCGCTGAAATCAAGGTCGGCACACCTCTGGTGTCCGGTGCGTCTGTCAAGGCAACCGTGGTTGCTCACGGCAAGCACGACAAAGTGCACATCTTCAAGATGCGCCGTCGTAAGCATTATCAGAAGCGCCAAGGCCATCGCCAGCAGTTCACCGAGCTGCAGATCGTGGCGATCGCTGCTTAATCCAGGAGCTGAGTCATGGCACAGAAAAAAGGCGGCGGCTCTACGCGAAACGGGCGCGATTCCAAGCCCAAAATGCTCGGCGTGAAGGCTTTTGGTGGTGAGTTGATCACCGCCGGCTCGATCATCGTGCGCCAACGTGGCACCAAGTTCCACCCCGGCGACAACGTCGGCGTGGGCAAGGACCACACCCTGTACGCTCTGGTGGACGGCCACGTGTCGTTTGCTGTCAAGGGTGCACTGTCCAAGCACACGGTCAACGTGACGGCTGCCTAAGCTCTGTCACTTCGACGCTCGAAGCCCCGACCTGTCGGGGCTTTGTCGTTTCAGGAGGGCGGTGCATCGTGCGCTCGTCCCCTTTTCCGTCTCTGAGGTGTGGCCTGGGGCTGTCTGGTGCACACTGCTTTTTGTAAACTGGATGCCTCATGAAGTTCGTCGACGAAGCTTATATCGACATTGCTGCCGGTGATGGCGGCAATGGCTGCGTGTCATTCCGGCACGAAAAATACAAGGAATTCGGTGGTCCCGATGGAGGAGATGGCGGCCGTGGAGGCCATGTCTACGCGGTGGCCGACGTCAATCTCAACACCCTGGTGGACTACCGCTTCTCGCGTCGCCACGATGCCACGCGCGGCGAGCACGGCAAGGGCTCGGACATGTTCGGTGCCGCAGGCAACGACATCACGCTGCGCATGCCGGTTGGCACCATCATCAGCGATGCCGAAACCGGGGAGGTGCTCTACGAACTGTTGACGCCCGGCGAGGTGGTGACCATTGCCAAGGGCGGGGATGGCGGCTACGGCAACCTGCGCTTCAAGAGCGCCATCAACCGCGCGCCACGGCAAAAGACGCCTGGCTGGCCCGGTGAGCGCAAGAACCTCAAGCTGGAGCTCAAGGTTCTGGCCGACGTGGGTCTGCTGGGCATGCCCAATGCGGGCAAATCCACCTTCATCGCCGCAGTCTCCAATGCGCGTCCCAAGATTGCCGACTATCCGTTCACCACGCTGCATCCCAATCTGGGCGTGGTTCGTGTTGCCGCCGAGCAAAGCTTTGTGGTGGCCGATATCCCCGGGCTGATCGAAGGCGCGTCGGAAGGTGCCGGCCTGGGCCACCAGTTCCTGCGTCACCTGCAGCGCACCCGATTGCTGCTGCATGTGGTGGACCTGGCGCCGTTCGATGACAGCGTGGATCCCGTGGCCCAGGCCAAGGCCATCGTGGGCGAGTTGCAGAAGTACGATGCCGAGCTGTACAACAAGCCGCGCTGGCTGGTGCTCAACAAGCTGGACATGGTGCCGGCCGAGGAGCGCGCCGCACGCGTCAAGGACTTCGTCAAGCGCTTCAAGTGGAAGGGTCCGGTGTTCGAGATTTCCGCCCTGACGCGCGAAGGCTGCGAAGTGCTGATCCGCACCATCTACAAGCATGTGCATGAACAGCAGCAGATCGAGGCCGGTCCCAAGGAAATCGATCCACGCTTCGTCGAAGTCGAGGGTGATGGCGTGGATCTCACCGACCCGCGTTTTGCTCCCCGCGATTCCGAGTAAGAGCGGCCTGTCCCACCCATTGCCTTGATCACAACAGCGGCGGGGTCTGCCTCGGCCTGCGCTGCAAGAATCACTATCCATCCATGTCTTCCAACTTGTTGCGTGATGCCCATCGCATCGTGGTCAAGGTCGGCTCCAGCCTGGTGACCAATGAAGGTCGCGGTCTTGATGAGGCCGCGATCCAGGAATGGAGCCGCCAACTGGCGGCCCTGGTGCGCGGGGATGAAAGCCATGGAGGCCGGCGGCGCGAGGTAATCATGGTCTCCAGCGGCGCGGTGGCCGAAGGCATGAAGCGTCTGGGCTGGATTGCACGGCCCAAGGAGATTCATGAACTGCAGGCCGCTGCGGCCGTGGGGCAGATGGGCCTGATACAGATGTACGAGTCCAAGTTGCGCGAACAGGGCATGGGCAGTGCGCAGGTGCTGCTCACGCATGCCGACCTCGCGGACCGCGAGCGCTATCTCAACGCGCGCAACACCTTGCTGACGCTGCTGGAGCTGGGCATCGTGCCGGTGATCAACGAGAACGACACCGTGGTCAACGACGAGATCAAGTTCGGTGACAACGATACCTTGGGCGCTTTGGTTGCCAATCTGATCGAGGCCGATGCCCTGGTCATCCTGACCGATCAGCGAGGCCTTTACAGCGCCGACCCGCGCAGCAATCCCGATGCGCGTTTCATCGATGTGGCCAATGCCGGCGACCCGGCGCTGGAGGAGATGGCCGGAGGCGCGGGCTCGTCCATTGGCAAGGGCGGGATGATCACCAAGATCCTCGCGGCCAAGCGCGCGGCGGGCTCGGGTGCTTCAACCGTCATCGCCTGGGGGCGTGAGCAGGACGTGCTGGTGCGTCTGGCGGCAGGCGAGTCCATCGGCACGCTGCTCCTGGCGCAGACGCACAAGAACCAGGCGCGCAAGCAGTGGATTGCAGACCATCTGCAACTGCGCGGCTCCGTGTCCGTGGATGCCGGCGCCGTGGCCAAGCTGCGCGACGAAGGCAAGAGCCTGCTGCCCATCGGCATGGTGAATGTGGATGGCGAGTTCGCCCGTGGCGATGTGATCGCGGTGCGCGATGCCCTGGGTATCGAGGTGGCGCGTGGGCTGGCCAACTATGCAAGTGCCGAGGCGCGGCTGCTGTGTCGCAAAAGCTCGGTGGAGATCGAGCGCCTGCTGGGCTATTCCGCAGGCCCGGAGATGGTGCACCGCGACAACATGGTGATTGCGGGGCACTGAGGCGCCAGACCCTCAAGGCCAAGAAAAAGCGCACCCTCGGGTGCGCTTTTGCGTATGGCTCTGGCCCGATTTCAGGCCTTGCCTGGATCGGGTTGCAGGGCTTGCTGCCCCGACTGTGGATCAGGATCGAAACAGGCGCCAGGCGGCAACTCCATGCCGGGATTGACGCGAAAGCTGCCTGAGCGTGCTGGATGCAAACCCGGCGCAGTGTATGTCTCAGGACCCTGCTCATGGGCTTCCCTGGGGCGCATGCCACTGCGCAGATAACGGTTGCGTTGCTGTTCGCCGCGCGGCAGGAACCGGGCCAGCTCGGTCAGGGCCATCTCATAGACGCCGCGCTTGAACTCCACCACTACGTCCAATGGCACCCAGTAGTCATTCCAGCGCCAGGCGTCGAATTCGGGGTGGTCGGTGGCACGCAGGTTCAAATCCCAGTCGTGACCCATGAGCTGCAGCAAATACCAGATCTGCTTCTGGCCTTTGTAGTGTCCGCGCGCATCGCGGCGGATGTACCGGTCTGGCACCTCGTAGCGCAACCAGTCCCGGGTGCGGGCGACCACGCGAACGTGGTTGGGCATCAACCCCACTTCCTCGTGCAGTTCCCGGAACATGGCCTGTTCGGGTGTCTCCCCCCGGTCAATGCCGCCCTGTGGAAACTGCCAGCTGTGGGTGCGGATGCGCTTGCCCCAGAACACCTGGTTCTTTTGGTTGAGCAGGATGATGCCGACGTTCGGGCGAAATCCGTCCCGGTCAAGCATAATCGAACCCCAATTTTCTGAATTGTGTCCATTATGCACGGTGCCTTGCCAGCGGCAAGCACGCTGCCCCGATTCCCGCGAAGTCCCTGATCCATGAAAGCCTCCCAATTTTTCATCTCCACCCTCAAGGAAGCTCCGGCCGATGCCGAAGTGGTCAGCCACAAGCTCATGACGCGGGCCGGCCTGATCAAGAAGCTGGGCGCAGGCATCTATAACTACATGCCCATGGGGCTGCGCGTGATCCGCAAGGTCGAGGCCATCGTGCGCGAGGAAATGAACCGTGCCGGTGCCGTGGAAGTGACCATGCCCGTGGTCCAGCCTGCCGAGATGTGGGAGGAGACCGGCCGCTTCGAGAAGATGGGCCCCGAGCTGCTGCGCATCAAGGACCGCCATGGCCGTGACTTCGTGATCCAGCCCACCAGCGAAGAGGTGGTGACGGACATTGCGCGCCAGGAGCTCAAGAGCTACAAGCAGCTGCCCAAGAATTTCTACCAGATCCAGACCAAGTTCCGCGATGAGCGCCGCCCGCGCTTTGGCCTGATGCGCGGCCGCGAGTTCATCATGAAGGACGCCTATTCCTTCGACAAGGACCGCGATACCGCCCAGATCAGCTACCAGACCATGCGCGCGGCCTATAAGCGCATCTTCGATCGCTTCGGCCTGCAGTACCGTGCCGTGCGTGCCGACAGCGGCGCCATCGGCGGTGATCTGAGCGAGGAATTCCAGGTGATCGCCTCCACGGGCGAAGACGCCATCGTCTACTGCCCCAGCAGCGACTACGCCGCCAATATCGAGAAGGCCGAGGCCCTGGCGCCTGCAGGCCCCCGTCCCGCTGCAGCCCAGGCCATGGCCCGTGTGGCAACGCCGGGCAACAGCACCTGCGAATCCGTGGCCGCCCAGCTGGGCCTGCCGCTGTCGCAGACGGTGAAGTCCCTGGTGCTGGCCACCGACAAGCTCGACGACAAGGGCGAGGTGGCAGGCAGCCAGATCTGGCTGCTGCTGCTGCGCGGTGATCATGAAATGAACGAGATCAAGGTGGCCAAGGTGCCGGGCCTGGACGTGGGCTTCCGCTTTGCCACTGTGGCCGAAATCGAGGAGCACTTCGGCTGCCAGCCCGGCTACCTGGGGCCCATCGGCCTGAAGCAGCCCGTGAAGCTGGTCGTGGACCGCGAGGTGGCCGTGATGGCCGACTGGGTTTGCGGTGCGAACGAGGCCGACTTCCACATCACCGGCGTGAACTTCGGCCGTGACCTGCCCGAGCCCGATGTCGTGGCTGACCTGCGCAATGTGGTGGCCGGCGACAAGTCGCCCGATGGCGCAGGCGAGCTGGCCATTGAGCGCGGCATTGAAGTCGGCCATGTGTTCTACCTGGGCACCAAGTACTCCCAGGCCATGAACGCCACCTTCCTGGCCGAGAACGGCAAGCCCTCGCTGTTTGAAATGGGCTGCTACGGCATTGGCGTGACACGCCTGCCGGCTGCCGCCATCGAGCAGAACCATGATGAGCGCGGCATCATCTGGCCCGACGCGATTGCACCCTTCACCGTGGTGGTCTGTCCCATCGGCATGGACCGCAGCGAGCCCGTGAAGGAAGCCGCCGAGAAGCTGCATGCCGAGTTGCTGGCACTGGGCGTGGACGTGATCCTGGACGACCGCGGCGAACGCCCGGGCGCCATGTTTGCCGACTGGGAACTGATTGGCGTGCCGCACCGCGTGGTGCTGTCCGACCGGGGCCTCAAGGAAGGCCAGGTCGAGTACCAGCATCGCCGCGACACGGAAGCGACCAAGATGGCCGCTGCCGATGTGCTGGGCCATCTCAAGCAGAGGCTGGGTCTGTGAGCCAGGCCCCCGTGATAGCGCGCCGCGATTGCCTGCGCCTGGCGGCTTCGCTGGGTGCTGCGCCCTTGCTGGGCGCGGTGGCCGCGCCCGCCTGGGCCGGTGGCCAGCTGGAGGAGCCGCTGGCCGATTCGGTGCGCACTGCGCTGAGTTCCGCCGTCACGGGATCGGCGCCGCCCGAGCTGCGCTTTGCCTCCACCGAGGCCCGGCTGGACTACCTTCGCTGGCTCACGGCCAGCAGCGAGCGCCTGCGTTCGCGCAAGCCGGAGCTGGCGACGAGGCTGGAGTTCCTGCAAACCGTCTGGTACGAGTCCAAGCGTGCCGGCCTGGAAGTCTCTCTGGTGATGGGGCTGGTGCAGGTGGAGAGCGCGTTCCGCAAGTTCGCCATCTCCAGCGTGGGTGCACGCGGCTACATGCAGATCATGCCGTTCTGGATGCGGCTGATCGGCGATGGAGACATCGGCAAGCTGTTTCACATGCAGACCAATCTGCGCTTTGGCTGCGTGATCCTGCGCCACTATCTGGACCGCGAAAAAGGCGATGCCTACATGGCGCTGGGCCGCTACAACGGCAGCCGGGGACAGCCCCAGTACCCGAATGCGGTGTTCGCTGCGCAGCGCCGCTGGGAGATCGAGCCCTCGCGCTCGGCCTGAGGGGCCGCAGGCTGGCGCCTGGCGGCAGTCCTGCAGGCCTGCCTTGCTGCGTTTTCAGGACGACGTGTCCGGCGACATGCTGGACACCTTGGCCACGGCGGCGGCCGTGTCGCCTGCGTTGGGCGGGGCGGCCGGGCTGCTGCCCGACATGCGTGTGACCAGCACCTGGTCGATGCGGTAGCTGTCCACGTCCATGACCTCGAAGCGGTAGCCGCCCCATTGCACGGTGTCCGTGCGCCTGGGAATGCGCCGAAGCATGACCATGAGGAAGCCCCCCAGGGTTTCGTAGTCCTCGGAATGCGGCAACTCGTCGAGCTCCAGGGCCTGCATCACATCCTCGACCGGCGTGACGCCATCGATCAGCCAGGAGTTCTCGTCGCGGCGCAGGATCTGTTCCTCGTCGCCCGGGCTGACCAAGCCGCCCATCACCGTGCTCATCACGTCATTGAGCGTGACCACGCCGACCACCAGGCTGTATTCGTTGACGATGACGGCAAAGTCCTCATGTACCTGGCGGAACTGCTCCAGCACCTCGGCCAGCGTCAGGCGGTCCGGCACGACCAGCACCTTGTGGACCAGGGAGTCGTCCATGAGCGACAGGGGCTGGTTGTTCAGCGCGCGCTGGAACAGGTCCTTGGCATCGACATAGCCGACGATGTGGTCGATGTCGCCGTCGCAGACGGGGTAAGTGGAAAAAGGCTCCTCG
Source organism: Delftia sp. DT-2 (assembly GCF_028401915.1). Lineage (NCBI taxonomy): Bacteria > Pseudomonadati > Pseudomonadota > Betaproteobacteria > Burkholderiales > Comamonadaceae > Delftia > Delftia sp. DT-2. The sequence goes on from NZ_JAQOTI010000007.1 coordinate 178,428, forward strand.
GCAATGCGGACCCGGATCAGTTCATCGGGGTCGTCGCGGTGGAAGTAGGCGATGCGGTCGCGCTGCGTCATGGCCGAGCCGATGGTGCGCGAGTCAAGTTCGAACAGGTTGGCGATCACCTGCTGCTCCTTCGCGGCCAGCACGCCTGCGCGTGCGCCGGCTTCGGTCATGGCCAGGATGTCTTCGTGCGTGATGCGGTCATCGCGCACCGTGGGCAGGCCGAACAGCTTGGCAACGGCGTCGGCCAGGTGGTTGAAGCACCAGACCAGGGGCTTGAGCACGGCCATGCACCAGAGCATGGGGCGCAGCACGCGGATGGCCAGGGCCTCGGGCTCGGCCATGCTCAGGCGCTTGGGCAGCAGGTCGGCGAACAGAATGAACAGGGAGGTGACGCTGGCGAACGAGAGCAGGAAGCCCACGGTCTGCGCACGGCTGTCAGGCAGCCAGAGCATCAGCAGCTCGGCCAGATAGGGGGTCAATGCCCCTTCGCCCACCACGCCGCCCAGGATGGCGACGGCATTCAGCCCAATCTGCGTGACCGTGAAGTACTCGCCCGGCTGGGCCTGCATCTTCATGACCTGTTCGGCGCGTGGCTCCCCGTCCTCCGCCATCTGCCGAAGCCGCAGGCGCCGCGAGGCGGCCAGCGAGATCTCGGCCACGGAGAAGAAGGCACTGGTCAGTATCAGTGCGACGATCAACAGCAGACTTTGGGACAGACTCATAGGCAAGGCGGAGAAGCGGGCGCAGGCGCGGTTTTCCGGATGTGAAAGATGTGTCCATTCGACCACACATCACATGCCCCTGGCCTTGTGGCATGCCCGGGCAGTGCGCTGGCAGTCCGGCACGGGCGAAAAAAAGCCACCCAAGGGTGGCTTGATTCTGCGCAGCAGCGGGCGCAGGCGGGTGCTGCGCGCGAGTCGCAAGCCTGCGAACTCTCAGGCCTTGGGTGCCAGCAGCTGCTGCAACTCGCCGGATTCGTACATCTCCATCATGATGTCCGAGCCGCCGATGAACTCGCCCTGCACGTAGAGCTGGGGGATCGTGGGCCAGTTGCTGTAGTCCTTGATGCCCTGGCGGATTTCCTGGTCCTCCAGCACGTTGACGGTGGAGATGTCCTTGGTCTCCACGCCGCAGGCCTTGAGAATCTGGATGGCGCGGCCCGAGAAACCGCACATGGGAAAGCTGGCGCTGCCCTTCATGAACAGCAGGATGTTGTTGCTTTTGACCAGTTGGTCGATGCGTTGCTGGGTGTCGCTCATCTGTGTGGTGCTCCGGGGTCGTGGTGGGCGCCGCAGGCGCGGCGGCATGGATGGGATTATTTCACTCTCGGCGCGGACTTTGAAAGCATGCGGGATTGCTACGCCCAGGCCAGAGCTCAGGTCAGAGCTCTGGCCTGCCCTTGCCATTGCCCGCCCGTGCAGCGGGCAATGCCGCCCAGGTCGTGGCGATGCTGCACGTCGCCAAAGCCGGCATTGCGCAGCAGGGCGGCCACGGCATCGGCCTGGTCCCAGCCATGCTCGAGCAGCAGCCAGCCGCCGCTGGCCAGCAGCGCAGGCGCCTGCGCGACGATGGCGTGGATGTCGGACAGGCCATCGGCGCCGCTGGCCAGAGCCGACAGCGGCTCATGCTCCAACGCCAGCAAGTGCGGATCGCCGTCGCGGATATAGGGCGGATTGCTGACGATGAGGTTGAACGGCGCCTGGCCTGCCAGCGGCTCCAGCCAGCTGCCATGCGCAAACCGCACGCCCAGCTGCAGGTGCGTGGCATTGGCGCTGGCCACGGCCAGCGCGTCGGCACTGGCATCCACGGCCCACACGGTGGCGCCGGGGCGCTGGCTCTGCAGGGCCAGGGCAATCGCTCCGCTGCCGGTGCCCAGATCCGCCACACGGCATGCGGGGCCGCTCGGGGCCTGGGCGGGTATCAGCTCCAGCGCCCAGTCCACCAGGGTTTCGGTATCGGGGCGAGGGTCGAGCACGCGTGCGTCCACGGCCAGATCCAGCCCGTAGAACTCCTTGTGGCCCACCAGGTAGGCGACGGGCTCCCCGCGCAGTCGGCGTGTGCACAGCGCGGCATAGACGCCGGCCTGGGGCGCGGTCAGCGCGTCCCCGTCGTGGGTGAGCAGCCAGGCGCGGCCGCCGGCCTGGCGTCCGAGCACATGCAGCAGCAGCATTTGCGCATCGATGCGAGCAAGCCCCTGGGCCTGGGAGTGCTGCAGAGCCTCTTTGATGGTGGGTAGGTTGACCATGGCCCGCGCCTCAGCTGTTGACCTGCAGCTCGGCCAGCAGTTCGGCCTCGCGTGCGGCCTGCAGCGCGTCGAGCACGTCGCCCAGGTCGCCTTCCATCACGGCCAGCAGCTTGTAGATGGTGAGGTTGATGCGGTGGTCGGTGAGCCGGCCCTGGGGGAAGTTGTAGGTGCGGATGCGGTCGCTGCGGTCGCCGCTGCCGATCAGGCCCTTGCGCAGCGCGGCCTCCTTGGCCTCGCGCTCGCTGCGCTCCTTTTCCTGCAGGCGCGCCTGCAGCACCTGCAGGGCCTTGGCCTTGTTGCTGTGCTGGCTGCGGCCGTCCTGGCACTCGGCGACGATGCCCGTGGGCAGGTGGACCACGCGCACGGCCGAGTCGGTCTTGTTGATGTGCTGGCCTCCGGCGCCGCTGGCACGGAAGGTGTCGATGCGCAGGTCGGCCGGGTTGAGCGTGATGGCCTGGGTTTCGTCGGGCTCGGGCATGACGGCCACGGTGCAGGCACTGGTGTGGATGCGGCCCTGGGTCTCGGTGGCAGGCACGCGCTGCACGCGGTGGCCGCCGGATTCGAAGCGCAGGCGGCCATAGACGTCGGTGCCTTCCACGCGCAGCACCACTTCCTTGTAGCCGCCCAGCTCGCTTTCGTTGGCGCTCATGATCTCGACCTTCCAGCCCACGGCGTCGCAGTGGCGCGTGTACATGCGTGCCAGATCGCCTGCGAACAGGGCAGATTCATCGCCACCCGTGCCCGCGCGGATTTCCAGGTAGGCGTTGCGCGCGTCATCGGGGTCCTTGGGCAGGAGCAGGCGCTGCAGTTCATCTTCCAGCTGCACCAGCTCGATCTCTGCGCCGGAGATTTCCTCGCGCGCCATTTCCTCCATGTCGGGATCGTCCAGCATGTCCCTGGCAGAGGCCAGATCGGCCTCGCGCTGGCGGTAGCGTGCATAGCGGCCGGCAATGGCCGTCACATCGGCATGCTCGCGCGAGATGGCACGGTACTGCTTCATGTCGCCCATGATGTCTTCGCGCGAGAGCAGGAAGTCGAGTTCTTCAAGGCGCTGGGCGTAGCGCTCCAGTTGTTGGCGCAGAAAGTCTTGCATGGTGTGAGGCGATGGTGCGAAGGGCTGCGCGGGGCAGCGCTGCGGCGGGGGAACGAGGTGGCCGGAAGTGGGCCGAGGCGCCAGAGACCCGCGGGCGCGCGGCTCTCTGAAGGGGGCGAGCGCCGCTAGAGCGCCTTGTCGGGAGTCGTGCCGCGCGGACCGCCTGGCGCGGAGCGCAGGAACAGGCGCGAGACCGTGTCCATGGTCTGGGTGCGCTGGTCGGCGTCACCCTTGTGCAGCTCGGCCAGGGTGCCGTGCAGCATTTTCTGCGTGAGGCCGCGCGACAGGGCCTCCAGCACGGTGTCGATGTCTTCGCCCTTGGCCAGCAGCTTCTTGGCGCGCGCAATCTCCAGCGCACGCCATTCATCGGTCTGGGTGTTGAGCTGGCGGATCAGCGGCACCACACCGGCCTGCGGGCGGCGCTGGTCCAGCCAGTGCATGAAGCTTTGCACGCCGTGGTCGATGATGACTTCTGCCTGCTCGACCGCTGCCTGGCGCTGGGCCTGGCCCGTGCGCACCACGGTGGCCAGATCGTCCACGGTGTAGAGGTAGACGTCGCGCAGGTCCTTGACCTCGGATTCGATATCGCGCGGCACGGCCAGATCGACCATGAACATGGGGCGGTGCTTGCGCTTCTTGAGCGCGCTTTCCACGGCGCCCAGGCCGATGATGGGCAGGCTGGAGGCCGTGCAACTGATCACGGCATCGTATTCATGCAGATGCTCGGGCAAGTCGGCCAGCCGCATGGTGCCGGCGCCAAACTGGGCGGCCAGCTTTTCGCCGCGCTCCAGCGTGCGGTTGGCGATCATGATCTGCTTGGGGTGGCGGGCCGCGAAATGGGTGGAGACCAGCTCGATCATCTCGCCCGCGCCCACGAACAGCACGCGGATCTGGGACAGGTCTTCGAACAGCTGGCCGGCCAGCCGCACGGCGGCAGCGGCCATGCTGATGCTGTGGGCGCCGATCTCGGTGGAGCTGCGCACTTCCTTGGCCACCGCGAAGCTGCGCTGGAACAGCTGGTTCAGCGTGCTGCCCAGGGCGCCTGCGTTCTCTGCGGCGCGCACGGCATTCTTCATCTGGCCCAGGATCTGGGCCTCGCCCAGCACCATGGAATCGAGCCCGCTGGCCACGCGGAAGGCATGGCGCGCCACATGGCCGTCTTCCAGCAGATAGGAGTGCGAGCGCAGTAATTCGGACGAGATGCCGCCGCTGTTGGCCAGCCAGTGCAGCGTGTGGTCCATGGCCGGCATTTCGGCCGCGCAGTAGATCTCGGTACGGTTGCAGGTGGAGAGAATGGCGGTCTCTACCGCACTGTGCTGGCGGCCGGGGCCGGTCAGCGATTCGCGCAGGCCCTGCAGCGTGGGCACGATCTGGTCGAGCGCGAACGCGAAACGTCCCCGCATATCGAGCGGAGCCGTGTGGTGGTTGATGCCGAGTGCCCAGACTGCCATAACCCGGGATTATAAAATTTCGCGCAGTTTCAGGCATCCCTGATCACAACACCCTGGAATCGGAGCCCGCAGATGGGATGGATTGCGAGTACGAATCATTGGCTGAACTTCCTGGCGCCTGCACTTTTCCTGTCGCCGGCCCTTATGTTGTGCGCGCTTTTGATCTATGGGAAATCGCAGCAATCCATGGCCTGGTGGTCACAGGTTGCTATCAATTTCATTGTTGGTGCACTGGTGCTGCTGGCGGGGCTGTGGTGGTTCGGGCGCGATGCAAAGATGGCCACCTATGCTGCGCTGGTCGTGGTGATGGCGCTTTGCCAGTGGGTGTTTTCACGCGGCTGGCGCTGATGGCTGACAGCAAAGATTGATGCAGATCAACGGAAGAGGGCGTTTCTCCTGGCGATCAGGGGCCTGAGACTGCGGCTGGAGGCACGGCGCCCGGCGCGGCCTGCTCCAGCAGCCATTCGCGGAACTGCGCAAAGGCTTCGGAAGGTGCCCGCGTGGCGGGACGGCACAGAAAGTAGCCGCGTTCGATGTGGACGGGCGCAGGCAAGGCAAGGGCCACGCGGCCGGCGGCCAGGTCTTCCTCGACCAGGCAGCGCTGCACCAGGGCCACGCCCATGCCGGCGGCCACGGCCTGTACCAGCAGGGCCACCAGCTCGAAATCGGCTGCCGGTGCGGGGCAGGGTCCGGGCAGGTTCAGATGGGACATCCAGCGGGCCCAGTTGCCCGGATAGTTGGTGTGGAACAGCAGCGGGCGTGCTAGCACGTCCCGGGGGCTGCGGATGGGCCGCGGGCCCTGCAGTTCTCTCGGATGGCAGATGGGCACCAGATCGCGGCCCACCACATAGTCGGCCACCACGTGGGCGGGCCAGGGCTCGCTGCCCACGCGCAGCCAGCCGTCTATCTCGGCGGCCGACAGCGGATCGTCGCGCCGATAGGGCGCGAACGACAGGGCGATGCCCGGATGCAGGGCGTTGAAGTGTGGCAGGCGCGGAATCAGCCAATGGCTGAACAGCGTGGGCACCACCGACAGCCGCAGTTGCGGGCCGAAGTGGCGCCTGCGTGCGGCCGCGGATGCCGATTCGATGGCGTGTACGGCGGGCTCCACGGCCTGCAGGTATTCGCGGCCGGCTTCGGTCAGCACGCTGCCCCGGCCCTGACGCTCGAACAGCGCAAAGCCCAGGTGCTCTTCCAGCCGGGCGATGGCGCGGCTGATGCCGCCCTGGGTGACATACAGCTCCCGGGCCGCCAGCGAATAGCTGCCCAGGCGCGCGGCCGCCGCGAAGGCGTGCAGCTCGGAAAGCGAGGGGGAGTGCATGCGCATGACGGGCGCAATTATGACGGTTGGTCATGGTTGCTTGCCGTCTTGTCTCTTTTCGCGGATGCGGCGGCTGTCCAGAATCGGCGCCTGTTCCGCAGAGCCCGTGCTTTGCCGCCACCCCCAACCAAGATAGGAAACATCCCATGGCAATGCGCCGCACCCTGTTGTCCAGCCTGGCCGCCTGCGCCGCCACCGCTCTTCTGGCTCCCGCCGCTTGGGCCCAGGGCCCGGCGGCCGACTATCCCAGCCGTCCGATCCGCCTGGTCGTGCCGTTCGGAGCCGGTGGCTCCACCGACATGGTGGCGCGCCTGCTGGCCGAGAAGATGAGCGTGATCCTCGGCAAGCCCGTGGTGGTGGACAACCGCGGCGGAGCCGGCGGCTCCATCGGCGCTTCCGAAATCGCGCGTGCCGCGCCGGACGGCTACACCATCGGCATGGCCACGGTGAGCACGCACGGCTCCAACCCGGCGATCTTCCGCAAGCTGCCCTATGACCCGATCAAGGACTTCGCGCCCATCACCAATGTGATGTCGGTGCCCAGCGTATTCGTGGTCAACGCCAGCGTGCCCGCCAAGACCATGAAGGAGTTCATCGCCCTGGCCAAGGCCAACCCGGGCAAGTACAGCTTTGCCTCGCCGGGCACGGGTTCGCTGGGCCACGCCAATATCGAGAACTTCATGAACCTGGCGGGCATCGACCTGCTGCACATCCCCTACAAGGGCGCGGGCCAGGCCATCACCGACGCGCTGGGCGGCCAGGTCAACGCCATGACGGACAACCTGCCCTCCACGCTGCCCCACATCAAGGACGGCAAGCTGCGCCCGCTGGCCGTGCTGGCCTTCAAGCGCGCCGACGTGCTGCCCGACGTGCCTACGTACACCGAGCTGGGCTTTGCGCAGATGGGCGATGGCGGCTGGTTCGGCCTGGTTGCGCCGGCCGGCACGCCGCGCCCCATCATCGACAAGCTCAATGCCGCCGCGCACAAGGCCATGGCCATGCCTGACTACCTGGAAAAGCAAAAATCCATCTCGGGCGAATCCATGGGCAACACGCCCGAGGAATTCGCCAAGCAGATCAAGGCCGCCATCGAGCGCTACACGGCCGTGGCCAAGCGCGCCAACATCAAGCTCGACTGATGGACCGCATGGCACAGTCGGATTTCCTGCGCCCCCGGCCGGACACCCCGGTCGTGGTGCATCCCGCAATGGGCGAGGCGCTGCCCATCGTCTGCGACTCGCCGCACAGCGGCACCTCCTATCCCGAGGATTTCGGCCACGCCGTGCCCATGTCCCTGCTGCGCCGTGGCGAGGACACGCATGTGGCCGCGCTCTGGGACCAGTGGCCCGCGCATGGCGCGACGCTGATCGAGGCCACCTTTCCGCGCACCTACATCGACCCCAACCGCAGCGAGGCCGACCTGGACCCGGCCCAGATCGACGGCCAGTGGCCCGTGCCCCTGGCGCCCAGCGTCAAGACGCGCCAGGGCCTGGGCCTGATCTGGCAGCGCATCAGCCGCGACGGCGTGGCAACGCCGCTGTATGACCGTCCGCGCACGGTGGCCGAGGTGGAGCACCGCATCGCGCGCTACTGGCGCCCCTACCATGCGGCGCTGGCGCAGGCCATCGATGGCAGCGTGCAGCGCTTTGGCGGCGTCTGGCACCTGAACCTGCACTCCATGCCCAACGATGTCTACAAGCGCCTGGGCCGTACCGACGCGCCGCCGCTGGCCGACTTCGTGCTGGGCGACCGCGACGGCACGACCTGCGCGCCCGAGTTCATCCAGCTGGTGGGCGAGACGCTGGCGGGCTTTGGCTATAGCGTGGCCTACAACGAGCCCTACAAGGGCGTGGAGCTGATCGGGCGCATAGGCCAGCCGCACCTGGGCCGGCACAGCCTGCAGATCGAGATCCGCCGCCCGGTCTACATGGACGAGGACACGCGCGAGCCCAATGCGGGATTCGAGCCGCTGCGCGGCCATCTGCGTGAGCTGATGGCCGTGGTCGCGGCGCATGTGCGATCGGAAATGGCAAGGCGCGGCTAGGCCGGGCTGGCCGGATCACCGGGCATGGTCGGCGAGCCCGGCGTACCTGTCACCACGGGTGCCGCCACCGAAGTGGTGGCCGGTGGTGACAGGTACAGGCCTGCGCCCTTGAGCGAGGCCAGGATGCTGAACAGCACATCGCTGCGCACGCCACCCGCATTGCGCGGATTGCCGACGTAGCCGATGGCCAGGAAGGTCAGCGTGCCGTTGGCGATGCCTTCGAGCTGCACCAGGGGCTCGGGCGTGTCCAGAATGCCTTCATGCGCGCGAAAGGCTTCCAGGATCAGGGTGCGCATGCGCTCGGCATCGGTGTCCAGCGGTGCGGGAAGGCGCAGCAGCACCCGCCCGGGCGCGCCGGCCAGCGTCATGTTGCGCACGGTCTTGGTGATGAATTCCGAGTTGGGCACGATGACGGTGGAGCGGTCGCCAAGCTGGATCTCGGTCGCGCGCACGTTGACGCGGCGCACGTCGCCCTCGGTATCGCCCAGCACCACCCAGTCGCCCACCTTGACGGGCCGCTCGGCCAGCAGGATCAGGCCCGAGATGAAGTTCTGCACGATGGCCTGCAGGCCAAAGCCAATGCCCACCGACAGCGCACTGGCCACCCAGGCGATGCGCTCCACGCTGATGCCCAGCCCCGCCAGCGCCACGGCCACCACGAAGATGCCGCCCACATAGCCCAGCAGCGTGGTGATGGAGCTGCGCATGCCAGGCTCCAGCGAGGTGTTGGGGAAGTAGCGGTCCGTCAGCCAGCGCTTGATCACGCGGATCACGATCAGGCCCGTGACGATCACCGCAAACGCGGTGAACAGGGCCTGGGGCGCCATGGTGAAGTCGCCCACCTTGAGGCTGTGATTGACCGTGCTGCCACGGCGGAACACCTCGTCGGGCCCCGTGCCCAGCGGGGCCAGCAGGGCGATCACCATGTAGAACAACAGGGCCACGCGCAGCAGGCCCGAGACCAGGACCGAGGCCTGGTCCAGCAGCCGGCCCTCGATGCCCAGGCTCTGGTTCAGCCGGGTGCCGAAGCTGCCCTTGGACGACAGCAGGGCCTCGCACAGATCGTCGCCCAGCTGGAACAGCAGGTAGGTGGTGGCAAAGACCACACCGGTCCACACCATCTGGCGCGCCAGCGTTCCCGCCAGCGCCACGTAGCCGGTCACGGCCAGCGCAATGGTGGCAATGCTGGCCACCGCCGCACAGGCCACCAGCAGCCCCACCCACAAGGGCCGGGGCGGCGCAGGCTCTGCCGGGACGCCGTCTTCCTGTGCCATCGGCGCCGGCGCGCGCAGATGCCGCAGGGCCAGCATGACCACGGCCGAAATCAGCAGGGCCGACAGGGCGTGCACCGTGACCTCGGCGGCCAGGCTGGCGCCGATGATGGCGTTGACCTCGGTCACCAGGCCGTTGATCGCGGCACCTGCCGCAAGCCACCAGGGGTAGGGGCTGAGCCGCTCGGCCAGCTCGTCCGACACGCCGGGCAGGCGCCATGAGCTGCGCTTGCGCGACAGCAGGGTCTGGCCCAGCGACACCACGAAGGCGCCGAACAGCGTGACCTGCACGCTGGCCTTGGCCAGCGCGTCCAGCGATTCGCTGAAGCCATCGCCGGCCTTGAGCACGCTCCAGGCCAACTGCGCCGCCAGGCCGATCAGCAGCGTGTTGATCACCACCGTGGCTGCCGCGCGCAGCGAGCGGCGCAGGCGGCCGCTGGGCAGGCGTGCGGGCGCGGCGCGCACCAGCAGGCGCTCGGCCAGCCAGGGGCCGAGCAGGGCGATCAGCAAGGCAGCGGCCAGGCTGGCGATAAAGCCGCCCCGGCGATCGGAGGCCAAGGTGGAGCTCACCGATTGGCGCAGCTCGCGCCCCAGCCCCTGCAGGCGCGCCGCGTCCAGGGGCGCGGCGGTGCTCAGATTGCGCCAGAAGGGGCGGCCCAGCGGTGAATCGGTGCGGGCCGTCAGCGCGGCCTGGAATTGTTCGCGGCGCTGGCGTATCAGCTCGTTGCCGCGCTGGTCGGCATCGACCGACACCAGCCGCGCGAGTTTGAGTTCGGAATCCACGGCACTGCGTTGCTTGGCCAGGCTGGCGCGCTGCTCGGCCACATCGGGCGCATCGGCGGGGGCGCCTTTTTCGGGCGCCGGTCCCAGGCCGGCCAGGCGCGAATCGATATCGGCCAGTTCCTCGGTGCGGCGGGCCGCCACCTGGTCGGCTGCCGTGCCAATGGCTGCAGCCTCGTCCAGCAGCTTGCGGCCGTCATCGTCCTCGGCCAGCTTGCGGGGAATGGCGTCCAGCTGCTTGCGCAGATCGTCTACGCTGGGAAGGGCGGGCCGGCCGTCTTCTGCGGTCGCGCCCGCGGCTGTGGCGCCGTCCTGGGCCTGGGCCGGGCCGGGTGCAGACAGGAGCAGCATCGCCAGAGCCATCAGCCAGATGGCCAGGCATGGGCGAAGGGCCTGTGCCCACGTGGGGCGCTGCGGAAGAGGGCTGCAGGGCGGTGTCATGGACGCACATTGTGCGGCGGGCCGCTGCAGCGGTTGTTTCCAAAGGTCCGGCCCCGCCAGCCGGCAGCCGTCTCAGCGCGATGCGGGACTGAACATATCGACACGGTCGGTGATGACGCCGTCCGTGCCCAGGTCGATCAGGCGCTGTGCGGCCCATTCGTCGTTGACCGTGTAGCTGCTGCAGCGCAGGCCCGCGCCATGCACCTTGGCGACCAGGGCTGCATCCCACAGCGCGTGGTTGAGCACCATGGCTGCGCAGCCCAATTCCAGCGCGGTGCGCAGGTCGGCGTCGCCCGTGGCGTCTGCCAGCCTGTCCACCAGCAGGCCGCGCGGAATGTGGGGCGCCGTGTCGCGTGCGCCCTTGAGGGCATCGGTCTTGAACGAGGTGAACAGCGGCGGGACCCGGTCCTGGGGCCAGATGCGGTTCATCAGCTCGCCCGTGGCGCGGCCCGTGGCCTCTTCCTGGCCCGGCGTGGGCTTGATCTCCACGTTCAGGAAAAAGTGGTTGGCCAGGCACCAGCGCGCCAGGGCTTCCAGCGTGGGCAGGGCCTCGCCCGCATATGCGCGCGAGTGCCAGCTGCCGGCGTCGAGCTGGGCGATCTCGCCCATGGACAGGTCGCCACCCGTGCCGTGGCCGTTGGTGGTGCGCTCCAGCGTGGCGTCGTGCATCAGGAACAGCACGCCGTCGGCAGACAGCTTGGCATCGCACTCGAACATGCGATAGCCGTGCGCGGCGCCCAGGCGGAAAGCGGCCATGGTGTTTTCGGGCGCCAGCTTGCCGGCGCCACGGTGGGCCACCCACAGGGGGTAGGGCCAGGATTTCAGGTTCTCGGTCATGGCGAGTCCGTCAAAAGAAGGGAGCTTGGATGGAAAAAGAGAGCCTCTGGGGCTCTCTTGGAAAAGGTCGGAGAGCCGGCCTTCAGGGGATCAGATCCGCTTGCCGCTTTCTGCGTCGAACCAGTGCAGGCGACGCTCTTCGGAAGGACGCACGCGCATGGTCTCGCCGGACTTGGGGAAGGGCGCGCCTTCGTCGATGCGTACCGTCATCGTCTCGCCATTGAGCGAACCATAGACCAGGCGCTCGGCGCCCAGCATTTCCACGGTGTCCACCTTGATTTCCCAGCCGCCTTCGTTGACGACGACCAGGTGCTCGGGGCGGATGCCCAGGATGCGGCCGGTCGTGCCGCCGGGCGCGTTCTTGAGCAGGTTCATCGGGGGCGAGCCGATGAAGCTGGCCACGAAGGTGGAGGCAGGCGTGTGGTAGACCTCTTCGGGCGTGCCGAACTGCTCCATCACGCCGCCGTTCATGACGATCATGCGCTGGGCCAGGGTCATGGCCTCGACCTGGTCGTGGGTCACGAACAGGCTGGTGATGCCCAGCTCGGCGTGCAGCTTCTGGATCTCGATGCGGGTCTGGCCGCGCAGCTTGGCGTCCAGGTTGGACAGCGGCTCGTCGAACAGGAAGACCTTGGGCTGGCGCACGATGGCACGGCCCATGGCCACGCGCTGGCGCTGGCCGCCCGACAGCTGGCGCGGCTTGCGGTCCAGCAGGTGCGACAGCTCCAGGATCTTGGCGGCCTTGTCCACGCGGCGCTTGATCTCCTCGGGCGGCACCTTGGCGATCTTCAGGCCGTAGGCCATGTTCTCGTAGTTCGACATATGCGGGTACAGCGCATAGTTCTGGAACACCATGGCGATGTCGCGCTTGGCCGGTTCCACGTCGTTGACGACCTTGTCGCCGATCAGCAGCTGGCCGTCGGAGATCTCTTCCAGGCCCGCCACCATGCGCAGCAGGGTGGACTTGCCGCAGCCCGAAGGGCCGACGATGACGACGAACTCGCCGTCCTGGATTTCGGCGTTGACGCCGTGCAGTACCTGGTTGGCCGACGGGCCGTGGCCGTAGCGCTTGATCAGGTTGCGAAAGGAAATGGATGCCATACGAAGATTCTGGTTGAGTCGCAGAGCGAAGGGCGCTGGCGCTTGCTCTGCGGGGTTCTATACGGTGGGTGGGGGCGGTGGACGGCTTACTTTTCGGTGTCCACCAGGCCCTTGACGAACCAGCGCTGCATCAGGATCACCACGGCAGCGGGCGGCAGCATGGCCAGCAGGGCCGTCGCCATCACCACGTTCCAGTCGTTGCCGGTATCGCCGCTGGCCACCATGCGCTTGATGCCGATGACCACGGGGTACATGTCTTCCGAGGTGGTCACGAGCAGCGGCCACAGGTACTGGTTCCAGCCGTAGATGAACTGGATCACGAACAGCGCCGCGATCGAGGTCTTGGACAGCGGCACCAGCACATCCTTGAAGAAGCGCATGGGGCCGGCGCCATCGATGCGGGCGGCCTCCACCAGCTCGTCCGGCACCGTCAGGAAGAACTGGCGGAACAGGAAGGTGGCCGTGGCCGAGGCGATCAGCGGAATCGTCAGGCCGGCGTAGCTGTTGAGCATGCCCAGCGTGGAGACGACTTCGTAGGTGGGGCCGATGCGCACTTCCACGGGCAGCATCAGGGTCACGAAGATCAGCCAGAAGCAGATCTTCTTGAACGGGAAGCGGAAGTACACCAGTGCGAAGGCCGACAGCAGCGAGATCGCGATCTTGCCCACGGTGATCACCATGGCCGAGACGAAGCTGATCCACATCATGCGTGCCACGGGCGCGCTGGAGCCAGGGCCCGAGCCGCCGAACAGCGCGGCCTTGTAGGTTTCCCAGAAGTTGCTGCCGGGCACCAGGGGCATGGGCACCTGGATGATGTCCTGCGGCGTGTGCGTGGAGGCCACGAAGGCCAGGTACAGCGGAAAGCCGACGATCAACACGCCCAGCACCATGATCAGGTGCGAGAAAAAGGTCAGAAGAGGACTGCGTTCAACCATGATCAGTACTGCACTTTCTTCTCAACATAGCGGAACTGGATCACGGTGAGTGCAACCACGATCACCATCAGCACGACGGATTGGGCAGCCGAGCCGCTCATGTCCATAGCCTTGAAGCCATCGTGATAGACCTTGTAGACTAGGATGGAGGTGTCCTGGCCCGGACCGCCCTGGGTCGTGGCGTCCACGATGCCGAAGGTGTCGAAGAAGGCATAGACCACGTTCATCACCAGCAGGAAGAAGGTGGTGGGCGACAGCAGCGGGAACTGGATGTCCCAGAAGCGGCGCATGGGGCCCGCGCCGTCGATGGCGGCGGCCTCGATCAGCGACTTGGGGATGGACTGCAGGCCCGCAAGGAAGAACAGGAAGTTGTAGGAGATCTGCTTCCAGATCGCGGCGATGACGATCAGCGTCATGGCGTTGCCGGAGTTCAGCAGGTGGTTCCAGTCATAGCCGATCATGCGCAGCGCATAGGCCACGACGCCGATGGACGGCGAGAACATGAACACCCACAGCACGCCTGCCACGGCGGGCGCCACCGCATAGGGCAGCAGCAAGGCGGTCTTGTAGGCGAGCGCACCCTTGATCACGCGGTCCGCAAAAATGGCCAGCATCAGCGACAGCGCGATGCCGAACACCGCCACCAGCAGGGAAAAGATGGCCGTGGTCTTGAACGAGGCCAGGTAGGCAGGGTCATCCAGCAGATGCTGGAAGTTGGCGAAGCCCACCCATTCGGTGGAAAAGCCAAACGTATCCTGCGCCTGGAAAGACTGCACGATGGCCTGGCCTGCGGGCCAGAAAAAGAAGACCAGCACGATGACCATCTGTGGTGCTATCAGCAGCCACGGCAGCCAGGCGGATCGAAAAAGAACGCGTTTTTCCATGACGGAACTCGGTAGAACAAAACAGCCCGCAAACCGGATGGCCGTGGGGCCGCCGGTTGCGGGCCTGTGATGCACGGTGCGGGCTGCCTGCGCAGCGGCCACGCCGCAGATCACATGGGAGGATTACTTGTTGGCCCGGGCGAAGCGGCCCAGTTGCTCGTTGCCACGGGTGACAGCGGTGTCCAGTGCCTGCTGGGGAGTCTTCTTGCCGGTCCAGATCTGTTCGGTTTCCTCATCGATGATGGTGCGGATCTGAACGAAGTTGCCCAGGCGGATGCCGCGCGACTTGTCGGTGGTCTTGCGGATCATCTGCGTCACGGCGGTGTCGGTGCCGGGATGCTTTTCGTAGAAGCCCGAAGCCTCGGTCAGCTTGTACGCAGCGGTGGTCACGGGCAGGTAGCCGGTGCGCTGGTGGCTGGCGGCCTGGATCTTGGTGTTGTTCAGGAAGTTGAAGAAGTCAGCCACGCCCTTGTAGCGTTCGGCGCTCTTGCCAGCCATCACCCACAGGGAAGCACCGCCGATGGCCGTGTTCTGGGGGGCGCCCTTCACATCGGCGTAGTAGGGCAGCTGCGACTGGCCGAAGGCGAACTTGCCTTCCTTGACCACGCGGGCGTACAGGCCGGAGGAGCCCGTGATCATCGCGCACTCGCCGGAAGCGAAGGCGGCGTCGGGCACGTTGCCGCGGCCCTTGTAGACGAAGCTGCCGTCCTTGGCGGCCTTGGCCAGGTTCTCGAAGTGCTTGACGTGCAGCGGCGAGTTGAACACCAGCTTGGCATCGGTGCCGTCAAAGCCGTTGTTCTTGGTCGCGTACAGGGTGTTGTGCCACAGCGAGAAGCTCTCCAGCTGGGTCCAGCTCATCCAGCTCGTGGTCAGTGCGCAGCGGTGGCCCGAGGCCTTGAGCTTTTCAGCGGCGGCGAACACTTCGGGCCAGGTCTTGGGCGGCTTGTTCTCGTCCAGGCCCGCCTTCTTGAAGGCGTCCTTGTTGTAGTAGAAGATGGTGGTCGAGCTGTTGAGCGGGTAGCTCATCATCTGGCCGTTGGGGGCGGTGTAGTAGCCGGCCACGGCGGAGATGTACTCGCCCTGGTCGAACTTGAAGCCGCCGTCGTTCATGACCTTGGTGACCGGAACCACGGCACCTTTGGAGGCCATCATGGTGGCCGTGCCCACTTCGAAGACCTGCAGGATGTCAGGTGCATTGCCGGCGCGGAACGCGGCGATGGCAGCTGTCATGGACTCGTCATACTGGCCCTTGTAGGTCGGCACGATCTTGTACTGGGTCTGGCTGGCGTTGTACTCCTTGGCCAGGTCGTTCACCCAGTCGCCCAGGGCCGCGCTCATCGAGTGCCACCACTGGATTTCGGTTTGGGCTTGTGCCGAGATGGTGGTGGCCGCGATCGCGGCCGCCATGGCCAGTTGCTTCAGTTGCATGAGGACTCCTCTAGTTCGGTGACGGTTTCAGACCGCTGCCACGGTAAGGCAGGGGCATGACATTTCTGTGTCATTGTTTTCGGATGCTTCTTACCGCACTACAGGCCAAACCCGGTGAGCCGCTGGTCCCGTATGTCAGTCGTGTGACAAAAAATGACACGCGAAGCGGCGCTATTTTAGGTCAATACCATTTCGTTTCAAAAGCACGGGTTGTTCGTATTGGCTCGTTTGTGCTCTTTCTGTATAAGGCCGGTTCGCCGGGGCGTGTCTGCCCCGTGGTGTTGGCGAGGGCTGGCGTCTCAGTGCAAGACGGCGAGCCGCCCAGAGCCCCGTAGGAAGCGGGCCTTCGAGGGGCTCGCTTAAAATTGCGCTCCCACTTGGCTTAGCGGCGCCCCTAGAGCGCCAGACACGGTCTACCCCCATGAATGTACCGATTGCGTTGGCGGCCCTGCAGGCACAGGCAGCCGAACCTGCACGTCTGCGAGAGATTCCCTACAACTACACCTCGTTTTCCGATCGCGAGATCGTGATCCGCCTGCTGGGTACTTCCATGTGGGATGTGCTCAACCAGCTGCGCCAGGAGCGGCGCACGGGCCGCTCCGCCCGCATGCTCTACGAGGTGCTGGGGGACATCTGGGTCGTCCAGCGCAATCCCTACCTGCAGGACGACCTGCTGCACAGCCCCGACCGCCGCAAGGCGCTGGTGGAAGCCCTGGAGCACCGCCTGGGCGAGATCGACAAGCGCCGTGCTCCGCAGCAGGACCCCGTGCGCGATGCGCTGGTGGGCCAGCTGGTGGATGCGGCGCGCCGCGCCGTGCATGAGTTCAACGCCACCTTCGTCGAGGCCGAGCAACTGCGCCGCCGGGTGCAAAAGAGCCTGGGCCGCCACACGGCCAAGGACAACATCAAGTTCGACGGCCTGTCGCGCGTGGCCCATGTGACGGACGCCACCGACTGGCGCGTCGAGTACCCCTTCGTCGTGCTCACCCCCGATACCGAAGCCGAGATGGCCGCCCTGGTGCGTGCCTGCATCGAGCTGCGCCTGACCATCATTCCGCGCGGCGGCGGCACGGGCTACACGGGCGGCGCGATCCCGCTGACCTGGCGCAGCGTGGTGATCAACACCGAAAAGCTCGAGGCCATGACGGAGGTGGAGATGCGCCGCATCCCCGGCGTGGACCACGAGGTGCCCACCATCTTCACCGAGGCCGGAGTGGTCACGCAGCGCGTGGCCGATGCGGCCGAGCGCGCGGGCTTCGTCTTCGCCGTGGACCCCACATCGGCCGAGGCCTCGTGCATCGGCGGCAACGTCGCCATGAATGCGGGCGGCAAGAAGGCCGTGCTCTGGGGCACGGCGCTGGACAACCTGGTGTCCTGGCGCATGGTCACGCCCGATGCGCAGTGGCTGGAAGTCACGCGCGTGGGCCACAACCTCGGCAAGATCCATGACGCCGAGATGGCCAGCTTCGAGCTGCAGTACTTCGAGGCCGACGGCAAGACCCCCATCCGCAGCGAGCGGCTGGACATTCCCGGCCAGAAATTCCGCAAGGAAGGCCTGGGCAAGGACGTGACCGACAAGTTCCTGTCGGGCCTGCCCGGCATCCAGAAGGAAGGCTGCGACGGCCTGATCACCAGCGCGCGCTGGGTGGTGCACCGCATGCCCGAGCACACGCGCACGGTCTGCATGGAGTTCTTCGGCAACGCCAAGGACGCCGTGCCCAGCATCGTCGAGATCAAGGACTTCATGTTCGCCGAGCAAAAGCGCTCGGGCGTGCTGCTGGCCGGCCTGGAGCACCTGGACGACCGCTACCTGAAGGCCGTGGGCTACGCCACCAAGAGCAAGAAGGGCAACGGCCATCTGCCCAAGATGGTGCTGCTGGGCGACATTGCCGGCGACAACGCCGACGATGTGGCCCGCGTGGCCGCCGAGGTGGTGCGCATCGCCAACTCGCGCAACGGTGAAGGCTTCACCGCCGTCAGCGCCGAGGCGCGCAAGAAATTCTGGCTGGACCGCAAGCGCACGGCCGCCATCTCGCGCCACACCAACGCCTTCAAGATCAACGAAGACGTGGTGATCCCGCTGCCCCGCATGTGGGAGTACACGGACGGCATCGAGCGCATCAACATCGAACTGTCGCTGCGCAACAAGCTCAAGCTGTGCGACGCGTTGACGGACTTCTTCCAGCACGGCGACCTGCCCCTGGGCAAGCAGGACGATGCGGGCGACATCCCTTCGGCCGAACTGCTGGAGGACCGCGTGCAGCAGGCCCTGGCCCTGGTGGCCGATGTGCGCACGCTGTGGCAGGGCTGGCTGGACAACGTGGAAAACCTCTTCCAGCAACTGCAGGATCACACGCTGCGCGCCAGCTGGAAGACCCAGCTGAAGGCGCCCATGGCCCAGATCTTCGCGGGCGCGGCCTTCCAGCCGCTGCTGGCCGAAGTCAACGCCATTCACCAGCGCGTGCTCAAGGGCCGTGTCTGGGTGGCGCTGCACATGCACGCCGGCGACGGCAACGTGCACACCAACATTCCGGTCAACAGTGACGACTACGAGATGCTGCAGACCGCCCATGAGGCCGTGGCGCGCATCATGGTGCTGGCCCGCCATCTGGACGGCGTGATCTCGGGCGAGCACGGAATCGGCATCACCAAGCTGGAATTCCTCAGCGACGACGAACTGGCGCCCTTTGCCGCCTACAAGCAGCGCGTGGACCCCGAAGGCCGCTTCAACAAGGGCAAGCTGATCCGCAACGAGAAGCTGCAGGCCGTGGTGGGCCAGAGCCATGACGGCCGCTCGCCGCGCGAATCGCTGATGTTCGCCGACCTGACCAACGCCTACACGCCCAGCTTCGGCCTGATGGGGCACGAGTCGCTGATCATGCAGCAAAGCGACATCGGCGCCATTGCCGACTCGGTCAAGGACTGCCTGCGCTGCGGCAAGTGCAAGCCCGTGTGCGCCACCCATGTGCCGCGCGCCAACCTGCTGTACAGCCCGCGCAACAAGATCCTGGCGACCTCGCTGCTGGTCGAAGCCTTTCTGTACGAGGAGCAGACGCGCCGCGGCGTGTCGCTGCGCCACTGGCAGGAGTTCGAGGACGTGTCGGACCACTGCACGGTCTGCCACAAGTGCTTCAACCCCTGCCCGGTGAAGATCGACTTCGGCGACGTGACCATGAACATGCGCAATCTGCTGCGCAAGATGGACAAGAAGAGCTTCCGGCCCGGCAACAAGCTGGCCATGGCCATGCTCAACGCCACCAATCCGGACACCATCAAGTTCATGCGTTCGGCCATGGTCGGCGTGGGCTTCAAGGCCCAGCGCCTGGCCTCCGACGTGCTCCACAGCCTGGCCAGGAAGCAGACCCAGCATCCGCCGGCCTCGGTGGGGCGCGCGCCGCTCAAGGAGCAGGTGATCCACTTCGTCAACAAGAAGCTGCCGGGCGGCCTGCCCAACAAGACGGCGCGTGCCCTGCTGGACATCGAGGACAAGGACTACGTGCCCATCATCCGCAGCCCGCAGACCACGAACGCGGACACAGAGGCGGTGTTCTACTTCCCCGGCTGCGGCTCCGAGCGCCTGTTCAGCCAGGTGGGCCTGGCCACGCAGGCCATGCTCTGGCATGCCGGCGTGCAGACCGTGCTGCCACCCGGCTACCTGTGCTGCGGCTATCCCCAGCGCGGCAGCGGCCAGTTCGACAAGGCCGAGAAGATGATCACGGACAACCGCGTGCTCTTCCACCGCGTCGCCACCACGCTCAACTACCTGGACATCAAGACCGTGGTGGTCAGCTGCGGCACCTGCTACGACCAATTGCAGGGCTACGAGTTCGGCAAGATTTTCCCGGGCAGCCGCATCATCGACATCCACGAGTACCTGCTGGAAAAGGGCGTGACGCTGCAGGGCAAGGAGGGCTACCTCTACCACGACCCCTGCCACTCGCCCATGAAGCTGCAGGACCCCATGAAGACCGTCAAGGCCCTGGTCGGCGACGGCGTGATCAAGAGCGAGCGCTGCTGCGGCGAATCGGGCACGCTGGGCGTCACGCGCCCCGACATCTCCACGCAGATCCGCTTCCGCAAGGAAGAGGAACTCAAGAAGGGCGAGGCCGCGCTGCGCGCCAGCGGCGCCCTGGCCGAGAAGGACAATGTGAAGATCCTCACCAGCTGCCCCAGCTGCCTGCAGGGCCTGTCGCGCTACGGCGGCGACATGAACAACGGCCTGCTGGAGGCCGACTACATCGTGGTCGAGATGGCGCGCCAGATCCTGGGCGAGAACTGGATGGCCGAATATGTTCAGCGCGCCAACGCCGGCGGCATCGAACGGGTTCTGGTCTGATGGCTGCTTCCGCTTCCTGCCCCCTGTGCGCCACAGAAGGCGGCTTGCCCGTCTGGCGCGGCCGGTGCCTGCGAGTGATCCGCGCCCAGGAAGAGGGCTTCCCGGCCTTCTACCGCGTGGTCTGGAATGCGCATGTGGCCGAGTTCTCCGACCTGGATGCCGCCGACCGTCAGCACTGCATGGATGCCGTGGTCGTGGTCGAGCGCGTCTTGCGTGAGCGCCTTGCGCCGGCCAAGATCAACCTGGCGGCGCTGGGCAACATGGTGCCGCACCTGCACTGGCATGTGGTTGCGCGCTTCGAATGGGACAGCCATTTCCCGGGCTCGGTCTGGGCTGCTGCCCAGCGCCCGCGCAATGGCGAGCGCGAGGCCGAGGTGGCAGCGCGCTTGCCAGCCATAGACACGGCGCTGTCGCAGGCTCTCGATGCCTGGCAGCAGCACCCCGCCACTGAATGAGGAGCACCGCATGGCCGGCCTGACCCCTGACACCCCAACTCCCGAAGCCCTGACCGTGCACGGCGCATCGCGCGTGCTGGAAGTGGCCTATTCCGACGGCGCAAGCTTTCGCATTCCCTTCGAGCTGCTGCGCGTGTACTCCCCCTCGGCCGAGGTGCAAGGCCATGGCCCGGGCCAGGAAGTGCTGCAGACCGGCAAGCGCGACGTGGCCATCACGGCCATCGAGCCCGTGGGCAACTACGCCATCAAGCCCTTCTTCAGCGACGGGCATGAAAGCGGCCTGTACACCTGGGAATACCTCTACGAACTGGGCCGCCGCCAGGACGAGTTCTGGGCGCAGTACCTGGACCGGCTACAGGAGTCCGGCATGGACCGCGACACGCCCATGCCCGGCAAGGCCGGCGGCGGCGGGCACGGCTGCGGCAGCCACTGACGCAGTACGCACGCAGGGGCCGGGGCGCGGCGTCTGCCGCGCCGTTCCCACAGCGCCACATTCAGGACCTTTGCACAGCACAGGGTTATTGGGGGTGGTGCTATATTAAAAATAGCTTGAAAGTCTTTGTTTGAAGGCGTTTCAAGCTGTTTGTTCTTGATAACCCTTGCCCGGCAAAGCCCGCGGCCACACGGGGTTGTCGCTGTACGCATTACTACTGCTTGCTTAGCATCGTTGTTATGAGCACCACACATTTCGGATTCCAGTCGGTGGACGAGCGCGAGAAGGCCAGCCGCGTGCGCGGCGTGTTCGACTCGGTCGCTTCGCGCTACGACGTCATGAACGACCTGATGTCGGGTGGTCTGCACCGTGCCTGGAAGGCCTATACGGTGATGGTGGCCAACCTCAAGGAAGGCGACAGGGCGCTGGACATCGCGGGCGGCACGGGCGATCTGGCCCTGGCCTTCGCCAAGAAGGTCGGCTCCACCGGCCAGGTGGTGCACACCGACATCAACGAAGCCATGCTGCGCGTAGGCCGGGACCGGCTGATCAACAAGGGCGTGATCCTGCCCACCATGGTCTGCGATGCCGAGGCCCTGCCGTTTCCGGACAACCATTTCGATCTGGTCAGCGTGGCCTTCGGCCTGCGCAACATGACGCACAAGGATGCGGCGCTCAAGGAAATGAACCGCGTCCTGCGCCCCGGCGGCAAGCTGCTGGTGCTGGAATTCTCCAAGGTGGCCAAGCCCCTGGAGAAAGCCTACGACTGGTACTCCTTCAAGATTCTTCCGGCCATGGGCAAGCTCGTGGCGGGCGATGACGCCAGCTACCGCTATCTGGCCGAGTCCATCCGCATGCACCCCGGCCAGGAAGATCTCAAGCGCCTGATGCAGGAATGCGGCTTCGGCCATGTGGACTATCACAACATGACGGGCGGCATTGCCGCGCTGCATGTGGGAATCAAGTGCTGAGCGCGTGAGGTGCTCGGTGAGGTGACGGCAACACGATTATTCGAGGAGATGACATGAAAAAGCTATGGTCTATGGTCTTGGTCGCAATGCTGGTGGTGGTCCACGGCACGGCCGACGCCAAGCGCATGGGCGGTGGCGGATCGGTGGGCAAGCAGTCGAGCAACGTGACGCAGCGTGAAGCCGCGCGCGCGCCGACACAGAACACGCCGCCGCAGAACGCCGCCACACAGAACGCTGCAGGCAAGCCGGCCACTGCACCGGCAGCTGCTCCCGCCAAGAAGCCCTGGGGCGCCATGCTTGGCGGCCTGGCCGCTGGCCTGGGCCTGGCCTGGCTGGCGAGCTCGCTGGGCCTGGGCGCCGCCTTCGGCCAGTTCCTGCTGATCGGCCTGCTGGCCCTGGTCATCATGGTGGTGGTGGGCATGGTCATGCGTTCGCGCCGTGCAGCGGCTGGCGCGCAGCAGGCATCGTCCAGCCCCTTTGCCTTCCAGAACGCAGCGCCTGCCGGTGCCGGCAATATCGGTGGCAACGTGGACAGCGCACCGCTGGCACGCCAGTACAACCCCGAGAAGGTCGGCAACGACGCATCGGCCCGTCCCTGGGAGCAGAACCATCAGCCGGCCGCCCTGGCTGCAGGCTCGGGCTCCGGCGTGCAGATCGGCTCGGCCCTGGCAGGCTCGCAGAACTGGGGTGTGCCTGAAGGCTTCGATACCGAGGGCTTCCTCACCGCTGCCAAGCGCAACTTCGTCACGCTGCAATCGGCCTGGGACCGCTCCGACATCGCGTCGCTGCGCGCCATGATGACCGACGAGATGCTGACCGAGATCCGTGGCCAGCTCAGCGAACGCGAGGCCCAGCGTCCCGGCCAGCCCAACCAGACCGACGTGGTCATGATCGACGCCCAACTGCTGGGCATCGAGGACCTGGGCAATGACTACATGGCCAGCGTGGAATTCTCGGGCATGATCCGCGAGGACGCCTCGGCAGGTCCCACACCCTTCCGCGAAGTCTGGAACATGACCAAGCCCAAGAGCGGCAGCAGCGGATGGCTGGTCGCCGGAGTCCAGGCATTGCAGTAATTCCTCTCACTTCGGGAATAATCGGGGACTATGGCAACACAGTCCCCTTTTTCTTTCCTGAACGGCCTCATGGAACGCGTGATGGCCGGCCCGCAACCGCCGCAATGGCTGGTCAGCGAGGTGCATCAGCGCATCGTGCTGTTCCTCAACCATGTGCTGATGCAGGAAAAGGAGGCCACCGAGCGCCTGGTGCGGCAAAAGGGCCGCGTGGCGCGCGTGCAGTGGCGCGGCTACTCCATGGCCCTGCAGATCACGCCGGCCGGCCTGTTCAACGTGGCGCCTGAAGACGCGCAGCCCGATCTGCTGCTCGAAGTGACCGAGACCTTCGCACTGGCCCTGGCCCAGGTGGCCCTGCGCGGCGACAAGCCCTCCATCCGCATCGAAGGCGACGTGCAACTGGCCGCCGACATCAACTGGCTGGTGGACCACGTCGAATGGGATGTGGAGGAAGACCTCGCCCGCATCATCGGCGATGCACCCGCGCACACCGTGGCCAAGGTGGCCCGCAGCGCTGCCCAGGCACTGCGCCAGTTCGTGGGCGCCCGCATGGCCGGCAAGCCCGATGCCGATGCCCCCGCCCCTGAAGCCGCACGTTCGGCAGCGCCCGCCAGCGCGCCCGTTGGTTCCCCCGTGGTGTCCCTGCCCGGTTTCGAGAACGACAAGCCATGAGCCGGTTTCTTCGCGGGCTGACCATCCTCTGGGTGGTGTTCCGCTACGGACTCGACGAGCTGGTGCTGTCGAGCTTCGAGCATCCCTGGATGCGCCGCGCACGCGCGGTGCTCACCCTGGGCCGCCGGCTGGACAAGCCGCGCGGCCAGCGCCTGCGCGAGGCGCTGGAGGAGCTGGGCCCCATCTTCGTGAAGTTCGGTCAGGTGCTGTCCACGCGCAGCGACCTGATGCCGCCCGACGTGGCCGAGGAGCTGGCCCGGTTGCAGGACCGCGTGCCGCCCTTCGATTCGCAGATTGCGGTGGACACCATAGAGCGTGCCTTCCGCAAGAAGCTGGACCAGATCTTCGTGAGCTTCGAGCGCGAGCCGGTGGCCAGTGCCTCCATCGCGCAGGTGCACTTTGCCGTGATCAGCGACCGCAACGGCGTGCAGCGCGATGTGGCCGTCAAGGTGCTGCGCCCGGGCATGAAGGCCGTGATCGACAAGGACCTGGCGCTCATGCACATGATGGCGCGCTGGGTCGAGCGCCTGTCGGCCGACGGCAAGCGCCTCAAGCCCCGCCAGGTCGTGGCCGAGTTCGACAACTACCTGCACGACGAGCTGGACCTGATCCGTGAAGCCTCCAACGCCGCGCAGCTGCGCCGCAACATGGAAGGCCTGGACCTGGTGCTGATCCCCGAGGTGTACTGGGATTTCTGCCGCAACGACGTGATGGTCATGCAGCGCATGAAGGGCGTGCCCATCAGCCAGGTCGAGCGCCTGCGCGAGGCCGGGGTCGACATCCCCAAGCTCGCACGCGACGGCGTGACCATCTTCTTCACCCAGGTGTTCCGCGACGGTTTCTTTCACGCCGACATGCACCCGGGCAACATCATGGTCAGCCTGGAGCCCGAGACCTTCGGGCGCTACATCTCGCTGGACTTCGGCATCGTCGGCACGCTGACCGAGTACGACAAGGAATACCTGGCGCAGAACTTCACGGCGTTCTTCCGCCGCGACTACAAGCGCGTTGCCGAGCTGCACATCGAAAGCGGCTGGGTGCCGCCGAGCACGCGCGTGGACGAGCTGGAAGCCGCCATCCGCGCGGTGTGCGAGCCGTATTTCGACCGTCCGTTGGCAGAGATCTCGCTGGGCATGGTGCTGATGCGCCTGTTCCAGACCTCGCGCCGCTTCCATGTCGAGATCCAACCGCAGCTGGTGCTGCTGCAAAAGACGCTGCTCAACATCGAAGGCCTGGGCCGCCAGCTGGACCCCAATCTGGACCTGTGGAGCACCGCCAAGCCCTTCCTCGAAAAATGGATGCTGGACCAGATGGGCCCGCAGCGGCTGTGGCGCGAGCTGCAGGCCGAGGCGCCGCGCTACGCCAAGCTCATTCCCGAGCTGCCGCGCCTGATCCATCGCCGGCTCACGCGCAACTCCGGCGAGCACGACGAACTGCTCAAGGAACTGCTGCAGCAGCAAAAGCTCACCAACCGCCTGCTTCAGGCCATCGTCAGCGCGGGCATAGGCTTTGTGATCGCGCTGATCCTGCTGCAACTGGTGGTGCGCCTGCGCTGGTACTGAGAACACCGACGGGTTTCAAGCCCTCTGACTTTTCCCACTTTGAATCAGGAGTGCCAGCGTGCTGCTCTCAATGGTGATCGCCTACCTGTTCGTGACCATAGCCATTGGCCTGTGGGCGGCCAGGCGGGTAAAGAACACGGCCGACTTTGCAATTGCCGGGCGCCATCTGCCCATGTACATGATCATCACCACCACGTTTGCCACGTGGTTCGGCTCGGAGATCGTGCTGGGCGTGCCCGCCAAGTTCAT
Organism: Delftia sp. DT-2; assembly: GCF_028401915.1. Classification (NCBI taxonomy): domain Bacteria; kingdom Pseudomonadati; phylum Pseudomonadota; class Betaproteobacteria; order Burkholderiales; family Comamonadaceae; genus Delftia; species Delftia sp. DT-2. Next base: position 204,010 of record NZ_JAQOTI010000007.1, read on the forward strand.
CGAGGGCGGCCTGCGCGGCGTGGTCGAGGACCCGTTCGGCGCGGGCATGTGCCTGATCCTGGTGGGCCTGTTCTTCGCGGGCAAGCTGTACCGCATGACGCTGCTGACCATCAGCGACTACTACCGCCACCGCTATGGGCGCTCCATCGAGATCGTCTGCTCGCTGATCATCATGCTCAGCTACCTGGGCTGGGTCTCGGCCCAGGTCACGGCGCTGGGCCTGGTTTTCAACCTGCTGTCGGGCGGCACGGTCAGCATTCCCGTGGGCATGGCCATCGGCGTGGTGTCCATCCTGGCCTACACGCTGTTCGGCGGCATGTGGTCGGTGGCCGTGACCGATTTCCTGCAAATGATCATCCTCGTGGTCGGACTCGTGGTACTGGCCTGGTTTGCGGGCGACATGGCCGGTGGTGCCGACAAGGTCATCGACCTGGCCGTGAGCCGCGACTTGTTCCAGTTCTGGCCCGAACCCAGCTGGCATGACATCCTCTTCTTCTTTGGCGCGGCCATCACCATGATGCTGGGCTCCATCCCCCAGCAGGACGTGTTCCAGCGCGTGATGTCGGCCAACAGCGAAAAGGCCGCCACGCGCGGTACCGTCATCGGCGGCACGGCCTATATCTTCTTTGCCTTCGTGCCCATGTTCCTGGTGACCAGCGCGCTGATCATCATGCCGCAGGAGGCGGCGGAACTGCTCGGGCAGGACCCGCAGAAGGTGTTGCCCACCCTGGTCATGGACAAGATGCCCTTCGTCATGCAGGTGCTGTTCTTCGGCGCGCTGCTGTCGGCCATCAAGTCCTGTGCCTCGGCCACGTTGCTGGCACCCAGCGTGACCTTCACCGAGAACATCTGGCGCCAGTTCCGCACCCAGGCCAGCGACCGGGAAATGCTGCTGGCCATGCGCATCAGCGTGCTCGTCTTCAGCATCTGCGTGCTGGCCTACTCGATCAAGATGGAAGGAACGCCCATCTATGAGTTGGTCTCCAGCGCCTACCAGGTGCCGCTGGTCGGTGCCTTCGTACCGCTGGTCTTCGGGCTGTACTGGAAGCGCGCCACCACGCAGGGCGCCATTTGCGCCGTGGCACTGGGCATTGGCGTGTGGGTGGTCTTCATGGCCACGCCAGCTTTGCACGAGGCATTTCCGCAGCAATTGGCGGGCCTGTTGGCGGCTGTGACGGGGATGTTGGCTGGTTCGTTGGCTCCGCAATGGATGGCTAACCGATCCGAGAAAATTCAGGAGTTCAGTGCAGTGCACATCAACTAGAAATACTAAATATATTGCTATAAGTTTTATTGTGTATCTTTTTGTGTGAAGTTTCCCTGGGTTGAGGGCGCTGTTGTATTTAGGTGAAGCCTAGAGCGTCACAAAAATTGACTTTGGTTTTCTGAATGTTTCTGTATATTTTCTCCATGCAAGGGGCATATTTTTCCCGCTCGTAAATGAAGCACTCAATGCCAATTCCGGACAGAAGTGCGGTTGCGTGAAAAACCCTTGTCTAATCAGAGGGGGTCATATGCATAGGAAAAATCCGGCGATTCAAGCTTCGCCGATCCAGGGTCGTCCTGCTTTCAGTTTTTATAGCACCTTGTCACGCGCTTTCCTCAGCGGAGGAATTGCATTTTTTGCGTTATCTATCGGCGCCATGGCTGCACCGGGAACGCCAGTTGCGCCAATCCCCATCTGGAGCGAGGATTTTGAGAATCTTCCCGCACCCACCGGCAGTATGGATGGCACGGATTTGCTTGCATATCTGGGAGCTAGCCCGAGCGGCCAGCGGTATATAGCAGAATCACCCTGGCGTATGACAGACAGCTTCTGCAACGGAGTGCTGGTAGCCTTCAATCTGAATTCGAGCTCCGCGGCGATGTCTGCCGTCTGTGCCAATGTTCCCAGACGTTGGAACGGTTTGCAGCAATTTGCTCAGATGGCGGGCCAGCATGGTGGTCAGTCCTCGGCGGCTGCCAGAAACAATCATGTGTTGGGTGAACATACGGAAGGGGGCGTGTATCCGCTGAACAGATTGGTATTCGGGACGGCTGCCAATGTTCCGCTCAGTGTCGGCAATCGTTTCCTGGCTGCCAGCGTGGATACAGTCACGGCTTTTTGCAACCTCCCGACGCACCCATTGGTGCGGTTTGCTTTGGTCAACGGCTTGGGCAGCGACTTGTCCTTGGGTGCTACGCCTGTGGATACCTGCTTGGGCGGCACGAACCGGAGTGCCGATGCGATAGGTTTGATGGGTACGAGCGGCGCGGTTACGAAAACGGTGATCTCCGCCGGGGCGTTGCTCTATACGGGCAGTTCGGTTGGGTTCAGGCTGTACAACAACCAAACTTCCAGTGCTGGCAATGATTGGGCCATAGACAATCCCCGCATCCTCGACGTGACTCCCCAGATGGACAAGGCTTTCACACCTGCCAGCATCAACCTAGGCCAGGTTTCCCGGCTGACCATGACCATGACGAATACGACCGATCTGCTGCGCAAGCAAGGCTGGTCATTCACCGACAACCTGCCTGCAGGACTGGTTGTCGAGGGCAATGCCAGCACCACCTGCCCCGGCACGACCGTGCAGGCTGCAGCAGGCGGCAGCACCGTGACCGTGTCCAACGGAGACCTGGCCCAGGGCGCCGCCTTCTGCGAGGTGAGCCTCGACGTGCGCCCGACCGCGACAGGCAGCTTCACCAATGGCGCTTCCAACCTCAGTCTGATCGGCCTGAACCAGCCGGCCAGCCCGGCCGTGCTGGCGGTTGCGCCAGCGGCCGACATGCAGGCCACCTCCATCACGCTTCCCCTGACCATGACGGTGGGCGCGCCGGTGTCCGGCAGCTTCAGCTGCACCAATGCCGGCCCCAGTGAGGCCACGGCGGCCTCGTGCGTGATCTCCGGCCTGCCCGCCGGGGCGACCACGTCCTGCACACCCAGCGTTCCCACGGCCTCGCCATTGGCATCGGGCGGCAGCATTGCCTGCACGGTGCAGTTCACGCCCACCACAACGGGCACCATCGCGGCCTTGGTGACCGCGAGCAGCAGCACCGTGGATCCGGTGCCGGCCAACAACACCAAGGCACACCCCTTCAATCCCGTGGAGCGGGCCGACATGCAGGCCACCAGCGTCACGCTGCCGGCCACCGCCAACGTGGGTGTTCCCGTGAAGGGCTCTTTCGTCTGCACGAATGCCGGCCCCAATGCGGCGGCCTTTGCCAATTGTTCCATCGCAGGGCTGCCGGCAGATGCCAGCACCTCATGCATGCCTGCGGTGCCGACAGGCACGCCGCTGGCCTCGGGTGCCAGCATTTCCTGCACGGTGAGCTTCACGCCCACCACGCAGGGCAGCCTCACAGCCACCGTGACGGCGGTCAGTGGAACCACGGACCCGGAGCCGGCCAACAATTCGCGTGACCAGGAGTTGGTGGTTGCTGCCGCGTTGGCGCCGGAGCCGGTCCCCGCCACCGGGGTGCCTGCCCTGGTGCTGATGGGCCTGGCCGTCATGCTGGCGGGCCTGGGAACGCAGCGAGGCCGGGTACGGCGCTGAGCACGGATGCGGCAAGCCCCCGGCAGCGGGGGCGGTCGGGCCTGATGGAATGCCAGTCTCCGCGACTGGCATTTCTCATTGGAGGCCACCAGTTGCCGGCCCTGTACGCGCGCCTTGTGGCCTGCCCCGCCTGGGCCATTGGGCTTGAGACAGCCGCAGTATCGGACGGATGCCTATAATCGAAAGTTTTGCATCTTCCCTCGTATTAGCATTAGCGCCATGCCTATTTATGCATACAAGTGTGGCTCCTGCGGTCATGCCAAGGACGTGCTGCGGAAAATCTCGGATGCCCCGCTGACGACCTGTCCGGCCTGCGGGGCCGAGACCTTCTCCAAGCAGCTGACAGCTGCCGGCTTCCAGCTCAAGGGCTCGGGCTGGTATGCGACCGACTTCAAGAACAGCGGTGGCAAGAGCGCCGCCGCACCGGCTCCCGCAGCCGATGCTCCTGCCTCGGATACTTCTGCCGCACCAGCGGCAACTGCGTCCGCGCCCGCTGCGGCCCCTGCATCTGCCTCCGCGCCCGCAACGGCCCATTGATCAAGGCTTGCATTTCATGTCCGCTCTGCGCAAATGGCTGTTCGCCGGCCTGCTGGTGATCGTTCCGCTGGTGATCACGCTGGGCGTGCTCAACTGGATCATCGGCACGCTCGACCAGACGCTGACCATCCTGCCCGAGGCCTGGCATCCGGATCGGTTGCTGGGCTTCCATATCCCCGGCTTCGGTGTCGTGCTGACGCTGCTGATCCTGCTCGTGGTCGGTGCGGCGGCCAGCAACTTCATCGGCCGCAAGCTCGTGTCCTGGGGCGATGCGGTGGTCAGCCGCATTCCTGTGGTGCGCTCCATCTATTCCAGCGTCAAGCAGGTGTCCGATACCGTGTTCTCGGACAGCGGCAATGCGTTTCGCACCGCCGTGCTGGTGCAGTGGCCTCGTGAAGGCGTCTGGACCGTGGCCTTCGTCACTGGCTCGCCCAGCGGGGAGGTTGCCGCCTACCTGCGCGACGAATACCTGAGCGTCTTCGTGCCGACCACGCCCAACCCGACGGGCGGCTATTTCGTCATCGTTCGCAAGAGCGATTGCATCGAACTGGAAATGAGCGTGGATGCCGCGCTCAAGTACATTGTTTCCATGGGCGTGGTGACTCCACCGGATCTCGCAGTGCCCGCGGAACCCAAATAACAAACTGTCGCGCCCTTGCCGGGCGCAGGAAGCTTTTCATCATGGCCATGCGCTCCCACTACTGCGGTCTCGTGACCGAAGCCCTGATGGGCGAAACCGTTACCCTGTGCGGCTGGGTGAACCGTCGCCGCGACCATGGCGGTGTGATCTTCATCGACCTGCGCGACCGCGAAGGCTATGTGCAGGTGGTCTGCGATCCTGATCGCGCCGAGATGTTCAAGACCGCCGAAGGCCTGCGCAACGAGTTCTGCGTGCAGGTCAAGGGCCTGGTGCGCGCACGTCCCGAAGGCACGACCAACGACAAGCTCAAGAGCGGCCAGATCGAAGTGCTGTGCCATGAGCTGAACGTGCTCAACGCCTCGGTCACCCCGCCGTTCCAGCTGGACGACGAGAACCTGTCCGAGACCGTGCGCCTGACCAACCGCGTGCTGGACCTGCGCCGCCCCTACATGCAGCGCAACATGATGCTGCGCTACCGCACGGCCATCCAGGTGCGCAACTTCCTGGACAAGGAAGGCTTCATCGATATCGAAACGCCCATGCTGGGCAAGAGCACGCCCGAAGGCGCGCGCGACTACCTGGTGCCCAGCCGCGTGCACGACGGCGAGTTCTTCGCTCTTCCGCAGTCGCCCCAGCTGTACAAGCAGATGCTGATGGTGGCCGGCTACGACCGCTACTACCAGATCACCAAGTGCTTCCGCGACGAAGACCTGCGCGCCGACCGCCAGCCCGAGTTCACGCAGATCGACTGCGAGACCTCGTTCCTGGGCGAAGAGGAAATCCGCGCCATCTTCCAGCGCATGATCACCGAGGTCTTCAAGACCCAGCTGAACGTGGATCTGGGCGAGTTCCCGATGATGACGTACCAGGAAGCGGCCTTCCGCTTCGGCTCGGACAAGCCCGACCTGCGCGTCAAGCTCGAGTTCACCGAACTGACCGAGGTCATGAAGGACGTGGACTTCAAGGTGTTCTCCACGCCCGCCACGACCAAGGGCGGCCGCGTGGTGGCACTGCGCGTGCCCGGCGGCTCGCAGATCTCGCGCGGCGAGATCGACCAGTACACCGAATTCGTCAAGATCTACGGCGCCAAGGGCCTGGCCTGGATCAAGGTCAACGAAGTGGCCAAGGGCCGCGATGGCCTGCAGTCGCCCATCGTCAAGAACCTGCATGACGCGGCCCTTGCCGAGATCCTCAAGCGCACGGGTGCACAGGACGGCGACCTCATCTTCTTCGGCGCCGACAAGGAAAAGATCGTCAACGACTCCATCGGCGCGCTGCGCCTGAAGGTGGGCCACAGCGATTTCGGCAAGGCCAACGGCCTGTTCGAGGACCGCTGGGCGCCGCTGTGGGTGGTGGACTTCCCCATGTTCGAGCACGACGAGGAAAACGACCGCTGGGCGGCCGTGCACCACCCGTTCACCTCGCCCAAGGATGGCCACGAGGAACTCATGGTCACCGATCCGGGCAACTGCCTGGCCAAGGCCTACGACATGGTCCTGAACGGCTGGGAGCTGGGCGGCGGCTCGGTGCGTATCCACCGCGCCGACGTGCAGAGCAAGGTGTTTGACGCGCTCAAGATCTCGCCCGAAGACGCACGCGCCAAGTTCGGCTACCTGCTGGACGCGCTGCAGTACGGCGCCCCCCCGCACGGCGGCCTGGCCTTCGGCCTGGACCGCCTGATCACGCTGATGACGGGCGCCGACTCCATCCGCGACGTGATCGCCTTCCCCAAGACCCAGCGCGCCCAGGACCTGCTGACGCAGGCACCTTCGCCCGTGGACGAAAAGCAGCTGCGCGAGCTGCACATCCGCCTGCGCAATCCGCTGGCGGCCACGCAGGGCTGAGGAGCAGGCTTCACGGCTTGACAGGAACGGCAGGAGCTGGCGCAGCTTCTGCCGTTTTTCTTTTTGCGGAGAGCTTTCATGCGTTTTCAAGGCATTGCATCGGTGGCGCTGGCGTTGGTGGTGTCGGCAGGGCTGGGCCTGTCCGGTTGCGGCGAGAAGAAGACCGAGCTGGGGCAGGGCGGTTCGGAGATCACGGGCTCTGCCGGGCCGCTGGGGGCGAACAACGGGTCGCGCGAACTCGTGCGCTGCGATGCGCCCGTGGCCACGCTGGCCCTGGCCGAGAATCCCAACGGCTACGTCATGGGCTCGGGCTATCAGCTGCCGGCCTCGCCCGTTCCGCTGGTCAAGCTGCTGGCCCAGCAAAGCGGCTGCTTTCGCGTGGTGGACCGGGGAGCGGGCCTGCGCGGCACGGTGCAGGAGCAGGACCTGAAGAATGCCGGCGTGCTGCGCGAGAACTCCACGGTGCGCAAGGGCCGGGGCTACGAGGCCCAGTACACGCTGACGCCCAGCCTGACCTTCAGCGAGCAGGACGCGGGCCGCGGGCTGGCCGGCGTGGTCGCCATGATCCCGGTGCTGCGAGACATTGCAGGGCTGGCCGGCCTGGTCGAGCAGGTCAAATTCAAGGAGGCGCAGACCGCGCTGCTGCTGTCGGACAACGAAACCACCGAGCAGGTGGCCGCTGCCACGGGCGCAGCCCGCACCACCGATCTGGGCGTGGGCGGCATGGTGCTGGGCCGCCTGGGCGCTGCGGGCGCGGGCTGGAGCAATACCAACGAGGGCAAGGTCATCGCCGCTGCCTTTCTGGATGCGCACAACCAGCTGGTCTTCCAGGTGCGCGCGCTGCAGGCCAAGGAGCTGCCACCGCCGGTGGCCACCAAGGCCGGGCAGGGCAGGAGCTGAGGCCAGCCATGGCCGGCCACAAGATCCCCGAGTCGGTGCTGGTCGTCATCCACCGTGATGACGGGCAGGTGCTGCTGATGCGTCGCACGGCACCGGCGCCTGAGGGCGGGGAGTTCTGGCAGTCGGTGACGGGCAGCAAGGACCATGAGGGCGAGTCCTGGCGCGAGACCGCGGTGCGCGAGGTGCGGGAAGAAACCGGCATCGATGCCGAGGCGCCCGGCTGCCTGCTGCAGGACTGGGCGCTGGAGAACATCTACACCATCTACCCTGCCTGGCAGCACCGCTATGCGCCCGGTGTATGGCACAACCGCGAGAGGGTTTTCGGGCTGCGGATTCCGTCCTACACCCCTGTGTTCTTGAATCCGAGGGAACATACCGCATCTGCTTGGCATCATTGGCGTGAGGCTGCCCAGCGCTGCTATTCACCGTCCAATGCGGAGGCCATCTTGCTGCTTCCACGTTTTTCCCCAACGAAGCCGGACTGAACCCCTCACCTGCGTTCCCGAACCGCCATGACTGAAAACGCGAATTCCCATCAGGTGGACCCCGGCCCGTCGATACTGCGCGTCGCGACCTACAACATCCACAAGGGCGTGCAGGGCATGGGTCCCGCGCGCCGCCTTGAAATCCACAACCTGGGCCACGCCGTGGAGCAGCTCGATGCCGACATCGTCTGCCTGCAGGAAGTGCGCAAGATGAACCACAAGGAGGCCGCGTACTTCGAGCGCTGGCCCCAGGTCTCGCAGGCGGAGTATCTGGCTCCCCTGGGCTATGAGGCCGTCTACCGCACCAACGCCTACACCCGCCACGGCGAGCACGGCAACGCGCTGCTGACCCGCTGGCCCGTGGTGGGCCACCAGCACGAGGACATCTCCGACCACCGCTTCGAGCAGCGTGGCCTGCTGCATGTGGAGGTGGAAGTGCAGAACCGGCGCGTGCACACCATCGTGGTGCACCTGGGGCTGATCCCCGGCAGCCGCGTGCGCCAGGTCTCCCAGCTCAAGCGCTTCATCGAGCGAGAGGTGCCGCCGGGCGCGCCCGTGGTGGTGGCTGGCGACTTCAACGACTGGGGTGGCCAGATCAAGCGCATGCTGGGCGGTTTCGGCCTGTACGAATACGACGAATTGCCCAGCGTGCCCACCTATCCTTCGCGCCTGCCGCTGGCCCAACTGGACCACGTCTATGTGCGCGGCCTCACGCCGCTGGGCCTGCATGTGCCCAAGGGGCGCATCTGGTGGCGCATGTCGGACCATCTGCCGCTGATTGCGGAATTCCGCCTCTAGCCCTGGCCGCTCTGACACACGCCACTCTTTTGCTATTGAATTGATAGCTTTCGGGGCGGGCAGAACCTGCGTTTGGGTGGAAAATCCCTTGCGTGCCATGCTGCGGGTTTCGCTGTTACCATGCCAGCCATGTTCAGAGAACTCGTCGACATGAAACAAGACAGCCAGGCCGAGGGCACCCCCGTCTCGGTCAAGATCCGCGAACGACTGAAGCAGGCGCAAAAGCGCTTTCATGCGAACGACAACATCTCCGAATTCATCGAGCCCGGTGAACTCGAGCAACTGCTCGACGAAGTCCAGGAAAAGATGCAGGGCGTGCTCGACAGCATGGTCATCGACACCACGCACGACCACAACACGCGCGCCACGGCGCGCCGCGTGGCCAAGATGTATGTCAACGAGGTGTTCCGGGGCCGCTACGTGGCGCAGCCCGCCATCACCGAATTCCCCAACGCCGAGCACCTCAACGAGCTGATGATCGTCGGCCCGATCACGGTGCGCAGCGCCTGCAGCCACCATCTGTGCCCGGTGATCGGCAAGATCTGGATCGGCGTGCTGCCCAACAAGAACACCAATGTCATCGGCCTGTCGAAGTACGCGCGGCTGGTGGACTGGATCATGGGCCGTCCCCAGATCCAGGAAGAGGCCATCATCCAGCTGGCCGACCTGATCCTCGACAAGACCCGCCCCGACGGCCTGGCCGTGGTCATGGAGGCTTCGCACTTTTGCATGTCCTGGCGCGGTGTGCGCGAGATGGACAGCAAGATGCTGAACTCCGTCATGCGCGGCGCCTTCCTCACCAACCCGGAACTGCGCCGCGAGTTCCTCTCGCTGGTGTCCAGCCGCAAGTAAATCCCCGGGGTGGCGTCCCCGGACGCCTCACACAACACCCCAGGCTGCGCAGTGCGCGGCCTTTTTTCTTTCCCGCGCCACGCCCCGCTTTCCCCGGACCTGCCCATGTCGCTGCAAGCCTTTGCCCTGATCATCATTGCCGGCCTCATCCATGCCGGCTGGAACATCGTGGCCAAGAAGGCGGGCGGTGATTCGCGCTTTGCCTTCTTCACCTCGCTCATCATGATGGTGATCTGGGCACCGCTGGGCTGGTGGGTGGGGCGCGATGTGGTGCCGACATGGGGGCGCAGCGAATGGCTGGTGGTGCTGGCCAGCGGCCTGCTGCACGTGGCCTACTACGTGACCTTGCTGCGCGGCTACCGCAGCGCGGACCTCACCGTGGTCTATCCGCTGGCGCGCGGCTCGGGGCCGCTGCTGTCGTCCATGGTGGCCATCCTCTTTCTGGGTGAGCGGATTTCCTCGTTGGGCGTGCTGGGCATTGCCGGCGTGGTGGTCGGCGTCTTCCTGATCGCGGGAGGCCCCGGCCTGCTGCGCGCGCGCCATGATCCCGAAGCCCGCGAACGGCTCAGGATGGGCCTGTGGTACGGCCTGCTGACGGGCGCCTTCATCGCCAGCTACACCGTGGTGGACGGCTATGGCGTGAAGCTGCTGCTGATGTCGCCCATCCTCATCGACTACATGGGCAACTTCGTGCGCGTGTTCCTGCTGGCGCCCGTGGTGCTGCGCGACCTGCCCACGGCCCGGCATCTGTGGCGCGCGCAGTGGCGCTTCGCGGCCCTGGTGGCGCTGATCAGCCCCATTGCCTACGTGCTCGTGCTCTACGCCATGCAGGATGCGCCCATGTCGCACGTGGCGCCTGCGCGCGAAGTCTCCATGCTGTTCGCGGCGCTGATCGGCGGGCACATGCTGCGCGAAGGCGATCGCCTGGCACGCATTGCGGGCGCCGTGTGCATTGCCGTCGGTGTGACGGCGCTGGGCCTGGGCTGAGCACCATGGCGGCAATGCGGGTACTGGGCTGCGATTTCAGCAGCCGACCTACGGCGCGCAAGCCCATCACCATGGCCCTGGGCCGCCTGGTGGCTGGCGACACGGTGGTCCTGCAGGATTTGCTGGAGTTCGCCTCGCTGGACGCATGGGCCGCCTGGCTGGCCCGGCCTGCCGATTCGGCGCAGTCGGCCTGGGTGGGCGGTTTCGACCTGCCTTTTGCCCTGCCGCGCGAACTGGTGGAGCAGCTGGGCTGGCCCACGGAATGGGCGGCCTGCATGGACCACTATGCCGGCCTCACGCGCCAGGCCATACGCGAGCAGTTCAAGGCCTTTTGCGCGGCGCGGCCCGCAGGCGGAAAGTTCGCGCACCGGGCCACGGACGGGCCTGCCGGTGCCAGCCCTTCCATGAAATGGGTGAACCCGCCCGTGGCCTACATGCTGCATGCCGGGCTGCCCTTGCTGCGCGCGGCCGGCGTGCACCTGCCGGGCCTGCAGCCTCCCGGCAAAGGCGATGCGCGCCGCGTGGCGCTGGAAGCCTACCCGGGCATGCTGGCGCGCGCCGTGATCGGCCGCCTCAGCTACAAAAGCGACGAACCCGCACGGCAAACGCCCGAACGCCATCAGGCGCGCGTGCAATTGCTGGCGGCGCTGGAGCGCGGCGACAACCCGCTGGCGTTGCGCCTGCGTATCGACGCCGAAGAAACCCGCAACCAGTTGCTGGCGGACGGCAGCGGAGACCGGCTGGACGCCGCAATCTGCATGCTGCAGGCCGCCTGGGCTGCGGCCCGCCATGCGCAGGGCGATGCGCTCTACGGGTTGCCGCACGACCTGGACCCGCTGGAAGGCTGGATCGTCACGGCCCAGGCCTGATCTGCGCCGCACTGAAATACTCGAATCGGGAAGAGACAAGCGATGCCCACCTTTGAAACCTTGCTGGCCTTTTTCGGCGTGGCCGTGCTGCTGGGCCTGAGCCCGGGGCCTGACAACCTGTTCGTGCTCATGCAATCGGCCCAGCGCGGCTGGCGCGTGGGCCTGTGCGTGGTACTGGGTCTGTGCCTGGGGCTGGTGGTGCATACGGCGGCGGTTGCGCTGGGTTTGGCGGCACTGGTGGCTGCGTCGCCCCTGCTGTTCACCGCCATCAAGCTGTGCGGCGCCGCCTACCTGGCCTGGCTGGCCTGGGGTGCGCTGCGCGCCGTGGCCCGGCCGGGCGAGATGCCGCAGGCCGGCGCAGCCGACCCGCTGACCCCCGCACGGGCGCTGCGCTGGGTGGGGCGTGGCGTGGTGATGAACCTCACCAACCCCAAGGTGCTGATCTTCTTCCTGGCCTTTCTACCGCAGTTCGCGGACCCCGCGCGCGGCGGCGTGGCCACGCAGGTGATGGTGCTGGGCTGCGTGTTCATGCTGGCGGCGCTGCTGGTGTTCGGTGCCATCGCATGCTGCTCGGGCTGGTTCGGCGTGCTGCTGCAGCGATCCGTGCGTGCGCAGAACTGGCTCAACCGCGTGGCCGGGCTGGTGTTCCTGGGCATGGCGGTGCGGCTGGCGCTGGTGCAGCGCTAGGGCCTGTTCACACTAGTGCGGGGCCGTGGCACAGTCCCTCCATGCTTTTTCGCTCACGCCCCTTGGCGCCATGAGCAGCGGCGTCCTCATCCAACCCATGCCACAGACCACGGCCCACACCATTGCCATTGCCCAGGTCCTGCAGATCGTGCAGGGCGTGCAGCGCAATGGCATGGATGTGCCAGCCATCCTGCGCCGCGCCGGCATTGCGCCTGCTCTGCTGGATGCGCCGCTGTCGCGCGTGACCCAGGCGCAGTACGCGGCGCTGATCCGCGTGCTGCGCCGCGTCTGCCGCGACGAGCTGTGGGGCCTGTGCCGCCATCCGCTGCCCGTGGGCAGTTTTGCCCAGGCCTGCCGCACCATGCTGCCTTGCCGCACGCTGGGCGAGGCATTGCAGGCCGGGCTGCGTTTCTACCGCCTGGTGCTGCGCGACTTCGCGCCCCGGCTGCAGGTCGTGGACGGCGTGGCCCGCATCGCCATGGTGTCGCTGCGCGAGCGCGATGCGCCGCTGGCCTATGCCGAGCGGTCCTTCTGCTTTCTGGGCTATGGCGTCATGTCGTGGCTGGTGTCGCGCAGGATAGAGCTGACGGGCGTGTGCGCGCCGTCCGGAGCCAGCATGCCGTATGGCACGGAGGCGCAGCGCCTGTTCCTGGCGCCGCTGCAGCGCGACCGCGACTTCACGGGGCTGGAGTTCGATGCGCGCTGGCTGGAGCTGCCCGTGGTGCAGACCCCGGAGAGCCTGGCCGAATTCCTGGACCAGGCGGCCATGGGCCTGGTCATCCGCTACCGCGACCGCACGCGCCTGGGCGAGCGCATCCGCCGCCTGCTGCGCCGCGATCTGGCGGGCGAGCTGCCTTCGCTGGAGCAGGTCGGCGCCGCGCTGTCCATGACGCCGCAGACGCTGCGCCGCCGCCTGCGCGACGAAGGCCTGGGCTTCCAATCTCTCAAGGACGACCTGCGCCGCGACGCGGCCATCGAGCTGCTGAACCGGCCGGAGCTGACGCTGGCCGATATCGCCGCGCGCGTGGGGTTTGCCGAGGCCAGCACCTTCCACCGCGCCTTCAAGGGCTGGACCGGCCTGCCGCCGGGCGCCTACCGGCAGGCCCAGCATCGCGGCCGCTGATCTTTTTTGCCAATCATTTTGAGACGATCGGCGATTGGTGGCTGAAGGCCTGGTGGCCACACTGTCCATGGACCCTGCCACTGCGGCAGGGCACACCGCCCCGCCAACGAGGGCGGAGCACCGAAGGACAAGGAGACAAGCCATGGAATCGAGCCGACGCGGCTGCCTGCGGGCGGCGCTGGCATGCGCTGCCAGCGCCTCACTGGGTGCCGCCCTGGGAACGGCATCGCCGATCGCCTTTGCACAGCCGGCAGGCGGTGCCTACCCGTCCAAGCCGCTGCGCATGGTGATTCCCTACCCGGCAGGCGGCGGCACCGACATCATCGGGCGCATCATTGCCCAGCAACTGAGCCAGGCCTGGGGCCAGCCCGTGGTGGTGGAGAACCGGCCGGGCTCCAGCGGCATCATCGGCGGCGACGTGGTGGCCAAGTCGCCGCCAGACGGCTACACGCTGCTGCTGGGGATCACGGCCATGATCCAGTCGCCTGCGCTGTACGCCAGGATGCCCTATGACGTGCTCAAGGACTTTGCCCCCGTATCGCAGGTGGCCCTGTCCTCGGACCTGTTCGTGGTGCCGCGCGACGTGTCGGCCACGACGTTGCAGGAGTTCATCGCCCTGGTCAAGGCCCATCCGGGCAAGTACAGCAACGGCAACTACGGCAACGGCACCTCCTCGCACATGCATGGTGAGCTGCTGCGCGCCAGGGCCGGGCTGGACCTGGCGCTGATTCCCTACAAGGGCGCGGCGCCGCTGGTCAACGACGTGCTGGGCGGGCAGCTGTCGTCGGGCTTCATCGATGTGTCCTCGGCCAATGCGCACCTGAAGTCGGACAAGATCCGCATCCTGGCCATCACCGGCATGCAGCGCCACCCGGCGCTGCCCGAGGTGCCCACGTTTGCCGAGCTGGGCCTGGCCGGCTTCGAGGCCAATGGCTGGTTCGCCACCTTCGTGGCGGCGGGAACGCCGCGGCCCATCGTGGACCGGCTCTCGGCGGAGGTGCGGCGCATCGTGGCCACGCCCGAACTCAGCGGCCGCCTGGCCTCCATGGGCCTGCGCCCGGTGGGCGGCACGCCCGAGGAATTGGCCTCCGTCATGGCGCGCGACATGCCGCGCTGGGCGCGCATCGTGAAGGAGGCGGGAATCAGGCTGGAGTAGCCGATGCAGTCTGCGCCCGGTCCTGGCCCGACTGAACGGGCTGTGGCCAGGCGGGCTGGGGTGGGCGCAACTGCTCCAGCACCCGGCTGAGCCGGAGCACGCCCAGGTCGTCGAACCGGCGGCCTGCGATCTGCACGCCTATGGGCAGCTGCCCGTCATGCCCGCAGGGCACGGATGCGGCGGGCTGTTCGGACATGTTGTAGGGCACGGTAAAGGCAATGTGCTCCAGCGGCCGCAGCGGGTCGTTGGTGGGGCTGGGCAGGTGGGCCGGGAAAGCCGTGATCGGCGCCACGGGCGACAGCACGTAGTCGTAGGCCGCCGTGGCACGCACCGTGGCCGTGCGCAGAAGGTGCGACTGCTGGCTGGCCACGAACAGCTGCGTGGCTGTCAGTGGCGCGGCACTGTCGGCCCATTCGCGGATGAAGGGCAGGATCACGCGGCGCTGCGCGTCCGTCAGCGACTGCATCTCCACATGCGATCGCATGCGCCAGAAATGGTCGAGGCCGTCGAGCATGTCGCGGGTGAGCCAGGGCTCGATGCGCTCGATGTGCGCGCCGGCCGATTCCAGCCAAGCCGCAGCCTGCTCCACCACGGCGCGCACGCGGGGCTGCAGGGGCAGGCCGCAGCCGGCATCCAGCAGCAGGCCTATGCGCAGGCCGCGCGCCTGGGCAGGGTCCATGTCGAAGCTGTGCCATGCAATCTCCTGGTGCGGCAGGCCCATGCTGTCGCGTGCATCGGGCAGGGACAGCACCTGCATCATCAGCGCGGCGTCGGCCACGCTGCGGGTCATGGGACCTGCGCAGCGGCCGGTGTAGGGCGGGTCGATGGGCACGCGGCCCAGGCTGGGCTTGAGGCCGAAGATGCCGCACCAGCCCGCCGGCAGGCGGATGGAGCCGCCGATGTCCGTGCCCACGTGCAGCGGCCCGTAGCCGGCCGCCGCAGCGGCGCCCGCACCGGCGCTGGAGCCGCCCGGCGTCTTGTCCAGATCCCAGGGGTTGAAGGTGTTGCCGTGCAGCGAGGACAGGCCGGACGACAGCATGCCGTAGTCGGGCATGGTGGTCTTGGCGAAAAGGATGGCGCCTGCCTCGCGCAGGCGCGCTGCGGGTGGGGCATCCAGCGGGGCCGCGACCTGCGGCATGGCGGCCGTGCCCACGGGCGTGGGATCGCCGCGCGTGGCGATGTTGTCCTTGACCGTGGCGGGAACGCCGTCGAGCAGGCCGGCCGGCTCGCCGCGCAGCCAGCGGGCCTCGCTCTCGCGGGCCCGGGCCAGGGCGGCCTCGGGGCGCAGCAGGTAGGTGGCGTGCAGGGCCGGCTCCCAGCGCTGCACATGGGCCAGCAGGTCGTGCATGACCTCGACGGGCGAGAGGCTGCGGTTCCGGTAGGCGCGCAGCAGCGCATGGGCGGGCAGGTCGTGCAGGGCCTGTGTCGTTCCAGTCATCGCGGCTTCCTCGAAGATGGCGGTTCTTGCGGCAGATCTGGCGCAGTGTGGCCCGGTGCCACCGGCGCGCCTGTCGCCTGTGGCTCAACCTGTGCGCGGTTCAGGTGGCCCAGGACAGTGCGGAGAGATCGTTGACGAAGACGGGCATGTCCTTCCACAGTCCGCGCAGGTTCTTGTTGGCCACGGTGACCCATTGCGGCGTGTAGAGGAAGGCATGCACGCAATCCTGGGCCAGCAGGCGCTGCGCATCGCCCAGCAGGCGCGAGCGGTCGGCGGGGCGCGAGGCGTTCTTGATCTTGTCGTACAGCTCGTTGAACTGGGACGACTGGTAGCCCCAGTAGTAGTCGGGCTTGGCGAAGTTGCCCAGGTCGAAGGGCTCGACATGGGAGATCAGCGTCAGGTCGTAGTTCTTGAGCGTGTAGGTGCCCGACAGCCACTGCGCCCATTCGACGTTCTGCAGCTTGGCTCGGATGCCGATCTTGGCCAGCTGCGCGGCAATCACCTCGCCGCCCTGGCGCGCGTAGGGCGTGGGTGGCAGGGTCATGGTCAGCTCCAGCGGCGTCTTGACGCCGGCCTCGGCCAGCAGCGCCTTGGCCTTTTCCACGTCGAAGGGGTTGATGCCCGTGGTGTCCACGTAGCCGAAGGCCGTGGGCACGTAGTAGCTGCCAATGGGCAGGCCGTAGCCGTCGCCCGCGCCGTCGATGACGGCCTTGCGGTCGATGGCGGCGGCAATGGCGCGGCGCACCCGCGCATCGTTCAAGGGCTTGCGCGCGTTGTTCATGGCCAGGATGGTCTTGGCCCGCGAGCCGCTGACCACGACCTGGAAGCGCCCGTTGGCCTTGAACTGGGCCACGCTGCGCGGCGTGACGCGCGGGAAGGCGTCGACATCGCCGGCCAGCAGTGCGGCCACCTGGGCTGCAGGGTCGGAGATGAAGCGGAAGGTGGCACGGCGAATGCGCAGGCCGGGGGCCGTGCGGTACCGGGGCCAGGCCGTGAGCGTGACCGAGGCGCCCTTGTTCCAGTTGCCCAGCTGGTAGGGGCCCGTGCCCACGGGGCGCGTGGCGTTGGTGGCAGCGCTCTTGGGTTCCACGATGATGGAGGTCGCCTGCCCCAGCACGAAGAGGAAGTCGGGGTCGATGTCCTTGTTGGTGACGACTACCGTGTGGTCATCCACCACGCGCGTGGACAGGGCGGCGAAGGTGCGCTTGTCCTTGTTGGTGCTCTTGTCGTCGCCCGCGCGGTCGAAGGAATACTTCACGCTGTGGGCGTTGCAGGGCTCGCCGTTCTGGAAACTCACACCCTTGCGCAGGCGGAAGGTGTAGGTCTTGAGGTCGGGCGAGACCTCCCAGCTTTCGGCCAGCAGCGGGGAGACGCTGCCGTCCGGATTGATCTTGGTCAGCGTCTCGAACAGGTTGTAGAGCACGATCTCGCCAATGGACGATGCGGCGCCGGCCGTGGGGTCCAGCCCCGGCGGCTCCAGCGTCATCGCCAGCGTGACACTGTCCTTGCGGCCCTGGGCCAGCGCAGGCCAGGGCATCAGCAGGGGCAGGCCGGCAGCAGCGGAGCTGGCCAGCAGGGAACGGCGATTGAACATGAACAGGTCTCCGGAAATTCTTGCAGATGGGTCATAGGCCGCTGGCTGCGGCCTGCAGCAGTGTTTTTACACCAGGGCGCGCGTGCGCGTGGCCATGAGGACCCGGTCCGCTCCGGTGGTTGTCAGCTTTCGGCTTTCAGGCGCGGTGCTGCAGGGCGATGCGTGGCACGGCCCGTACCAGGGCCTGGGTGTAGGGATGCTGCGGGGCGTGGAACAGTTGCTGCGGAGCCCCGCGCTCGACGATGCGGCCTTCGCTCAGCACGATGGCGTCGTCGCACAGGTGCTGGACCACGGCCAGGTCGTGGCTGATGAACAGGTAGGACAGGCCCAGCTGCTGCTGCAGATCGCGCAGCAGGTTCAGTACCTGGGCCTGCACCGAGACGTCGAGGGCGCTCACGGGCTCATCGGCCACGATGAGGCGGGGCCGCGTGACCAGGGCGCGTGCAATGGCGATGCGCTGGCGCTGGCCGCCCGAGAATTCATGCGGGTACTTGTCCAGGTCCTGCACGCGCAGCCCGACCTGCTCCAGCGTGGCGCGGGCCAGGTCGCGCCGGGCTGCGCGCTCGGGCGGTGCAGGCTGGGCGGTCAGGGGCTCGCAGACGATGTGTTCCACCGTCATGCGCGGGTCCAGCGAACCGTAAGGATCCTGGAACACCATCTGGAAATCGCGGCGCGCCATGCGCAGTGCCTGGTTGCCGAGCCGGTGCAGATCCTGGCCCAGCAGCTGCACGCTGCCGGCGCTGGGAGTGTCCAGCGCCATGACCAGGCGTGCCAGCGTGGACTTGCCGGAACCCGACTCGCCCACCACGCCCAGGCTGCGCCCCGCCGTCAGCGTGAAATCCACGCCGCGCAGCGCATGCACCTGCTCCGGCGCGCGCCACAACGAGCGGCGTGGCAGCCGGTAGCTGCGGGCCAGGTCCGTCACCTGCAGCAGGGGCGGATCGGCAGCGGCCGGTGCCTGGCGGTCGTGCTCCGTCATGTGCTGCGGCCCTGCGTATGCATGCCCGGCGCAATGGCCTCGGAGCGCAGGCAGCGCACCACATGCGGCTGTGCCCAGGCCTGCAGGGCGGTGGGCGTGGGCCGCTGCGGGCGCTCCAGGACCAGGGCGCGCGGGCGCTCGCTGTGGCAGGTGGGCTCGGTATGGCTGCAGCGGCCCGCGAAGGCGCAGCCGGCTGGCAGGTCCACCAGCTCGGGCACGGTGCCGGCAATGGTGGGCAACCGCGCCGGCGGCTGGTGGCCTGGTCCCGAAGGCTCCAGCTGCGGCCTGGCGGCGAACAGGCCGCGCGTGTAGGGATGGGCGCGGCGCGCGAAGATGGCCTCGGTCATGCCGCTTTCGACCACGGTGCCGCCGTACATCACCTGCAGCTGCTCCACGTTTTGCGCGATCACTCCCAGATCGTGCGAGATCAGCAGCAAGGCCATGGAGTGCTCTGCCACCAGTTCCTGCAGCAGATCGAGAATTTGCTGCTGCACGGTCACGTCCAGCGCCGTGGTAGGTTCGTCGGCGATCAGCAGGTCGGGCCCGCAGGCCAGGGCCATGGCGATGGTGATGCGCTGGCGCTGGCCGCCCGAGAACTGGTGCGGATAGTCATCAAAGCGCTGGGCTGCGCGGGCAATGCCCACGCGCTCCAACAGGGCCACTGCGCGCTCGCGCGCGGCCTGGCGGCCCAGGCGCTGGTGGTGGCGCAGCGGCTCGGCCACCTGGCGGCCGATGCCGTGCACGGGGTTGAGGGCCGTCATGGGCTCCTGAAACACCATGGCCATGCGGTTGCCGCGCAGGCGGCACAGCGCGCGCTCGTCCATGTCCAGCAGCTCCTGGCCGTTGAGCCGGATGCTGCCGTCCACCTGCGCATGCTCCGGCAGCAGGCCCATCAGCGCCAGGGCGGTCAGCGACTTGCCGCAGCCCGACTCGCCGATCAGGCCCAGCGTGGCGCCGCGCTCCAGGATGAATTCCAGGTTCTGCACGGCACGCGCGCGGCCGCGCGGGGTCTGCAAGGTGATGGTGAGGCCGGAGACTTCGAGCAGGGGCATGGCGCGTGTCTTCCTCAGCGCTGGCGCGACAGGCGCGGGTCGAGCAGATCGCGCAGCCCGTCGCCCAGCAGGTTGAGCCCGAGCACGGACAGTGCAATGGCCAGGCCCGGCCACACGGCCAGCAGCGGGGCCTGGAACATGAGGGTCTGGGCCTCGCTGAGCATGCGGCCCCAGGAGGCCTGCGGCGGCTGCGTGCCCAGGCCCAGATAGGACAGGGCGGCTTCCGCCAGAATGGCCAGCGCGAACTGTATGGTGGCCTGCACCACCAGCACGGGCAGGATGTTGGGCAGCACATGGCGCCAGGTGATGCTGGCGCGGCCATGGCCGCAGGCGCGTGCAGCCAGCACGTATTCACGTGCCCAGACCGCCTTGGCCGATGCCCGCGTGATGCGCGCAAAGGTGGGAATGTTGAAGATGCCGATGGCAATGATGGCGTTGACGATGCCCGCGCCGAACACGGCCGTGAGCATGATGGCCGATAGCAGCGCAGGAAAGGCGAAACTGAAATCGGCCAGCCGCATGATGGCCTCTTCCACCCAGCCCCGGCAGGCCGCGGCGACCAGTCCCAGCACCACGCCCATCGACAGCCCGATGCCCACGGCGATCACGCCGACCAGGATGGAACTGCGCGCGCCCAGGAACAGCAGCGAGGCCACATCGCGCCCATAGGCATCGGTGCCCAGCCAGTGCAGGCTGCCGGGTGCGGCCAGCTTGGCATCCAGGTCCATGTCGTAGGCCGAGCCCGGCGTCCACCACAAGGACAGCAGCGCGGTGAGCAGCAGCAGCGCGGTCAGCATGGCACCCAGCATGAAGCTGCGGTGGCCCAGCATGCGCCGGCCCAGGCTGGCCGGCCTGCTGAGGGTGACCGCCCGCGTGGGCCGATGGCCCGGTGGCGCAGCGGTCGGCGAAACAGGGTTGCCTGGCTGGCTCATATGTCGCTGGCCTCGATGCGTGGATCAATGGCTGCGTACAGCACATCCACGATGAAGTTGATGACCACCATCATGGCCGCCAGCAGCAGCACGCAGTTGCGCACGACGATGAGGTCGCGGTTGGCGATGGACTGGAAGATCAGCCGGCCCAGGCCCGGCAGGTAGAACACGTTCTCCACCACGATGGTGCCGGCCAGCAACTGGGCAAACTGCAGCCCCATGACCGTGAGCACGGGAATCATGGCATTGCGCAGCACGTGGCCCCAGAGCACGGCGCGGCGCGGCAGGCCCTTGGCGCGGGCCGTGCGCACGAAGTCCTCGCGCAGCACTTCCAGCACGGCCGAGCGCGTGATGCGCGCCA
This sequence comes from Delftia sp. DT-2, assembly GCF_028401915.1. Taxonomy (NCBI): domain Bacteria; kingdom Pseudomonadati; phylum Pseudomonadota; class Betaproteobacteria; order Burkholderiales; family Comamonadaceae; genus Delftia; species Delftia sp. DT-2. The sequence goes on from NZ_JAQOTI010000007.1 coordinate 224,780, forward strand.
GGATGGCCGCCTGCACCACGGCCAGCGAGATCGCCGGCAGCAGCAGGGCCTGCAGTGCGGGCAGGACGCCGCCGCCATCGGCCTCGCTCCAGCCTGGGAAGCCGCCTGCGGAAAACCATTGCAGCTTCACCGAGAACACCAGGATCAGCAGGATGGCGAACCAGAAATTCGGGATGGCAATGCCGATCTGCGCCAGGCCCATGACGCCCAGGTCGCCCCATCGGTTGTGGCGCGAGGCGGCATAGATGCCCGCTGCCAGGGCCAGCACGGTGGTGATGAGCATGGCCATCACGGCCAGCGGGGCGGTCACTGCCAGGCGCTCCAGCACCAGATCGCTGACCGGTGTGCTGTAGGCGTAGCTCAGTCCCATGTCGCCATGCAGCAGCCCCTGCAGCCACTGCAGGTAACGCTGCCAGGCTGGCTGGTCCAGTCCCAGCTGCTCGGCCAGCGCCTGCACGGCCTCGGGGGCGGCATCGGGCCCCATCAGCGTCTGGGCCGCATTGCCGGGCAGCACTTCCAGCACGCCGAACACCACGGCCGAGGCGCCCAGCAGCGTGGCTGCCAGCATCAGCAGGCGCTTGAGCAGGAAGACGCTCATGGGCAGTCGGCCTTGGCACGGTGTTGGGCTGTCACGTCGGCGGAATGTGTGTGGGTGGTTCTTGGCGGGCCCGAATGGTAATGCGCACGGTCCATGCGCGCAGCATAGCGGCCTTTGAAGGTGCATCGCTACGTGCCGATCCGGCGCGTATGCTTGCCCGTGCAGCCTTCATGCGTATGAAGGGGGCAGGATAATGGCGCAATGACTGATGCCACCTTGCTGCAAGGCCCGTTCGGGGTGCAAGGGCCTGCCCGGCCCGGAGCGTGGCGTGCGCTTGCGAGGGACCTGCCATGGCTTTGATGATCACCGACGAATGCATCAACTGCGATGTCTGCGAGCCCGAGTGCCCGAACGATGCGATCTCCATGGGCGAGGAGTACTACGAGATCGAGCACAGCAAATGCACGGAGTGCGTGGGGCATTTCGATGAACCCCAGTGCGTGCAGATCTGCCCCGTGGCCTGCATTCCCGTGAATCCCGCCCACGTGGAAGACCGCGAGACGCTGATGCAGAAATACCTGCGTCTGCAATCCCAGGCTCCCGCCGCTTCCTGATCGCTCAGCCCTTGTCGCTCTCGGCTGTGGCCGGGCGCACGGGCTTGGGGCGTGGAGGCTTGGTGGTGTGGATCAGCAAGGTCGCCTTGTCCATGTCGCCCGCCTGCAGCTCGGGCCAGGCCTTGAGCGAATGGGCAATGCTGTCCTCGATCAGCTGGCGCTGGTCGGGCGCGGGCTTCTTGAGCACCCAGTTGGCGACTTCGGCCTTGTGCCCCGGGTGGCCTATGCCGATGCGCAGCCGCCAGTAGTCGGCCGAGCCCAGCTGGGCATGGATATCGCGCAGGCCGTTGTGGCCGCCGTGGCTGCCGCCGCGCTTGAGCTTGACCTGGCCTGGGGCGAAGTCCAGTTCGTCATGGACCACGAGGACCTCCTCGGGCTGGATCTTGAAAAAGCGCGCCAGCGCACCCACCGATTTGCCGGACAGGTTCATGAAGGTCTGCGGCTCGAGCAGCCAGACACTCTCGCCACGCACGCTGGCGCGGGCCATGAGGCCGAAGTAGCTGCGCTCGGGCACCAGGTGGACCTTGAGTTCGCGCGCCAGCGCATCTATCCACCAAAAACCCGCGTTGTGGCGGGTGTCCTCATACTCCGGCCCGGGATTGCCCAGGCCGACAAACAATTTGATCATCGGGCGATTATCTCCATGGCGGCCGCAGCAGGCAGGCGATGGTGTTCACCATGCAAAAGGCCCACGCGAGGTGGGCCTTTTGCAGGTTGCGGCAGCCGCAGCCGCCGCAAGGGAAAGCCAAGAATTACTTCTTGCCCTTCTTTGCCGGAGCGGCCGGAGCCGCTGCGGGAGCTGCGGATGCATCAGGAGCCACTTCGGGCAGCTTGATGGAGATCAGGGCCGGGTTCTTGTTGGAGCCGCGCACCACAGCCTTCACGCCGTTGGGCAGCTTGACGTTCTGCAGGCCCAGGGTCGACTTGGAGGTCAGGCCGCTCAGGTCCACCTTGATGAACTCGGGCAGTTGGGCGGGCATGCACACCACGTCCAGTTCATGGATCAGGGGAGTGATGGTGCAGTTCTCGACCTTGACGGCCTGGGACTGTTCCATGCCCTCGAAGTGCAGCGGCACCTTCAGGTGAACCTTGGTCTTGTCGTCAACGCGCTGGAAGTCCACGTGCAGGATCAGCTGCTTGTAGGGGTGGAATTGCACGTCGCGCAGCACGACCTTGGAGGTCTGGCCGTTGACTTCCATGTCCAGAACGCTGGAATGGAACACTTCCTTCTTCAGGGCGTGCCACAGGGCGTTGTGATCGATCTCGATCAGTTGGGCTTCGGCAGCACCGCCGTAGACGATGCCAGGGGCCTTGCCCGAATTGCGCAGACGGCGGCTCGCACCCGTACCTTGCTTGGCGCGCTCAAAAGCGACGAATTGCATAACTAACTCCTAGATGGATGGACCGCGACCAGCCTCATCCGTTGATAAAAGAACGCCTGCCCCGTGCGGAACAGGCTGCTCTTGCGGTGTCCCGGGATGGTCCTGAAACCATCCCGGAACGCGCAAACCTCCCGAAGGAGGTTTGCTGGTTCAGACCACAGGGGCCGATATTTTATTCGGAGAACAGGCTCAGCACCGAATCGCCGGTGGAAATCCGCTGGATTGTCTGGGCAATCAGGGGGGCCACGGACAGTTGGCGGATCTTGCCGCAAGCCTGGGCTTCGGCGCTCAGAGGAATGGTGTTGGTCACCACGACCTCGTCCAGTGCACTGCCGTTGCCGATGCGCTCGATGGCCGGACCCGAGAAAATCGGGTGCGTGCAATAGGCGTAGACGCTCTTGGCACCACGCTGCTTGAGCACTTCGGCTGCCTTCACCAGGGTGCCGGCGGTGTCGATCATGTCATCCATGATCACGCAGTTGCGGCCGTCGATGTCGCCGATCACGTGCATGACTTCGGAGACGTTGGCCTTGGGGCGGCGCTTGTCGATGATGGCCAGGTCGCAGCCCAGCTGCTTGGCCAGCGCACGGGCACGGACCACGCCACCCACGTCGGGCGAGACAACGATCAGGTCTTCGTAGTTCTTCTGGCGCAGATCGCCCAGCAGCACCGGCGTGGCATAGATGTTGTCCACGGGGATGTCGAAGAAACCCTGGATCTGGTCTGCGTGCAAGTCCATGGTCAGCACGCGCTCGACACCCACGGCCTGCAGCATGTTGGCCACGACCTTGGCCGTGATCGGCACGCGGGTGGAGCGCGGGCGGCGGTCCTGGCGGGCGTAGCCGAAGTAGGGAATCACCGCGCAGATGCGCTCGGCCGATGCACGCTTGAGGGCGTCCACCATGACCAGCAGTTCCATCAGGTTGTCGTTGGTCGGTGCGCAGGTCGATTGCACGACGAAGACGTCGCGCGTACGCACGTTCTGCTTGATCTCGACGGCGACTTCTCCATCGGAGAAGCGACCCACGTCGGCTGCACCCAGCGTGGTGCCGAGGTGCTGAACGATTTCAGCGGCCATGCCAGGATTGGCATTGCCGGTGAAGACCATGATGTCAGGATGATGTGAATGCATTGAGCGCCCCAGTACGATGGGTTTGCCTTGACGCGAAAGACGTTTGGCAGGGGAGGAAGGACTCGAACCCTCGCATGCCGGAATCAAAATCCGGTGCCTTTACCAACTTGGCGACTCCCCTACACAGGCCCTCTGCCGCAGGCAGACAGCCTATAAACTCTCATCTTTGAGCCAATCCTTGAGGGGATGGGCCTGCAGATTCCTGCAAACTCTGACATTCCAGATGCCTGGGGCATTCTCGAAGTCGATTGTTTGCGTCAGTGGTGCAAATACTGCACTTCCCGAGCCCGTCATTCTAGCACGCAGTTTGAAGGACTTGAGCCAATCAATGGCTTTTTTCACTTCAGGCTGCAGCCTTTCGGCGACGGGCTGCAAGTCGTTCTGGCCAAAGTCATAGTGATCTGCAGCAAAGTCGGCGATTGTAGCATGGGCATGATCGCGCTTGAGGTCGGGGGCGCGGAAGATGGACAGGGTTTCCAGTCCCGCCTCGGGCTTGACCACCACGAACCGCTGGGGCGGCAGGGCATGGCTTTGCTCCAGCGGCGTGATGTGCTCGCCTATGCCCTCCACCCAGGCGGAGCTGCCGCACAGAAAGAAGGGCACATCTGCGCCCAGGCCCAGTCCAATGCGCTGCAGTTCGCGCCGGGTCAGGTTCAGTTGCCACAGGCGGTTCAGCGCCATGAGGGTGGATGCCGCATCCGACGATCCTCCGCCCATCCCGGCCTGTGCCGGCAGGCGCTTTTCCACGCCTATGTGCACGCCCTGGCTGCAGCCGGTGGCCTGTTGCAGCGCGCGTGCGGCCCGCATGATGAGGTCGTCGGCAGGAAGGGCCATGCCCGAGAGGTCCTCGCGGCTGACGTTGCCGTCGCCGCGCTTGTCGAAGTGCAGCGTGTCGTGCCAGTCCAGCAGCATGAAGACCGATTGCAGCAGGTGGTAGCCATCGTCTCGGCGGCCGGTGATATGGAGGAACAGGTTGAGCTTGGCCGGAGCCGGCACGTCGTGGAGCGAGCGCATGGGCTGGAGAGGATGAGAGGGATGGAGGCGGGTGCGGCGGGATGGGGGTGCAGAGGGCGCGCCCGGCGCAAATCAGGGTGTGTCGAGCACGATGCGCAGCGCTGCCGGCGGCTGCGGGTCATGGCGCCGGGCGGACAGGCGGCCCTGCTCCATGCGGGAGAGATCGACTTGCCAGCCCGCAGCGGCCGTGGCCCGGCCCTGCAGCCAGTCGAACAGGGCGGCGATGGGCAGGTCGCTGCCCGTCAGCTCTTGCACCAGCGTGGGCAGCGAGTCCGAGGTCTTGCGGTCCTCGCCTTGCTGCAGGCTGGCCTGTCCTGGCGCCCAGAGCAGGCGCGCCAGCGTCGATCCCAGGGGGGTGAACAGCAGCAACTCGCCGCGCTGGGGGGTGCCCAGCAGCTCGAAGCCTGCGCTGAAGGATTGGTTCTGCGCATCTTCCACCTGCAGCGCCAGTCGGCCCGACCAGTGCCCGGCGGCGGCCGGTGCTGCTGCATCGGCCTGGAGCTGGCGGGGTGGCAGGGCGCAGCCGGCCAGAGTCAGCAGCGCCGTGGCAGCAGCCGTGGCGCACAGCTGCCGGCGGATGAGCATGGGGTGCAAACGATGGGGCACGGGGTGGGGCACGGCGCGGCGGCTCAAAGCGAGACGCCCAGGCGGCGCAGGGTGTCGCGCAGCGTGGTGTTGTCGGGGCTGGAGGCCAGGCCCTGGCGCCAGATCTTCTGCGCGCGTTCGCGATCGCCCTTGACCCAGAGCACCTCGCCCAGGTGCGCCGCGATCTCCACGTCGGGGCGGGAGGCGTAGGCGCTTTCAAGCAGCTTGAGCGCTTCGTCCAGGTTGCCTTGGCGGAATTTCACCCAGGCCAGGCTGTCGGTGATGAAGGGGTCGCCGGGCGACATCTCCAGCGCCTTGCCCACGAGCTTTTCTGCTTCGTCCAGATGGATGCCGCGCTCGGCGAAGGAGTAGCCCAGTGCGTTGTAGGCATGCTGGAAGTCGGGTCGGCGCGCGATGATGCCGCGCAGCAGCCGCTCCATTTCGTCATGCTTGCCGATGCGCTCCGCGAGCAGGGCCGTGTCGTAGGCCAGTTCGGCGTCTTCGGGGTCCTGTTTTTGCAGCTCGGCCTGCAGCGCATAGGCCTGGGCATTCTGATTGGCGTCGCGCAACAACTGCACTTCGGCCAGGCGCTTGAGCCGTTGCTGGCTGGGGCCGCTGGCAGGCACGGCTTCGATCAGGGCGCGCGCTTCCTTGAGCTTGCCCTGGCGTGCAAGCAGGCTCGCTCGGCGCGCCTGCACGCTCAGCAGGTTGGGGGCATCGTCGATGCGGCGCAGCAGGGCATCGGCCTCGTCGAACCTGCCTTGCTTTTCAGCGATCTGTGATTGCAGCAGGTAGTACTGGGACTGGCCGGCGCTGCGCGCCACGCCGGCAGGAATCTGCGGCACGAGCTTGCCGAAGCGCTCGGTGGACGCCTGCGCCGCACCCACATCGTTCGTTTGCAGCTGCAGGGCGGCCAGCGTGGCCCAGGCTTCGGCGTAGTCGGGCGAATCCATGGTGATGGAGACCAGTTGCTGCCGGGCCTCGTCCAGGCGCTGCTGACCCAGCAGCACGCGGGCATAGGCCATGCGCATCTGGGCTGACGGGTTCTTGGCCAGGTAGCGCTTGACGATGGGTTCCGCCTCCGGCATGCCGGCTTCCAGCAGCTCCATGGACAGCAGGGCCACGGGGCCTGTGTCGGGTGTCAGCGCCTGGGCCTTTTGCACGGCCTGCATGGCTGCGGCCTTTTGCCCGGCGCCCAGGCGCATGTGGCCGATGGTGGCCCAGGCCAGCGGGCCGCTGGCCGGATTGTCGGTTTCGCCGGCCATAGCCTGCTCGACCACATCGGCAGCAAGGGCCTTGTCGCTGGCGTTGTTGTAGAGCTGGGTGATGCCCAGATAGGTGGCGGGCTTGGACGGAGCGGGCGTGGCCTCGATCTCGCGCTTGAGATAGCTGCCGGTATCGGCGATGCGGTTCAGCGCCACCAGGATCTGGAGCACGAAGCGGTTGGCATCGCGTGACTGGGGAAAGGCGTCCAGCCAGGCGCGGGCATTGGCCAGTGCGCGCTCACCGGAGCGCGACTGCAGCGCCAGTTCCGTGCCACGGCGGTACAGCTGCTCGCTGCCGCTGGTGCGCGCAGCCTCCATCATCATGGCCTGGGCATCGCCCAGCGCGCCTTCGCTGGCAGCGATTTCGCCGACCAGGATCTCGTAGAACAGTTCGGCGTTGAGCGCTGCGCGCTCCTCTTCGGCAGACGCGGCGGCGGACGATGGAGGTTCCGGGGATTCCGTCTCGATGGTGGCTGCGGTCTTGCCAGGCAGAGCCCAGGCAGTGGCGGAACCCATGGCCAGGGCTGCTGCCACGGCGAGTCCCTGAAGGCGAAGGCGATGATCCATCGAATCATAATAATCGAAGCCTCGGCCCGCATTTCGCACAACCTCAGTACAACCCGGATCGCATGCCCGAATTGCCAGAAGTAGAAATCACGCGGCGTGCGTTCGCCTCGCAGATCGCCGGAGCGCGCATTGAATCCGTGGCGCTGGGCAAGCCATTGCGCTGGCCTCTGGGCATTGCCCCCGAGCTTCTGACCGGGCGCGAGGTGCACAGCGTGCGCCGGCGCGGCAAGTACCTGTTGATGCAACTGAGCGAAGGCCTGCTCATGCTGCATCTGGGCATGTCGGGCAGCCTGCGTTTCGTGGCGCCGCACGAGTTGCCGCTGGGTCCGGCGGGCGCGCATGACCATTTCGATCTGCACACCAGCAAGGGCCAGCTGCGCCTGCACGATCCGCGCCGGTTCGGTGCGGTGATGTATGTGCCGGCCGAGAACGATCCCTGGGCGCGCAGGCTGCTGGACCATCTGGGAATGGAGCCGCTGGATGACAGCTTCCTGTTCGAGACCTTCAAGGCCGGTCTGAAGGCCAGCCGTACGCCCATCAAGCAATTGCTGCTGAGCGGCAGCGTGGTGGTGGGCGTGGGCAATATCTATGCGTCCGAAGTGCTGTTCATGGCACGCATTGCGCCCACGCAGCCGGCCTGCGAGGTGGGGCCGCGCAAGGTGCGCCGGCTGTTCGAGGAGATTCGCCGCGTGCTGGAACTGGCGGTAGAGCAAGGGGGAACGACGCTGCGTGATTTCTCGGCGCCCGACGGCATGGCAGGCCACTTCCAGCTGCAGGCCAAGGTGTATGGCCGCGAGGGCCAGCCCTGCACGCATTGCGGCTCGCCCATACAGCTGCTGCGCCAGGGCCAGCGCAGCACCTACTTTTGCGCGCGGTGTCAGAAAGCGTGAGATGGCCTCAAAAAGAGGAGCGAATTTTCAACGTCTCGTAACGCTTGTGGAGGCCAATCTGCGCGAGATTCATATCGGGTCTGTGCGGGAGGCTCACATTTCTGAAAATCACCCCTCAGCCGCGCTGGATTGATGGTGAAATATTGTTTCATTTGTAAATAAACGATGTTTTGCCCTGAATCCCCCCGTTCCAGGAGCCGGCCTTGGGGCGCAGCTGCGGGCAAAACGGGGCGACGGTGCTATATTTTGATGAGAAAAGGCATCACGCTTGCGGCGCAATGTCGAGGCGATCACTAAGCATCGGCAGGCATTGGCGATGCAATGGCGGGGGAAACACGTGGGACCATCATTCAACGAGCAATTCGACCAGCATGGCGCATGGCGCCGTGGCTTTGCGCAGCAATTGCATGCGCTGCGCGAATGGTTGCAGTCCCAGGAGCTGCTGGATGTCGCTGTGCAGGAGCGGCTGCAGCGGCTGGAAGCCCAGGTGCGCGGCGACAAGGTCATGGTGGCCTTCGTGGCCGAGTTCTCCCGCGGCAAGTCCGAGCTGATCAACGCAGTCTTCTTCGCCCACTACGGCCGCCGCCTCATGCCGGCCAGCGCAGGTCGCACCACCATGTGCCCGGCCGAGCTGGGCTGGGAAGCCGAACTGCAGCCCAGCCTGCGCCTGCTGCCCATCGATACGCGCGAATCGCTGGAAAGCCTGGGCCAGTGGCGCGCCCGGCCCGAGGCCTGGCTGCAGCTGCCGCTGGATGTGAACAATGCCCAGCAGATTGCCGACACGCTGGCCAAGGTGGCCGAGGTGCGCAAGGTGTCGGTGGATCTGGCGCGAACCTGGGGCTTCTGGCATGACGATGACCAGGGCGGCAATCCCTTCGTGGATGAGCAGGGCCTGGTGGAGGTGCCCATGTGGCGCCACGCGCTGATCAACATGCCCCATCCCCTGCTCAAGCAGGGGCTGGTCATTCTGGATACGCCCGGCCTGAATGCCGTGGGTGCCGAGCCCGAGCTGACCGTCAACCTCATCCCCCAGGCCCATGCCGTGGTCTTCGTGCTGGCGGCCGATACCGGCGTGACCAAGTCCGACCTGGCCATCTGGCGCGACCATGTGCTGCCGCCCGATGCGGCGTCGGGCCAGCAGGCACTGGCCGATTCGCGTCTGGTGGTGCTCAACAAGATAGATACGCTGTGGGATAGCCTCAGCTCCGCGACGCAGGTGCAGGCCCAGTTGCAGCGCCAGCGCCAGGAATCGGCCCAGATGCTGGGCCTGCCTGTGGAGCGGGTGTTGCCCGTGTCGGCACAAAAGGGCCTGGTGGCCAAGGTCTCCGGCAACGAGGCGCTGCTGCAGGCCAGCGGGCTGCCCATGTTCGAGAACATGCTGGCCGAGGGCATCATGGGCCAGCGCCAGAAGGTTCTGCAGACGGCTGTCAGGGCCAATGTGCAGCAGTTGCAGGTCGAGGTGGAGCGCGTGCTCAATATCCGCCGCCGCGACCTGGACGACCAGATGGCCGAGCTGCGCAGCCTGCGCGGCAAGAACGCCAGCGTGATTGCCTCCATGCGCAACCGCATCGAGAGCGAGCAGCGCGATTTCGATGCCAGCGCCGCCAGGATCCAGGCCGTGCGCCTGGTGCACATGCGCATGCTGCGCGACATCTTCCGCCAGCTCGGTTCCAGCGCGCTCAAGCAGGAACTGGTCGATCTCAAGGAGGCGCTGGAGCAGCGCGGCCTGAAGCTGGGCGCGCGCAAGGTCTACGCGGAAACCTTCGAACGCCTGCGCACCGTGGCGACCCGGGCCCAGGCGCAGGCCGGCGAGATCCAGTCCATGCTGGGCGCGACCTTCAAGGAACTCAATGCCGAGTTCGGCTTCTCGCTGCAGGCTCCTGCGCAGCTGGAGCTGACCGAGTTCGGCGGCGACCTGCAGCGCATCGAGGCCAGCTACACCCAGTACCTGGGCCTGGGCCACGCGCTCAGACGCAGCAATCCCGCGTTTGCCCAGCGGCTGATCAAGGCCCTTGCCATGCGTCTGCGCACGGTCTTCGAGTCTGCGGCCAACGACGTGGACATGTGGAGCAAGTCCGCCACGGCCCAGCTGGATGCCCAATTGAAAGAGCGCAAGCGCAGCTTTGCCCGCCGCATCGAAGCGGTGGACCGCATCCAGAATGCGGCTTCGGGCCTGGTCGAGCGCATTGCCGAAATCGAGGCCGCCGACGAACAGCTCACGGCCTTGCAGCTGCAGCTGGGACAGGCCACCATGGAACTGCTGCAACCCCTGTCGCCCACGCCCGCCTTCCCCGGCCTGGCAAAGGCTGCACAGGAAACTTCACTGACTGCTTGATATCTTGACCTTTCCCTCGATTGCCACGCCCGTCGTGCAGTGGCAGGCGTCGCATGGACGCAATCACCTGCCCTGGCAGCAGACGCGCGATCCCTACCGCGTCTGGCTCTCTGAAATCATGCTGCAGCAGACCCAGGTGAGCACCGTGCTGGGCTACTACCAGCGCTTCCTTGATGCCTTTCCCGATGTCGCCAGCCTCGCGGCCGCGCCGCAGGATGCCGTGCTGGCGCTGTGGAGCGGCCTGGGCTACTACAGCCGTGCGCGCAACCTGCACCGCTGCGCCCAGGCCGTGGTCCAGGAGTGGGGGGGGGCCTTTCCACGCAGGGCCGAGGATCTGGCCACGCTGCCCGGCATAGGCCGGTCCACGGCGGGCGCCATCGCGTCCTTTTGCTTTTCCGAGCGCGTGCCCATCCTCGATGCCAATGTGCGGCGCGTGCTCACGCGCGTGCTGGCCTTCGATGCCGATCTGGCCGTGGCCAGGAACGAGCGCGAACTGTGGGACCTGGCCCAGCAGCTGTGCCCCACCGAGGACCTGCAGCAGGCCATGCCCCGCTATACCCAGGGCCTGATGGACCTGGGTGCCACCATCTGCACGCCGCGCAAGCCCAGCTGCCTGGTCTGTCCGCTGCAGCCGCAGTGCCGGGCGGCCCGCTTCGGCAATCCCGAAAACTACCCCGTGCGAACGCGCAAGCTCAAGCGCAGTTCCGAGGCCTGGTGGCTGCTGATCGCCGTGGACGGGCAAGGCCGCGTCTGGCTGGAGCGCCGCCCGCAGCAGGGCATCTGGGCGGGCCTTTATGCGCCTCCCGTGTTCAATGAACGCGAGGCGCTGGAGCAGGCCGCCGCACGGCACTGGCCCGCCGCACGATCCGCCGACTGGACCGAGCTGCCGGCTTTCCTGCATGTGCTCACCCACCGTGATTTGCATCTGCATCCGGTGCGCGTGCCTGTCCATGGCAGCGGCCCGGATGCTGCCATGGCAGACGGCCAGGGCTGCTGGGCCGATGCCAGGGCCTGGGCCGACATGGGCCTGCCGGCCCCGGTGCGCAAGCTGCTGGATGCGCAGTTTGCGGGCTGAAGCCCAAGGCCGCCGCGTCTTCCTAGAACGTGCGGCGCGGCAGGAGCAGGGCGCAGCGCAGCAGCATCCACGCCAGCCATTGTTCACGTGCGCCCGGCTTGCGCCGTGCGCGTGCGGCGGCCTCGGCAATGTGCAGACGCAGGCTGAGCAGGGCCTGGCGGTCGCCCCTTTGCACCGCCTGGTGCCAGGCCTGCTCGCAGCGCTGGCGTTCCAGCGCCTGATCGAGCGGGCTGCGCACGCCGGGCACATCGGCCGTGCCATGGGTGTCGGTGAGGGCGTTCATGGCTGCAGCGCTCCCACGGTTGGGCGGGTGCCTGCGTCTGCATCGCCGCGGTCGCCATCCTGCCGGCCAAAGGCATACCAGTCCACATGCCGTGTGCAGACCATGATCAGGGCCAGCACGGCGAACAGCGCGATGGAGCCCACGATGAGCGCGCTTTGCTCCAGCTGCAGCAGCACATACAGCAGGCCGTAGAGCGAGGCGATTCCCGCAGCAAACGGCAGGCCGCGCTGCAGGCTGCCCAGGATGTGGCTGGCGTAGTAGGCCAGCAGCAGAACGCAGGCCGAGGCAGCAATGCCGTAGGCGCTGGCAAATCCCATGTGCTCCGACAGGCTGATCAGCAGCAGGAAGAAGCTGCACAGCGCCGATCCCACCAGCAGGTACTGGATGGGGTGCACGCGCAATTGCTTGAGCACCTCGAACAGGCCGACGGCCACAAAGGTCAGCACCACGAAGAGCAGGCCGTACTTGGTGGCCCGGTCGCTCAGCGAGTAGGCGTTGATGGGATCCACGAAGTCTGTGTCCAGCGACTCCAGGCAGGGGCCGCTGCTGGGCGCATGCGCCGTGGCGGCGTATTCCTCCATGTCGCGGCGGCCTGGCTGGCACAGCGGCTGCTGGTCGGTGAAGGCCTGGCGCGCCGAAGAGGCCAGTGCCGAGAGATTCCAGCTGGCGTTGAATCCCTTGTCGCTGACTTCACGCCGGTTGGGCAGGAAGCTGCCGCCGAACGAGGGGTGGGGCCAATCGGCCGACAGCTGGACCTGGCTGTGGCTGCCCAGCGGCACGAAGGCCAGCTTTTCGGTGCCCACCAGTTCCAGGGCAATCTTCAGCTCAAGGGGCTCGTCCTTCTTGAGCAGGGCAGGCGCCAGCTCCGCCTGCAGGCCTTGCGAGTAGCGTTCCAGCGAGGTGCCGGGTCCCACGTCCAGGCTCTTGCCGCCGGCCTCGATGGTGGCCGAGCGTATGCCGCGCGGATCGGTCAGCGACAGCGCCACGCGCAGTGCGCCGCAGCGCACGGCCTGGTTGGCTGCCGCTTCGATGGACGGCTTTTCCAGGTACTGCGCGGCATGGGTGAAGCTGGCGCTGATGCTGTCCTGCATGGCGTAGGTGCTGACCTGGTGCAGGCCGCGCGAGCGCTCTTCCATGCGTGCCGTTGCCTCATGGCGCAGTTGGTCGGGCAGCAGCATGCGCTGGAACTGGCGCGTGGTCCATTCCGTCTTGCTGCCCTTTTCTATGCCGGTGGTCTCGGTGCAGTTTTGCACCAGCACCGGTCCCATCAGCGTCTGGCGTCCGGCCAGGCTGGCGACCACGCCCTGCACGGCGTTGTCGCGGTTGCGTATGCGGTCGCGCACCACGTCATGTACCAGGCCCAGGCCCAGCATCAAAAGGCCCAGCATGACCAGCAGGGCCACGCCTTTGGCAAGCAGTCGGTTCTTCATTCCACATCCCGTTCGTTGATCGTGGACGCAGTCTGGGCGGGGGCTGTGTGGCCGGAATGAAGTGTGTGAAGCGGGTGTGAAGTCGGATTCGCAGGACCGATGGGGGGCGTCAGTGTGCCCGCAGTGGCCAGTTCAGCGTGACACGCAGCCCGGGCTGGGCGTTGGTGGCCTGCATGCTGCCGCCGTGCAGCAGCATGATGCGCAGCACGATGGACAGGCCCAGTCCCGTGCCGCTGCGCTCCCCGTTGGGGCGGGGGGTGGTGAAAAAGCGTTCGCCCAGCCGGCCGAGTAGCGCCTCGGGCACACCGGGGCCGTGGTCGCGCACGCTGACGCGGCCGGGCTCCAGGTCCACGTGGATGCTGCTGCCTTCGGGGGCGAAGTCGATGGCGTTGCTCAGCAGGTTGCTGAGGGCCAGCACCACCAGGTCCTGCTCCCAGGGGCCGCTGCTGTCCTGGCCTTGCAGCACCAGCTGGATGCGGCGCTGGTGCGCTGCGCTGTGGACTTGCGCCATGGCCTGTTCGGCACAGGCCTGCAGGCTGCAGGCCGTGTGCGCGTGCAGGGCGCGGCGCTGCTCCAGCTGGCTCAGGCGCAGCAACTGGTCCACAAGGTTCTGCAGGCGCTGGCACTGGTCCACCACCTGGCGCGCGAACAGCTCGCGGTCGGCGGCGGGCAGGTCTTCCTGCAGCAGCTCGCCTGCGCCACGGATGGCAGCCACGGGGCTCTTGAGTTCGTGCGTGAGGGCGCGCACATAGCCCTCGATGTAGTCGCGCCCCTCCAGGCGGCTGCGCATGTTCTCCATGGCGCGGGCCAGTTCGCCCAGCTCGCCGGGCATGCGCGGGGCTTCGGGCATGGGGGGCGCCGTGGTGGGCGAGGCGGCCTCGTTGAGCGTGGGCGCCTGTACCTGCTGGGCATAGCTGCGCAGGCGCCGCACATGGATGACCAGCCACCAGGTCACGGCAAAGCCCACGCCGGCCGACAGCAGGAGGAACAGCAGGCCGCCGCGCAGCATCTTGCTTTCCGCGCTGTCCACGATCTTCTGCACCGAGTGCGCGGGCTTGGAGGCCGTGAGCACGCCCGCAATGCGGCCTTCCACCATGATGGGTGCCGACACATACATGACGCTGCTGGCCTCGTCGTTCTGCACCTCGCGCGTGGTGCGTGCGCCGTATTCGCCGCGCAGCGTGCGGTACACGTCGCGCCAGCGCGAGTAGTCGGCGCCCTGGTCCAGGCCGGCCGAGTCGAACAGCACCAGTCCTTGCTGGTCGGTGATGGTGACGCGCATGTCCAGGCTGGTCTTGCGCGTGTCCCAGATCCAGACCTTGACGGTCTGGTTGGCATAGGCCTGCATGTGGTGCGCGAAGCGGCTGTCCGCGGGGCTTTGCTGCAGCACGCCGCTGGCCATGTCGTCGCTGGCCAGCGCGGCCAGGGCGTAGGCGGTCTCGACCAGCGTGTCCTCGGTCACCTTGCGCACGCTGGGCTTGACCTCGACCATGAAGACGCGCAGCACGAAGAATGCGGCCAGGCCGTTGATGACGAAAAAGGCGAAGAACAGCCGCAGTCCGAGGCGCATGGCGTGCGGCGGCGCGTCAGCCCGGCAGCGTCAGGCTGTAGCCCATGCCGCGGTGGGTGGTGATGAAGTCCTGCTGCGGCACCTGGGCACGCAGCTTGGCGCGCAGGGTCTTGACGTGGGTGTCCACGGTGCGGTCCGTGCTGTCGCTGTCCTGGCCCCAGATGCTGTCGAGCAGGAACTCGCGGCTCAGGATGCGTCCGGGGCGCTCCAGCAGGCAGCGCAGCAGCTGGTACTCGCGCCGCGTCAGCTCCAGGGGCACGCCCTGCATGCGCACGCGCTGGCCTTGCGTATCGATGCTGAACAGGGCATCTGCCGGCGGCGCTGTGCTGGCTGTGGGCGCGGGCTGCAGGCGCTGCGCACGGCGCAGCAGGGCGCGGGTGCGGGCCACCAGCTCGCGCGGGCTGAAGGGCTTGGTCAGGTAGTCGTCGGCGCCCAGCTCCAGGCCCAGCACGCGGTCCATTTCCTCGCCGCGTGCGCTGAGCACCAGCAGCGGCACGGCGGCGCCGGCCTGGCGCAGCTCGCGGCACCAGTCCAGGCCGTTGCCATCGGGCAGGCCCACGTCCAGCAGCAGGGCATCGGGCGGCTGCGCCTGCCATTGCGCGCGTGCGTCTGCCAGCTGCAGGCAGTGGCGCACGGCGATGCCGTCACGCTCCAGCGCATAGCAGACGGTGCGCGCGATGGCGGGGTCGTCCTCCACCAGCAACACGCGCGGGGCGTTCGTCATCGGCATGCCTTGCATCGCAGTACTCCGGGAGCGGACCCTGGCGCTTCAGATGTCGTGCGCAAGCAGGTCGGCAGGCTTGGGGGTGGGCCGGCTGTCCAGCGAGCGGTGCCGGCACAGCGTGGGCCAGCGCGGGGCGAAGTGCCGCGCCAGTTCCTCGACCAGGAAGACCGAGCGGTGCTGGCCCCCCGTGCAGCCGATGGCCACGGTGACATAGCTGCGGTGGTTGCTGGCCATCATGTCCAGCCAGGATTCCAGGAACTGCTGGATGTCGCGGCGCATCTGGTCCACGCCGGGCTGCTGGCGCAGGAACTCGGCCACGGGCGCATCCATGCCGGTCAGCGGGCGCAGCTGGGGTTCGTAGTGCGGGTTGGGCAGCATGCGCACATCGAACACATAGTCGGAATCCGAGGGCAGGCCGTGCTTGAAGCCGAAGGACTGGAAGACCAGCGTCATCTGGCCCACCGGGGCCGCAATCAGCTCCTTGATATAGCTTTGCAGCTGGGACGAGCGCAGGTGGCTGGTGTCGATGACATGCGACTTCTCGCGCAGGTCGCCCAGCAGCTCGCGCTCGGTTTCTATGTCCTGCACCAGGGCGCGGCGGCCCTCGGCGACAGGCCCTTGCGACAGAGGATGGCGGCGCCGCGTTTCGGAGAAGCGCCGCACGAGGGTGCCCGTGGTGGCGTCCAGAAAGACCAGGTGGGGCACGACACCCTGGCGCTGCAGCCGTTCGAGCTGGCCGGGCAGGTGGGGCAGTCCGCCGGCGCTGCGCGCATCCATGGCGATGGCCACCTTGTTGCTGTGGCGGCCGTGCTCCAGTTCGACGAAGGCGGACAGCAGCTCGGGAGGCAGGTTGTCCACGCAGTAGTAGCCGGCATCCTCCAGCGCATGCAGGGCGACGGATTTGCCCGATCCGGACATCCCGGTGATCAGCACGATCTCAAGCGACATGGCATCAGCCTCCATTGGTGTTGCGCGCGCCGTTGGCCGCACGGCCCGGCTTGGGCCGGGTACGCTGCGCGTCGGCCTGCGGCCGCTGCCGGCCGGGCCTGCGCGGCGCCGGGCGGGGCGGGGGTGCCTGGCGCGCCATGGCCAGCATTTCGCGGGCATGGGCCATCGTGGTTTCGGACTGGCGCTCGCCGCCCAGCATGCGGGCCAGCTCTGCCTCGCGCGCGGCGCTGTCCAGCGGCTGCACGGTGCTGAGTGTGCCTTGCCGTGCGCGCTGCTTGGCCACCAGATAGTGGTGGTCGGCACAGGCTGCGACCTGCGGCAGATGGGTGACGGACAGCACCTGGCGCGATCGGCCCAGCGCATGCATGAGGCGGCCCACGGTCTCGGCGACGGCGCCGCCCACGCCCGAGTCCACCTCGTCGAAGATCAGCGTGCCGGCCTCGCCCAGCTCGCTGGTGGTCACGGCAATGGCCAGCGAAATGCGCGACAGCTCACCGCCCGACGCCACCTTGGCAATCGGCTTGGGGCTGGCTCCAGGATGGCCGGCGACCAGGAAGGCCACGCTGTCCACGCCAAAGGCACCGGGGGAGTCGGCCGTGGACAGGGCGGCCTCGAACAGGCCGCCTTCCATGCCCAGGCCCTGCATGGCCTGGGTGATGGCGCGCGACAGGCGCGGCGCAGCCAGGGCGCGTTGCTGCGACAGCACCCGGGCGCTGGCCTGGTAGTGCTGCTGCGCGGATTGCTCTGCAGCGTGCAGGGCCTCGATGTCCACGGCGGCGTCCAGCTGCTGCAGCTCCTGGCGCCAGCCGGCCAGCAGTGCCGGCAGCTCATCGGGCGTGCGGCGGTAGCGGCGCGCCAGCTGCATCCACAGCGACAGGCGTGCATCCAGCTCGGCCAGGCGTTCGGGGTCCAGGTCGGCGCGGCGCAGATAGGCCTGCAGCGAATGGCGCGCATCCTGCACCTGGGCCGTGCACGAGGCCAGCACGTCGGCGATGTTCTGGAACTCGGGCTCCAGGTGTTCCTGGTTCTGTATCAGATGGCTGGCGCGGCCCAGCGGAGTGATCACGCCGGCCTCGTCGTCCTCCAGCATCTGCAGCGTGGTCTGGGCGGTGTCTATCAGGGTCTGGGCATGCGACAGGCGCGTGTGCTGGGCATTGAGCTCGTCCCACTCGTCGGCCTGCGGGGCCAGCTTGTCGAGTTCGGTGATCTGCCACTGCAGCCGCTCGCGTTCGCGCTGCAGGCTGTCCTGGGCGGATTGCGCATGCTGCAGGGCTTGTCGTGCCTGGCTCCAGCGGCTCCAGCAGGCCTGGACCTCGCGGCTGTCTATGCCCGCATAGGCGTCCAGCAGCGCGCGTGCTGCGTCGGGCCGCGTGAGGCTTTGCCAGGCATGCTGGCCGTGGATGTCGATCAACTGCTCGCCCAGTGCGCGCAGCTGCGTGGCCGTGGCCGGCGTGCCGTTGATCCAGGCGCGGCTGCGGCCCTGGGTGTCCACTGTGCGCCGCAGCAGCAGGCTGTTGTCCTCGCAGGCCAGGCCTGCCGCCTCCAGCCAGGGGCGCAGCCGCGCGCAGCCGTCGAACTCCACGCAGATGTCGGCCTGGGGGCAGCCTTCGCGCACCACGTCGGCGTCGGCGCGGGCGCCCAGGGCCAGCTGCAATGCGTCGATCAGGATGGATTTGCCGGCGCCGGTCTCCCCGGTCAGCACGGTGAAGCCCGCATGCCAGTCCAGATCCAGGGCCTGCACGATCACGAAGTCGCGCAGCACGATGCGCTTGAGCGCCATGGTCAGGCGCCTCCCTCGTTCCAGCCCAGTTTCTTGCGCAGCGTGGCGAAGTAGTTCCAGCCCTTGGGGTGCAGAAAGCGCACGCTGTGGTGGGCGCGGCTCACGAGGATGCGGTCGCCGTGCTGCAGCGAGGCCAGCGACTGCATGTCAAAATTGGCGCTGACATCGCGCCCGGCCACGACTTCGATCGTGACCTCGTTGGCATCGGACAGCACGATGGGGCGATTGGACAGGTTGTGCGGCGCAATGGGTGCCATCACCCAGGCGGGGATGGAGGGATGCATCATCGGCCCGCCGGCGGACAGCGCATAGGCCGTGGAGCCCGTGGGCGTGGCCACGATCAGGCCGTCGGCGCGCTGGTTGGAGACAAAGCGGCCGCCGACCTCGATGCGCAACTCCACCATGCCGGAGGTGCCGCCGCGGTTGACCACCACGTCGTTCATGGCCAGGGCCTCGAACACGCATTCGCCGTCGCGGATCACGCGGGCGCACATCAGGGGACGCAGGTCCTCTTCGTACTCGCCCTGCAGCATGGGCGTGAGCGTGGCCTCGAAGTCCTCCAGCGCGATGTCGGTGACAAAGCCCAGGCGGCCCTGGTTCACCCCGATCAGGGGCGTTCCGTATTGCGCCAGGTGCCGGCTCACGCCGAGCATGGTGCCGTCGCCGCCGACGACCAGGCCCAGGTCGCAATGCCTGCCCAGGCCATCGACATCGAGGGTGGGGTAGTCTGTGAGCCCTGCGTGCAGGGCCGATTGGGTATCAAGCACGACTTCGCAGCCCTGGCGCCTGAGGAAGTCCGCAATGCGCTCGAGCGCGTTGCTGGCATTCTCGGACGGGGCGCTTGCGCTGGGAGCGTGGTATTTCCCGATCAAGGCAACGTGGCGAAACGTGGACGTCATTTCTGGAAATTACATCATTAAAATCATCACATGCTCGACGAACGTGCCAAGTTGTTGCTCAAAGCGCTGATCGAGCGTTACATCGCTGACGGCCAGCCTGTGGGCTCGCGGACCCTGTCGCGTGCGTCGGGGCTTGAATTGTCGCCTGCCACGATACGCAATGTGATGGCTGACCTCGAAGACCTGGGGTTGATCATCAGTCCGCACACCTCGGCCGGCCGCATTCCGACCGCCCGGGGCTACCGGCTGTTCGTGGACACCATGCTCACGGCGGACCGTGCAGATATCGTGACGCCCGAGCTCGTGCCCGAGCAGCCGCAGAAAGTCATCGCCAACGCCGCCAACCTGCTGTCCAGCCTTTCCCAGTTCGTGGGCGTGGTGCTGGTGCCGCGCCGCACCTCGGTGTTCAAGCACATCGAATTCGTGCGACTGTCGGAGCGGCGCTTTCTGGTCATCATCGTCTCGCCCGACGGTGACGTGCAAAACCGCGTCATCTTCACCGACGTGGATTACTCAGCCTCCCAGCTGATCGAGGCATCGAACTTTCTCAACAGCCACTACGCAGGCCTGGCCATGGAAGAGGTGCGCGAGCGCCTCAAGGGCGAGGTCGAGCTTTTGCGCGGCGAGGTGGCCACCCTCATGCAGGCAGCCGTCAACGTGGGCACGGAGGCCATGACCAGTGCCCAGGAGGACGTGGTCATCGCGGGCGAACGCAACCTGCTGTCGGTCAGTGATTTCTCCAGCGACATGGGCAATCTGCGCCGCGCCTTCGACCTGTTCGAGCAAAAGACCCAGATCCTCAGACTGCTGGATTTCTCCAGCCAGGCCGAAGGTGTGCGCATCTACATCGGGGGCGAAAGTCAGGTCGTGCCCTTCGAGGAGCTGTCCGTGGTCAGCGCGCCCTACGAGCTCGATGGCAAGGTGGTGGGCACGCTGGGCGTGATCGGCCCCACCCGCATGCACTACGACCGCATGATCCAGATCGTGGACATCACCTCCAAGCTGGTCAGCAACGCGCTGAGCCACAAGCGCTGAGCCGCGCAGGTTAGGATCTACAATAGCCGTTTGCCATGGCGTGCATCCGCGCTGCCCTGGTGAATCAGGGGCCTTAGCTCATGCTTGGTTAGAGCAGCGGACTCATAATCCGTTGGTGCCCAGTTCGACTCTGGGAGGCCCTACCATCCATTGGTATGAGAAAGCCTGCCGCCTTTCCGGGCGGCAGGCTTTTTTGCTGGGCGCGACGCTGCCGGCTGGCATGGCTGCGCCTGGCTGCCATTGAATGCGACTTCCAGGTTTTTTGCAGAAATATGGCGCTTTTGCCTGGAAGCTCCAAAACCCGCTGCTACAATGCGAAGCGTTGCGGCTGTAGCTCAGCTGGATAGAGTACTTGGCTACGAACCAAGGGGTCGTGGGTTCGATTCCTGCCAGCCGCACCAAAAAACGCAAAGCCCTGAAGTTAAAAGACTTCAGGGCTTTTTCGTTTTCACGGGCCACCCGCCGGGATGACACCCCCGGTCAGGCTTGCTGCGCCTTCGGCAGCACGATGCTGAAGGTGCTTCCCTGGCCTGGCGCGCTTTCTATCTGCAGCTGCCCGCCATGGCGGGCAGCCACGGTGCGGACAAAGGCCAGCCCAAGGCCTGCGCCGTCCAGGTGCTGATGGTGGTCCAGGCGCTCGAAGGGCTGGCTCAGGCGGGCGACGGCCTGCGCATCCATGCCGGGTCCGTGGTCCCGGATGGCGATGCGGCAATGGCCGGCGTCCTGCAGCAGCAGGCATTGCACCGTGGCGCCGCTTGCCTGTTGCCCGTGCGCTCCGTACTTGATGGCGTTGCCGATCAGGTTGACGGCTGCGCGGTGGAGCATGCCCGGGTCGCCCAGCACGGGGCATTCCTGCTCGGGCAGGCTGAATTCCAGCTGCACATGGGCGGCGCTGGCCTGGGCCCAGCAGCTTTCCACGGCCTGGTCCAGCACCAGGCCCAGGTCCAGCTGCTGCTGGCGCAGCGCCTGCTGCTGGGCACGAGCCAGGTGCACGAAATCGTCGGCCAGCTGCAGGGAGGCCTGGGCATAGCCTTCGATGCGCGGGAGCAGCATGCCCAGGTCGGGCGCTTGTACGGAACCACGCTGCATCTCCAGCAAGGTGATGATGGATGCCACGGGCGCCCGTATGTCGTGCGAGATGAACTGCATGGCCTGGTCGCGCTGGGCCTGGGCGCTGCGCAGATCGCTGATATCGACCAGGGTGATCAGCCAGCCTGCGGTGGGCGGAGCCTCGAAGGCCTGGACCAGCAGCATCAGGCTGCGGCCGCGGCCGTCGCGCCCCTCGCTGCTGAGCGGCAGGCCGCCGGCGGCAAGCGCCCTGGCCGTGAGCAGTGGGCTGCCGGCTTGTGGGCCGGGCGCCGTGTCCAGCGCCCGCAGGCCATCGAGCAGCCTGGGAAGGGAGTCGCCAGCGCGCAGGTCGTGATCCAGGCTGCGCGCATAGGCATGGGCCGCGGCATTGGCCAGCAGCACATGGCCCTGGCGGTCGCAGACAAAGGTGGGCGAGGGCAGCTGGCGCAGGCTTTCGCTGACGAAATGATGCAGGGCGCGTAGTTGCCGCGAAGCCTGCTCGACGGCGGCAATGCGCTGGTCCAGCAGGTCGCCGCCCAGGCGCAGCGCGGTGGGCAGGCCCTGGCCCTGCAGGTCTCGCAGTTCCAGTGCCAGAAAGCGGGCGGCGGCGCGCAGGCGCAGCCAGCTCCACAGCGGATAGGCCAGGGCCAGGCCCAGCAGGGCTGCGGCAGGGGCCGTCTGCACCTGCCAGATGCGTGGTGCCAGCCCGGCCAGCGACAGGCAGGCCAGGGCCAGCAGCGCGCAGGCCAGCATGCCGCCCGAAGGGCCCAGCCAGGCCAGGGCCAGCAGGGCCAGCAGCACGGCTGCGGTGTTGAGCGCACGGTCCAGCCCCGCCGAAGCGCGGTGTACGTGCGAGCCCTGCAGGCTGCCGTTGAGCACATGGGCCAGCATTTCCACGCTGGAGATGGGGCGCGCGCTGGCACCCAGCGGTGCGGTGAACTGCGCTCCCAGTCCGGCGGCCGTCGTTCCTATGAGCACGTATTTGCCGCGAAATGCCGCAGCAGGAATGCGGCCGCGCAGCACGTCGATGTACGAATAGGTGGTGAAGGGCGAGCGGTCACGCGCGCCCTGCTCGGGCCTGGCCTGTGCGAAGGCAATGATCTCCCGCTGGCGGCGCTGCCATGCGGGTGTGCCGGGGTCCAGCGGCGGCACGGGTTCGGGGCGGGCGCATGCGCGGCCGTGCTGGCCCACGCAGTGCAGGGCCAGCGCCATGTGCCACCAGGGCTGCTGCGCGCTGCCTTCAATGGCATGGAAGCTGCGCACGGCGCCGTCGGAATCCACGGGCAGCTGGGTGTGGCCCAGCGCTGCCGCAGCCTGTGCAAAGGCCGGCAGCGGATCCGTGCCCGGCGCCACGGGCAAGGCGGTGCGGCCGCTGCGCTGCAGGACGCGCGCCAGCAGCAGGTCATCGCCGGGATAGTCCAGATCTTCTTCGCTGAGCATCACGTCCAGGCCGATGGCGCGCGGCGGGGCCTGGCTGATGCGCTCCAGCAGGCCCGCGTGCAGGGCACGCCTCCAGGGCCAGCGGCCTATGGCGTCGATGCTGGCATCGTCGATGGCCACGATGACGATGTCCTGAGATGCCTTGGGGCGGTGCAGCCAGCTGGCCGTGTCCTGCACCAGTCCGTTGATGCGCTCCAGCTGCCCGTCACCGCTGAGCCAGAACACCAGGGACAGCAGTCCCGCCGCCAGCAGCAGCCAGTCCCGCCGCAGCCCCCGGCCACGCGCGGGCGCCGGCTGCACCTGCTGCGCCGGCGTGGCGGGACTGTCAGGCGAAGGCGGCAGGGTGGACAAGCGCGGTCAAGGATTGAACGGGTGCGGTTACTGGCGCTGCAGGCGCTCTCCGCTGCCCGATTGCATCATCTCGCCGCTGGCATCGACGATCCAGCTGCCGGTGCGGAACTGGCGTGCGGCCGAGAAATCGCTGCGCAGGCCGTTGGCGTCCTCGATCTGCAGCCGCAGGTAGTAGCTGCCTGCGGGCAGGTCCTCGGTGCTCCATTGCGGCTGGTCGGTCCAGAGGTCAACCAGCGGCGCGGTGAACTCCTGGTCGCGCGCCACCATCACGTGGTAGCACTGGCCGGGCTCGCCACTCCAGCGGATCTGGCGGCTGCCCTCGGCGGGGCCGTCGCCCATCTGCAGCGCGCTGGCCGAGGGCTGGGGCGGCACGGCCGCCAGCTGCATGGCCTGGGCTGCGGCGAACGGGCCCTGGTCGGGCTTGCCGTCGGCCAGTGTGCGGATGCTGGCGGCGCGCCAAAGATAGCGGCCGGCCGGCAGCCGGGCCAGCGCGGCTGCGGGCAATGTGCAGTCGTTCAGGTCGCGCGCGTCGATGGCGGGTTCGGCAAAGCCGGCCTGGGCATCGGCAGAAACGACCTGGATGCGGTAGCGCACGGCGCCCACCACCTTGGTGCACTGCAGGCCGGCGCGGCCCAGGCCCACGGTGGCGTCGGCCTGCGGTGATTCGTACAGCGGCGGCACGGGATGGGCCTTGACGCGCAGGGCGCGCCGGCTGGCTGCACCCGGAATGCCCTGGGCGTCGATGCCGCGCAGGGACAGTACATAGTCGCCATCGTCCACGCCTGCCAGGCGCAGCGGTGAGGCCGTGGCCTGGAAGCTGGCGCTGCGCAGCACCTGGGTCATGTCTGCGTCGCGCGACAGCTGCAGCTGGTAACGCACGGCGCCGGGCAAGGCCGGCAGGGGCAGGCTGATCCAGTTGGCGTCTTCCGCCAAGGCGGGCCAGGCGGTGATGTCGGGCGCACCCAGCATGGGGCGGGGTTGGCCGACGCGGCCGTCTGCCGTCACGGCCACGCCCTGGCCGGGGTGCAGCAGCGCATCTCCGGAAGGTGCGCCAGAGGCGTCAGAGCCCACGGCGACCGTGCCTTCGTCGACGGCGGCCGCTGTCCTGCCTGCCGCATCGGTCTGCACCAGGAAACGCGTGCCGCGCACGCTGGTCGATGCCGCAGGCGTGCGCACTTCGAAGCGGCGCTGGGCATTGCCCTGCTCGGGGGGGACCGAGGCCTCCACGCTGCCTTCTCGCAGGTCGATCACGGACTGCAGGCTGCCGGCCCGGCCCTTGCGGCGCATCTGGCGCAGCAGGACATCGGACTGCGACTGCACGCGCACCAAAGAGCCGTCGGCCAGGCGCACGGCCACAAAGGCGTCCGGCGCAAGCTGCAGTCGATCGCCTTCCTGCAGCGTCTGTCCCTTGCGCAGGACCTGGCCTGCGTCTTCGGCCGAGCCGCCTTGCGTGTCGGCCAGATGGTCGAGCGCGCGTGTGCTGCGCGCATCGCCCTGCACGAATTCCACGGAGGCCACGGCGGCGCGCAGCAGGCGCACGGGAATCTCCAGCACGGAGCCGGGCCGCAGACGGTACGGGTTGGCCACGCCGTTGTGCTGCTGCAGCTGGGTCCACTGGCGTGCATCGCCCAGGTAGCGGCTGGCCAGCTGTTCCAGGGTGTCGCCTGTGGCCACGCGGTGGGCGAGCATGTCGCCGCCGCTGGCGGCGGGTTTGATCTGGGCCTGTGTGGCGGCAGCGCCCAGCAGGGCCAGGCTTGCCAGCAGGCAGGCCCGCGCGACGGGCCCGCGCAGGCTGGCGGCGAGCAAAAGTCTGTTCATGGTGTTTGAGGTGCCGCCTGCAATGCCTCGTCAGGCACGTCCAGGCGGTAGCCGTAGCCGTACACGGCGCTGATGGCGTAGGGCTGACCGGCGCGCAGGTTCAGCAGCGCGCGCAGGCGCGAGATATGTGTGTCCAGCGAGCGTGACTGCACTTCGGCGTTGTGGCCCCACACGGCTTCGCGCAGGTGTTCGCGCGACAGCAGGCGGCCCTGGTTCTGGAACAGCGTCAGGGCCAGCGTGTACTCGCGGTGCGTCACCTCGATGGGCTGGCCATTCATTTCCAGGCTGTTGGTGGTGGTGAGGAATCGGAAGGGGCCGAACTCCAGCACGCTTTGCGTATTCACCGGATAGGCGCGGCGCAGCAGGGCGGCCATGCGCGCGCGCAGCTCGCCGTGGCGCACGGGCTTGACCATGAAATCGTCTGCGCCGCAGGACAGGCCTTCGACGATGTCGGCCTCTTCGCTGCGGTGGGTGATGATGAGGATGGGCAGCTCGCGGCTCACATGGCCGCGCGTCCACCGCACCAGGTCCGTTCCTTCCATGTCCGGAAGGTGCCAGTCCACGATCAGAAGGTCGAAGCTCTCGCGGCGCAGTTCCAACTGCAGGGCCGAGCCCGTCTGGTAGGTGTGGCAGCTGTGGCCCGTCTCCAGCGCAACCTGACGCAGCATCTCCAGTTGCAGCGGATCATCGTCCAGAGCAGCGATACGCATCCCAATGTCCTTTCACGCAAGCGCCAGAATCCCGGGCGCAGGGCTTGCGGGCAAGACTGCCCGCAAATATGCGGTTTCTCAAGCGAAGCTTACCCTTACTCCGAAGCATCGCGCAGTTGCTGCAGGGCGGCCAGCACCAACTGCGCGTCGGCGGGCTGCAGCCGGGACTGCAGTGCGGACAGGGCCGCCTCGCCTTCCCTTTGCAGTTGGCCGATGGCCTGGCCGGCTTCCTTGGGGGCGTCGAAGCCCAGGCTTTGCAGCAGCAGCTGGCCGTCGGCAGCCACGAGCTTGAAGTAGAACTTGCCGTCGGCTTCGCGGTATTGCTTGAACTGGGGCAGGGCCTGCTTCGCGGCCTTGGCCTTGGCGGCCACGGGGGCCTGGGCCAGGCTGCGCAGGCCGACGGCCGAGCGCAGTTCTCGGATCAGGGGCAGGGTCTCGCGTCGGGCCTTGGTGGCGCCGGCCTGCAGGATGTCCTCCAGTTCGCCCGGATGGGCCACCAGGTGCTCGTAGCGTTCGCGCATGGGGGCCAGCTCGCGGTCGATGCGCTCGAACAGCTGCTGCTTGGCGTCGCCCCAGGCAATGCCTTCGGCGTACTGGCGGCGCAGCGCCTCGGTTTCTTCCTCGCTGGCAAAGCCCTGGTAGATCTGGAACAGGGCCGAGCCCTCGACTTCCTTGGGCTCGCCGGGCGTGCGCGAATCGGTGGTGATGCTGCCGATGAGCTTGCGCAGCTGCTCGCGCGTGGAGAACAGCGGGATGGTGTTGTTGTAGCTCTTGCTCATCTTGCGGCCGTCCAGGCCGGGCAGCGTGGCCACGTTGTCCTCGACCTGTGCCTCGGGCAGCGTGAAGAACTCGCCGCCATAGATGTGGTTGAAGCTGGAGGCCATGTCGCGCGCCATCTCGATGTGCTGGACCTGGTCGCGGCCCACGGGCACCTTGTGGGCGTTGAAGGCCAGGATGTCGGCAGCCATCAGCACGGGGTACATGAACAGGCCGGCAGTCACGCCGTCATCGGTCTCGGCGCCGTCCGCGTGGTTCTTGTCCACGGCCGCCTTGTAGGCGTGGGCGCGGTTGAGCAGGCCCTTGCCGGTCACGCAGGTCAGCAGCCAGCACAGCTCGGGGATCTCGGGGATGTCGGACTGGCGGTAGAAGGTCACATGCTCGGGGTCCAGCCCCGCCGCCAGCCAGCTGGCCGCGATCTCGATGGTGGAGCGCTGCACGCGCGCCGGGTCCTGGCACTTGATCAGTGCGTGGTAGTCGGCCAGGAAGTAGAAGTTCTCCACCTCGCGCGAGCGGCTGGCCGCGATGGCCGGGCGCAGCATGCCGGCATAGTTGCCGAGGTGCGGGGTTCCGCTGGGAGTGATGCCGGTGAGGAAACGGATAGTGCTCATGACGGGAGACTGCGACAGGCAATAGAGAGAAAAGAAGGGAATCTGACGGGCAGGCTGGGCGGGTCTGCCGCGCGTTCAGCGCAGCAGCGCGATCAGCGGCGTCAACGCGAGATCGATCACGGCATAGCCGAGATCCATCAGCGGCCGCAGCCACAGGCTGCCGACCACGCCGGCGATGACCAGTCCCATGACGATGAAGAATCCCCAGGGTTCGATCCGCGCCACCCATTGCGCCTGGCGCCAGGGCAGCAGGCCGACGAGGATGCGCCCGCCGTCCAGCGGCGGCAGCGGGAAGAGGTTGAAGGCCCACATCACCAGATTGACCAGGATGCCGGCGCGGCACATTTCAATGAAGAAGCGCTCGCCCACTCCCGATCCGACCAGAACCACGAGCAGCACGCCCCACATCAGCGCCTGCACGAAATTGGAGGCCGGGCCCGCCAGGGCCACCCAGATCATGTCGCGCTTGGGGTTGCGCAACTGGTCGAAGCGCACGGGCACGGGCTTGGCGTAGCCGAACAGGAAGGCGCCCGAGGTGGCGAAATACAGCAGCAGCGGCATCAGGATGGTGCCGATGGGGTCGATGTGCTTGATGGGGTTGAGCGTGATGCGTCCCATCATGGCGGCCGTGTTGTCGCCGAAGTGGCGTGCGGCATAGCCGTGGGCAGCCTCGTGCACCGTGATCGCGAAGAGCACGGGCAGGGCATAGATGAGTACGGTCTGGATGAGGTTGGAGATGTCCACGGCGGGCATTGTCTCAGACGGCGGCCACCCTTGCCGCTGGGCACCGCCAGAGCCCGTGCGCAGCGCTGCGGCCGACCGGATATGGTGGTTTCCCGCGGATTGGCAACAGCCGCCTCTATGTTGCAAAATGAAACAGCAATGCGATGGGCGAATCAACAGGTTTTTCACCAAGGCCCTCGGGCCATATGGACAAGAGGTGGCACGTGGGCGTACTGGGCTTGGGCAGGCTGCCGATAGGCTGGCGGCTGGTGATTGCGTTCGGCGGTATCAATCTGCTGGTGTTCACGATGATGGCGGTCACGGTGCTCTCGCTGGGGCAGGCCGAGCAGGCGCTGGCGGCCGGCGGGGCGACCACGGTGGCCGAGCAGGCGCTGGTGCACACGCGCTGGTGGGTGCTGGGCCTGGGGGCGGCCGTCTGCACACTGGCCCTGGTGGCCTGGTTCAGCCTGCGGCGCGGCATCGTGCAGCCGCTGGGCCAGGCCATCCTGATTGCCGAAACGGTGGCCGCCGGCGACCTGAGTCAGGAGTTTTCGACCGAGCTGCAGGGCGACTTCGGCCGCCTGCTGGGCGCGCTGGGCACCATGGAAGACACGCTGACCGAGCTGGTCGGCCGCATCAAGCAGTCCACGGATTCCATCGGCCTGTCGGCCGGTGAGATCGACGCCGGCAACACCGACCTGTCGCGCCGCACCGAGGCCCAGGTCTCGGCGCTGGCCCAGACGGCGGCCAGCATGGAGCAACTCACGGCCACCGTGCGCCAGAACGCGGAGCGCGCGCATTCGGCCAGCGGCCTGGCCGTCGATGCATCGTCCACGGCCAGGCGCGGGGGGGCCGTGGTGGGCGAGGTGGTGCAGACCATGGAGGCCATCAGCGGCAGCTCGCGCAAGATCGTGGACATCATCCAGGTCATCGAAGGCATTGCCTTCCAGACCAATATCCTTGCGCTGAACGCGGCCGTGGAGGCGGCACGCGCGGGCGAACAGGGTCGGGGCTTCGCCGTGGTGGCCAGCGAGGTGCGCAGCCTGGCCGGCCGTTCGGCCGAGGCTGCCAAGCAGATCAAGGAACTGATCACCACCAGCGTGCGCCAGGTGGAAAGCGGCGCGGGCCTGGTCAACCAGGCGGGCGCCACCATGCAGGAGATTGTCGGCGCCGTGGGCCAGGTCTCGGGCCTGCTCGGCGAAATGTCGCAGGCCCTGCGCGAGCAAAGCGAAGGCATTGCCCAGGTCAACGCCGCCGTGGGCCACATGGACAGCGCCACCCAGGAGAACGCGGCCCTGGTGCATCAGGCCTCGCGTGCGGCCTCAGCGCTGAGCGAGCGCGCCCAGGAGCTGGAGCAGGCCGTGGGTGCCTTCAAGCTCGATGACGAGCCGCAGGATGCTGGCGCTGGCGTGCGGGTGCAGCCGCAGAAGCCGTCGATGGCTCCCGCCGCAGCCTTGTCCGCCGCTGTGACGAGGCCGTTGCAGCGCGTGTCGGCTGCTGCACCCCGGCCCCTGGAGTGGGCACAGCACTGAACGCCTTTCAGGATCAAGCTGCAAAAACAGACGCCGGGCATGCCCGGCGTTGATGCTTGTGCGGGGGGGGGATTCAGGTCATTTCCAGGCCCAGGGCCTCCAGGCTGCCCCGGCCTTGCCGCACCACGGTGGGCGGATTGCCCAGGGCCATGGGCACCAGGTCGATCACCGTGGTCGGCTCCGAGGGGCAGGCACCTGCATCGACGATGGCATCGAGCTCGTGGGGAAAGCGCTCCAGGATGGCATCCGCGTCATGCAGGGCCTCGGTCTCTCCGGGCGGGATCAGCGTGGTGGCGATCAGCGGCTCGCCCAGCTGCTCCAGCAGCAGCTGCGTGCCCTTGCGGTCCGGCACGCGCAGGCCGATGGTCTTGCGCGAGGGGTGGCTCAGGCGCTTGGGCACTTCCTTGGAGGCTTCCAGGATGAAGGTGTACGGCCCCGGTGTGGCCAGCTTCAACAGCCGGTACTGGCGGTTGTCCACGCGCGCATGGCTGGACAGCTCCGACAGGTCGCGGCACAGCAGCGTGAGGTGGTGCTTGTCGTTGATCTGGCGGATGCGGCGAAGCCGCTCCACCGCAGGGCGGTCGTCCAGATGGCAGACCAGGGCATAGCTGGAGTCCGTTGGAATGGCCAGGATGGCGCCCTGGCGCAGCATGTCGGCGGCCTGCTTGATGAGACGGGGTTGGGGATTGTCGGGGTGGGCTTCGAAGCGTAGGACCATGGTGTGCGTTGTTTGCGGGAAGGGCTCAGGCCGGCTGAATGCGCTCGCCCAGCAGTTCCCATACCGGCGTCAGCTGGCCCGGCAGGTAGGGCAGGTCGCCCAGGTCGGTATGCGACTCCTCGGGGCTGTGGAAGTCGCTGCCGCGCGAGGCGGCCAGGCCGAACTCGCGGGCCATGTCGGCATAGACGGCGTACTCGCTGGGGCGGTGGCTGCCGGTGACGACCTCCACGCCCTGGCCCCCATGGGCCTTGAATTCGGAAAACAGCGCGTACTCCTCGTTGGCCGTCAGCGCATAGCGGGCCGGGTGGGCGATCACCGCCACGCCGCCGGCCTGCGTGATCCAGCGCACGGCGTCGGCCAGGCGCGCCCAGGTATGGGGCACGTAGCCGGGATGGCCTTCGGTCAGGTAGTGGCGGAACACCTCGCCGGTGTCGCGGCAGCGGCCGGATTCCACGAGAAAGCGCGCGAAATGCGTGCGCGAGATCAGCGCGGGATTGCCGGCAAAGCGCAGCGCGCCTTCGTAGCTGCCTTCAATGCCGGCCAGCTCCAGCTGGCGGGCCATCTCGCGGGCGCGGGGACCGCGTCCGTCGCGCGTGGCATGCAGGCCTTCGACCAGGGCCGGGTCGTCTGCGTCAAAGCCCAGGCCCACGATGTGCACCGTGGTGCCTGCAAAGCTCACCGAGATCTCTGCGCCCGTCAGGTAGTCCAGGCCGCAGGCGCGCGCTGCGGCGGCTGCGCGGTGCTGGCCGCCGACCTCGTCGTGGTCGGTCAGCGCCCACAGCTGCACGCCGCGGGCTGCGGCACGTTCGGCCAGTTGTTCAGGCGTCAGCGTTCCATCCGAGACCACGGAGTGGCTGTGCAGATCGGCATTCAGATAGGACTTGGGCACCGGCCCATTGTAGGTGTCGGTCCTTTTCCGAGCCTGGCGCTGCGGCTGGGGACTTCCCTGAGTGCGGGTTTACCGCCCTCAATAGTGACAGCGGCATGACGATGATCAGCCAGGCGCCGTCAAGGGTGGACAAGAATGATTGCCCGGAGCGAAGGTCGGCGGGGCGCCATGGCCAGGCTCCGGCATTGTTAGAAAAAAGATCGGTTTTTCCATGAATCTGAATCAAATCACCGTCGCCCAGAAACTCTGGGCCCTGGTGCTGGGACTGCTGGTGAGCATGCTGGCGGTCAACGGCGGCATCCTGTTCTATCTGCACGGAGTCAACGAGAAGATCAACACCGACGTGATGACCGCGCAGCGCGGCGCCACGCTGGCGCGCGAGTGGCGGCATCTGACTCAGATGAGCGTGGAGCGCTCCATCGTCGCGGCCATGTCGCCCGACGAGACGCTGGCCGCGCAGCAGCGCGCGCTGATGAGCAAGGGCATAGAACGCATCAACGTGCTGCAAAAGCAGGTGGGCGAGCTGCAGCTCGATGCCAAGGGCAAGCAGGCGCTGGAGGCCGTGGCGGCCGAGCGCCGGGAAACGCTCAAGGCCAACTCGGCGGCCCAGGATGCGCGCAAGGCCAGCGACTTCGCCTCCACCTTCGACATCGTGGAAAAGCAGCTGCGCCCGGCGGCCGAGCGCTACAACACGGCGCAGGAAGCCTTTGTGCAGCAGCAGGAGCGCCAAAGCGAGCTGGCGCGCGAGGAGGGCGTCGCCCACCGCACCCGGGCCTACTGGATCGGCGCCCTGGCCAGCGCGCTCATCGTGGCCCTGGGCCTGTTCATGGGCATGGCCATCATGCGTTCCATCACACGTCCGCTGGATCAGGCCGTGGCGCTGGCCGACGGCATTGCCGCAGGCGACCTCACGGGGTCGGTGCAAAGCAACCGGGGCGATGAGCTGGGCCATCTGCTGCAGGCGCTCAACGGCATGGCCCAGCGGCTGCGCGGCGTGGTGGGCGAGGTGCGTTCGGGCGTGGAGTCCGTGTCCACGGCCTCCAACCAGATCGCCAGCGGCAACCAGGACCTGTCCTCGCGTACCGAGCAGACGGCGGCGAATCTGGAGGAGACGGCGGCCAGCATGGAAGAGCTGACGGCCACCGTCACCCAGTCGGCCGATACGGCGCGCCAGGCCAACCAGCTGGCCGCCACGGCCGCGCAGGCGGCCGAGCAGGGTGGCGCCGTGGTGGCCCAGGTGGTCACCAGCATGCAGCAGATCACGGACAGCAGCCGCAAGATCGCCGACATCATCGGCGTGATCGACGGCATTGCCTTCCAGACCAACATCCTCGCGCTCAACGCCGCCGTGGAAGCGGCCCGCGCAGGCGAGCAGGGCCGGGGCTTTGCCGTGGTGGCCGGCGAGGTGCGTTCGCTGGCGCAGCGCAGTGCCGAGGCCGCCAAGGAGATCAAGCTGCTGATCACCACCAGCGTGGACAACGTGCAGTCGGGCTCGCAGCAGGTGGAGCAGGCGGGGCGCTCCATGGAGGAAATCGTCTCCAGCGTGCGCCGCGTCAGCGACCTCATCGGCGAGATCACCGCCTCGTCCACCGAGCAGCGCGACGGCATTGGCCAGGTCAACCAGGCCGTGAGCCAGCTCGACCAGATGACGCAGCAGAATGCGGCCCTGGTCGAGGAATCCAGCGCGGCTGCGCTGGCCATGCAGGACCAGGCGCGGCGCCTGTCCGAGGTGGTGGCGGTGTTCAAGCTGGGGCAGGAAGGCAGTGCGCTGGCACCGGCCCGGGCGCAGGCGCCCGCCAGTTCAGCCGCCGTGGCGCGCCGACCGGCAGCAGCCCCTGCAGCGGCGGCGCGCCCCGCGCCCGCGGCACGCCCGGCTGCCGCCGTGCGCAATGCACCGGCGCCCCAGATCCAGCCGCCTGTGGCCAAGGCGCCCGCCCGGGCACCTGCCAAGGCCGGCGCGGACGACGACTGGGAGACCTTCTAGCGGGAGGAGCGGGGATGCAGGCCGGCGCGTGCATGTGCGCCGGCCTGCAGGCCTTCGTCAGTTGCGCGGTTTGCCGTAGTCGGGCGAGCGCGGGCCCGGCAGCAGTCCGCGCTGCGCCATGGGCGACAGCAGGCGCTGGTTGGCGATGGAGGCGATCTGCACGCTGCGGTCGTTCATGGTGTCCAGGATCTGGTTGAGCAGTGCCGTCACCAGAATGCCGACCAGTCCGCCGCCCGAGCTTTGGCCTTCGGCACTGGAGGCCGTGGCGCTGCCGTCCCACAGCTGTGTGCCGGTACGCAGGTCCACCAGTTTGGCGTCCAGCGTGACCACCGAGGCGCTGCTGATCACCGCATAGCTGGTGCCGTAGTTGCGGATGTTCAGGTACAGGGCCGCATCGGCGCCAAAGATTTCACGGAGCTTGGCCACGGGCAGTTCCTGCGCATCGTCGGCGCTGACGATGCCGTTCTGGCGGAACATTTCCTCGGTGACCGCCACGGGCAGGACGTAGTAGCCAGCCTCGGCCAGCGGCAGCGTGATCTGCGACAGCACGCCGGCCGGCGCATTCACTTCCGGCGACTGGTTCAGCGCGGGCATGACCAGGATGGATGCAGGCTTGGATGCCCGCAGTGCCGAATAGTCATAGGGCGCAGTGGTGGCGCACCCGGTCAGTGCGACGGTCATGGCCAGGGCCAGGGTCTTGATGTGTGTGCTCAGGCGCATCTCAATCCTTGCGGGCCGTGAAAGTTTGCAGCAGCGTGTCCATGAACTTGGCGGATTCGGGGAAATGCTGCTTTTCCTCTGCCAATTGCTGCACCGTCTTTTCGTTGTTGCCGGTCCGGGAATACAGCATGGCCATATGGGCGCGATAGCCGGGGGGCAAAGCCTTTCCCTCGGCCTGCACCTTCAGGCGGGTTTCTTCCAGCTTGAGCAATTGGTCCTCGGCGCCTGTGCTTCCATCATCCTTGAGGTATTGATAGACCTGGGGCTGGTAATCGTTCCAGGCATACAGCGGCTGGCGCGGTGCGGCGCAGCCGGCCAACGAGGCGCAAATGGCCAGTGCAGCCAGGGTTGCGGCCGAATGGGGAATCTGCTTCATTGCGCGGGCTTCCATGCACCGCTGTCCATGCCGGCCGCCAGCTTGTCCACGGCTTCGCGGATGGCCAGATCCAGCACCTTGCCATTGAGTGTGGAGTCATAGCCGGCCGTGCTGCCGAATCCCACGATTTCCCGGTTCGACAGGCTGTATTCGCCTGCGCCCTGCACCGAATAGACGACTTCGGAGGTCTGCACCCGGACGATGTTCAGGCTGACCTTGGCATAGGCCACCTGCTCCTTGCCACGGCCGAGCACGCCGAAGAACTGGCGGTCCCCGACCACCTTGCGGCCGAACTCGCTCACGTCGCCGGTCACGACGTAGGTGGCGCCCTTGATCGCCTGCTCCTGCCGGTTGAAGCCCGCTTCCTGGCGGGTCTCGGACATGTTGTCGCGGTCCAGCACGCTGAATCGGCCGCTTTGCTGCAGGTGGGTTACCAAGATGGTTCTGGCCTGGCCACCGAGGCGGTCGACTCCGTCCGAGAAAATGCCGCGCTGGAAGCTGGAGCGGTTGTCGAACTTGCCCACGGAAATGGGGCTGCGCGGGCCTTGATAGGCGCTGTATGCAGAAGCGGGTTTGGCCGTTTCAAGCGTGCGCGATTGCTCGGTGGTGGCGCAGCCGGAAAGGCCGGCGGCCAGGGTGATGGCAATGGCCGTGCAAGGCCACAGGCGAGAAGTCATGAGTTTTTCCCCGGTTTTCTTGGAATGAATTTGCAATAAATTGTTGCAAAAAACCGGGGATATTAACCGAGCGGCGCCGTGAAGGGCCGGTGGAATCTCTAGGAAACGTCCGAATGAACGCCCTCGATCAGGAATTGCACCTTGCGCTCTCCGCGCCATTCATTGATGTCCATGCGAAATGCAATGCAGGCCGATGGCGGCAGCGGGTCGGTATGGCCGAACCAGATGCCGTCCACGGTTTCGCCCTGATGGCGCAATTGCAGTTTCAGGTGCTTTTCACCGACCAGGCGCTGTGAGAGCACTTCCAGCTGTTCGCTGAAGGTGGGCGGGGCAAAGCCCTGGCCCCAGACCGCGAGATTGAGCTGCTCGACCATTTCGGGCTTGCGGAAATCCGGGTCCAGCGGTCCGTCGGTCTCTATGCGGCGCGTCAGCGTGGCCGCGTCCAGCCATTCCTGTGCCACCTGGGCCAGGGCCTTTTCGAACACCGCGAAACCGGCCTCGGCAATGGTGCAGCCGGCCGCCATGGCGTGGCCGCCAAAGCGCAGCAGCAGGCCGGGGTGGCGCTTGGATACGAGGTCCAGCGCGTCGCGCAGGTGAAAGCCGGGAATGGAGCGGCCCGAGCCCTTGAGTTCATGCTCGTGCCCCGGCGCGCCGCTGGCGGCGAAGACGAAGCTGGGCCGGTGCATGCGGTCCTTGATGCGCGAGGCCACGATGCCGACCACGCCCTCGTGGAAGTCGGGGTCGAACACGCTGATGGCGGCCGGCGGCGTCATGCCGTCCTCGCACAGGCCTTCGGCCATGAGCAGGGCCTGCTCGCGCATGCCGCCTTCCAGCTCGCGGCGCTCGCGGTTGATGGCGTCCAGCATCTGCGCCAGGTTGGCGGCGCGGCCCGCATCGTCCGTGGTCAGGCACTCGATGCCGATGGTCATGTCGGACAGCCGGCCGGCCGCATTGATGCGCGGACCCAGCGCGAAGCCGAAGTCGAAGGTGGTGGCCGCAAAGGCCTTGCGGCCGGCCGCGTCGAACAAGGCCTGCAGGCCCGGCTGCATCTGGCCCCGGCGTATCTGCTTGAGGCCCAGGGCGACCAGGCGGCGGTTGTTGGCGTCCAGCTTCACCACGTCGGCCACGGTGCCCAGGGCGACCAGGGGCAGCAAGGCCTCCAGACGGGGCTGGCTGGTCTTGTCGAAGCGGCCGCGCGCGCGCAGTTCGGCTCGCAGGGCCAGCAGCACGTAGAACATCACGCCGACACCGGCCATGGACTTGCTCTCGAAGCTGCAGCCGGGCTGGTTGGGGTTGACGATGGCATCGGCCAGCGGCAGGTGGTTGCCGGGCAGGTGGTGGTCGGTGACGACCACCTGCAGGCCCAGGGACTTGGCCTCGGCCACGCCTTCGACGCTGGCAATGCCGTTGTCCACGGTGACCATCACGTCGGCGCCGGTTTCCTTGACACGGCGCGCGATGGGGGGCGTCAGGCCGTAGCCGTCCACCACGCGGTCGGGCACCAGGTAGCCGACCTCGGTCGCGCCCAGCATGCGCAGGCCGCGCCAGCCCACGGCGCAGGCGGTGGCGCCGTCGCAGTCGTAGTCGGCCACGATGCACAGGCGCAGGCCGCGTTCTATGGCGTCGGCCAGCAGTTGCACGGCGGCCTCCATGCCCAGCAGGCCGGAGGGGGCCAGCAGGCGTGCAGGCGTGTCGTCCAGTTCGTCGGCGGAGCACACGCCGCGTGCGGCGTAGAGCTGGGCCAGCAGCGGGTGGACGCCGGCCTGGCGCAGTGCCCAGGCCTGCTGTGCAGGAATCTCGCGGGGGATGATTTTCATGGGCAATGTGTCAGAGCATGCGGCCCAGGTCGGGCAGG
The DNA here is from genome assembly GCF_028401915.1 of Delftia sp. DT-2. NCBI lineage: Bacteria > Pseudomonadati > Pseudomonadota > Betaproteobacteria > Burkholderiales > Comamonadaceae > Delftia > Delftia sp. DT-2. Next base: position 261,095 of record NZ_JAQOTI010000007.1, read on the forward strand.
GCGCGGGGGCCGAAAAGGCCCGTCAGCCTGTCCAGCCAGCGCGGCGGGCGGCTGCTCCATGCGATGGCATGGCGTTCGCCGCACAGCGTCAGCGTGAGCGGGTGGCCTGCGCGCACGCGCTCCAGCAGGCGGGCGATGAGCCCGGCGTCCAGCGCCTTCCAGGCCTCGCGCCACGCAGCGGGGTTGCCCTGCAGGGCTGCGGCGTGAAGGTCGTCCAGGCATTGCACGGCGGCCTTGGCGCCGGTGGCCGTGCCGGGCTGCAGGCGCCCGGCGCCGTGGACCCAGAAGGCGTTGATGGGCACCTGGCCGCGGGCGGCGCGGGCGTCGTTGAAGACATGGGTGTAGAGCAGCATCTGCACCTCGCTTTGCAGGCGGTGCAGGGCGCGCGCCTGCTGCGCATCGGGCAGCCAGGGCCGCACGTCGCGGCCGATGACGCGGTCCATGGAGGCCGTGGCCAGGTCATCGAACAGCGCACCGCGCGCCAGCCAGCGCTGCGGCTGCTGGTACTCCAGCACGATGCCGTCGTCAGCGAACCAGGGCGCCAGCAGGGCCCGCAGCTGGCGGGATTCCTCATCGCTGAGGGGGGTGGTGGCGGGATCGCTCTGGTGCACCTGGTCTGCGCCTATGTGCCAGTGGCAGGGCGTGACATAGGCGCAGGCCTGTGCCGTCTCACCGGCCTGCCAGGCGGCCCAGGCAATCAGGCCCGGCGCATCGGGCAGGCCCAGCGAGCGCGCCAGGGCGCGTTCGTGGGGAGGAGAAAAATCCATCTCCGTGCCGGTCTGTGCGGGCGCGGGCTGCATCAGCGCCAGCAGGGATTGGAGATGGGGCAGCTCCAGTCCGCCCCAGACGGCCGCGACGGCAGCGTCATCCGCTGCATCCGAGGACGGACCGCCGGCATAGGGAATGATCCATTCGGTTGTTTCCTCCAGCGGGGCTTGGGTGGAGGACACCAGGGGCGCGGTCAAAAGCATGGCCGCTATTGTCGGGCATGGGGTGCCGCAGTGCCGGCGCCTTCGTTTTTCCCCTTGGAGCGCGGTTCAGCGCTGGGGCATGTCCCGGGCCGAAGAGACCAGGCTGACCGTGGCGTCCTCGGGGATGGGCGGCATGCCCTGGTTCCAGTCTTCCCAGGCGCTGCGCATGGCGGCCAGACGCTCGGGCGCGCGCACTGCCTGGTTGGCGCGCTCGCGCTCGTCGGCGGCCAGGTCGAACAGGTAGTCGATGCCGTCCACGCGCAGGTACTTCCAGTCGCCATCGCGCAGGGCACGTTGGCCGCGGTGCTTCATGCGCCAGTGCAGGGTGCGCGGGAATTCGGCATCTTCGGCGCGCAGCACGGGCAGCAGGGAGACGCCGTCCAGCGCATGGCCGGCCGGCGCCTGCACGCCGGCGGCATCCAGCACCGTGGCCGACCAGTCCATGCTCATGCAGTGCTGGGGGCTGCTGCGGCCCGGTGCGATCACGGCCGGCCAGTGCGCGATCCAGGGCACGCGTATGCCGCCCTCGGTCAGGTCCATCTTGCCGCCGACCAGGGGCCAGTTGTCGGAGAAGCGTTCGCCGCCGTTGTCGCTGGTGAAGACGATGAGGGTGTTGTCCAGCTGCCCGTTGGCGCGCAGCGCCTCGACGATCCAGCCTATGCCTTCGTCCATGTGGTGGATCATGCGGCGGTACTGGTGGATGTTGCCGCCGTCCAGGTGGGCAATGCCTGCGCCCAGGGCCTCGGCCGTGCTGCGGTCCTCGCGCGTTTCCCAGGGCCAGTGCGGCGCCGTATAGTGCAGGCTCAGGAAGAAGGGCGCATCGCCTTGGGCCATGCGGTGGACGAAGTCCACGCTGCGCTGCGACAGCAGGTCGGTCAGGTAGCCCTCGTCATGGTGTTCCTCCTCGCCCACCCACAAGTCGTGCTGGCCCGAGCTGCTCAGGTGGGTGAAGTAGTCCACGCCGCCCGACATGGGGCCGAAGTATTCCTCGTAGCCCGAGCGCAGCGGGCCGAAGTGCGGCGGGTAGCCCAGGTGCCATTTGCCGATCAGCGCCGTGCGGTAGCCCGCATCCCTGAGCATGGAGGCGACGGTGGGCATGTCCGGCGGCAGGCCCAGCTTCTCGCCCAGCGGCGTGCCGCGTGTCTTGCTGTTGATGGGCTCCTCGGCCGCACCGCGCAGGCGGTACTGGTAGCGCGCCGTGGCCAGGGCAAAGCGCGTGGGAGAGCACACGGGCGAGTTGGCATAGCCCTGGGTGAGCCTGAGGCCGCTGGCGGCCAGGCGGTCGAGCACCGGGGACACCGCTCCGAAGTCGGCCGCGCGGCCGCCGTAGCAGCCGAGGTCGGCATAGCCGAGGTCGTCGGCCACGATGAAAAGGATATTGGGACGGGACATGGAAATGCGCTCTGTGCAGGGTCGTGGGCGGGAAGCGGCGGCGCTCATTCCATCTTCATTCCGGTGGACTGGATCACGGTCCGGTAGCGGTCGGCCAGCGCCTGTATGCGTTCGGCGGCGGCCGGGCCGGTCAGGCCTTCGTAGAACAGGTCGTTGGCGCGCATGCGCTCGCGCAGCGCCGCATCCTTCATGGCCTTTTCCAGCGCGGACTGGATCCTGGCGACCAGCGGCTCGGGCGTGGCGGCCGGCACCCACAGGGCGAACAGCACTTCCTGCTCCAGGTCCTTGTGGCCCAGCTCGCCCACGGTGGGCACGCCGGGCACCAGCGGGTTGCGCTGGCGCGTGGTCACGGCCAGCGGCACGACCTTGCCGGCCGCCACCTGGCCCAGCATGGCCGAGGAGCTGATGATGCCGCCGTCCACCTCGCCCGCCAGCACGGCCGTGCTGGCCGGGGCGTTGCCCTTGTAGGGCACGTGGCTGACCTTGGCGCCCGTGGCATGGGTGAGGATGGCCGAGGCCAGGTGGCCCGGCGTGCCGTAGCCGGCCGAGCCCAGCGTCAGCCCGCTTCTCTTGCCCTGGGCGATGAACTGGTCCAGCGTCCTGAGGCCGGTGCGGGGATTCACGGCCACCATCATTCCCTGCGAGGCGATCATCATCACGGGACGCAGGTCCGTGCCCTTGAACGGCATGCTCTTGTAGATGAAGGGATTGACGGTGAAGGTCGTGTCTATGCCGACCAGCAGCGTGTAGCCGTCGCCGGGTGCCTTGGCCGCGTTGTCGGTGCCGATGTTGCCGCCCGCGCCGGGCCGGTTGTCCACGACGAAGGGCTGTTTGAGTTCACGCTGCAGTACCTCGCCCAGGCTGCGCGCAAGAATGTCGGCGGCGCCAGCGGGCGCGAAGGCGACGACGATGCGCACGGGTTTGGCGGGCCAGGCGGCAGCATCGGCGGCCGCATCGGCCCGGGCGCCAGCGCCGGAGCCCAGGCCCAGCAGAAGGGCCAGGCCGGCCCGCAGCAGCGGGCCGCGCAAGGCATGGGTAGCATGGGTGGCTTGGAACAGGGAAAACATGGTGGCGAACTTTCTGCGCTGCGGGGGCGCCGGGCTTTGCGAGAATCCCCAGGCCGGCTCCGGACGGTGGCTCCCGTTGTCTCCTTTCCGGACGGGGCCACTGTAGAAGTCCCTGCAGCAATTGATCTAATCAACTGTTCCCCGTGAATACCCGTCCAGCCCCCACGTCCATCCAGCAGATGCTGCTGTTTCGCATCAACCGCTACTTTGGTGCGGCCGGCGGCGTGGCCATGCGCATGTGCGAGGCGCATTTCGGCATCACGCGCCGCGAGTGGGGTGTGATGGCCACGGTGGCTGCCAACGAGGGCCTGCTGTCGTCGGAGCTGGCCGAACGCGCGCAGCTGGACCGCGCACGCACCTCGCGCGCCCTCAGCGGGCTGGAGGAAAAGGGCTGGGTGCAGCGCAGCCCCCTGCCCGGCGACCGCCGCCGCGTGGCCGTGTCGCTGACCGCCGAGGGGCGGCGCATGTACGGCCTGATCCTGCCGCGCATGGCCCAGATCCACCTGGACCTGGTGTCCGTGCTCAGCGACGAGGAACTTGAACAATTCGACACCTTGCTGGCCAGGCTGCAGCGCCATGCGCTGACGCTGGAGGCAGAGGGCCGCTACGACGCCCTGCCGCGCGTGGACCGCGGACGGCACCGGCGCTGACACGCCGACGGCAAAGCCTGCCGCCATGCAGGGCCTGCGGGCGATGACACAATGCATGCCCATGCAATTTCCCTACGAACTGGCCGTCGGCTGGCGCTACACCCGGGCCGGGCGCGCCACGCGCCGCAACGGCTTCATCTCGTTCATCTCCGGCGTCTCCATGCTGGGCATCGCCCTCGGTGTCGCGGCGCTGATCATCGTGCTCAGCGTGATGAACGGCTTCCAGAAGGAAGTGCGCGACCGCATGCTCAGCGTGGTCTCGCACATCGAGATCTTCGCGCCCCAGGGTGCGGCGCTGCCCGATCTGGAGCGCACCATGCGCGAGGCGCGCGCCAACCCCGACGTGCTGGGCGCCGCACCCTTCGTCGCGGCCCAGGCGCTGCTGGCGCGTGGCGAGGACATGAAGGGCACGCTGGTGCGCGGCATCGATCCGGCGCGCGAGGGCGAGGTCACCGACGTGGCCGCCACCAATGCCGAGGTGCTCAAGCGCCTGGTGCCTGGCGAGTTCAACGTGGTGCTGGGCGTGGAGCTGGCGCGCTCGCTGGGCGTACGCCAGGGCGACATGGTCACGCTGATCGCCCCGGGCGGCCAGGTCACGCCGGCCGGCGTGGTGCCCCGCCTCAAGCAGATGCATGTGGCCGGCACCTTCGACTCCGGCCACTACGAATACGACTCGGCCCTGGTGATGATGCATTACGAGGACGCGCAGCGCCTGTTCCGCCTGGAAGGGCCGACCGGCATCCGCCTGAAGCTCAAGGACCTGCACGAGGCGCCGCGCGTGGCCATGGAGCTGGCCCACACCATCACCGACCGCCTGCTGATCCGCGACTGGACCCAGCAGAACCGCACCTGGTTCGCGGCCGTGCAGCTGGAAAAACGCATGATGTTCATCATCCTCACGCTCATCGTGGCCGTGGCTGCGTTCAACCTCGTGTCCACGCTGGTGATGACGGTGACCGACAAGCGCGCCGACATCGCCATCCTGCGCACGCTGGGCGCCTCGCCGTCCAGCATCATGGGAATCTTCATGGTGCAGGGCGCCATGGTGGGCGTCATCGGCACCTTCGCGGGCCTGCTGCTGGGCCTGGGCATTGCCTTCAACATCGATGTCATCGTGCCGGCCATCGAGCGCCTGCTGCATGCCAACTTCCTGCCCAAGGACATCTACCTGATCAGCAAGATGCCCAGCGATCCGCAGTACAGCGACATCATGCCCATCGCCGTGATCTCCCTGGTCCTGGCCTTTGTCGCCACCATCTATCCCAGCTGGCGCGCCAGCCGCGTGAACCCCGCCGAGGCGCTGCGCTATGAATGAAGTGAATGTGATGCCCGGTTTCGAAGTGTCCCAGCAGGGCGCCGTGGTCCTCGATGCGCGCGGCCTGACCAAGCGCTTCGCCGAAGGACGGCTCAACGTGCAGGTGCTGGCAGGGGTCGACCTGCAGGTGCGTGCGGGCGAGACGCTGGCCATTGTCGGCGCCTCGGGCTCGGGCAAGAGCACGCTGCTGCACCTGCTGGGCGGGCTGGATGCCCCCACCAGCGGCAGCGTCACCCTCAAGGGCGAGCCCCTGCATGAACTCAGCGCCCAGAAGCAGGGTGCGCTGCGCAACAGGCACCTGGGATTCATCTACCAGTTCCACCATCTGCTGCCCGAATTCAGCGCCCAGGACAACGTGGCCATGCCGCTGCTCATACGCCGCGACGACCGGGCCGAGTGCATGGAGCGCGCCGCACGCATGCTGGCGGCCGTGGGCCTGGGCGAACGCATGCTGCACCGGCCGGCCGAGCTGTCGGGGGGCGAGCGCCAGCGCGTGGCCATTGCCCGCGCCCTGGTCACGCAGCCTGCCTGCGTGCTGGCCGACGAGCCCACCGGCAACCTGGACCGCAGCACGGCCGACACCGTGTTCCGCCTGATGCTGGAGCTGGCGCGCAGCCATGGCACGGCCTTTGTGATGGTCACGCACGACGAGCAGCTGGCGGCGCGCTGCGACCGCATGGTGCGTCTGGTGCAGGGCCAACTGGCCTGACCGGCAGGCCTGAGTCTGGACTCAGGCCATGCGCAGCAAGGTGCCCGGCAGGCGCTGGGCGCCTACGGGAAGCACGGCCGCTGCCGGGGCCGACTTGATCTGCGGCGCAGCGGGAACGATGGATGCCGGCAGCGGCTTGCGCTGCACCTGTTCCCTGGATGCATCCGCGACGGCCGCGCTCTGCGCCGTCAGGTCGGCCGTCACCTCGCGCAAGCGTGCCGACTGGGCCATGGACGCCTGCACCACATCGCCCATGATGGCCGTGACCTGGTGGGAGGAATCCACGATTTCCTGCATGGTCCCGCCGGCCTGTCGCACCTGCTCGGCGCCCAGAGCCACCTGCTCCACCGAGGTGTGGATGAGCTGCTTGATCTCCTTGGCGGCGGCGGCGCTGTTCTGCGCCAGTGCCCGCACCTCGCCGGCCACCACGGCAAAGCCCCGGCCCTGCTCGCCGGCGCGGGCCGCCTCCACGGCGGCGTTCAGCGCCAGGATATTGGTCTGGAAGGCGATGCCGTCCATCACGCCGATGATGTCGTTGATCTTGCGCGAGCTGGCGCTGATGGACTCCATGGTGCCCATGACCTCGTGCACCGTGCGCCCGCCCTGCTCGGCCACCCGGCAGGCCTGGCGGGCCAGTTCATTGGCCTGGCCTGCGTGCTCGGCGCTTTCGCTCAGGCCCTGCATGGCCTCGCCCAGGGTCTGCGCGGCCGTGAAGCGGCGCGTGATATCGCGGGCGTACTTGACTACCTTGAAGGGCCGGCCGTCGGCATCGAGGATGGGGTTGTAGCTGGCCTCGATCCAGACCTGGCGGCCGTGCTTGCCGATGCGCAGGTACTGGCCTGCATCGTGCTGGCCGCTGCCCAGCTTTCGCCAGAACTGCGCGTATTCGGCGCTTTGGCGCTCATGGGGCTGGACGAACATGCTGTGGTGCCGCCCGACGACCTCGTCCAGCGTGTAGCCCATGGCCTGCAGGAACAGGCGGTTGGCATGGAGGATGTTGCCGTCCAGGTCGAACTCGATGATGGCCTGCACCTTGGAGATGGCCGCCAGCTGGCCTTCGGCATCGGCGTTGCGGCGCTGCTGCTCGGTGATGTCGGTGGCGTACTTCACCACCTTGAAGGGCCGGCCATGCCGGTCGAAGATGGGGTTGTAGCTGGCCTGCAGCCAGACATCGCGCCCATCCCTGGCGATGCGCCGGTAGCGCCCCGCATCGTGGATGCCGCTGCCCAGGCGCTGCCAGAACTGGGCGTATTCGGGGGATTCGCTGACCTGGCTGTCCACGAACATGCGGTGGTGCTGGCCGATGACCTCGTGCGCCTCGTAGCCCATGGTGTCCAGGAAGTTCTGGTTGGCAGCCAGCACATGGCCTTGCAGGTCGAACTCGATCACCGCCTGGGACTTGTGTATGGCGGCCAATTGCCCGTCAAGCTCCGCCTTGCGGCGTGCGCCACCGAGGTCCAGGATTCGACTCCATGCTGAGCGCTTCATGGGAATTCCTCTCTCCAAAGCATGCCGGCCGGTGATGCGGGAGCCCGATGCGGGGTGTAAGTGTTACTTTATGTATTTTTATGGAGGCGCAAGCCATTCGTGTATTGATTTTGTCAAACGGAGCCGACTCGCAATAAGCCAAGGGTTTGCCCTTGCTCCGGGCCTCGTCTGCCCCTTGGACGGGCGCCGCCCGGGCCGGTGGCATGATGCGGCCATGCCCGCCTGGATAGACACCCATTGCCACCTCGATGCCCCCGAATTCGATGCCGACCGCGATGCCGTGCGCGCGCAGGCGGCCGAGACAGGCGTTGCGCATCTGGTGATTCCGGCCGTGGCGCGCGAGCACTGGGACACCGTGGTGGCGCTGGCGCGGCGCCATGGCGACAGCTATGCGCTGGGCATCCATCCGCTGTACACGCCCAATGCCCGCGAGCAGGACATTGCCGCATTGCGCGAGACGCTGGACCGGCTGCGTGGCGATCCCCAACTGGTGGCCGTGGGCGAGATCGGGCTGGACTTCTTCGTGCCGGGGCTGGACGCACAGCGGCAGGTCTGGTTCTACGAGCAGCAGATCGCGCTGGCGCGCGAGTTCGATCTCCCGGTCATCCTGCATGTGCGCAAGTCCAGCGACCGGCTGCTCAAGACCCTGCGCGCGCGGCCTGTGGCGGGTGGCATTGCCCATGCCTTCAACGGCAGTGTGCAGCAGGCCCAGGCCTTCATCGACCTGGGTTTCAAGCTGGGCTTCGGCGGCGCCGTGACCTATGACCGCGCGCTCAGGCTGCGCGAGCTGGCAGCCAGCTTGCCGCTGGACGCGCTGGTGCTGGAAACCGACGCTCCCGACATTCCGCCGCACTGGCTCTACACCACGGCCGGGCAGCGTGCCCAGGGCCAGGCCCAGGGCCGCAACACGCCGGCCGAGCTGGCACGCATTGCGGATGTGATTGCGCAACTGCGCGGCATCACGCCCCAGGCCCTGGCCGAGGCCACGGGCCGCAACGCGCGTGCCGCGCTGCGAGGCCTGCCCGCCATGGCCTGAACCAGGCTTGAGCGGAACCTGAACCTGAGCGGTCTTGCCGCCCGCTGCCAGCAGCCCGGCGACCGCTGGGCGACAATGCCGGCCATGTCCTTGACCGTTCCCGACCTGCCGCCCCCCGACACCCTGCGCTGGCAGGGCCTGGCGCCGGTGGCCGATGCGCGGACCCGGGCCCTGGTGCTGGGTAGCTTTCCGGGCCTGCGATCGCTGCAATTGCAGCAGTACTATGCCCATCCGCAAAACCAGTTCTGGCCCCTGCTCCAGGCCTTGTGGCCCGAGTATCCGCAGCCCGGCCGCGACGACTATGCGGGCCGCTGCGAATGGCTGTTGGCCCGGGGCCTGGGGCTGTGGGATGTGTACGCCAGCTGCGAGCGCGAAGGCAGCCTGGACAGCGCCATCCGCGCTGCCGAGGTGAACGACTTCGCTGGGCTGCGCACGCACTGCCCGCAGTTGACGCTGGCCTTGCACAACGGTGGCGAGAGCTACAAGCACGCCGGCCGAACGCAGGCCCTGGGCCTGGCTGCCGTGAAGCTGCCATCGACCAGCCCGGCCAACGCGAGCTGGCGTTTCGAACGCAAGGTCCAGGCCTGGCGCGAGGCGCTGGCTCTCCATCAACTGCTCTGAATCTTTCCATTTTTCCCGACGTGATACGCAAGACCCGTGGCGCCGCCAAGGCCGCCCCTTCCTCTCCCGCCAACGCCGCAGATGCCGAGCTGCCCGAAGTCAGCGTCTCCGACGATGGCGATGTGCGCCACCTGCACCTGGGCACGCCCTGGATACAGGGCTCCATGCGCATACGCGAGCCCTTCGAGATCGAGCTGGAGTACGTGCAGCGCATGATGGCCTGGCTGCTGTTCATGGAACCCGCCAGCGTGGCCGGCCGCCATGCCATGCAGCTGGGCTTGGGCGCCGCGGCCATCACCAAGTTCTGCCACAAGAAGCTGCGCATGCGCACCACGGCCATCGAGCTGAACCCGCAGGTGCTGGCCGTGTGCCGCAGCTGGTTCAAGCTGCCGCCCGACAGCGACACGCTGCGCGTGGTGCTGGCCGATGCGGCCCAGGAAATCCGCAAGAGCCAGTGGCTGGGCACGGTCGATGCGCTGGCCGTGGATCTCTATGACCACGATGCGGCCGCGCCCGTGCTGGACAGCGCCGAGTTCTATGCCGACTGCCGCAATCTGCTGACCGAGGACGGCATCATGACCGTCAACCTGTTCGGCCGCACCTCCAGCTACGAGCGCAGCCTGGCACGCATGGCCGAAGCCTTTGGCGAAGAGGCCATGTGGGCCTTCCGCCCCACGCGCGAAGGCAACACCGTGGTACTGGCCCAGCGCACGCCGCGCGCGCTCGACCCCGCAGCGCTGCAGGCCGCCAGCGCCCAGGTGCAGGCCCGCTGGGACCTGCCCACCACGCGCTGGCCCAAGATCTTCGTGCGGCCCTGGTAGAGCGGGCTGGCCGGGCAGGGAGGCCGGCAGGCTTACCATAGGGCGCAGTTCAGCTTCCGGCCCAACGCCATGTCCGACCCGACCTCCACCGCACAGCCCACAACCGCCGTCGCTCCGCGCAATCCTTCGGGGCCCCTGGACTGGCGCAGGCTGGTGCAGTGGCTGCAGGCCGACGGCGTGATCACGGCCGAAGAGGCCCAGCGCACCGTGGCGCGCTGCTCGCAGGCCGAGAGCACCCAGCACCCGCTGGTCCGGCTGGCCAACGTGGGCGTGGCCCGGGCCGGTGACGGGCGCGCGCTGGACATCGAGGAGCTGACCCAGTACCTGGCGAGCCGCAGCGGCCTGGCCTACCTGCGCATCGACCCGCTGCGCGTGGATGCGGGCCGCGTGGGCGAAATCATGAGCGCCAGCTATGCCGAGCGCCACAAGGTGCTGCCCGTGCAGGTGTCGCCCCAGGAAGTGGTGGTGGCCACGGCCGAGCCGTTCATCGACGACTGGGTGGCCGAGGTCGAGCGCCAGGCGCGCCGCAAGGTGCGCCGCGTGCTGGCCAGTCCGGTGGACCTCAAGCGCTACACGGGCGAGTTCTTCGCCTTGGCCAAGTCGGTGCGCGCTGCCGAGAAGGCCGGCGGTGCGGCCAGCGCGGCCAGCTTCGAGCAGCTGGTGGAGCTGGGCAACAGCAGCAAGCAGCTCGATGCCAACGACCAGGGCGTGGTGCGCGTGGTGGACTGGCTGTGGCAATACGCCTTCGACCAGCGCGCCAGCGACATCCACATGGAGCCCCGACGCGACCAGGGCGTGATCCGCTTTCGCATCGACGGCGTGCTGCATCCGGTCTACCAGGTGCCCATGGGCGTGCTCAACGCCATGGTCTCGCGCGTGAAGCTGCTCGGGCGCATGGACGTGGTGGAAAAGCGCCGTCCCCAGGATGGGCGCATCAAGACCCGCAACCCGCGCGGCGACGAGGTGGAAATGCGCCTGTCCACGCTGCCCACGGCCTTTGGCGAAAAGCTGGTGATGCGGATCTTCGACCCCGACAACACGGTCAAGGACCTGGATGCCCTGGGCTTCACCAGCCATGACGCCCAGCGCTGGAACGAGCTGGTGCGCCGCCCGCACGGCATCATCCTCGTGACCGGTCCCACGGGCTCGGGCAAGACCACCACGCTGTACTCCACGCTCAAGCGCGTGGCCACGGAGGAGGTCAACGTCAGCACCGTGGAGGACCCGATCGAAATGATCGAGCCCAGCTTCAACCAGACCCAGGTGCAGACGCAGCTGGACTTCGGCTTCACCGAGGGACTGCGCTCGCTGATGCGCCAGGACCCGGACATCATCATGGTGGGCGAAATCCGTGACCTGGCCACGGCCGAGATGGCCGTGCAGGCTGCGCTGACCGGCCACCTGGTGTTCTCCACGCTGCACACCAACGATGCGCCCAGCGCCGTGAGCCGGCTGATGGAGCTGGGCGTGCCGCCCTACCTGATCAACGCCACGCTGCTGGGCGTGCTCGCCCAGCGCCTGGTGCGCACGCTGTGCCCGCAATGCAAGCAGCGCGACGAGGAGACTTCGGCCGCCACGCTGGCCGAGGCCGTGCGGCCCTGGAAACTGTCAGGCAGCTACCAGCCCTACAAGCCCGTGGGCTGCGTGGATTGCCGCATGACGGGCTTTCGCGGGCGCATGGGCCTGTACGAGCTGCTGACCGTGAGCGAGGCGCTCAAGCAGCAGATCCACACCTCGCCGTCCATGGATGCGCTGCGCCGCCAAGCCGTGCAGGACGGCATGCGTCCGCTGCGTCTGGCCGGAGCCCTGCGCGTGGCCGAAGGCGTGACCACGCTGCAAGAGGTCATGGCCAGCACGCCCCTGCTGGGCTGACTGGCGGATAAAAACGTAAGTGCCTGCTCTTGCGCAGGCCGTTGCCGATGATGGATGGGGTGCCTGGCATGGGCACCCTTTTTTCCTCATGCGGGTAGGACATGAGGGTATGCCCTTTGTAGGTGGAATCCACATTCGGACACAGTTTTTCTGAACGCAAAATCGCCGGGTCGTGATTCCGTAAGGAGACATTCTCGTGAAAATCAAGAGTCAGAAAGACTTTTTTTCCGGCGTGATGTTTTTGGTTGTCGGCCTCGCTTTTGCGATCGGCGCAACCAACTACACCGTCGGCACCGGTGCCCGCATGGGCCCGGGCTACTTCCCGCTGATCCTGGGTGTGCTGATGTCCATTCTGGGCACGGCCATCTGCTTCTCCGGCCTGACCAAGGGACCCTCCGGCGGTGACAAGATCGGCAAGTGGGCGTGGAAGCAGGTGTTCTTCATCCTGGCCGCGAACTTTGCCTTCGGCATCCTGCTGGTCGGCGTTCCCAATCTGGGCATTCCCCAGTTCGGTCTGATCGTCGCCATCTACGCGCTGGTGTTCATCGCCAGCCTGGGCGGCCATAGCTTCAACTTCAAGGAAGTGGCAATTCTGGCCACCGTTCTTGCCGTAGGCAGCTATGTGGCCTTCGTGTGGGCACTGAATCTGCAGTTCCCCGTCTGGCCCAGCTTCATCACCGGCTAAGCAGGAGCATCGTCCGTGGAACTTTTTCAGAACCTGGCGACCGGCTTCGGCGTCGCCTTCACTTTCCAGAACCTGATCTACTGCTTCGTCGGCTGTCTGCTCGGTACGCTCATCGGCGTGCTTCCAGGCATCGGCCCCGTGGCAACGATCGCCATGCTGCTGCCAGCGACCTACGCCCTGCCTCCGGTGGCGGCGCTGATCATGTTGGCCGGTATCTACTACGGTGCGCAGTACGGTGGCTCGACCACCGCCATTTTGGTGAACCTGCCGGGTGAATCCTCGTCCGTGGTGACCGTGATCGACGGCTACCAGATGGCCAGAAAGGGGCGAGCGGGACCTGCTCTCGCTGCCGCAGGAATCGGCTCGTTCTTCGCAGGCTGCGTGGGCACCGTGATCCTGGCCGCCTTCGCGCCTCCGCTGACGGAAGTGGCCTTCAAGTTCGGCCCTGCCGAGTACTTCTCGCTGATGACCCTGGGCCTGATCGGCGCCGTGGTGCTGGCTTCGGGCTCGCTGCTCAAGGCCATTGCGATGATCGTGCTGGGCCTGCTGCTGGGCATGGTCGGTACCGACGTGAACTCCGGTGTGGCCCGCTACAGCTTCGACATTCCCGAACTGACCGACGGTATCGACTTCGTCGTGATCGCCATGGGCGTGTTCGGCTACGGCGAAATCATTGCCAACCTGTCCAAGCCCGAGGACGAGCGCGAAGTGTTCGCAGCCAAGGTGACGGGCCTGATGCCCACCGCCGAGGACTTCAAGCGCATGCTGCCTGCCATGCTGCGCGGCACGGCCCTGGGTTCTGCCCTGGGTATCCTGCCCGGTGGCGGTGCCATGCTGTCGGCCTTTGCTGCCTACACCATCGAGAAGAAGACCAAGCTCAAGCCGGGCGAAGTCCCCTTCGGCCAAGGCAACATCCGTGGCGTGTGCGCGCCCGAGTCGGCCAACAACGCAGGTTCGCAGACCTCCTTCATCCCGCTGCTGACGCTGGGCATTCCGCCCAACGCCGTGATGGCACTGATGGTGGGCGCGATGACCATCCACAACATCCAGCCGGGCCCGCAGGTGATGACCAGCAACCCCGAGCTGTTCTGGGGCCTGATCGCCTCGATGTGGATCGGCAACCTGATGCTGATCGTCCTGAACCTGCCGCTGATCGGCGTCTGGATCAAGCTGCTGACCGTGCCCTACCGCTGGCTGTTCCCGTCCATCGTGCTGTTCTGCGCGATCGGCGTGTACGGTACCAACAACAACACCTGGGACGTGTGGATGGTGGGTATCTTCGGCTTCGTGGGCTATGTGTTCCACAAGCTGGGCACCGAACCGGCTCCCTTGCTGCTGGGCTTCATCCTGGGCCCGATGATGGAAGAAAACCTGCGCCGTGCGCTGCTGCTGTCGCGTGGCGACTGGAGCGTGTTCGTGACCCGTCCGATCTCGGCCGGCCTGCTGCTCGCCGCCGTGGTGCTGCTGGTGGTGGTGCTGATGCCCGCAGTGAAGAACAAGCGCGAAGAAGCATTCGTCGAGGATTGATCGCCTCAGCGCTGCAACCATGTTGCTTGACGGCCCTTCGGGGCCGTTTTTTTTTGCGTCGACGAGAAATGCACGTGAAAGCTGTTGATCCCGGATGGCGGGAGGACGCAGCGCCCGTGCCTGCACAATAGCGCGCAGTCTTTCGAGGTCACGATGTCCCCACTTCTGTCATCCCAGCACCCGCTGCGCGTGCTGCTGCACAACGAGATCCATGCGCGTCCCGCCGAGGAAATGCAGGCGCCGCTGGCCATCACCCATGTGGTGATGCTCACCGACGCGGCCCAGCGCGAGGCCAGCCGCGCCCATGTGGCCACCCTGCTGCGCAACCACCACCTGCCCCCGCCCGATGCGGCGACCACGCATGTGCTCATCGATCTGGGCGCCTTTCACCTGCGCTGGGAGCTGCACACGGAATTCGTCTGCTGGACCTTCAGCAAGCCCATGTCGCAGGCCGGCATGGACGATGTGCGCGAGCCCGAGGCCGCCATCGACTACGTGCCGCGCGACTGGCTGGCTGCATTGCCTGGCCAGTGCCTGAGCGGCCTGCACCTGTGGGCCTTGCAGGAACAGGCGATCAACGAGCCGCACCTGGTGCGCCACCTGCTGCAGGAAGACACGCTGGTGGGCGCACGTGTGGCCGGCGATGCGGGCAAGGTCTACACGGACTTCGCCATCCATGCCGATGGCTTCTCGCGCATGCTGCTGCTGGCCGGCGAATCGCTGTCGCCGCGCCGCCTGGGGCGGTTGGTGCAGCGCCTGCTGGAGATCGAGACCTACCGCATGGCGGCCTTGCTGGGCCTGCCGGCAGCCCGCCAGGCCGCTGCCGTTCTGGCCACGGCCGAGCGGGACCTGGCGGCCCTGGCCCATTCCATCCGCCTGGCGGACCGCGATGCCGAGCCGGCGCTGCTGGACCGGCTCACGCGCCTGGCCGGGCAGGTGGAGAGCGAGTACGCCACCACGCACTCGCGCTTTTCCGCCAGTGCGGCCTATTTCGAGCTGGTGGATAAGCGCATTCAGGACATCCAGGAATCACGCATCGACGGCATACAGACCATCCGCGAGTTCATGGACCGGCGCCTGACGCCGGCGCGCAGCACCTGCGAATGGGCGGCGCGGCGGCAGAACGCGCTGTCCGAGCGCGTCTCGCGCGTCAGCAGCCTGCTGCGCACGCGCGTGGAGATCGAGCAGCAGCAAAGCAGCCAGCAACTGCTGGGCGCCATGAACCAGCGCCAGGACATGCAGCTCAAGCTGCAGTCCACGGTGGAAGGCCTGTCCGTGGCCGCCATCACCTACTACTTCACGGGCCTGATCAGCTATCTGGCCAAGGGCGCCAAGGCCCTGGGCTGGCCCTGGTCGCCGGAGAGCACGGCCGCCGTCGCCATTCCCGTGGTGGCGCTGGGTGTGTGGTGGTCCTTGCGCAGGCTGCACCACAGGCTGTTCCGTGGCCAGCACGGCGGCGGCGCGCATTGAAGGCAGCGCCAGGGGCTCGCCGGTGTGCCGGCGAGTTCACGTTTTCTCACGTTTGGCGTGAAAGCGTCGAAGCCTCGCGCACAATGTGCGCTGCCGTTCTGCAAGGATCGAGCAAGGTTGTGTTTGTTCAGGAGTGAGACATGGATCTGGGAATCGCGGGCAAGTGGGCCCTGGTATGTGGCGCCAGCAAGGGCCTGGGCTTTGGCTGTGCCAAGGCGCTGGCGCAAGAGGGTGTGAACCTGGTGATCAATGCGCGCAATCCCGAGGCCCTGCAGGAGGCCGCGGCCAGCCTTGCGGCCCTCGCGCCGCAGGTGAAGGTGCTGGCCGTTGCCGCCGACATCACCACCGAGGAAGGCCGTGCCGCCGTGCTGTCGGCCGCCGGCGGCCCGGGCGTGGATTTCGATATCGTCATTACCAATGCGGGCGGCCCGCCTCCCGGCGATTTCCGTGACTGGGACCGCGCGGCCTGGCTCAAGGCCGTGGACGCCAACATGCTCACGCCCATCGAGCTGATCAAGGCCACGGTGGACGGCATGGCGGCACGCGGCTTCGGCCGCATCGTCAACATCACGTCCAGCGCCGTGAAGGCGCCCATCGACATCCTGGGCCTGTCCAACGGCGCGCGCAGCGGCCTCACGGGCTTTGTGGCGGGCCTGGCGCGTAGCGGCATCGCGGCCAAGGGCGTGACCATCAACAACCTGCTGCCCGGCAAGTTCGACACCGACCGCCTGCGCACCACCTTCACGGCCGCCGCCAACAAGAGCGGCAAGAGCCTGGACGATGTGCGCCTGGTGCAGCAATCCCAGGTGCCGGCGCGCCGCTTCGGCACGCCCGATGAATTCGGCGCCATCTGCGCCTTCCTGTGCAGCGCCCACGCAGGCTACATGACGGGCCAGAACATCCTGCCCGACGGCGGCCTGTACGCAGGAACCTTCTGATGCGCCAGGGCACTGCGACCATGACCGCCTCCGGAGCATGCAAGCCCCGGACAGTGCCAGGCATGGCCGCGCAGTTGCAAACGGGCGGCGGACAGGGGCGGTCTTGAAAACCCCGGCCCTGCATTGCGGCCAGCGGCCTCGCCGCAGCCTGCCCATGTCGCATGCCATGCAGGGAGCCGGGAGATGAGCGAACTGTCCCACCAGACGGACTGGTCGCAGGCGATTGCAGGCCCCTCCGCGCGCCCGGCGGCTGCGCTCAGTCCCCCAGGCATGCGCCATACCCTGGGCCTGATGCTCGTGCTGCTGACGGTGGCCCTGGCGGCCGCCGTCGTCTGGCTGCTCAGCGGCATGCGCACCACCGCGCAGGAAGAGGCATCGCTGCGCCTGGTACGCTTTGTGCTCGGTACCGAGGCGGCCATCAGCCGCAGCCTTGAATCCCTGGACGCACTGGCCATGGGGGTGGATGAATGGCTGGGTTCGCGCGATCACGCATCGGCCTCGCAGCCGCAACTTCAGGAGATGCTGCACGCCATGGAGCGGCAGAACACGCTGGCGCGCCGCGCCTCCGTGCACGACTCCAAGGGCCGCGAGCTGGCGGCTTCGGGCGATGGCCTGGCCATTGATCTGCCGGCCCAGGCCTGGGAGCGCCTTGCGGCCCAAAGCCGCTCAGAATTGCTGGCCAGCCCGCCCTCCTTGGCGCCGCAGCCGCCGGGCGGCGAGCGCATGCTCTATCTGGTGCGCCCGCTGAGCCGTGCGCAGCAGGGTGGCTATGTGCTGATGCAGGTGCCGGTGGCGGCGCTGGGCGCGGTGCTGGCCCAGGGCGGCGTGCTGGACGGACTGGAAGTCACGCTGGAGCAGGGCAGCGGCGAGCTGCTGCTGTCCATGCCCCCCTACGGCGAGGCCTCGGCTGCGCGGTTGCTGCCGGCGACATCGCAGTTGGCGTCCAGCGGCGTCATGCCCATGGCCGCACGCCTGAGCCGCGTGCCCGCCCTGGTGGCCGCGCATCCGCTGCCCAAGGGCAATCTGTGGGTCACGGCCAGCCTGCCCATGTCCTCCGTGCTGGCGGGCTGGCGTGTGGCGGCCTGGCTGATGGTGCTGGCCGTGATGATCTTCGGCGTGCTGCTGGCCATACTGGGCTGGACGGTCCACCGCTACATGGACCGCCTGCATGCCGCGCGCCGTCAGGCACAGCGCTCCGAGCAATGGCTGGACCAGGCGCTGGACAGCATGGTCAGCGGCTTTTTGCTGCTGGATTCACAGCAGCGCGTGCTTCGCTGGAATCGCTGTTACGAGGAGATGTTTCCATGGCATGCGGATCAGCTGGAGCCCGGCCGGCCCCTGCAATCCCTGCTGGATGCCAGCCCCAGCGCGGTGGGTCTGGTGGCGGCGCCGGAGCAGATCGATGAGGCGAAGGACCTGCACCGGCAACTGGTGCTGCGTCCTGGCGTCCCCCTGGAGCAGCAACTGGCCAGCGGCCGTTTCGTGCAGATGACGGCGCGCCCGGCTGCCGAGGGCGGCGTGGTCATCACCTACAACGATGTCACCGATATCCGGCTGGCCACGGCCGAGATCGAAAGCCTGGCCTTCTACGATCCTCTGACCAGCCTGCCCAATCGCCGCCTGCTGCTGGATCGCCTGGCCCAGGCCACGGTGCTGGCTGCGCGTGAAGGCTGGACCGGGGCGCTGCTGTTCCTGGACCTGGACCAGTTCAAGATGCTCAACGACACGCTGGGCCATGAAGTGGGCGACCAACTGCTGCAGCAGGTGGCGCACCGGCTGCGCAGCGCCGTGCGCTCTTCGGACACGGTGGCGCGCCTGGGGGGCGATGAATTCGTGGTCATGCTCTGCGAGCTGTCGCACGAGCCTGCCGAGGCGGCCACGCTGGCCCAGCGCATTGGCGAGAAGATCCTGGCGCGGCTCAACCAGTCCTATGTGCTGGGTGCCCACCTGCACCGCAGCGCCTGCAGCATTGGCGCCACGCTGTTCGGCCGCCAGCCGCAGTCGGCGGCCGAGCTGCTCAAGCAGGCGGACATCGCCATGTACCAGATCAAGGCGCGCAACGGCAGCGGCCTGTGCTTCTTCGATCCGCAGATGCAGGTGGAGATCCACCAGCGCGTGCGCATGGAGGGCGACCTGCGCCAGGCCCTGGCGCAGTCCCAGTTCGAGCTGCACTACCAGCCCCAGTTCACGCTGGCAGGCGAGGTCATCGGTGCCGAAGCCCTGCTGCGCTGGCGCCACCCCGAGCGCGGCCTGGTGCCGCCCGGCATGTTCATCGCCGTGGCTGAGGAAAGCGAGATCATCGTGCCGCTGGGCATGTGGGTGGTGCGCACGGCCTGCGAGCAGCTGGCTGCCTGGCAAAAGGATGCGCGGCTGCGCCATCTGCAGGTGGCCGTGAATGTCAGTGCCCGCCAGTTCCGCCACCAGGACTTTGCCTCCCAGGTCATCGAGCAGGTGCGCAGCGCAGGCATCGCCCCCCATCTGCTCAAGCTGGAGCTGACCGAGTCGCTGGTGATCGAGAACGTGCAGGAGTCCATCGCCAAGATGAAGCAGCTGCGCAGCCATGGCGTGTGCTTTTCCATGGACGACTTCGGCACAGGCCATTCCTCGCTGACCTACCTCACCCAGCTGCCGCTGAACCAGCTCAAGATCGACCAGTCCTTCGTGCGCCACCTGGGCATGCGCCATACCGACGATGTGATCGTGCAGACCATCATCGGCATGGCTCGCAACCTCAACCTGGATGTGATCGCCGAAGGCGTGGAAACGCTGGAGCAGCGCGCCCTGCTGGCGCACTACGGCTGCGAGTACTTCCAGGGCTATCTGTTCAGCCCGCCCGTTCCCATCCGCGCGTTCGAACAGCTGCTGGCCAAGGTGCCCGTGCGCACCGCGGCACACGGCCTGCCCAAGGCTATCCCCGGCGCGAAGACACCATGATGCCGCCCACGATGAGTACGAACGCCAGGCCGTGGTACAGGCGCGGCGCTTCGCCCAGCAGCGCGATCGACAGCAGGGCGGTGAACAGCGGGATCAGATTGCCGAAAAAGCCCGCCACGGCCGGGCTGCTGCGCTGCACGCCCAGCCCCCAGAAACGGTAGGCCAGGATGGCCGGGCCCAGGGCGATGAATAGCAGTGCCCCGCCCAGAGGCCAGCCCCACTGAATGTGGAACTGGCCCATGGCCATCTCGCCGCCCGTGAACAGGCCGGACCAGACCAGGCCGAAGACCATCTGGGCCAGCAAAAAGCCTGCCCAGTCCGAGCGCAGCCGCTGCGGGACCTGCGCCTTGGACAGCAGCCAAGTGTAGAGGGCCCAGACCATGGTGGCCAGCACCATGAACAGATCGCCGGGCACGAGCTGCAGATGCAGCAGCAGCTCGGGATCTCCGCGCGACAACACCACGGCCACGCCCAGCATCGACAGCAGTGCGCCCAGCAGTTGGCGCCGGCTGACGGGAATGCCCCAGACGATGCGGCCCAGGGCCAGCATCCACACCGGCATGCTGGAGCTGACCAGGGTGACGTTCAGCGGCGTCGAGGTCTTGAGCGCCAGATACAGCAGCGCGTTGTAGCAGCCGATGCCAAGCAGGCCCAGCACGGCGAACTGCCGCCAGTGGCTCCAGGTGCCGCTGCTGCGGCCCAGTGCCCATCCTGCCAGCGGCACAAGCAGGACAAAGGCAATGGCCCAGCGCAGGAAGTTCAGCGCAAACGGCGAGATCAGGTCATGGACCAGGCGACCCACGATGGCGTTGCCGGCCCACAGCAGGGGCGGCAGCGTCAGGATGGCGGCGGTGGACAGCTTCAGCGGCGGGCTCGTGTGGCTCATAGGCCCGCCACTATAGGTGCTGCGAACGCTCTTTGCCGGCCTTGCGCCAGTCCTGTGCGGGCCCGGTGCAGCGTCTTGCGCGTGGCCTCCCGAAACATGGCACGATGCCGCTCTTGTTGGTTTTTTGCAGGAGTGCATCCCATGGGTATTGCAGTGCAGATCCGCCACAACGGCGGCCCCGAAGTCCTGGAGCTGGTGCAGGTCGCCGTGGGCGAGCCCGGGCCGGGCCAGGTGCGCATACGCCACCATGCGGTGGGCCTGAACTTCATCGATGTCTACCAGCGTTCGGGCCTGTACTCGCTGCCCATGCCCTTGAACCTGGGCATGGAGGGCGCAGGCGTGGTCGAGGCCGTGGGAGAGGGCGTGCAGCACCTGGGCGTGGGCGACCGCGTGGCCTATGCCAGCAATCCGCCGGGCAGCTACAGCGAAGTGCGTGTCATGCCCGCCATGTGCGTGTGCCGCCTGCCCGACGCCATCGCGTTCGAGACGGCTGCCGCCATGATGCTCAAGGGCCTGACGGCCCAGTACCTGCTCAAGAAATGCATTCCGGTGGAGGGCCTGGCACCGGGTGATGCCGTGCTGTTCCATGCGGCGGCCGGTGGCGTGGGCCTGATTGCCTGCCAATGGGCCAGGGCCATGGGCCTGCAGCTCATCGCCACGGCAGGCTCGGACGAGAAGTGCGCGCTGGCCCTGGCCAACGGCGCGGCCCATGCCATCAACTACCGCAGCGAGAACTTCGCCGAACGCGTGCAGGAAATCACGGGCGGCCAGGGCGTGAAGGTGGTCTACGACAGCGTGGGCAAGGACACCTGGGAAGGCTCGCTGGCCTGCCTGCGGCGCTTTGGGCTGATGGTCAGCTTCGGCAACGCATCCGGTCCCGTGGCGCCTTTCGCTCCTGCCGTGCTGGCGGCCAAGTCGCTGTATGTGACGCGCCAGACCCTGTTCTCCCACATCACCAGTCGCGAGGCCACCCAGGCCATGGCCGACGATTTGTTCGCCGTGGTGGAAAGCGGTGCCGTGAAGATCCACATCGACCAGCGCTATCCGCTGGCCGAGGTGCGCCAGGCCCATCTGGACCTGGAGGCACGCAGGACCACGGGCTCCACCATCTTGCTGCCATGAACGGGGAAAAGAGCCCAGCCGACCCAGGCGTGCAGGCATGGCTGAACCGGGTGCGTGCCGCAACCCGCCAGCCTGCGCTGCAGCCGCGCCGGCCGCTTCAGGTGGCGGCAGAGGAAATCGGTTCGCTGGAAGATGGGCTGGCTGCGCAGTTGCCGGACGGGGTGATGCAGGCCCATGGCGTGGCGCTGCGGCAGCAGGCCGGCCACTGGCACCTGCAGGGCGAAGGTGATGCCACGGCCCTGCTCAACGCCCTGGCACGCGTGCTGCGAGCCTGCGGCCACAGCGGCCCCTGGCGCAATGAGCAACTGGCCGTGTGCAACGTGCAGGGTCAGCGCATTGGCACCGTGGAGCGTGGCGCCGTGCGTCCGCTGGGCATTGCCACCCTGGCCGTGCACCTGGTGGGCGAGACGGCCGACGGCCGCATCTGGGTGCAGCAGCGCGCCGACAGCAAGCCCACCAACCCCGGCATGTGGGACACGCTGATGGGCGGCATGGTGGCCGCGCACGATACCCTGGAACAAGCCGTGCAGCGTGAAACCTGGGAAGAGGCCGGCCTGCGCGTGGGCGAGCTGCAGGGCCTGCGCCATGGCGGCCACGTACTGTTCGAGCGCCCCAGCGACGAGGCCGAGGGCCGTGGCTTCATGCGCGAACGCATCGACTGGTTCAGCGCCACCGTGCCGGCTGCGCTGGAGCCCAGCAACCAGGATGGCGAGGTGCAGGCCTTTGCACTGATAGAGCGCGACCAGCTCGTGCAATGGCTGCTGCAGGACCGCTTCACGCCCGAGGCCGCCCAGGTGCTGGCGGCCTGGCTGGGCTGGTGAACGGGCAAGGCTTGCGGCGCCTCAGCGCGCCGCCTTGTCCAGCGCCGATTCCTTGAGCCGGCTGGGCGCCAGGGCGCCGGCCGATTCCAGGATGGGATAGGCCACAGAGCACAGCAGCGAGTTGATGCGCTTGAGGTCGCTGATGAGGTCGATGTGCAGCGAGCTGGTCTCTATGCTGGAGACGGTGTTGTCGGACAGGCGGGCCAGGTGGGTGGCCGAGTAGGCCAGTTCCAGATCGCGAAAGCGCGCCTTTTCCTCCAGCAGCTTCTGGGCCTCGCGCACATTGCCATTGAGAAAGACGCTCATGGCCAGGCGCAGGTTGTCCAGCAGGTGGTGCAGCAGCTCGCGGATCTCCTGCGTGCCGGCCTCGGAAAACTGGCGGCCCTTCTTGATCTTCTTGTCCTCGATGTCCAGCAGCACGCGCTCGATGATGTCCCCGATCTGCTCCATGTTGATGGTGAAGCTGATGATTTCGGTCCAGCGCTGGCCCTCGCGTTCGTCGAGTTCGGCGCGCGAGATCTTGGTCATGTAGTACTTGATGGCCGAGTACAGGTCGTCCACCGTGCCTTCGAGTTCGCGCAGCTCCTGGGACAGCTTGAGGTCGTCGGTCTCCAGCACGCGCTGCATGCCGATCAGCATGGACTCGACCATGTCGGCCTGGTGCAGGGCCTCGCGCGCGGCGCAGGAAATGGCCAGCGACGGCGTGCTCAGCGCCGAGGGGTCCAGGTGGCGGGGCCGCAGCAGGCTGGTGGAACTGGCCTCGGGCTTGGGCAGCAGGGCCGTCACCCAGCGCGCCACGGTCTGCGTCAGGCCGATGAAGCACAGGCTGTTGAAGATGTTGAAGGCCAGGTGGAACAGCACGATGTTCTGGCCCTTGCCGTCGATCAGCGGCATCACATAGGTGGCCCACAGCCCCAGGAAGGGCGCCACGATGGCCACGCCCATGATCTTGAACAGCATGTTGCCGATGGTGACCTGGCGCACTTCCACGCTGGACTTGGCCGTGGTCAGCACGGCCACCAGGCCGCTGCCGATGTTGGCGCCCAGCGTCAGGCCCAGCGCCACTTCCATGGGAATCGCGCCCGAGCTGGCCATGGCCGCGATCAGCAGCACGATGGCCAGGCTGGAATAGGCCATCACGGCCAGCAGCGCACCCAGCAGCAGCTCCATGAAGATGTCGCTGGTGACAGAGGCCAGCAGGGTGCGCACGGCGGGGGCTTCCAGCAGCGGCTCGGTGGCATCGACCACCAGGCGCAGGGCCAGCAGCATCACGCCCAGGCCGATGAGCACGCGGCCTATGCGCCCGGCCGTGGTGTCCTGGCGCGTGATGAACAGCACCACGCCGACAAAGATGAACAGCGGCGACAGCCAGGACAGGTCGGTGGAGAACAGCACGGCCATCAGCGCCGTGCCCACGTCGGCGCCGCGCATCACGGCCAGCGCGGCCGGCAGCGAGATCAGGCCCTGGCCCACGAAGGCCGAGGTCATCAGCGAGGTCGCCGTGCTCGACTGCACCAGCGCAGTCACGCCCAGGCCGGACAGCGCGGCCGAGAAGCGGTTGCTCATGCTGTGGGCGAGCAGGTTGCGCAGGTTGGCGCCGAACACCCGCAGCACGCCGGTGCGGACCATGTGCGTGCCCCAGACCAGCAGGGCGATGGCGGCCAGTAGATTGAGTAAGTGCTTCATGTGCTGTGAGCGGAGAAGCGGACCAATATAACCCCGGTCCCGGCTTGCGCGCAGGAGAGTCGGCCGCATGAGCGCACAGTTTGGTGCGAAATAAGGAAAATTGTAGAAATAAAACGAATCGAAAAGAATTTCGGTTGACCCAAAACGCACTCAGGAAAACCCGAGGAAAACCCGCCGGCATGCAGCCGGTGGCCCCCTCAATGAAAAAGCCCCTCGCAAGAGGGGCTGGCGGCGGCGGCTCCGGTTGCGGCAGGGATCAGGCGCCCTTGGCCCGCCGTGCGCGCAGCACCTCGTCCAGGATCAGCAGGGCCGCGCCCACGCTGATGGCGATGTCGGCCGCATTGAAGGCCGGAAAGTGCGAACGGCCCCAGTAGAAGTCCAGGAAGTCCACCACGTAGCCGTGCTGCAGGCGGTCCACCACGTTGCCGATGGCACCGCCCAGGATGCTGGCCAGCGAGAAGCAAAACAGCTTCTGCCCCGGATGCTTGCGCAACTGCCAGACGATGAGCAGCGTGGCCGCCGCGCCGATGCCCACGAACAGCCAGCGCTGCCAGCCACCGGCTCCAGCCAGGAACGAGAAGGCCGCCCCCGTGTTGTGGGCCCGCACGATGTTGAAAAAGCCCGTGATCGGCGTCCAGTCGCCCAGCTGGTAGGCATCAAGGATCCACTGCTTGGTGAGCTGGTCGATGGCGATGATCGCCAGCGACCAGGCCAGCCAGGGCCAGATGCGGCGGCTGCGGGATTCGGGGACTGCGGCAAAGCTAGGGGTCATGGCAGCGCCTCGGTGGGATTACGCCTTGCGGCGCTCTTCGCCGGCACCGTGCAGGTTGCTGTCGCAACGGCCGCACAGGCTGGGGTGCTCGGGATTGATGCCCACGTCGGCACGGTAGTGCCAGCAGCGGTCGCACTTGGCATGGCTGCTGGGTGTGACGGCGGCCTGCAGCGTCTCGCCCGCCAGGGCCTCGGCGGCCGAGGTGATGAAGACGAACTTCAGGTCGTCGCCAAGGCTTTGCAGCAGGGCCAGGTCTTCGGGCTGCGCCGAGACACGGACTTCGGCCTGCAGCGAGGAGCCGACCCGGCCTTCGGTGCGCACGGCCTCGATGTCCTTGTTCACCACGTCGCGGATCTCGCGCAGGCGGGCCCACTTGGCCAGCAGGGCCTCGTCGCCGGCCGGCAGGTCGGTGTAGGTCTCCAGGAAGATGGACTCGCTGTCGCCGAAGACCTTCCAGGCCTCTTCGGCCGTGAAGGACAGGAAGGGCGCCATCCAGCGCAGCATGGCGTGCGTGATCTGGTGCAGCGCGGTCTGGGCGCTGCGGCGGGCCAGGCTCTTGGGCGCGCTGGTGTACAGGCGGTCCTTGAGCACGTCCAGGTAGAAGCCGCCCAGGTCTTCCGAGCAGAACAGCTGCAGCTTGGCCACCACGGGGTGGAATTCGTAGACCTTGTAGTGGGCCAGCAGCTCGGCCTGGAACTGGGCCGCGCGGGCCAGGGCCCAGCGGTCGATTTCCAGCAGATCTTCGGTGGCAACCGAGTCTTTCGCCGCGTCGAAGTCGCTGACGTTGGCCAGCAGGAAGCGCAGCGTGTTGCGGATGCGGCGGTAGGCGTCCACCACGCGGGCCAGGATCTTGTCGTCGATGCCCAGGTCGCCCGAGTAGTCGGTCGAGGCCACCCACAGGCGGATGATCTCGGCGCCCATCTTGTTGCTCACGTCCTGCGGGGCGACGGTGTTGCCCAGCGACTTGGACATCTTCTTGCCCTGGCCGTCCACGGTGAAGCCGTGGGTCAGCAGGCCGCGGTAGGGCGCGCGCCCGAAGATGGCCGAGGCCAGCAGCAGCGAAGAATGGAACCAGCCGCGGTGCTGGTCATGGCCTTCCAGGTAAAGGTCGGCCTCGGGGCCCTGGTCGTGGTGCATGTCGGCGTGCGTGCCGCGCATCACATGCCAGAAGGTGGAGCCGGAGTCGAACCAGACTTCGAGGATGTCGGTGCTCTTGGTGTAGTGCACGGCTTCCTCTGCGCCCAGGATGTCCTCGGCCGTCACGCGGCTCCAGGCCTCGATGCCGCCTTGCTCGACCATGGCGGCGGCCTGGTCGATGATCTCCATGGTGCGCGGATGCAGTTCGCCGCTGTCCTTGTGCAGGAAGAAGGGCAGGGGCACGCCCCAGCTGCGCTGGCGCGAGATGCACCAGTCGGGCCGGCCGGCGATCATGTCGCGCAGGCGGGTCTTGCCGTTCTCCGGGTAGAACTGGGTGTGCTCGATGGCTTCCAGCGCGATCTGGCGCAGCGTCTGCGCGGGCTTGTCACCGGGCTTGGTGAACACGCCCTCGCCCTCATCCATGCGGATGAACCACTGGGCGGCGGCGCGGTAGATCACCGGTGTCTTGTGGCGCCAGCAGTGCGGGTAGCTGTGGGTGATGGTCGTGGTATCCAGCAGGCGGTCGCCCAGCTTGAGCGCGTCGATGATGACGGGGACGGCCTTCCAGATGTGCTGGCCGCCGAACAGCGGCAGCTCGGGTGCGTAGACGCCGTTGCCCTGCACGGGGCTCAGGATGTCATCGCGCGTCATGCCGTTGTTCATGCAGCTGTTGAAGTCGTCCACGCCGTAGGCGGGGGCCGAGTGCACGATGCCGGTGCCGTCATCGGCCGTGGCGTAGTCGGCCAGGAACACGGGCGAGACGCGGTCAAAGCCCTTGTCCACGTGGGCCAGCGGGTGCTTGAACTGCAGGTGGTCCAGCTTCCTTCCCACGGCGGTGGCAAGGACCTGGCCTTCGAGCTTCCAGCGTGCCAGGCATTTGTCGACCAGGGCGGAGGCCACGATCAGCAGGCCGCGCTCGGTATCCACCAGGCTGTATTCCAGCTCGGGGTTGACGTTGAGCGCCTGGTTGGCAGGGATGGTCCAGGCCGTCGTCGTCCAGATGACGATGAAGGCGGGCTTGGCCAGCGAGGTCAGCCCGAAGGCGGCCGCCAGCCTGTCGGGCTCGGCCGTGGGGAACATCACGTCCAGCGTCTGGCTTTGCTTGTCGGCGTACTCGATCTCGAACTCGGCCAGCGAGGAGCCGCAGTCAAAGCACCAGTACACCGGCTTGAGGCCGCGGTAGACGAAGCCGCGCTCCATGACGCGCTTCAAGGCGCGCAGCTCGGCGGCCTCGTTGGCGTAGTTCATGGTCTTGTAGGGATGGTCCCAGTCGCCGAGCACGCCCAGGCGCTTGAAGTCCACCATCTGCTGGGCGATCTGCTCGGTGGCGAATGCACGGCTCTTGGCCTGCATCTCGTCGCGCGGCAGATTGCGGCCATGCAGCTTTTCGATGGCGTTCTCGATGGGCAGGCCGTGGCAGTCCCAGCCCGGCACGTACATGGCGTCGAAGCCCTCGAGCTGGCGGCTCTTGACGATCATGTCCTTGAGCGCCTTGTTCACCGCATGGCCGATGTGGATCTTGCCGTTGGCGTAGGGCGGGCCGTCGTGCAGGATGAACTTGGACGCACCGTGGCGCGCATCGCGCAGCTTCTTGTAGATGCCCTTGTCCTCCCATTCCTGGACCCAGCCCGGCTCGCGCTTGGGCAGATCGCCGCGCATGGGGAAGGGCGTGTCGGGCATGTTCAGCGTGGCGCGATAGCCCGCATTGGCGTTGGGAGAGACTTTCGAATCAGACATGGAGAACCTTGAAAGCAGGCCAGAGCCCGGACCGTCTGGTCCAGGCACGGGAAAAAGGGGAGGAAGCCTGGTGCGCACCCGCGCCCGGGCAGGTGACGGAGATCGTCAAATTCGGTCGCGCGTGGTCTGGCGACGGGTCTCGGTGTAGATGGGTGTGTGGATGGTGGCGAAGAACGCGCGCGCGTCATCGCAGTCCTTGGCGATGCCGGCGGTGAGGGCGTCGAGACTGTCGTACTTCAGCTCGTCGTGCAGTTTGTGCAGAAGTTCCACACGGATGATTTTACCGTAGGCCTCTTCGCCACCCGGCGCGCCGGGCCAATCGAGGCAGTGGGTTTCCAGCAGGACGCGCCCGCCGTTGACATCCGTCGGGTCCAGGGAAGGGCGCACACCGAGGTTGGCCACGCCGCGCAGAGGACGCTCATGCAGTCCGTGGACCAGTACCGCGAAGATGCCGCTGGCCGCGGGCTTCCAATGGTTGAAGCGCAGGTTCAGCGTTCGAAAGCCGTCGCCCGCGCCCTGGCGGCTTTCGGCCAGGCTGCGGCCCAGCTTGCGCCCGTGGACCACATGGCCGGAGATGGTGTAGGGATGACCCAGCAGCCGCGCCGCATCCTGCATGCGCCCCTCGGCCAGGGCGCAGCGCACATGGGTGCTGGACACGCGCAGGCCATGCACTTCGTAGCTGTTCATGCGGGCCACGTCAAAGCCCTGGCGCTGGCCTGCCGCGTCCAGCATGGCGTAGTCGCCCGCGCGCTGGGCGCCGAAGCGGAAATCGTCGCCGACCAGCACGTATTTCGCGCCCAGGCCGGCCACCAGCACCTCATCGATGAAGGCCTGGGGCGCCTGGCTGGCCAGCGCCCGGTTGAAGGGCAGCACCACGGTCTGGTCCACGCCGCAGCGCTGCAGCTCCGACAGCTTGTCGCGCAGCGTGCCTATGCGCGCCGGCGCGATCTCGGGCCGGCCCAGGGCCTGGGCGAAGTAGTCGCGCGGATGGGGCTCGAAGGTCAGCACGCAGGTGGGCACGCCACGCTGGGCAGCTTCAGCCGACAGCAGGGCCAGCATGGCCTGGTGACCCCGGTGAACACCATCGAAATTGCCGATGGTGACGGCGCAGGCCGGTTCTCGCCCTGGATGGTTGAAGCCTCGAAAAATCTTCATGGGACGCTTTGTTTTCAATAGCGGCTGGCACGCGCGCAGCCAGCGCAGGCTGTCAATCCGACACGGAAACAGAGTATATTGCCTCGATAAGGCCTGCCTTGCAGGCCCTGTGCACTGGCTGCATTCCCGTTCACCTTGGTGTCAGAGGAGGCGTGTCGTGAAGGTCTTGAAGCTGTCGGCCCAAGGGCTGCCCCAATCCTGGATTACGCTGGAGCAGGCGGCGCTGCATTACGCGGCGGACGATGTGCGCTGGGAGTCCGGCGGGGAAGTCGCCTGTTTCCGCGGTGGCCACAATGCCGTCACGGGCTGCCAGTCGGTCATCCACATCAACAGCATCATCGGCACGCGCGGTGCGCCCTCCATCAATCCGCACAGCCTGCAGCCGGGCCTGACCAACGGCAAGCTGTTCGCACGCGACCGCTGCATCTGTGCCTACTGCGGCCGGGTCTTCCACGAAAACGACCTCACGCGCGAACACATCGTGCCCATCTCCGCAGGTGGCGGCCATCACTGGATGAATCTGGTGACTGCCTGCCGTTCCTGCAACCACCGCAAGGGCGCCCGCACGCCTGAACAGGCGCGCATGCCCCTGCTCTACACGCCCTATGTACCCAGCCTTTGGGAAGACTTCATCCTGCGCAACCGGCGGATTCTGGCGGACCAGATGGAGTTTCTGCTGCTGCACGTGCCCAGAAGCTCGCGCTGGGCGCGCGATAGCCTTGTCGGGGACGGTGGTGCGCCCACGCACGAGGTGGCGTGGGCTTGATGAGAACTGTCAGGCAGCGGTCTTGGTTGCGGTCACGACGAAGCCCTGAACCGGTTGCCCGCCTTCCTGCCGCAGCACCAGTTCCTCGGTCGATACGCTGAAGCCCGCTTGCTTGCACAGTGCTTCGATATGGCTGCGCTTGTGGGCGTAGCGTTGGCTGTTTTGCAGCACCAGGTCGGGGCCGTCTTCTGGCGCAGTTTCGCAGGAGAAGATGAATTCGCCACCCGTCTTCAGAATGCGCGCCGCATTGGGGATGACCGTAGCTGCATCGCCAACGTAGATCAGTACATCGAGGCAGGTGATCACGTCATACTCGCTGTCCGGAGTGTCGCGCAGGGCATCCAGCAGGCTCACGTTGTGGAAACGGTCATAGATGCCATGCCGTGCCGCCTGTTCGATCATTTTCACGGAACTGTCCACGCCGATCAGGAAGCCCTGCATGGAGCCCAGACAGACACCCAGCAGGCCTGTGCCACAGCCCAGGTCCAGCAGGTTAAAGTCCTTTTCTGGATTGCGCGCGACCAACTGTTCTGCGACGCGTTTGGGCAGCTGGTAGCCGAGGCCACGCACCATGTGCATATCGTATTGCTCGGCCATTCCGTCGAACAAGGGCCTGTGCATCTCAACAGGCTGGTGGGCCGGGGTGTCGCCCCGGGCCAGGGCTGCGTAGTAGATCAGCGTGGCATCCTCGGGGGATCGTTCCTGCAGCATGCGGATGTCAGGCAGTGCCGCAGCAGGCTCGCCGCGTGCGATGCAGGCCTTGATTCGGCCAATGCGCAGTGACGGCTGCTCGGGCTGCTCCTGTACCAGGGCGTCCCAGATCTGCCCTGCCTCGGCGTGTTGCTGCAGGCTGCTCAGATCGTTGGCCAGATACTGGCGCAGCATGGTGTCGCCGGGAAATAGCTCCAAGCCTCTGCGCAGGTGCTCCACGGCCATTGCGGTATGACCGGCGCGGTGGGCGATGTCCACCACGCCTGCCAGTACCTGCGGATTTCCAGGCTCGATGCGCGCCACTTTCTCAGCCAGTTCCAGAGCAGAATCGAATTGGCTGCGACGAGCCCGATAGAGCGCGGTTTCCAGCAGGCCTGGTCCCCACATGGGCGCCAGTTCGAGGCAGCGTTCGAATGTCTCTTCGGCTTTGGCGTGATTGCCGGCTTTCTCCGCCATCAGCGCCGCCAACATGAAGACGCGTGCGTCGTTCGGCATCTGGCGCTGGGCCTTGTTCAGGGTCTGTGCGGCTTTCTTCAGATTGCCTTGCTCAATCTGTTGGCGGGCCGCTTCCAGATGCTTGCGATTGATGTCGACGGGGGTAGAGATAACGCTCATGGACAGAAAAATAGGTGTGCGCGGGCGCATGGGCCGGAGGTGGCTTGGAGCACGCGTTCCAAACAGGGATTGCGCCAGTGGCTAACTTTTCATTATCGTGGATTCTCCAGGGCGCCTTGTTTCAAGCTGCTGTCTGCAAGGTTTTGAACTGCGCAGCGGCAGCGGGATGCGGCGGCAGCGTGAGCGTGAAGCTCGTGCCGCCCTCCGGTGAAGGTGCCGCCTGTATGTCGCCGCCATGCAGTCGCGCAATGCGCCGGGCGACCCACAGGCCCAGGCCGAAGCCGCGGGCCTGGTCGGAGCGGTGGCCGCGCTCGAAGCGCTCGAATATGCGCAGCGCCAGCTCGGGCGCCAGGCCTGGGCCCTGATCGCTGACGGTGAGTTCCAGCTGACCACGGTCGTCGGTGCGCGCACGCACGGTGATTTCTCCGGCCTTGGCGTACTTCACGGCGTTGTCCACGAGGTTGGACAGTGCGATGCGGATGAGCGTGGAGTCGCACTCCCAGATGGCGGGCGCCTGCGCGCTGTCCAGGCGCAGACGGTGGCGGCGAGACCAGTGCACGAGCTGCGCGGCATCATCGACCAGCTCCATGACGGGAGCGCGGTGCAACTGCAGCCTGAAGGCGGGAGCGTCCAGGCGGTCGCTGATCAGGCAGTTGTCCACCAGGGCCGTGAGGCGTCTGCAGGCGCGCCGGATCTGGGCGGCGCGTTCGAGCTGGGAGTCGATGTCGGGGGAGGGAAAGGAAAGTTGCTCGGTGGCGGCACTGTCCACCACGGCCAGCGGCGTGCGGAACTCATGGTTGACCATGTTGAAGAACTGCCGCTGCTCCAGTCGCAGCGTGCGTTCGCTGTGCAGCGCCGCTTGCAGCGCGTTCTGCGCCCGCAGCAGCTCGGCCGTGCGCAGCCGCACGCGCTCTTCCAGCGCATGCTCGGATTTGGCCAGGGATTCGAGCAGTTGTGCCTGGCGTGCCATGGAGTCCCGGAATTTCTGGATCAGGCTGGCGCCGACGGCCACGGTGATCACGATGTTGACCAGCAAGGTGTTGAGCTGCCAGAAAACGCTGGTCTCTATGGTGGGCAGGCTGGCAAGGCCCACATAGGCTGCCGTCACATACAGTCCCATGAGCCCGTACATGGTGCTGGGAACGACCATCAGCACATGGACCAGGCTGGCACGATCGCGCAGCAGATTGCTCCATGCGACCACCGCAAACAGCGCGCTGATGGCCCAGGGCGCGCCGACCCCTATCCAGGCCCAGTCCTGGTAGCGGCCGAGCGGTATGCTTGGCAGGCACAGCAACGGGATGATTCCCAGGGCGACCAGGGCCCGGTCCATGCGCCGCCAGCGTGTGTCGCGGGTCAGCAGCTCGCGCATCTGCCAGGCCAGGGCGGCGGGAAGCATCAGGGTGCCAAGGCTGACGCACAGATGGCCCCAGTGCGCCAGATGGTCGGGCAGCCAGATCTGCAGGTAGCCCCGGTCGCTGGCGCCGTGTATCAGTACGGCGATGGCTGCCACGGCCATGGCGGCAAGTTTGCGCAACCGCAAGGCCAGGGCTGCCCCGATGATCAGCAGGGCCAGCATGAGGTTGATGCCCTGGTGGATGCCCGATGCCCATTCCACGGCCGAGAACTGCGTCATCAGACCGCTGCTGCGCCAGATCGTGGCGTCCAGCTGCATGGGGCTTGAGGTCTGCACGCGCAGGATGAAGGGCTGGTCCGTGTGCAGCGGAAACACGAGCTGGCGCACATGGACCCGTGGTTCGCCGGTTGCCGTATCGCCGCTGCTGCGCATGCGCCAGGCGCCGTCCATGTACTGGTACAGCGCGACCTGGTCCAGGTAGCTGGGCAGGATCTCCAGCCACAGAGGGTCATGCTCGGGGTCGATCTTCCCGGCCGCGATATAGGGAGCCTGCACCTTGAGCCAATACACATCGCGCGTGTAGCCCTTGTTCAGCGGTGTGTCGAGCGCGGTGAAGTCCGTATCGGGCAGGGCTGCCACCTGGTCGATGGTGAGGCTGCCCTGCGCATCGACAAGCGCCAGCATGGGCAGGTCCGTGCCCAGCTGCAGGCGCTTGGCTGGAAGGGACTGCCAGGCCGGACTGAGGATGAAGCAGACCACCAGCACCAGCGAAAATACCAGCCAGCCCGGCAGCGCCAGACGGTTCATGACACGCAGCAGGCTCAGGATACGCATGGCGAGGCGGGCTGTGTTGCAGCTGTGGCAAGGCCGCTGTCTTCGGGAATGCTGCAGGGCAGCGTCAGCATGAAGCAGGTGCCTCCGCCCGCAGCTGGCGTGACCTGCACATCGCCGCCATGCATCTGGGCCACGCGCCGGGCCACCCACAGGCCCAGGCCGAAGCCTCGGGTCTGGTCCGAGCGCTCTCCGCGCTCGTGCAGCTCGAAGATGCGCTGCGCCAACTCGGGCGCCAGGCCAGGGCCCTCGTCGCTGACGGTGAGCTCCAGCCGGCCCTGCCCGTCCAGGCGGGCACACACGGCGATTTCGCCGGCCTGGGCGTATTTCACGGCGTTGTCCACGAGGTTGGACAGGGCGATGCGCACCAGCGTGGGATCGCACTGCCAGGAGGCGGGGATGCCGGCAGTCTCCAGCCTCAGATGATGGCGGCGCGACCAGTGCACGAGCTGTACGGCATCGTCGATCAGGTCCGTCACCGGAACCCGGTCGAGCTGCAGCCGGAACGCAGGCGCGTCCAGGCGGTCGCTGACCAGGCAGTTGTCCACCAGGGCCGTGAGGCGCCTGCAGGCACGCCGGATCTGGGCGGCCCGCTCCAGTTGGGAGTCGATGTCGGTGGACGGAAAGGTCAACTGCTCCGTGGCCGCGCTGTCCACCACGGCCAGCGGCGTGCGGAATTCATGGTTGACCATGTTGAAGAACTGGCGCTGCTCCAGCCGCAGGGTGCGCTCGCCATGCAATGCGGCCTGCAGCGCGTTCTGTGCATGCAGCAGCTCGGCCGTGCGTGTGCGTACCCGGCCTTCGAGCGCGTGCTCGGAACGGGCCAGCGACTCCACCAGTTGCGCCTGCCTGTCCATGGAGTTCTGGAATTTCTCGACCAGGCTGGCGCCCACGGCAATGATGATGAGGATGTACAGCAGCAGCGATTCCAGTTGCCAGTACATGCCGGCTTCGATGTCGGAGGACACCAGCCCCGTGAACGCTGCAGCCACGTGGATGCCCATGACCGCATGCAGCGTGTAGGGAATCAGCACCAGCAGGTTGACGATGCTGGGGCCCTGGCGGAGCAGGTTCTTCCAGGCCACCAGAGCGCTCAGCATGCTGGCCATCCAGGGGACGCTGACTCCTAGCCAGGCCCATTGCGTGTAGTGCCCCATGGGAATGCTGAGCAAGGCCAGCAGCGGCGCCAAGGTCAGCAGCACCAGCATGCGGTCGATGCGACGCCAGATCGTGCCGCGCGTCAAGGTCTCGCGTGCCTGCCAGGCAAAGGCGGCAGGCAGCAGGAAGACGCCCACGCTCACCCAGATATCCGCATGCGGCGCCCAGGGCTCGGGCAGCCACAGCTGGGCATAGCCGCGCACATTGGCGTTGTGGGTCAGAACCACGAACGCCAGCAGCGTCATGGCCATCAGGCTGCGCATGCGAAGGGCCAGGGCTGCGCCGGCGATCAGCAAGGTCAGCACCAGGTTCACGCCCTGGTGCACCCCCGAGGCCCACTCCACGCTGGACAGCCAGGCCATCAGCCCCGTGCTGCGCCAGACCGTGGCGTACAGCTGCATGGCGCTGCTGGTCTCGATGCGCAGCACAAAGGGCTGGCCGGCGCGCAGTGGAAACACCAGCTGGCGCACATGGATGCGCTGGGCCATGGGCACCGTGTCACCGCTTTCGCGTGCCTGCCACAGGCCATTCGCCTGCTGGTAGAGCGTGACCCTGTCCAGATAGGTGGGCGTGATCTCCAGCCACAGCGGATCATTGCCGGCCAGCGCACTGGCGGGTGCGAGGGCAGGCATGGCAACCCTCACCCAGTAAGGCTGGCGGGTATAGCCCTCGTTCAGAGGCGTGCGCCGGGTTTCGAAGGCATCATCGGGCAGGGCCGCGACCTGTTCAATGGTCATGCTGCGGCCCGCATCGGCAAGCACCTGCATCGGCAGGTCCTTGCCCAGACGCAGTCCCTTGTCAGGGGGAGACATGGTTGCCGGGCTCAGCACGAAAAATGCGAGCAGCCCGAGCGATACCGTGATCCATGCAATAAAAGTAAATTTTTGTGTGTTTCTCTGAACTGTGAGCATTCGAGAGTGTTCGTGCATGGCGGCGGACGTTCACCCCAATGAAAATCCGCGCACCAATAGGCAAACATCATGCAGCAGACACTAGAGCCATCGATCGAGTTCACCGTCGCCGTCGTAGAGGACGACGAGGATATTCGTATCAATGTGTGTCGATTTTTAACAAAGTCTGGCCTGCATGCCTGGGGCACGGATTCTGCAGAAGACTTCTACATAAAGCTACTGCGCGAAAAGGCAGATCTGGTCGTCGTCGACCTGGGTCTGCCCGGCGAGGACGGGTTGAGCCTGGTCAAGCGCCTGGCCGAGCAGGAGATCCCCGTGGTGGTGCTCACGGCACGCGGCGATCTGGACAGCCGCATTGCCGGCCTCAATGCCGGCGCGCTGCAGTACTTCGTCAAGCCCACCGACATGAACGAGCTGGTGGCCGGCATCCGCTCCCAGCTTCGCCGCAACACCGGTCAGCCGGGCAGGGCGTCCGCCCCATTCCTGACCTGGCGCCTTGACCCCCTGTCGGCCTGCATGGTCGCACCCAACCACCAGATCATTGCCCTGACCAGCCGCGAGCTGGAATTGCTCGGCTGCCTGATGGCAACCCCCGGGACCATGGTGTCCAAGCAGACCCTGATCGAGGCCATGGGCTATGCCGATGTGGATGACGGTTTTCATCGCATTGAATCGCAGCTGACGCGGCTTCGCCGCAAGACCCTGGATATCTCCGGGCTGGCCCTGCCGGTGAGGGCCGTGTTCGGTCGAGGGCTGGTGTTCGTGCCTTAGGCGCCTTTTTCTTCTCCATTTCAGCTTTTTGAACCGCTGCCGTCCGGGCATGCGGAAGGGATTCGTTCGCCCATTTTTTTGCTGCAAAAGCGCGTGCGCGTGATTGGGCGGCTTGGTGCTGGCGGTGTGCGCAGGCGGGCGGCGTGGGCCGTCGGAGTTTTCAACCGTGATCAAACACACATGAAGAGAGGAATGGTATGGCGAGACAGAGTTTGCATATCCGGCCCACAGGGCCGCGCATGAAGGCCTGGAGGCAGGCCAGAAGTCTGGTTGCAGCCGGCACCCTGGCAATGGTGAGTGCAGTTGCGCAGGCGGCATTTCTGAATGGGGACTTCGAGGCAGGGGACCTGACTGGCTGGACCCCCCAGGCCTGGACCAACAATGGCACCCAGGCCAATCCGAAGCGCTTGAGCGAGTTGCGCCTGCAGCCACCTGGCACCAAGTCCCATCTGGTCGAAATCGCCAGCGGCTCGGAAGGCGCTGCAGACGAAGTCCTGTTCCGGGGTGACGCCGGCCAGTCCGCCCTCAAACTGACTTTGGCAGGCTCCCACTCTGCCCGCATCAACCTCAAGGCGAACAGCGCCACCCCAGCCAGCAACGTGATACCTCGGTCCAGCAAGGTCACGGGGGGACTCGCCGGCTGGACCCAGCAGGTCAATACGGCAAGTTCCATCACCCAGGAAGTGACGCTGACTGCAGATGACATCGACCAGGACGGCAAGATCCACATCCGATTTGTCGCGGCGCCCGTGCTTGAGTACGCCAGCAATCACGGAGGCGAGGATCGCCCCTACTTTGCCATCTCGCTGGTCAAGACCTATGACGCCCAGACCTCCACGGATCTGACGGGCTCACCCCAGGAGTTGTTCTTCAAATACCACTACGGCGGCGAGCCGGGAGCACCCTGGAAGGCCTTTACCGACAAGGGCGGTGCCATCCAGAACTATACCGACCCCCAGGCCTACGATGTCGCTCCTGGCAATGCCTACCTGCGGGTAGGCGACAAGGTCAGGCTGCAGGCCGTGGCCTCGGCCTGCAGTGCCGGTGGCCACGCAGGCCATCTGTACGTTGACAACTTCGGCACGACCCTGCCCAAGACCCTGTGGATCAGCGCGTCCGGGCCTGTCAGCGCGCCCAAGGCGGACGGCACGGAGATCACCTACACCTATACCTATACGAACAACGGCAGCACCCCGGTGAACAACGTGAAGGTCACGCCCGCCATGCCCGTGGGCACGGATGCGGGCATCAGTCCGACCACGTTCGTGTCGCTGGCCGGCGACGGCGGCGCTTGCACGGCCCCGGCCGTGGGCAGTTCAGATCCTGCACAGTGCGACTTTGGGACCCTGGCTCCCGGGCAGTCGGGCACGTTCACGATGACCGTGAAGGTTCCTGCGGGCACGCCGTCAGACCAGATCAACAACGGCAACTACACCATCGGAGGCGACCTGACCTCGACCCTGCTCGGTGCCATGGTGCAGACCCAATTGCTGGCTCCCGCGGCGAGCAGCGACATGGTGCCTGATGTCTCCGGACTCCCGCCCACCGCCGTGGTCGGCGTCCCCTACACCGGCAGCTTCTCCTGCAAGAACGATGGTGCAGCCAGCGCAGGCCAGGCCATCTGCGATGCCTCCGGTCTGCCCCCTGGCGTGACGGCAGGCCAATGCACGATAGACGGCGCGGCCTGGATGCAGCCCGCCGTGGTGCCTGCGGGCAAGACGGTGGTCTGCCAGGTCTCCGGCACACCGACGGGTCCAGGCGGCAGCTCGACGGTCACGGTGACCACGGGCGGCGACAACGATCTGACCCCGGGCAACAACACGGCCACGTCGAACATCGCGGTCACCACAACGCCGGACATGCAGATCAATCTGAGCGGACTGCCCTCCACCTCGCCGCTGAACATTCCTTATAGCGGCAGCTTCACCTGCAGCAACCAGGGCCTGGCCAACGCCGTGAGCGGCACCTCCTGCGCCGTCACCGGCCTGCCGGCTGGCGTGACGCAAGGCGCATGCTCCATCAGCCCCGGCAATGCCGCGTGGGTGGCGGGCAATGCGGTGCCGGTGGGAGCCACGGTCACCTGCCAGGTGAGCGGTACGCCCACAGCCGCAGGTTCGTCCACGGTCACGGGCACCACGGGCGCAACGGATGATTCGAATGCGGCAAACAACACCGCGACCATGAATGTGTCCACCGTTGCAGTGCCCGACATGGGCGTCGATCTGAGCGGCCTGCCGACCGCGTTCACTGCCGGCACGCCCTACAGCGGCAGTTTTGTCTGCAAGAACCAGGGCTCGGCCGATGCATCGGCAGGGACCTCGTGCGCAGTCACGGGACTGCCGCCTGGCGTCAGCCAGGGCGCTTGCCGCATCAGCCCCTCCAATGCAGCCTGGTCCGCAGGGGATGCCGTGCCTGCGGGCGCCAGCGTGACCTGCACGGTCAGCGGAACGCCCAGCTCCGTGGGGGCGGTGGCACTGACGGGCAGCACCGGTGCGACCGGAGATGCCAACCCGGCCAACAACACGGCTTCCCGCGCGGTGGCCGTGGCCGTATCGCCCGCCTCCATCCCCACCCTCTCCGAATGGGGCCTGATCCTGATGTCCGGCTTGATGGGCATCATGGGCTGGGGCATGGTGCGCCGCCGCCGCTTCAACGCGCTGTGACCGGCAACCGGTCGTGACGCAGGGCGCCCTTCGGGGCGCCTTTTTTTTGGTTCGGAGCATGGCCGCAGCCCATTGACATGCTCAATATGTGATCGAATAAGGGTTTATACCTATCATTCGCCCCATGATCGTCCGTGATCGCCCCGCCGGCCTCAGGCTGTTTCTGATTTTGCGGGGCTCGGTGCTCCAGCGCATCCAGGTCACGCTGCTCGTGAACATCGTGTTTGCCGCCATCATCACCCTGGTGCACGGCAATCTCTTCGACGTGAAGATCACGGTGACGCCCATCCCCTTCACGCTGATCGGCCTGCCGCTGGCCATCTTCCTGGGCTTTCGCAACAACACCGCCTACGACCGCTACTGGGAAGGGCGCAAGCTCTGGGGAGAGATGGTGATCTGCGCGCGCACGCTGGCGCGCCAGTGCCAGAGCCTGATTGCGCTGGACACGGTGCCCGATCCCCGGCGCCGCGACAGCGACGTGCGCGTGCGCATGGTGCACCGGGCTGTTGCCTTCGCGCATTCGCTGCGGTCCCAGCTGCGGGGCCTGCACGACGATGCCGAAGCCGGCCGCTGGCTCGTGGACAGGGAATGGCGCCAAATCCAGGCCCTGCCGCTGGAGCAGCGCTGCGACGCACTGATGATGTCCATGGGGCATGACCTGGCGCAGTGTGTGCGCCGTGGCGAGATGGAACCCTGCCTGGCCGCGTCCATGGACAAGACCTTCACACGCATGACGGCCGCTGCCGCCTCGTGCGAGCGCATACGCAACACGCCCATGCCGTTCTCGTATGCGCTGCTGCTGCACCGCACGGCCTATATGTACTGCTTTCTGCTGCCGTTCGGCCTGGTGGACACGACCGGGTTCATGACGCCTTTCGTCGTGGCCATCGTGGCCTACACCTTCTATGGGCTCGACGCCCTTGGCGATGAACTCGAAGAGCCCTTTGGCCTGGAGAGCAACGACCTGCCGCTGGACACCATCTGCCGCTCCATCGAGATCAGCCTGGGCCGCACGCTGGGCGAGACGGATCTGCCCGCGCCGCTCAGGCCCGAGGGCTACAGGCTGACCTGAGGCGGCGGGCAAGCATGGGAAAAAGCAAAGGCCCATGAAAAGCCCATGAAAAAGCCCCGCAGTTTCCTGCGGGGCCTGGTGGTCTGAAGCGGGACCCGAGGCTCAGGCAAACACGCCGGCCGTGTCCTGCATCTTCCCGGACACGATGCCCAGATGGTGCAGCGTGTCCCCGCCCGTCATCTCCATCTGCGTCAGGCGCTTGAAGTAGTGGCTGCCTGCGTACTCGTCGGTCACGCCGATGCCGCCGTGCAGCTGCACCGACTGCTGGCCCACATAGCGCAGCGACTGGCCCAGCTGGACCTTGGCGCGCGCGATGGCCACGTGGCGCTCCGCCTCGGGCGTGTTCATCTTGAGGCTGGCGTAGTAGCTCATGGAGCGGGCCAGCTCCAGCTGCATCTTCATGTCCGCCACGCGGTGGCGCAGGGCCTGGAAGCTGGCGATCACCGTGTTGAACTGCTTGCGCTGGTTCATGTACTCGGTGGTGAGCTTCAGTGTCTGCTCCATGGCGCCCACGCCTTCGGCGCACAGGGCGGCGTTGGCCACGTCCTGGGCCAGTGTCAGGGCGGCCAGGCCATCGGTCGTCACCAGCGTGGCGGGGGCCGCCTGGCAGCGCAGCTCGGCGGCGCGGCTGCCATCCTGGGTCCGGTAGCCCTGGGTGCTGACGCCGCTGGCGCCGC
Source organism: Delftia sp. DT-2 (assembly GCF_028401915.1). Taxonomy (NCBI): domain Bacteria; kingdom Pseudomonadati; phylum Pseudomonadota; class Betaproteobacteria; order Burkholderiales; family Comamonadaceae; genus Delftia; species Delftia sp. DT-2. The sequence continues at coordinate 301,439 of NZ_JAQOTI010000007.1, forward strand.
GCTCCACCAGGAAGAGGGCGATCTTGCCGTCCAGCTGGGCCGGCACCAGGAAGGCATCGGCCGCGTCGCCTGCGGGCACCACGCTCTTGGTGGCATCCACCGTGTAGCCGCTGCCGCTCTTGCCGGCCGTGGCCGCGCAGACGTCGAGCCGGTAACGGGCCTGGCGCTCCTGGTGTGCCAGCACGACCAGGGCCTCGCCGCTGGCCACGCGCGGCAGCCACTGGCCGGCCACGGTGGCGTCGGCATGCTGGCCGAGCACGCTGGATGCCACGAAGGCCTGTGCCAACGGCTCCATCACCAGGCCGCGGCCCAGCTCTTCCATCACCACCATCACGTCGGTGGCGCTCTGGCCCAGGCCGCCGTGCTCCTCGGGCACGGTCAGTGCCGTCAGGCCCAGTTCGGCCAGCTCGCCCCAGGCCTCGCGCGAGAAGCCGCCCGCCTCGACGATGGAGCGGCGGCGCTCGAAGGTGTAGCCCTTGTCCACCCAGCGGCGCACCGCGTCGCGCAGTTGCTGCTGGTCATCCGAAAAATCAAAGTCCATTTTCTGTCTCCCGAAGCTGATCGAAGCGCGTCCGGCGCACTTCTGGGGTCAGCGAAACTCCAGCCAAAATCAGCCCAGCACCGTCTGAGCGACGATGTTTCTCTGGACCTCGTTGGAGCCGCCGTAGATCGTCGTCTTGCGCATGTTGAAATAGGTCGACGCCAGCGGCGCGTTGTCCGCCACGCCGCCGGGGAAGTCGCCCTGCCAGCCGGCTTCCATGGCTTCTTCGATGAAGGGCAGGCTGAAGGGGCCTGCGGCCAGCATCATCAGCTCGGAGTAGCGCTGCTGGATTTCACTGCCCTTGATCTTGAGCAGGCCGGCGATGTCCAGCGGGTTCTTGCCCGATTTCTCGGCCGACAGCACGCGCAGCACCAGCATCTCCAGCGCCACCACGTCGACTTCGAGCTTGGCGATCTCGTCGCGGAAACGCTGGTCCTCATAGACGCCTTCGGCCTTGGCGATGCGCTTGAGGCGTTCCAGCTCGCGCTTGGCGCGGTTCACGTCGGCGATGTTGGTACGCTCGTGGCTGAGCAGGTGCTTGGCGTAGGTCCAGCCCTTGTTCTCCTCGCCGATCAGGTTCTCGGCCGGCACTTCCACATTGTCGAAGAAGACCTCGTTGACCTCGCACTCGCCGTCCAGCAGCTTGATCGGGCGCACGGTCACGCCAGGGCTCTTCATGTCCACCAGCAGGAAGCTGATGCCGGTCTGGGGCTTGCCCTCGTTGCTGGTGCGCACCAGGCAGAAGATCCATTCGCCGTACTGGCCCAGCGTGGTCCAGGTCTTCTGGCCGTTGACGATGTACTTGTCGCCCACGCGCTCGGCGCGGGTCTTGACGCTGGCCAGGTCCGAGCCCGAGCCCGGCTCCGAGTAGCCCTGGCTCCACCACACTTCGCCGCTGGCAATGCCGGGCAGAAAGCGCTGCTGCTGCTCGGGCGTGCCGTAGGCCATGATCACGGGCGCCACCATCACGGGGCCGAAGGGAATGATGCGCGGCGCGCAGGCCAGGGCACATTCCTCCTCGAACAGGTGCTTTTGCACGGCGTTCCAGCCGGGTCCGCCGAACTGCTTGGGCCAGCCGTAGCCCAGCCAGCCTTTCTTGCCAAGAATCTTGGCCCAGTTCTGCAGGTCGTCGCGCGTCAGGCGCAGCGAATGGCGCACCTTGTGCGCGATGTCCTGGGGCAGGTTGGCCCGCACCCAGGCGCGGACTTCCTCGCGAAAGGACTGTTCTTCAGGGGTAAATGCCAGGTCCATGGACTGTGTCTCCTTCAATCCCGGCTTTTGTAGCACGCGCGTTCTTTTTTGAACTGTCCAGGGCGTGACAACCTATGGCAATCCCTGATGGCTTCACGGCCGCCGGATATCAGGCAGGCTGATCGGGTTCTTCCAGACCCAGCTGGGCGTAGACATGTGCCAGACGTGCCTGCAGCTGGCGTACCTGGGCTTCCAGATCGACCACGCGCTGGGCCAGGGCATCGCCGCGTGCGCCTGCTGCCGCAGGGGCCGAGGCGATCGCGTTCACGTCCACGGGGCCGCACAGCAGATGGGCCCAGCGTTGTTCGCGTGCGCCGGGCGCGCGGGGCAGCAGGACGACCAGCGGGCCGCCTTTTTCCTCGCTGCGCTCGCGCAGCTCTTCCAGGAAGGCTTCGACCGAGGAGATGTCGGCAAAGCGGTGCCAGCGCTCGGAGTTGATGCGCAGCTCGCCAGCCGTCTGCGGGCCGCGCAGCATCAGCAGGGACAGCAGCACGGCGCTCTGGTCGGGCACACCCACGCCGCGCGGGAAGTTGTGTTCCCAGCGCGTGGCGCGTGCGCTGCTGATCTGCACGGACATGGTGCGCAGGCGCAGGCTGTCCAGCGCTTCCTGGGCTTCGCCCTCGCTGACTTCCATCACCGGATCGCGGCTGCTTTTCTGGTTGCAGCCCGTCACCAGTGCGTTGAGCGTGAGCGGGTAGCTGTCGGGCACGGTACGCGCCTTCTCCATCAGGGTGGCCAGCACGCGGGCTTCGACGGCGGTCAAGGGGGTGGAGCGGGGATCGAATGGCATGGGTCTGAGGGCAAGAGGTGACAAGGCCCGGCAGGGCCATGGGCCTTGCCGGGGCTGGCGCAGGCCGCGCGGCCCGCGGTGCGACAATCGCCGCCCATGAAAAATATCGTGATCCTGATCTCGGGCGGCGGCTCGAACATGGCTGCCATTGTGCGTGCTTCGCAGCAACAGGACTGGGCGCGGCGTTATGGCGCCCGCGTGGCCGCCGTGGTCAGCAACAAGGCCGAGGCTTCGGGCCTGGTTTTCGCGCGCGAGCAGGGCATTGCCACCGAGGTGCTGGACCACCGCCCGTTCCCCAGTCGCGAGGCCTTCGACGCCGAGCTGGCCCAGGTGATCGACCGGCACGCGCCCGCGCTGGTCGTGCTTGCCGGCTTCATGCGCATCCTCACGCCGGGCTTCGTTGCGCATTACGAAGGTCGCATGATCAACATCCACCCCTCGCTGCTGCCCGCCTTCACGGGCCTGCACACGCACCAGCGGGCCATCGATGCAGGCTGCCGCTTCGCCGGCTGCACCGTGCACCGCGTGACGGCCGAGCTGGATGTGGGCCCCATCCTGGAGCAGGCCGTGGTGCCCGTGCTGCCCGGCGACACGGCCCAGGCACTGGCCGCGCGCGTGCTGGTGCAGGAGCACATCATCTACCCGCGCGCCGTGGCGCAGTTGATGCGGGGCTAGGGTCTGCTCACAGGCCTTCGCTCTGAAAGGCCTGCTGCTCCACTTCGGGGCAGCGTGCAAAGCGGGGCTGCTCCACGCCGTTGATGACCACGGTTTCGTTGAACATGGCGGCCGGCCGCACCCACAGGCCGCGCTCGCCGTAGAGCGCGCGGTACAGGGTCATGGACTCGCGCGTTTCGCTGTGGCGCACGGTGGCAAGCACCTCGTAGGGAGCGCCCTTGTAGTGGCGGTACAGGCCCGGGGGCGTGGCAATCAGAGGGGGCAGGTCGTCATCGGTCATGGGGCGCCATGGTAGCCGTGCCAGCCCGGCGTTGCTCCGGGTTCCGACCTGCGCCCCTCTCGGATTTGCAAGGCAGTGGGACAATCGCGGCCATGCATCCCAAACAGCTTCTCGACGCCTGCGCCGAACTGGTCAAGCGCACCCTGACTTTCGAACACCCGGCCGACGCCGTGGTGTCACGCTTTTTCCGTGAAAACCGCAACCTGGGCCCGCGCGAGCGCGCTGCGCTGGCCGAGACCGCCTACACCGTGCTGCGCAAGAAGCTGCTTTTTGAGAGCCTGGCGCGTTCTGGCAGCGGCTCGCGTGAGCGCAGGCTGGCCATTTTGGGCTTTGCCCACAGCCAGGAGGCACTGGCCCGCGTGGCTGGCAAGACCGAGCAAGGTGTCAAGGACGCACGCAGCTTCGTGCGCGCCGCGCTGTCGCCGCAGGAGCTGCAATGGCTGGACGCCTGCGAGGCCGTGCGTCCCGACGAACTGATGGAGCCGCACCGCCACAACCTTCCCGAATGGCTGGTCGCGCCGCTACAGCAGCAACTGGGCGATGACTTCTGGGCCTTTGCCCAGAGCATGGAACAGGCCGCGCCGCTGGATCTGCGCGTCAATGCGCTGAACGCCAAGCGTGCCGATGTGCAAAAGGAACTGGCCGATGCCGGCATCGCCGCCGAAGCCACGCCTTACTCGCCCTGGGGCCTGCGTGTGCAGGGCAAGCCGGCGCTGGCCCGGATGGACGCTTTCACGCGCGGTGCCATCGAGGTGCAGGACGAAGGCTCGCAACTGCTGGCGCTGATGCTCGATGCCAAGCGCGGCGAAATGGTGGTCGATTTTTGTGCAGGCGCAGGCGGCAAGACCCTGGCCATTGGTGCTTCGATGCGCAGCACGGGGCGTCTGTACGCCTTCGATGTCTCGGGCCACCGGCTCGAGGCCCTGAAGCCGCGCCTGGCGCGCTCGGGCCTGTCGAACGTGCACCCCGCGGCCATCGCCCACGAGCGCGACGACCGCGTCAAGCGCCTGGCCGGAAAGATCGACCGCGTGCTGGTCGATGCGCCCTGCTCGGGCCTGGGCACGCTGCGCCGCAACCCCGACCTCAAGTGGCGCCAGTCGGCCAAGGCCATTGAGGAGCTCACGCAAAAGCAGGCGGCCATCCTGGCCAGTGCTGCGCGGCTGGTCAAGCCGGGCGGGCGCCTGGTCTATGCCACCTGTTCGGTCCTGCCCCAGGAAAACGAAGCCATCGCCGACGCCTTTGCATCGGAGCACTCTGACTTCGTGGCCATGGATGCCGGAGAACTTCTGGCCCAGCTCAAGGTGGAGCGGGGCGATGTGCTGTGCAGCGGCGGCGAGACCGGCACGCAGTACCTGCGCCTGTGGCCCCAGCGCCATGAGACGGACGGGTTTTTCGCCGCCGTTTGGACCCGGAAGCCGTAACTTGCAGACGCAATAAGCTGTAAATCGCGGGAGATTGCCGAACGCCTTCACGGGGGGCTCGCCTAAAATTGAGGCATCGGTGCCACTGGGCGCCGGCTTTGGCAAAGGCTTGGGTCATGTCTGTGGATTTCGCGTCGGTTTGGAATATTGCCCTGGACTGGATGGCCCATGGCCTGTGGCAGCTGTCGTGGTGGCAGCTGCTGCTGTATGCCCTGGTCACCACCCACGTCACGATTGCGGGCGTCACCATCTTCCTTCACCGCTGCCAGGCCCATCGTTCGCTGGACCTGGGGCCGGTGCCCTCGCATTTCTTCCGGTTCTGGTTGTGGTTGGGCACGGGCATGGTCACCAAGGAGTGGGTGGCCATCCACCGCAAGCACCACGCCAAGTGCGAAACCGAGGACGATCCCCACAGCCCGCAAACGCGCGGGCTGGATACCGTGATGCGCCAGGGCGCGGAGCTGTACCGCGAAGAGGCCAAGAACGCCGAGACGCTCAGGAAGTTCGGCCACGGCACGCCCGACGACTGGATCGAGCGCCATCTCTACAGCCGGCATTCGATCTGGGGTCCTTCTCTGATGCTGGTCATCAACGTGCTGCTGTTCGGCGCCATCGGACTGACCATCTGGGCCGTGCAGATGGCCTGGATTCCGTTCTGGGCTGCCGGCGTGGTCAACGGCCTGGGCCATTTCTGGGGCTATCGCAACTTCGAGGCCCAGGACGCCAGCACCAACCTCGTGCCCTGGGGCCTGGTCATCGGCGGTGAGGAACTGCATAACAACCACCACACCTATCCGACCTCGGCCAAGTTCTCGGTCAAGCGCTATGAGTTCGATGTGGGCTGGGCCTACATCCGGGCGATGCAGGCGGTCGGCTGGGCCAAGGTCAAGAAAACGCCGCCCAGGCTGGTCATGGGCGCCATCAAGCCTGTGGCCGACGAAAAGACGCTGGAGGCCGTGATCGCCAACCGCTACGAGGTCATGGCTCGCTATGCGCGCGGCGTGCGTGCCGCCGTGCAGTTCGAACTCGATGCGCTCAAGCAGCGCAAGGCGCAGCAGGCCGACCTGTCCTTGCTCAGGACGGCGCGCCGCTGGCTGCACCGCGATGCCGACAAGGTGCCCGCCCAGGCGCAGGACCAGCTGGCCCAGGCGCGCGCCGCCCATCCCGTGCTGGACCAGATGCTGGTCATGCGCGAGGAGCTGCGCCAGCTGTGGCTCAACACCTCGCTGTCGCGCGAGCAGCTGACGGCCCATCTGCAGGCCTGGTGCCATCGCGCCGAGGCCAGCGGCATTGCCGCGCTCAAGGAGTTCTCGGTCAAGCTGCGCGCTGCCCACGCCTGAAGCTGCGAAGCCAGCCGGCAAGCGTCCATTCCCGGGGCCGCATCTTCTCTTCGGAGGCGATGCGGCTTTTTGCTGCGGGGTTCGGCTGCAGTTCCAGACCTGCCGTGGCCTGGGACACGGAGCGGACTCTTATCCGCAGGTCCGCGCCTGCGCGCCAGCCCTGGCCCGGCTGCAGCCTGAGGGTCAGCCCCGGCGCTGCATCGGCCCAGGCCTGCTGCGGGACGCTGATTTCCAGGCTGCCCTGGCGGCAGAACAGCTCGCAGCCCTCCTGCATGGACAGATACAGGTCGTTTCCGGGGGCGAGATGGCGCAGTTCGAAAGAGCGGGTGTGGGCATTGTGCATGGGTCGGTGTCCTGTAGTTCCAGGCCCCAAGCGTAGGCATTCGGCCCTCTTTGGCACAGGCACAGCCTATGGTTTGTTGCGCCGCAGCAGTGCAGGCAGTCCATGTTCTGTTCTGCTGCATGACCTGATGATCTGTATCTGTTGCGTAACAGCGCTTTGAGACAAGATCTCGGTCAAGCACTTCCATCCCCAGCCGTTTTCCATCCTGCCCATGACCGCCGCAAGCGCCGCCCCCACCCTGTACCGCCGCCTGGCGGCCGACTACAGCCTGGCCATGGAGATGGGCACGCTCAAGGCGGGCGAGCGCATGCCTTCCGTGCGCGAACTGATGCGCCGCCACGAGGTCAGCCTGTCCACGGCGCTGCAGACGCTGCGGCATCTGGAGGATCTGGGCCAGCTCGAGGCCCGCCCGCGCGTGGGCTACTTCGTTCGCGATGCCCGGCCTGCAGGGCTGGCGCCTGCCAGCGAACCGGATCTGAGCCAGCCCGTGCAGCCGTTGCCACAACAGCACTTTGCGGGCATCAATGAGCACATCTCGCTCATGCTGGAGCGCGGCCGCCAGGCCGATGTGCAGGTGGACCTGGGCGGTGCCACGCCGCCGCCGGAACTGTTCGATCGCGGCTACCTGAACCAGGCGGCTGCCCGGCTGCTGCGCGAGCAGCCCGACCTGTTGGTGCTGGGGCGTTCCATGATGGGCAGCCACCCTGATTTCCAGCGGGCCATGGCGCGGCGCGCGCTGGCGGCGGGCATCCATGTCGCACCGGCCGATGTGCTGGCGACCACGGGCAATTCCGAGGCCGTGAGCCTGGCGCTGGCCGCCGTGGCCTCGCCCGGCGACGTGGTGGCCGTGGAGTCGCCGACCTATTACGGCCTGCTGCAGGTGGTGGAGTCGCTGCAGATGCAGGCGCTGGAGATTCCCTGCAGCCCGCGCACCGGCCTGTCCCTCGAGGCACTGGAGCTGGCCCTGCAGACCCAGCCCCGGCTGAAGGCCGTGGTGGTCGTGCCCGAGCTGCAGATGCCGCTGGGCACGCGCATTCCCGATGAACACAAGGCCAGACTGGTCGAGCTGTGCGCCGCCCACGGCGTGGCGCTGATCGAGGACGACTCCTACGGCCTGTTCGTGGAAAGCAGCCAGCCCGTGCGCCCCATCAAGGCCTGGGACCGCCTGCCGGGACATGTGATCTATTGCGAGGCCTTCAACAAGAGCATGGCGCCAGGCCTGCGCCAGGGCTGGATGAACGCCGGCCAGTGGCATGGCCGTGTGCAGATGCTCAAGTTCGCGCGCAGCCGGGGGACCCAGACCCTGGCCCAGTTGCTGGCGGCCGCCTGCGTGGGCTCGCCCGCGCATCTGCGCAATCTGCAGCGCCTGAAGCAGCAGCTGCGGCGCCAGCGCGAGGGCATGGCGCAGCTGGTGGCGCGCTTTTTCCCGTTGGGAACGCGGCTGAGCCTGCCGCCCGGCGGGCTCAGCCTGTGGCTGGAGCTTCCGGCTGGCGTGTCCACGTCCGCGCTGTTCACGCAGGCGCTGGCGCGCGGCATACGCACGGCGCCGGGCAGCATGTTCTCCAACTCGGGCCGCTACGAGCACTGCATGCGCCTGGGCTGCACCCTGCCCGTGGATGGCGTGGTCGAGCAGGCCTGCCGCGATCTCGGCGCCATGGCCTGCGCGCAGCTGGGCCAGCCCGCGCGCCACGGGTGAGGGACGCAAAAAAACCGCCGGGCTTGCGCCGGGCGGTTTCTTTGTCGGTACCAGGGACAGGCTGAATTACTTCAGCTTGATTTCCTTGTACGTGACGTGCTTGCGAGCCTTGGGATCAAACTTCATGATCGCCATCTTCTCGGGCATTGTCTTCTTGTTCTTGGTCGTGGTGTAGAAGTGGCCGGTTCCTGCAGTGGATTCCAGCTTGATCTTTTCGCGTCCGCCTTTAGCAGCCATGGTGTTTCTCCTTGAGGGATTTAGGCTTGGCCACGGGCACGCAGGTCTGCGAGCACGGAGTCGATACCGTTCTTGTCGATCAGGCGCAGAGCAGCGCTGGAAACGCGCAGGCGCACCCAACGGTTTTCGCTCTCAACCCAGAAACGGCGGTATTGCAGGTTGGGCAGGAAACGACGCTTGGTCTTGTTGTTGGCGTGGGAAACGTTGTTTCCCACCATGGGCTTCTTGCCCGTTACTTCACATACGCGTGCCATGAGGACACTCCGATAGTTGTACAGCCGCCGACGCTGATGCCCTGCATTTGCTGCAGGGCCTGCCGGCAACCTCACCTCGCCATAAAGGGTGGCGGTAACCCCATCGCTGAAAGTGTTCTGGCCATGCAAGCAAGGCGCGCTTCAAATTCAGCAAAGCCACGGATTATAGCGTCTTCATGAGAAAAGCCCCTGGGCCAGCCAATCACGGCGGCAGCCAGGGGCTTTTGCCGCCCTGCACGAGGGCAGGGCGGGCGGGATGGCCTCCCGCTTATTCCTGCTCGAGGAAGCGCTGGGCGTCCAGCGCGGCCATGCAGCCCGTGCCGGCGCTGGTGATGGCCTGGCGGTAGACATGGTCCTGCACGTCGCCGGCCGCGAACACGCCGGGCACGCTGGTCTGGGTGGCGAAGCCCTTGAGGCCGCCCTGGGTGATGATGTAGCCGGTCTCGTCCATCTCCAGGTGGCCCTTGAAGATCTCGGTGTTGGGCGCGTGGCCGATGGCGATGAAGCAGCCCTGCAGCTGGATGTCCTCGGCATGGCCATCCTGGGTGCTCTTGATGCGGATGCCGGTCACGCCGGACTGGTCGCCCAGCACCTCGTCGAGCACGAAGTGGGTCTTGAGTTCGATCTTGCCGGCACGGACCTTGTCCATGAGCTTGTCCACGAGGATGGGCTCGGCCTTGAACTTGTCGCGGCGGTGCACCAGGGTGACCTTGCTGGCGATGTTGGACAGGTACAGGGCTTCCTCGACGGCGGTGTTGCCGCCGCCGACCACGCACACGGGCTGCTCGCGGTAGAAGAAACCGTCGCAGGTGGCGCAGCCCGAGACGCCGCGGCCCATGAAGGCCTCTTCGGAGGGCAGGCCCAGGTACTTGGCCGAGGCGCCCGTGGCAATGATCAGGCTGTCGCAGGTGTAGGTGCCCGAGTCGCCGGTCAGCGTGAACGGACGCTTGGAGAAATCGACGCTGTGGATGTGGTCGAACACCACCTGGGTCTTGAAGCGCTCTGCGTGCTCCAGGAAGCGCTGCATCAGTTCGGGGCCCTGTACGCCGTTCACGTCCGCAGGCCAGTTGTCCACTTCCGTCGTCGTCATCAGCTGGCCACCTTGGGCCATGCCGGTCACCAGCAGCGGGTTGAGGTTGGCGCGCGCGGCGTAGATGGCGGCCGTGTAGCCGGCAGGGCCGGAGCCGAGGATCAGGACTTTGGCGTGTTGCGTAGAAGACATGGATGCAGTTCTTGAAAAAGGCGCACGCCGGCAGTCGGCGTGCAGAAAAAAGATACATCGGGCACAGCCATGGAGTATCGCTCCGCAGCCGGGTTCCCGTTGCCATGCGGATCAATGGCCCGGATTGTCAAAAATGATCGACATGGCGCCGTCATGCAGCGGCGTCATGTTCTGTTGCAAGTGCTTGCATTACGCTAGCAGGCCGTCCTGGCTGTTTTTGCGGCCAGCCCGAGGGGGCTGGGGTAAGCTCCCGCCTGCGTATGACCTACTCATTGAACGCTCTGAACGCTTCCACATCCGCCAAGGGCAAATCCAAGTCTGCGGCGCGCCCCGGCATGGTGGCGCGCTTCGGTCATGAAATGCTGCTGTTGGCGGGGCTGCTGGCCCTGGTGTTCTGGCTTGCCTCCATGCTCAGCTACTCGCCCCAGGATCCAGCGTGGTCCACCTCCGGGGCGGGACACGCGCGCCTGGTCGCCAACTGGATGGGCCGCGTCGGAGCCTGGCTGGCCGACGCCTGCTATTTCGGCTTCGGCATGTCGGTCTGGTGGCTGGTGCTGGCCTCGGTGCAGACCTGGATGTCTTCCTTCGCCCGCTGGCTGCGGGGCGGCGTGCCCCGCGATGGCGTGCAACTGCCGCCGCTGTGGCGCCGGCGCCTGCGTTTCTGGGGTGGCCTGCTGCTGCTGCTGGGCGCAAGCTGCGCGCTGGAATGGACGCGGCTGTACCGCTTCGAGAGCGTGCTGCCAGGCCCTGCCGGCGGCGTCTTTGGCTACATGCTGGGCTACCACAGCCTGCAATGGCTGGGCTTCATGGGTTCGGGCCTGATCGGCATCTGCGTGGCCGTGATCGGCCTGGCCATGGTGTTCCGCTTTTCCTGGGGGCATCTGGCCGAATCCATGGGCGCACGCCTGGATGGATGGGTGCATTTCCTCTTCGCGCGCCGCGAGAAGGCCCGGGACGAGGCCGCAGGCCGCCGTGCCGCGCGCGAGCGCGAAGAGGTGTTGCAGGAAGAGCGCACGGAAAGCGCCGTGCAGCACCCGCAGCCCGTGCAGATCATCGAGCCCGTGCTGCAGGAGGCGGCGGCCCCCAGCGTGCGCGTGGTCAAGGAGCGCCAGAAGCCGCTGTTCTCCGAATTGCCCGACAGCAAGCTGCCCCAGGTGGACCTGCTCGATGCGGCGCAGCAGCGCCAGGAAAGCGTCTCGCCCGAGACGCTGGAGATGACCAGCCGGCTGATCGAAAAGCGCCTCAAGGACTTTGGCGTGGAAGTGCATGTGGTGGCCGCCATGCCCGGCCCCGTGATCACGCGCTACGAGATCGAACCGGCCACGGGTGTCAAGGGCTCGCAGATCGTGAACCTGGCCAAGGATCTGGCGCGCTCGCTGTCCCTGGTGTCCATCCGCGTGATCGAGACGATCCCCGGCAAGAACTTCATGGCACTGGAGCTGCCCAATGCCAAGCGCCAGTCCATCCGCCTGTCCGAGGTGCTGGGCTCGCAGGTCTACCACGATGCCAAGAGCATGCTGACCATGGGCCTGGGCAAGGACATCGTGGGCAACCCGGTGGTGGCCGATCTGGCCAAGATGCCGCACGTGCTGGTCGCCGGCACCACGGGTTCGGGCAAGTCGGTGGGGATCAACGCCATGATCCTGTCGCTGCTGTACAAGGCCGAGGCCCGCGATGTGCGCCTGCTGATGATCGACCCCAAGATGCTGGAAATGTCGGTCTACGAAGGCATTCCTCACCTGCTGTGCCCCGTGGTCACCGACATGAAGCAGGCCGCCAATGGCCTGAACTGGTGCGTGGCCGAGATGGAGCGCCGCTACAAGCTCATGAGCAAGCTGGGCGTGCGCAATCTGGCGGGCTACAACACCAAGATCGACGAGGCCAAGGCGCGCGAGGAATCTATTCCCAACCCCTTCAGCCTCACGCCCGAGGAGCCCGAGCCGCTGCAGCGCCTGCCGCACATCGTCATCGTCATCGACGAGCTGGCCGACCTGATGATGGTGGTCGGCAAGAAGATCGAGGAGCTGATCGCGCGCCTGGCCCAGAAGGCCCGCGCGGCCGGCATCCACCTGATCCTGGCCACCCAGCGCCCCAGCGTGGACGTGATCACCGGCCTGATCAAGGCCAACATTCCCACGCGCATCGCCTTCCAGGTCAGCAGCAAGATCGACAGCCGCACCGTGCTCGACCAGATGGGTGCCGAGTCCCTGCTGGGCATGGGCGACATGCTCTACATGGCCAGCGGCACGGGCCTGCCCGTGCGCGTGCACGGCGCCTTTGTGTCCGACGAGGAAGTGCACCGCGTCGTGGGCTACCTCAAGGAGCAGGGCGAGGCCGACTATATCGAGGGTGTGCTCGAAGGCGGCACGGCCGAGGGCGACAGCGAGTTCGGCGCGGAGTCCGGCGACGGTGGCAACGGCGAGAAGGATCCCATGTACGACCAGGCCGTGGAAGTGGTGCTCAAGGACCGCAAGGCCAGCATCTCGTATGTGCAGCGCAAGCTCAGGATTGGTTACAACCGCTCGGCCCGCCTGCTGGAAGATATGGAAAAGGCGGGCCTGGTCAGCGGTCTCACGGCCAGCGGGCAGCGCGAAGTGCTGGTGCCGGCGCGCGCCGGGGAATGAGCCCGCATTTCGCAATCATGGAGAAAGAATGAAACGTCTGTTGACTGCAGTTGTGATCGCGGCAAGCGCGACGGCCTCGTGGGCCGATGGCCTCAAGAGCCTGGAAGCCTTCATGAAGAATTCCCAGGCCGGCCGCGCCGAATTCACCCAGGCCGTCACGGCCCCGTCCAAGGATGGCCAGCCGCCGCGCACCAAGAACTCCAGCGGCCAATTCGAATTCCAGCGTCCCGGCAAGTTCAGGTTCGTCTACACCAAGCCGTTCGAGCAGACCATCGTGGCCGACGGCAAGACGCTGTGGCTCTATGACGCCGACCTCAACCAGGTCACGCAGCGCGCGCAGGCCCAGGCCCTGGGCAGCACGCCTGCCGCCATCCTGGCGTCGGCCAGCGATCTCAAGGCGTTGAGCGCCGATTTCGATCTGCAGTCCGCGCCCGAGCAGGATGGCCTGCAATGGGTCCAGGCCAGCCCCAAGGACAGGAACGGCCAGCTCAAGAGCGTGCGCGTGGGCTTTGCAGCCGATGGGCAGCTTTCGGCGCTGGACATCCTCGACAGCTTTGGCCAGCGTTCGCTGATCCGCTTCAGCAAGCTGCAGACCCAGGCATCCCTGCCGGCCTCGACCTTCGAGTTCAAGGTGCCTGCGGGCGCCGACGTGCTCAAGCAGTAATCCACCGCTGCACAGGGCGGCCCTTCAAGAACCTCACACGCTGCGGTGCGCAGTTTGTGAGGTTTTGTAATGGTTTTGCCTAATATCGTCGAGACAATGGCGGCCTGCGGCCAGCGACTGTTTCTACGTCCCTTCGAGGACATGCTGGCCGGCTCTCGCATGTCTTTATGAACCTCAGTCGCAAGTTGCCGCTCGCCATTGCCATGGCGCTGCTATTCACCCTGGCCGCCGGATTCTTCGGCCTCTGGTCGGCCCATCAATCCCTTGGCGTCTTTCACGGCGACGTACAGCGCCACATGGCCGCAGAGCGCCTTGCCGCAGAAGTGGAAGGCCACTTCAAGACCCAGGTCCAGGAATGGAAGAACGTGCTGCTGCGCGGCTCGGACAACGCGCTGCGCGAGCGGCACTGGAAGGGCTTTCTGTCCGATGAGCGCGCCGTGCAGGACAAGACCACCGCCTTGCTGGCCCTGGTGGAAGACACCGCCCTGCGCGAGATGGCCCAGCGCTTTGTGGCACAGCACCGCAAGATGGCCGAGGGCTATCGCGTGGGCCTGGACAAGTTCGAGGCCACGGGCTTCGACCCCTCCGTGGGCGACATGGCCGTGCGCGGCGTGGACCGCGAGCCGGCCGAGCTGCTGTCCCGGCTCAAGGCCGGCATCGCTGCCCAGAGCAAGTCCGTGGCCGATGATGCCTACAGCAGCGGCAGGCGCGCCACGGAATTGAGCCTGGCGCTGATGCTGGTGGCGGCCGTGGCCGGCGTGGCCATTGGCTGGCTCATCACCCGCGCCGTGGTGGCACCGCTGCGCAGCGCGGTCCGGCTGGCCGAGAACGTGGCCCGTGGCCATCTGACCAATGCCATAGCGAGCGGCGGCCGCGACGAGCTGGGCCAGCTGCTGCGGGCGCTGGGCGCCATGCAGGAACAGCTGCGCAGCATCGTCGTGGAAGTGCGCGGCAATGCGGAGCAGGTGGCATCCGCCAGCTCGCAGATCGCAGCGGGCAACAGCGACCTGGCCCAGCGCACCGAGCAGCAGGCGTCGGCCCTGCAGATGACGGCATCGTCCATGGACCAGCTCGACTCCACCGTGCGCGGCAATGCCGATCACGCAGAGAAGGCCAACCTGCTGGCTTCGTCCGCCAGCGACATTGCCACGCGCGGCGGCGATGCCATCTCGGCCGTCGTGGGCACCATGCGCAGCATCCAGGATGCGTCCGAACGCGTGGTCAGCATCATCGAGGTGATCGACGGCATTGCCTTCCAGACCAACATTCTTGCGCTCAACGCGGCCGTGGAGGCCGCACGGGCCGGCGAGCAGGGCCGGGGCTTTGCGGTGGTGGCCGCCGAGGTGCGCACGCTGGCCCAGCGCAGCTCGGGTGCGGCGCGGGAGATCCGCGACCTGATCCAGGCCAACGCCCAGCGCGTGGCCCTGGGCGCCCAGGAGGTGGACAGTGCGGGCGCGACCATGGCCTCGGTGCAGGAGGCGATTGCCAAGGTCTCGCGCATGATCGGCGCCATCAGCCATTCCAGCGGCGAACAGAGCGCGGGCGTGAGCCATGTCAACAGCGCCATCGTCCGCATCGAGGAAGGCACCCAGCAGAACGCCGCGCTGGTGGAGCAGACCAGTTCGGCCGCCGAGAGCCTGCGCAAGCAGGCCCATCAGCTGGTCGAACTCATGTCAAGGTTCAGGACGGCTTGAACGCGGCGGCGGGCGCAGGGCGCAGCCGGTCGTGGAGGGCGGCCAGCACCAGGGTCGCGGCCACGGGCAGGGCCCAGCCCATGCCGTTGCCCGGCAGGCTGTTCAGGAACGCGGGCAGCCAGTCCTGCCAGCCGGCAGCCCTGGCTGCATCGATGAGACCAAACAACAGGGCCACGGCCAGCACCGGTGCGAACACCCGCTGCGCATTGCGCCACAGGCCAGACAGCAGGCTCAGCACCACCAGGGCGATGGCCAGCGGGTAGATGCCCACGAGCACGGGTCCGGATACGGCGATCAATTGGGCCAGGCCCTGGTTGGACACCAGAATGCAGGCCAGGCCGATGGCCACCACCACTGCACGGTAGGGCAGGCGCAGCATTTGGCTGAAGTAGGCGCCGCAGGCACTGACCAGGCCCACGGCCGTGGTCAGGCAGGCCAGGGAGATCACCACGGCCAGCAGCAGGCTGCCGATGGGGCCGAAGGTGTGATCCACATAGCGCGTGAGGATGAGCACGCCGGTCTGTGCCTGCGGGGCGATGGACTGGCTGGTGGCGCCCAGATGGATCAGCGACAGATACACCATGCCCAGCCCGACGGCGGCGATCACGCCCGCGACGATGGCGTAGCGCGTCTGCAGGCCGGTATCGGAGATGCCGCGGTCACGGATGGCGTTGACGATGACGATGCCGAAGGCCAGCGCCCCCAGCGCGTCCATGGTCTGGTAGCCCTCCAGGAAACCTTCAGTCAGCGGCGACACCAGGTAGTCGCCACTGGCCCTGGTGGCCTCCCCGGCCGGCAGCAGCACGGCGGCGGCGCCCAGCACCACCAGCGCCAGGATCAACACGGGCGTGATCAGCTTGCCGATGTTGTCGATCAGCTTGCCCGGGAACAGGGACAGGCCCATGACCAGGGCGAAGTACACGGCAGAGTAGATGAACAGGGCTGTGCTGCTGTGGCCCATGAAGGGCGCAAAGCCCATCTCGAACGACACCGTCGCCGTGCGCGGCGTGGCGAACAGCGGCCCCAGGATGAGATAGATCAGCAGGCCCAGCACCATTCCGGCCTTGCGGCCCACGGGCGAGGTCAGTGCGTCCATGCCGCCGCCCACGCGCGCCAGTGCGACCACCGTGAGCAGGGGCAGGCCCACGCCCGTCAGCAGGAAGCCGGTGGCCGCGGCAGCCGCGTGCTCGCCGGCGCCCTGGCCGACCATGGGCGGAAAGATGATGTTGCCCGCGCCGAGGAACAGCGCAAAGGTCATGAAGCCTAGGGCGATCAGGTCCCTGGTCTTGAGTGTTTGCATGGATGCAGAAATGAAAAGGCCCCGCATTGCCGCATGGCAGGCGGTTCCGTAAACGGAGGGAGGCGCGGGGTTGGAAGGCTGCGATGACGCAGGCCCGAAGGTCGCGTGCGGATCGCGCGGCCGGCTCCGCAAAGGGCAGCATTTTAGGGCTGCGGCCCGAAGCAGGTGTGAAATGTCAGTGATTGCTCTTGATGGGGTGCATGCAAACAATCCATGTCGTTTCAGTGACATGCCTGGAGGCGATGGCCATATTCCCGTCTGAAGATCAGGAGTTTCAGTCCACGGCCGACATCAGGCATCAAGGCCTGGCGCACCTGCGCCAGCCATGGCGTGGACAATGGCGCCATGGTTCTGCAACTGCATCTGTTCCCTTTGGCGAAGAATCCGCAACACGGGCTGCCGCACCTCGCGTGCGGGGAGCGGCCTTCGAGAGAGCTGCCCCATGGCTGATCTGTTCACCCAGGAGCCCTCCGCACCACTGGCCGAAGCCCTGCGGCCCAAGACCCTGGACGAGGTCGTGGGCCAGTCCCACCTGCTGGGCGAAGGCAAGCCGCTGCGCCTGGCCTTCCAGTCGGGCAAGCCGCATTCCATGATCTTCTGGGGGCCACCCGGCGTGGGCAAGACCACGCTGGCCCGGCTCACGGCCACGGCCTTCAAGTGCGAGTTCATTGCGCTGTCTGCGGTGTTCTCCGGGGTCAAGGACATCCGTGCGGCCATGGAGCAGGCGCAGCAGAACCTGGCCATGGGCCGGCACACCATCCTCTTCGTGGACGAGATCCACCGCTTCAACAAATCCCAGCAGGATGCGCTGCTGCCCTATGCGGAAAGCGGCCTGGTGACCTTCATCGGCGCCACCACGGAGAATCCGTCCTTCGAGGTGAACTCGGCCCTGCTGTCGCGCGCACAGGTCTATGTGCTGCAGTCCCTGACCGACGAAGAGCTCAGGCAGCTGCTGCAGCGTGCGCAGGAAAAGGCCCTGGGCGGCCTGCAGTTCGACGACCTGGCGCGGGACACCATCATCGGCTATGCCGATGGCGACGCCCGGCGGTTCCTGAACCTGCTGGAGCAATGCCAGACGGCGGCGGGCGCTGCAGGCGTCACCCGGATCGATGCCGAATTCGTGCAGAACGCGCTGACCCTGAATGCCAGGCGCTTCGACAAGGGGGGCGACAACTTCTACGACCAGATCTCGGCCCTGCACAAGTCCGTGCGCGGCTCCCATCCGGATGCAGCGCTCTACTGGCTCACCCGCATGCTCGACGGCGGCGCCGATGCGCGCTACCTGTCGCGGCGCATCGTGCGCATGGCCTGGGAAGACATAGGCCTGGCCGATCCGCGCGCCATGCAGATCGCCAACGATGCGGCCCTGACCTACGAGCGCCTGGGCAGCCCTGAAGGCGAGCTGGCCCTGGGCCAGGCCGTCATCTATCTGGCCATGGCTCCCAAGAGCAACGCCGGCTACAACGCCTACAACAAGGCCCGGGCCTTCGTGAAGCAGGACAGGAGCCGCGAGGTGCCCGTGCACCTGCGCAACGCGCCCACCAAGCTCATGAAGGAGCTGGGCTACGGCCATAAATACCGCTACGCGCACGACGAGCCCAACGCCTACGCGGCCGGCGAGACCTATCTGCCCGAGGGCATTGCGGAGCCGGGCTGGTACCAGCCCGTGCCACGGGGCCTGGAGATCAAGATCGGCGAGAAGCTGGCCGTGCTGCGCAAGTGGGATGAAGAGGCTGGCGGCGGCGGCGCATAGCCGAATCCCGTGAGAGCAGGCCGGGGCTGGAGCCAGGGCTAGGCGCCCGGGCCGGGCTCCACCGTCACATCCCGCGCGTGCAAGGGAGCGTGGCAGTGCGAGC
Source organism: Delftia sp. DT-2 (assembly GCF_028401915.1). Lineage (NCBI taxonomy): Bacteria > Pseudomonadati > Pseudomonadota > Betaproteobacteria > Burkholderiales > Comamonadaceae > Delftia > Delftia sp. DT-2. The sequence goes on from NZ_JAQOTI010000007.1 coordinate 319,627, forward strand.
AGACGATCAGGGGATCGAACGTGTGGCCGCACACCGAATGCCGGTGCAGCAGGGGCCGGCCTTCCTCGCCGGACATGTGCACATCGCCCCAGTGCACGATGGCCATGACCACGGGATGCAGGTCCAGTCCCTTGGACGTGAGGCGGTACTCGTGCCGCACCGGCGCCTCCTGGTAGGCCACCTTCTTGAGCACGCCGGCCTCGACCAGCCTGGCCAGCCTGTCCGACAGCATGGGGCGTGAAATGCCCAGGCGCCCCAGGAATTCATCGAAGCGGCGCACTCCCAGAAAGCAGTCGCGCAGCACCAGCAGCGTCCAGCGGTCACCGATGACCGAGACCGTGCGTGCGATGGAGCAGCGCTCCTCTTCCAGTTCGTTCCATTTCATTGGGCAGTTCCCCGCTTGACGGGTTCAGATTTTAAACCTACTGTGCATAAAGTTCAAAAAATGAACTTACTTCTTCATCCACGGAGATTCCATGACCGACAAGAAAGCCATCCTCGTCATCGGTGCCGGTGACGCCACGGGCGGGGCGATTGCCCGGCGCTTTGCGCGCGAAGGCTATATCGCCTGCGTCACCCGCCGCGATGCCGACAAACTCCAGCCGCTGGTCGAGCAGATCCGCGCCGCAGGGGGTGAAGCCCATGGTTTTGGCAGCGACGCGCGCAAGGAAGAGGAAATGGTGGCCCTGGTGCAGAAGATCGAGGCCGAGATCGCACCCATCGAGGTCGCCGTCTTCAACATCGGCGCCAATGTGCGCTTCGGCATCACCGAAACCACGGCGCGCGTCTACTTCAAGGTCTGGGAGATGGCCTGCTTCGCCGGCTTTCTGATGGGGCGGGAGGCGGCCAGGGTGATGCTGCCGCGCGGCCGGGGCACCATCATCTTCACGGGCGCCACGGCCAGCTTGCGCGGGCGCGAGGGCTTTGCCGCGTTTGCCGGTGCCAAGCACGGCCTGCGCGCCCTGGCGCAGAGCATGGCGCGCGAACTCTGGCCCAAGGGCATCCATGTGGCCCATCCCGTGATCGACGGCGCCATAGACACCGAATTCATCCGCAGCAATTTCCCCGAGCGCTATGCCCTCAAGGAGCAGGGCGGCATCCTCAATCCCGAGCACATTGCCGACCTCTACTGGCAACTGCACCAGCAGCCGCGCGACGCCTGGACGCACGAGACCGAGATCCGTCCCTGGATGGAGCCGTGGTGAGCCGCCTTGCCTTATCGCATCGTCACTTCCTCCCACTCCCGCAGGCCACGCCATGAACACCAAGGTGCAATTTCTCTTCGACTTCGGCAGCCCCAACGCCTATCTCTGCCACCAGGTCATTCCCCGGATCGAGGCGCGCAGCGGCATCCGCTTCGAATATGTGCCTGTCCTGCTGGGAGGCCTGTTCAAGCTGGCCAACAACCGCTCCCCGGCCGAGGCCAATGCCGACATTCCCAACAAGCGCGCCTATGAGGCGCTGGAGCTGCAGCGCTTCGTGCACAGGCACAGCCTCACGCGCTTCCGGATGAATCCTCACTTTCCCGTGAACACCCTGCAGATCATGCGTGGGGCCGTGGCCGCCCAGGACATGGGCTGCTTCGAGCGCTATGTCGATGCGGTGTTCTCCAGCATGTGGGAGAAGGGCTGCAAGATGGACGATGCCCAGGTGATCGGCACCGAGCTGTCCGGGGCGGGTCTGGACGCCCCAGCCCTGATTGCCGCAAGCCAGACGCCAGAAGTCAAGGCCCGGCTGCTGGCAAATACCGAGCAGGCCTTCCACCGTGGCGCTTTCGGAGCGCCCACCTTTTTTGTTGGCGACGAGATCTATTTCGGCAAGGACCGCCTGCGCGATGTGGAGGAAGAAGCGCTGCGGGCCTGAAGCCAGCCTCAGGCCGACCGTCCGTCGTAGCGCGTGATGCGCAAGGCTTCGGCATCCACGCCTTCCAGGCAGCGCACGTTGACGGCCGCCATGTGCCGGCCCTTGGGATCGGTGGCTTCGCCGAAAGGGTGGATGCCGCAGGTCGGGCAGAAGCGGTGCTGGATCAGATGCCGGTGGAAGGTGTAGGAGCGCATCTGCTCCTCGGGCGTGCTCAGCTGCAGCTGTTCGCGGGGCACGAACCACATGAGGGCGCCCTTGCGCGCGCAGATGGAGCAGTTGCAGGCCATGACCTGGGTGAGTTCGCCTTCCACATCGAAAGCGATGCCGCCGCAGTGGCAGCTGCCGTGGTATTTCATCGGGGTTCTCCGTGGCCACCGCTTGCTGGCGGCACTGTCGTTGATGGTAGGAGTTCATGCTGGCTGCGGCAAATTGCTGCAGTGCTACATAAGAGCGCGTGGCTTGTAAAGCCTCGGGAAACCCCGCTGCAACAAGGCGTTGCAGGCCACCGGGGGGTGCCTAGAATCGCCCATCCCCTGCGGCTTCCTGATCACAAGCCGGGATGCGGCAGGAGAGCTTCCACCACCATGGCATTGCTGGCTCCGTTCGTTTGGATGCGAGGCACGCTGAATGTCTCCATCCTGAGCAAAAGGGGAGAGCGCATATGGACATACTGCTTCAGCAGGTCATCAACGGATTGGTCCTGGGCAGCATGTATGCCCTGATCGCCCTGGGCTACACCATGGTGTACGGCATCATCCAGCTCATCAACTTCGCCCATGGCGAGGTGCTCATGGTCGGGGCGCTGACCAGCTGGAGCTGCATAGGCCTGATGCAGGAGGCCATGCCGGGCGCACCGGGCTGGCTGATCCTGCTGCTGGCGACGGTGATCGCCTGCGTGGTGGCCGCCGCACTGAATTTCGTGATCGAGAAAGTGGCCTACCGGCGCCTGCGCAGCAGCCCGCGCCTGGCGCCCCTGATCACGGCCATCGGCGTCTCGCTGCTGCTGCAGACGCTGGCCATGATCATCTGGAAGCCCAACTACAAGGCCTATCCCACGCTGCTGCCGAGCACGCCCTTCGAGATCGGCACGGCGGTGATCACGCCCACCCAGATCCTGGTGCTGGTGGTCACGGCGATTGCGCTGGCTGCGCTGACCTACCTGGTCAACTACACCAAGCTCGGGCGCGCCATGCGGGCCACGGCCGAGAATCCGCGCGTGGCGGCCTTGATGGGTGTCAAGCCTGACATGGTGATCTCTGCCACCTTCATCATCGGCGCCGTGCTGGCGGCCATCGCGGGCATCATGTACGCCTCCAACTACGGCACGGCCCACCACACCATGGGCTTTCTGCCGGGGCTCAAGGCCTTCACGGCGGCCGTGTTCGGCGGCATCGGCAACCTGGCGGGCGCCGTGGTCGGCGCCATGCTGCTGGGGCTGATCGAGTCCATTGGCTCGGGCTACATCGGTGATCTCACGGGCGGCGTGCTGGGCAGCCACTACACCGACATCTTCGCCTTCATCGTGCTCATCATCATCCTGACGCTGCGCCCCTCGGGCCTGCTGGGTGAGCGTGTGGCCGACCGCGCCTGAGGAGAGACGCATGAACAGCAAGAAGACCGTGCAATGGATTCTGGGCGGCCTGGCGCTGATGGTGCTGCCGCTGGTGCTGCAGTACTTCGGCAATGCCTGGGTGCGCATCGCCGACCTGGCGCTGCTCTATGTGCTGCTGGCACTGGGCCTGAACGTGGTGGTGGGCTATGCAGGCCTGCTGGACCTGGGCTACGTGGCGTTCTACGCCGTGGGCGCCTACATGTTTGCGCTGATGGCCTCGCCGCATCTGGCGGAGACCTTCGAGGGCTTTGCCGCCATGTTCCCGGACGGGCTGCATACCTCCATCTGGCTGGTGATACCGCTGGCGGCGCTGCTGGCGGGCATCACGGGAATACTGCTGGGCATCCCGGTGCTCAAGCTGCGCGGAGACTACCTGGCCATCGTCACGCTGGGCTTCGGCGAGATCATCCGCATCTTCATGAACAACCTGGACCAGCCGGTCAACATCACCAACGGCCCCAAGGGCATAGGCCAGATCGACTCGGTCAAGATTCTGGGGCTGGACCTGGCCAAGCGCCAGGAGATCTTCGGCTACGACATCAGCTCGGTCACGCTGTACTACTACCTGTTCCTCTTCCTGGTGCTGGTCAGCATCGTGATCTGCTGGCGCCTGCAGGACTCGCGCATAGGCCGCGCCTGGATGGCCATCCGCGAGGACGAGATCGCCGCCAAAGCCATGGGCATCAACACGCGCAACATGAAGCTGCTGGCCTTCGGCATGGGCGCTTCCTTCGGTGGTGTCTCGGGCGCCATGTTCGCGGCCTTCCAGGGCTTCGTCTCTCCCGAGTCGTTCAGCCTCATGGAGTCCATCATGATCGTGGCCATGGTGGTGCTCGGCGGCCTGGGCCATCTGCCCGGCGTGATCCTGGGTGCGGTGCTGCTGTCGGCCCTGCCCGAGGTGCTGCGCTATGTGGCCGGTCCCCTGCAGCAGATGACCGATGGGCGGCTCGATGCCTCCATCCTGCGCCAGCTGCTGATCGCGCTGGCCATGATCGTCATCATGCTGATGCGTCCGCGCGGCCTGTGGCCGTCGCCCGAGCATGGCAAGAACCTGCCGCACCAGTCCTGAGCATGGAGAAACCGCAGATGGCGAATACGGCAGACAACAGCTCCAGCGCTCCGGTGCTCAGGGTTTCGGGCATTTCCAAACGCTTCGGCGGGCTGCAGGCGCTGTCCGATGTGGGCATGACCATTGGCCGGGGCCAGGTCTACGGACTGATCGGACCCAATGGCGCGGGCAAGACCACCTTCTTCAACGTGATCACGGGCCTGTACACGCCCGACAGCGGCAGTTTCGAGCTGGCCGGCAAGGCCTACGAGCCCACGGCCGTGCACAAGGTGGCCAAGGCCGGCATTGCGCGCACCTTCCAGAACATCCGGCTGTTTGCCGAGATGACGGCGCTGGAGAACGTGATGGTCGGGCGCCATGTGCGCACGCACTCGGGCCTGATCGGCGCGGTGCTGCGCACGCGCGGCTTCAAGGCCGAGGAGGCCGCCATCCGCGCGCGCGCCCGTGAATTGCTGGACTACGTGGGCATCTCCAAGTACGCGGACTTCAAGGCCCGCACGCTGAGCTACGGCGACCAGCGGCGCCTGGAGATCGCGCGGGCCCTGGCCACCGACCCGCAGCTGATCGCGCTGGACGAGCCTGCCGCCGGCATGAATGCCACCGAGAAAGTGCAGCTGCGCGAGCTGATCGACCGCATCCGCCGCGACCAGCGCACCATCTTGCTGATCGAGCACGACGTGAAGCTGGTCATGGGCCTGTGCGACCGCGTCACCGTGCTCGACTATGGCAAGCCCATTGCCGAAGGCACGCCGGCCGAGGTGCAGAAGAACGACAAGGTGATCGAAGCCTATCTGGGCACGGGAGGACACTGAACCATGGGCGAGCAAGAGCAAGACAAGGGCGTGTCCCCTCCGGTGCTGCTGAAGGTCGAGGGCCTGAAGGTGGCCTATGGCGGCATTCAGGCCGTCAAGGGTGTGGACTTCGAGGTGCGCCAGGGCGAGCTGGTCTCGCTGATCGGCTCCAACGGTGCGGGCAAGACCACGACCATGAAGGCCGTCACGCGCAGCCTGCAGATGGCGGACGGCGACGTGCACTACCTGGGCCGCAGCATCCGCAACGTGGGCGCCTGGGATCTGGTGGCCCAGGGCCTGGTCATGGTGCCGGAGGGGCGCGGCGTGTTCGCGCGCATGACCATCACCGAGAACCTGCTCATGGGCGCCTACACGCGCAACGACAAGGCCGGCATTGCCGCCGACATCGAGCGCATGTTCGGCATCTTCCCGCGTCTGAAGGAGCGCCGCGACCAGCTGGCCGGCACCATGTCGGGTGGCGAGCAGCAGATGCTGGCCATGGCGCGCGCGCTGATGAGCCAGCCCAAGGTGCTGCTGCTGGACGAGCCCTCCATGGGCCTGTCGCCCATCATGGTGGACAAGATCTTCGAGGTGGTGAGCGACGTGCACGGCCTGGGCGTGACCCTTGTGCTGGTCGAGCAAAATGCCAGCCGTGCGCTGGCGCTGGCCGATCGCGGCTATGTGATGGAGTCCGGCCTGATCACCATGACGGGACCCGGCCAGACCCTGCTCAGCGACCCGCGCGTGCGGGCTGCCTATCTGGGCGAGTGAGCGCCACGGCTGCCGTGAGCGCGGGGATGGATGGAATGCCCCGTGCCACTGACGGGATATGGCAAAAATATGACGATTTGATGAAGATTCATCAAGCGTCGATCGGTGCGAGACTTTGCGTATTTGTGCGATGGAATGGGTTATTCGAGGAAATTCGCGCAAAAAGGCAATTTTTGGAAAGAAATCGAAAATCGGCCCTGCCCAGTGCCGGACGCGATAATTTGGGTTTCCCCGCGTCGGGCTGCACATCACATGAACTGGCTCCAACACATCCCCGTCGGGCTGCAGACCGTGGTCCTGCTGGCCATGAGCAATGTCTTCATGACCTTCGCCTGGTATGGCCACCTGAAGAACCACGCCTCGTCGCCCTGGTACGTGGCAGCCCTTGTCAGCTGGGGCATCGCGCTGTTCGAGTACCTGCTGCAGGTGCCCGCCAACCGCATAGGCCACACGCAGTTCAGCGTGGCGCAGCTCAAGATCATCCAGGAGGTGATCACGCTGGCGGTGTTCGCGCCCTTTGCCGTGCTCTACCTGAACCAGCCGCTCAAATGGGACTTCCTCTGGGCCGGGCTGTGCATGGTGGGCGCGGTGTACTTTATTTTTCGCAGCGGCTGACAGGGCGGCGCGCCGGCGCGCAAAAACGCGCCTGGGACTCAAGAGTACACTTCGCCCCGTTCAAGCCGGGAAGCCATGCCAAGCATCCGCAATGTGACGCAGTGAGTCGCCTGGTTCCCCCTGTTTCCCGGTAAGGAGCATTCATGCTTTTTGGCAAGTTATTGCCGCGCGAAGGCAATTTTTTCGAGATGTTCAACCAGCATGCCGATCGCATCGTCGAAGCCGCGCATGCCTTCTCGCAGCTTGTCGCCAACTACAACGATCCTCATCTTCGCGAGAAGTACAACGAGGACGTGAACAACGCCGAGCGTGCCGCAGACCGCGTGACGCACGACGTCACCAAGGCGCTGCACAAGACCTTCATCACGCCGCTGGACCGCGAGCACATCCACTCGCTGATCAACACCATGGACGACGTGGCCGACCTGATCCAGGACTCGGCCGAGACCATGGCGCTGTACGACGTGCGCCACATGACGGAAGAGATCACGCGCCTGACGGACCTGTGCGTGCGCTGCTGCGAGCGGCTGCGCGATGCGGTCAAGCTGCTGTCGCGCATCTCCGATCCCTCGGTGGTGGACGCGGCGATGAAGACCTGCGAGGAAATCGACCGCCTCGAATCGGACGCCGACCGCGTGATGCGCTCGGCCATGAGCAAGCTGTTCCGCGAAGAGCCCGATGTGCGCGAAGTCATCAAGCTCAAGGCCATCTACGAGCTGCTGGAGACGGTGACCGACCGCTGCGAGGACGTGGCCAACCTGATCGAGGGCATCGTCCTCGAGAATTCCTGAGCCCTCGCGGAGTCGTTTCTCTATGGAATCCGTACAAGCGGCCCTGTGGGTCGTGATCCTGCTGGTGGTGCTGGCCCTGCTGTTCGACTTCATGAACGGCTTCCACGATGCTGCCAACTCGATCGCCACCGTGGTCTCCACGGGCGTGCTCAAGCCCACGCAGGCCGTGGCCTTCGCGGCCTTCTTCAACGTGGTGGCGGTCTTTGTCTTTCACCTGAGCGTGGCAGCCACCGTGGGCAAGGGGATCGTGCAGCCCGGCATCGTCGACACGCATGTGGTCTTCGGTGCCCTGGTCGGTGCCATTGCCTGGAACGTGATCACCTGGCACTACGGCATCCCCAGCAGTTCCTCGCATGCGCTGATCGGCGGCATCGTGGGCGCGGTGATGGCCAAGGCCGGCGCAGGCGCACTGATTGCCAGCGGCATCGGGAAGACCGTGGCCTTCATCTTCGTCTCGCCGCTGCTGGGCTACCTGCTAGGCTCGCTGATGATGGTGCTGGTGGCCTGGGTCTGCCGGCGCGCCGCGCCCAACAGGGTGGACCGCTGGTTCCGCAGGCTGCAGCTGGTCTCCGCCGGTGCCTATAGCCTGGGCCACGGCGGCAATGACGCGCAAAAGACCATCGGCATCATCTGGCTGCTGCTGATCGCCACCGGCTATGCCAATGCCGGCGACGCCGAGCCGCCGCTGTGGACCATCGTCAGCTGCTACCTGGCCATCGGCCTGGGAACCATGTTCGGCGGCTGGCGCATCGTCAAGACCATGGGTCAGAAGATCACCAAGCTCAAGCCCGTGGGCGGCTTCTGCGCCGAAAGCGGTGGTGCACTGACGCTGTTCTTTGCAACCTTCCTGGGCGTGCCGGTCTCGACCACGCACACCATCACCGGCGCCATCGTCGGCGTGGGCTCCACCCAGCGCGCCAGCGCCGTGCGCTGGGGCGTGGCAGGCAACATCGTCTGGGCCTGGGTGCTGACGATCCCTGCCAGCGCCTTCGTGGCATCGATTGCCTACTGGATCAGCCTGCAGCTGTATTGAGCCGGGGCTGCTGCCGCCAAAAAGAAAGACCGCTCATGGCGGTCTTTCTTTTTTCGGGGGAGGCGTTGGCTGCGCCTCACTGCGAAATCTTGCGCGCCTCCTCCACCTGGTGCTCGAAGTAGTGCTGGAAACTGTAGGCAATGCTGGCCATGAGCACGGCGGCGCCCAGCATCAGCGACAGCGCAATGGCAAAGATGGTTGACCAGCCCGTGCGTCCGGCCTGCGCCTGCACGTCAATGCCGGGGTTGTGGCGCCGGTTCCAGGCTTCGGTATCGGTCAGCCCGTAGAGGATGGCGCGCAGCGCGCAGCCGGCGATGGTGAAGCCCAGCAGCGGAATCAGCAGCCAGCTGAGCTGGTCGTCCTGTCCCAGTTGCTGCACGCGTTCGATGCCGTACACGCCCAGCGCCGTGGGCACGGGCAGCAGCCAGCCCAGCCAGTCGCCGAGCCCATGCAGGTAAAAGCGATGCAGCCCCAGCGGCCCGCCCACAAAGGCCAGCCAGGCGGCCAGTGTCTTGTTCCTGGGGCGGGGAGCCCGGTCGGCGCCGGTGGTCTGGGGCAGGGGCGTGCTGGGTCGGTTCATGCGCCCATTATTCGGGCGAACTGCGGTCGCCGTCTCCCAGGGTCTTCTCCATGAGCACGATGTCCAGCCAGCGGCCGAACTTCCATCCCATGGAGCGCAGCGTGCCCGCAGGGGTGAAGCCTGCAGCGCGGTGCACCCCGATGGAGCCGGCATTGGCCGAGTCGCCGATCACCGCCAGCAGCTTGCGCACGCCGGCCGCCTCGCAGTCGTGCGACAGCGCATCGATCAACAGGCGGCCCACGCCCTGGCCGCGTGCCGCGTCATGCACATAGATGGAATCCTCGGCAGAAAAACGATAGGCCGGGCGCGGCTTGAACCAGTTGGCGTAGGCAAAGCCCAGCACCTGGCCCTGTGCGTCCACGGCGACCAGATAGGGCAGGCCCTTGGCCAGCACATCCGCGCGGCGCGTGGCCATGTCGGCTTCGGAAGGGGGATCGGTCTCGAACGTTCCTGTGCCATGCAGCACGTGGTGGCGGTAGATGGCGGTGATGGCAGCGAGATCGCTGTACTGGCTTGGGCGGATGGTAGGCATGAGAAAAGAAGTTCGATATAATCGCTGGTTTTACGGCGTGTCGCTGGCCGGGTGGCCATGTCGCGTGTCTCAAACGCCGCAAAACTCTGTGCAGCCATTTATTGTGTGTTAATTACGTGGTGGCTGCGCCACCCGAAGGAAAATCATGGTCGTCATTCGACTCTCTCGCGGCGGTTCCAAGGCCCGTCCGTTCTACAACATCGTTGCTGCTGACAAGCGCGTTCGCCGCGATGGTTCGTTCATCGAACGTCTGGGCTTCTACAACCCCAACGCCCGTGGTGGCGAAGAGGGTCTGCGCGTTGCTCTGGACCGCGTGAACTACTGGAAGGGCGTTGGCGCGCAGGCTTCCGAGACCGCAGAGCGCCTGATCAAGCAGGCCACCCAGAAGACTGCTGCCTAAATCAGCACCCCTTCTGAAATCGGGTTCCGTTGGCTTGTCTGACGGGGCCCGTTTTTGTTTTCCCCCTCCGGATCGCCTTGCACCGATCTGCATTGACCGTCCACCTACTGCCTACCGACTGCCATGAGCCACATGCCTGAACTCGAAGCCAGCGTCCTGCCTGCCGATGCCGTGGAGGTCGGGCGCATCGCCGATGCCTGGGGCATCAAGGGCTGGTTCAAGGTGGCGGCCTTCAGTTCCGACCCCGAGGCCCTGTTCACGGCCAAGCAGTGGTATCTGCAGCCCGCCGAAAAAGGCGCCCGGCAGTTCACCGGAACCGTGCTGCTGCCGGTCAAGCAGGCGCGCGTGCACTCCGACTCCGTCGTCGCCACCTCGCCCGCCGTGAACGACCGCAACGCTGCCGAGGCCCTGCGCGGTGCGCGCATCTTCGTGGCGCGCAGCGATTTTCCGCAGCCCGAGGATGGCGAGTATTACTGGGTCGACCTGCTGGGCCTGTCCGTGGTCAACCGCGAAGGCGTGGCCCTGGGCATCGTCCGAGACCTGCTGTCCACCGGCCCGCAGACCGTGCTGGTGCTGGCCTATGAAGAGGATGGTAAGGAGCGCGAGCGCATGATTCCCTTTGTCGACGCCTATGTGGACAAGGTGGATCTGCCGGGCAAGACCATCGTTGCCGACTGGCAGCCCGACTACTGATCGCCGACATCCATGCGCTTCGACATCCTCACGCTGTTTCCCGAGCTGTTCACGCCGTTTCTCGAAAGCGGCGTGACGCGCCGGGCCTATGCCTCGGGCCAGGTCGGCGTGCACCTGTGGAATCCGCGCGACCATGCCCAGGGCAGCTACCGGCGCGTGGACGACCGGCCCTTCGGCGGCGGGCCGGGCATGGTGATGATGGCCGAGCCGCTGCAGCGCTGCCTGGAGGCGGCGCAGCAGGCGCGCCGCGACGCGGGCGAGACCGAGCCGGCGCCGGTGGTGCTGTTTTCGCCGATAGGCACGACGCTGCGCCACTGCGTGGTCGCCGACTGGGCGCAGGGGCAGGGTGCCATCTTGCTGTGCGGCCGCTACGAGGGGTTGGACCAGCGCTTCATCGATGCCCATGTCACGCACCAGCTGAGCCTGGGCGACTTCGTGCTCTCCGGTGGCGAGATTGCTGCCATGGCCTTGCTCGATGCCGTGGCCCGGTTGCAGCCCGGCGTGCTCAACGACGAGGGCAGCTTCCAGCAGGACAGCTTCAATCCCGCGCTCGACGGCCTGCTCGATTGCCCACACTACACGCGCCCCGAAGTCTGGGAAGGGCGCGAAGTGCCGGCGCCGCTGTTGTCTGGGCACCACGCGCAGATCGAGCGCTGGCGCCGCGACCAGCGCCTGTCCATCACGGCCAGGCACCGGCCCGAGCTGATAGAGCAGGCGCGCGCCCAGGGCCTGCTCAATGCCAAGGACGAGGGGTTTTTGGCAAAAAACGCCGCCGGGCTATAATCCGCGATTCTTCGATCCTCTATCCGGCCGCTGCTACGAACAAAGCAGCCATGGCGCCAATCCCGGCGCTTGCCAATCCTGGCGCGGACAAGATCGATTGGATGTTGACCATGAATCTGATCCAGACCCTCGAGCAAGAGGAAATCGCCCGTCTGAACAAGACCATCCCCCAGTTCGCCCCCGGTGACACCGTCATCGTGAGCGTGAACGTGGTCGAAGGCAGCCGCAAGCGCGTGCAGGCCTACGAAGGCGTCGTGATCGCCAAGCGCAACCGTGGCCTGAACAGCGGCTTCACCGTGCGCAAGATCTCCAGTGGTGAAGGCGTGGAGCGTACGTTCCAGACCTACTCGCCCCTGATCGCCGGCATCGAAGTCAAGCGTCGCGGTGATGTGCGTCGTGCCAAGCTGTACTACCTGCGCGAGCGCAGCGGCAAGTCGGCACGCATCAAGGAAAAGCTGCCGTCGCGTGTCAAGGTTTCTGCCGAAGCCTGAGCACCTGCGTCACAGCTGGAAAGCCGCTACAGTCGCCTGTAGCGGCTTTTTTGTTGCCCGGTCGTTTCTCACCACATTCCTTCATTCGTGTCCTCTCTGCCCGATACCGCCATACCCGTGCCGACCGGCGGCCCGACGCCAGCGGCCGTCGCCTCGGTCGCCGACCCGCGCATGGCGCAACTGGTGGGCAGGGACAGCCACCTGCCCGCCGTGCCTCTGGAGGCCCGCGCGCCGGATGCCCTGCGCCAGCGCTTTGCGCGGCCGCCCCGCTGGGCTCCCGAGGTGGTGCGCGAGAAACGCTTCAGTGATCGCCAGCCCACCGATGCCGCCGTGCTCGTGCCCATCGTGCTGCGCTCCGAGCCCACGGTGCTGCTGACCGAACGCACGGCCCATCTGTCCACCCATTCAGGCCAGGTGGCCTTTCCGGGTGGCAAGCGCGATCCTGAGGATGTGTCTGCCCAGGCCACGGCCCTGCGCGAGGCGCAGGAGGAAGTCGGGCTTGCTGCCGGCGATGTGGAAGTGTTGGGCACCCTGCCCATCTACACCACGGGCACGGCCTTTCTGATCACGCCGGTGGTGGCCCTGGTCGATCCCCGGGCGCGCCTGCATCCCAATCCCTACGAGGTGGCGGACGTGTTCGAGGTGCCGCTGTCCTTTTTGCTCGATCCTGCCAACCATGAGCGCCACGCCATGGTCTGGAACGGCGTGCCGCGCGAATGGTTTGCCATGCCCTACCAGGATGGAGACCGCCAGCGCTACATCTGGGGCGCCACGGCCGGCATGCTGCGCAATCTTTACCGATTCCTGTCGGCCTGATGCCCGGATGGGGTGCCGTGCCACCCCGGGGTCACGGGCCTGCCCGCATGCGCCAGTATGATGGCCGGATGAGTTTCTTTGCCATTCTGATCGCCTTGCTGATCGAGCAGGCGCGCCCCCTGACGCCGGCCAACCTGGTGCACACAGGCTACAGGGCCTGGACGGTTTCGGTGCGCCGCAACTTCGATGCCGGCCAGGCGCACCACGGCTGGCTGGCCTGGACCGTGGCGGTGGCGCTGCCCTGCGTGCTGGTGACAGGCATCTATCTGCTGCTGCTGTGGGGCGTGGGCTGGCCGCTGGCCATGCTCTGGAATGTGGCCGTGCTCTACGTCACGCTGGGCTTTCGCCAGTTCAGCCACCACTTCACGCGCATCCGCGATGCGCTGGATGCAGGTGACGAGTACGCGGCGCGCGAAGCCCTCGCCCACTGGCAGCAGGTGGACGCCAGCGAAGTGCCCCGCAGCGAGGTGGTGCGCCATGTGATCGAGTACTCGGTGCTGGCGGCGCATCGCCATGTGTTTGGCGTGCTGTTCTGGTTCTCTGCACTGGCGGCGCTGGGCCTGGGTCCGCTGGGTGCCGTGTTCTACCGCATGACCGAGCACCTGTCGCGCTCCTGGTCGCGCAAGGGCCTGCTGGGTGGCAGCCAGGTCAGTGTCCAGTTGCAGCACGCCTCACGGTTGGCCTGGACCGTGATCGACTGGCTGCCCGCACGGCTGACGGCTCTTTCCTTTGCCGTGGTCGGCAGTTTCGAGGAGGCCATCGAGGGCTGGCGCTTCCATGCCCAGCGCTTTCCCAACGACAACGACGGCGTGATCCTGGCCGCCACCTCGGGCGCCATCAACGTGCGCCTGGGCGGCGAGGCACTCAAGCGCCGCGAGGGCATCTCGGTGACCCGGGACGACGGCGAGGAGATCGACCTCGACGTGGACAGCGAAGCCACGCCGGGCCGTGAGCCCGAGATCGGCCACCTGCGCAGCGTGGTCGGCCTGGTCTGGCGCTCGGTCGTGGTCTGGCTGCTGCTGCTGGCGCTGCTGTCGCTGGCGCGCCTGTTGGGCTGAGTGCGGAGCCTGCGGGCGAGTCCTGGATGACGCCCCTTTGGAGGCGTCGTTTCCTCCCTCCCGGAGCGGCCCGGTGGCGTTTGGGGGAGGCTCAATACTTCGTGGCCTGACTCAACTCATCAAACAGCTCGGCATAGATGCAGTACCGGTTGGCACTGATGTCATGGTCGGCGTCCATGCCGTGTTCCTCATCCTCCACGCGCGGCATGACCGCGCATCCGGGCTCGTGCAGGTGGGTGCAGTTGTAGAACTTGCATTCCTGCGCATGGGCGCCGATGTCGGGCATGCAGCGGGGCAGGTCGGTGGGTTCGATGTGGCGCAGGCCGAACTCCTGGAAGCCCGGCGAGTCGATCAGGGCTGTCGTGCGCTCCTCGTCCATCCAGTACCAGCTGGTCGTGGTGGTCGTGTGCTTGCCGGAGTTCAGTGCCTGCGAGATCTCGTTGGTGGCCGCGCGTGCGCCGGGGACCAGCAGGTTGATCAGGGTGCTCTTTCCCGAGCCGGAAGGGCCCAGCACCAGCGTGGCCTTGCCCTTGAGGTGCTTCATCAGCAGCTGCCGATCGGCCTCGCCCTCATTGGCCAGCGACAGCGACAGCACCTCGTAGTGCGGCTTTTCCTGGCCCAGGTACATCTCGCGATAAGGCTCCAGGCGCTCCCAGGCGTCGGCAAAGGGCTCGGCCAGGTCACGCTTGTTGAGGGCAATCAGGGGCTTGATGTGGGTGGCTTCGGCAGTGATCAGGGCGCGGGCCAGCTGGCTTTCGGAGAAGACCGGCTCGGCGGCGATCAGGATCAGCACCTGGTCGATGTTGGCTGCAAAGGACTTGGTGCGTATCTCGTCCTGCCGGTAGAACAGGTTGCGCCGCTCCAGCACCTTTTCTATGGTGCCTTCCTCCCCCTGGCCTGGGGGCGGAAGTTGCCAGCGCACGCGGTCGCCCACCACGGTCTGGCTCTTCTTGCCGCGCGGGTGGCAGATGTGGCGCGAGCCGTCTTCGGTCTCGACCACGCAATGGCGGCCATGGCTGGAGACGACCAGGCCTTCGTGCAGTGCGGAGCGCTCAGCCATGGGTCAGCGGGGTGCGATTCATGGGCGCGTCAGCAACGCATCGATGCGGCGTGCGCATTCGATGTCGGTGGACGAGATGCCGTTCACGTCATGCGTGTTCAGGCGTACACCGCAGCGGCCGTAGCTGACGGTCAGGTCGGGATGGTGGTCCTGCTGGTGGGCGATCAGGGCCAGCGCATTCACGAAGGCCATGGTCTCGTAGTAGTTGGCGAAGGCGTAGCTCTTGGCGATGGCATCGCCATCGAGCTGCCAGCCCGGCAGGGCGGCCAGTGCGGTGTGCAGTTCGTCGGAAGTCAGCGCGCGGCGCTGCTGGTTGGACCAGTCCTGTTGTTGCAAGCGTTGTGTGCTCATGGTGAGTGCGTATGGTTCAGGTCGGAGAGGGCATGCGCGCCAGCCGGGCGAGGGCGGGCGGATGCGAGTAGTAAAAGCTCACGTACCAGGGATCGGGCGTGAGCGTTGAAGCATTGTCCTCGTACAGCTTGAGCAGTGCCGAGGCCAGGTGGGCGCCGCTGGCCTGTTGCATGGCGTAGGCATCGGCTTCGAACTCGTCGCGGCGCGACAGGGCCGAGAACAGTGGGGTGACAAAGAAGCTGAACACCGGCACGGCCAGCAGGAACAGCAGCAGCGCCACGGCCTCGTTGCCGGCGCCGATGCCGCTGTGTCCCAGCGCAAGGTCCAGACCCGGACGGACGCCCAGGCCCAGGTAGAACCACAGCTGCTGCGACAGCCAGCCCAGCAGCGCAAAGCCCGCCAGGCTGGCGGCAAACATCAGCAGCATGCGCTTGAGGATGTGGCGGTGCTTGAAATGGCCCAGCTCATGCGCGAGCACGGCCTCCACCTCGTCGGCGTCCAGCTGCTTGAGCAAGGTGTCGAAGAACACCACGCGCTTGGAGTGGCCGAAGCCCGTGAAATAGGCATTGGCATGTGCCGAGCGGCGGCTGCCGTCCATCACGAACAGGCCCTTGGCCGTGAAGCCGCAGCGCTGCATCAGTGCGCTCACGCGCTCCTTGAGCGGGCCGTCCTCCAGTGGATCGAACTTGTTGAACAGCGGTGCGATGAAGGTCGGGAAGATCCACATCAGCAGCAGGTTGAAGCCCGTCCAGACGGCCCATGCCCAGAGCCACCACAGGTCGCCGGCCGAACCCATGAGCCACAGGATCAGTGCCGCAATCGGAAGGCCGATGGCTGCGCCCATGGCCGTGGACTTGGCGGCATCGGCCAGCCACAGCCGCAGCGTCATCTGGTTGAAGCCGAAGCGCTGCTCCAGCACAAAGGTCTGGTAGAGCGACAGCGGCAGCTCCACCAGGCCGGAGATCAGAGCAAAGCTGGCCAGCAGCGCCAATTGCTGCCACAGGCCGGCGCCCATCCATTCCAGCAACTGCTGGTTGAGTGCATCCAGCCCGCCCAGCAGCGTCCATGCGAGCAGCACCACGGCGCCCAGCGTCATGTCGATCAGGGCAGCGCGTGCCTTCGCCAGTGTGTAGTCGGCGGCCTTCTGGTGGGCGGCCAGGCTGATGCGCTGCGCAAAGGCCTCGGGCACCTGCGCTCTGTGGCCTGCCACATGGCGCACCTGGCGCGAGGCCAGCCAGGCGCGCAGCAGCCACTGGGCCAGCACGGCTGCGGCAAACAGCAGGGAAAGCGTCGATGAAAAATCGGGGTTGAAGACCATGTGGCCGCAGTGTAGGCGACAATTTGGGCCATGTCCGAAGCCTCCAGCGCCTGCATTCCCGTCCCCGCCGAATCCGGCACGCCCGTCACCCTGAGCAAATCCGACCTCAATCTCGTCTGGCTCGACTGCGAGATGACCGGGCTGCAGCCCGACACCGATCGCATCATCGAGATCGCCGTGGTCGTCACCAGCCCGGACCTTGCCACGCGCATCGAGGGTCCTGTGTTCGCCATCCATCAAAGCGATGCCCTGCTCGACGGCATGGACGCCTGGAACAAGGGCACGCACGGCAGGAGCGGCCTGATCGAGCGCGTCAAGGCATCGACCACCACCGAGGCCGATGCGGAAGCCGCGCTGATCAAGTTCCTGGCGCAGTACGTTCCCAAGGGCAAGGCGCCGCTGTGCGGCAACAGCATTGGCCAGGACCGGCGCTTCATGGAGCGCTACATGCCCAAGCTCAACGACTTCTTTCACTACCGCAACGTTGATGTCAGCACCCTCAAGGAACTGGCCAGGCGCTGGAAGCCCGATGCCTACGCATCCTTCAAGAAGGCCCAGCGCCACACGGCGCTGGCCGATGTGCATGAATCCATCGATGAGCTGGCGCACTATCGCGCACGCCTGCTGAGCGTCTAGCGCCCGGAGCCGGGGCCCTCCGGCCATTTTTGTGCAGGGGGCTTGCGGGAAAACCCCAGGAGTGCGACAATCTACAGCTTGCCTCCATCAACAAGGGGCAATTTGCACATCTCCATCACACAAGGGCTCCTGCGCTGTGTGTCTGAGGTCGATGTCCACAGACCATCCATGAAGGCTTTCATGGATGGCGGGACCATCGGTTTCGGACCAGCCGAAAACGCCCATCCGCCCTTTTGCGAAGGGCCGGTCAAGTCTGACGGTGGATGTTGACCCAACCGTCGAGAAAAGCGTGGCAGATCGCTGACTGCGCGTGCTTTTCGTTAGAGCCATTCATGAACGACATCTCTCAAGAGCAGGGCATCATTGCCGCTGCCGATTCCTCTTTTGCTTGCGCTGCCCAAGCCTCTTCCGTGCTGGACGCCGCCGTTGCCGGTGCCGAGCAGGCCGCCGAGTCGCAGGCCGCTGCTGAAACCGTCGAGGGCGCCGAAGCCGCTCAGGCAGCTCCCGAACTCCCCAACGCCTTCGTCGAGCTGGGCCTGGCTGAAGAGCTGGTCCGCGCCGTTGCCGATCTGGGCTACACCCAGCCCACGGCCGTGCAGGCGCAAGCCATTCCCCTGGCCATGGGCAGTGGTGATCAGGCCTTCATCGACCTGATGGTTTCCAGCCAGACCGGCTCGGGCAAGACCGCCGCCTTCCTGCTGCCCGTGCTGCACACGCTGATCCAGCAAAAGGCTGACGAGGAAGCCGCCATCCGCGCCGAATATGACCGCCAGTGCGCCGAGGCCACTGCCAGCGGCCAGCCCACGCCCAAGCGCAACAAGCGCAAGGACCCCACCAATCCCCGCAACTTCAAGGCGGCCGTTCCCGGCGCCCTGATCCTGTGCCCCACGCGCGAGCTGGCTCAGCAGGTGGCGCATGACGCCATCGAACTGGTCAAGCACTGCCGTGGCATCCGCATTGCCAACGTGGTGGGCGGCATGCCCTACCAGCTGCAGATTGCCAAGCTGCAGAACGCCAACCTCGTGGTGGCCACGCCTGGCCGTCTGCTGGACCTGCAGCGCTCGATGCAGATCAAGCTCGACCAGGTGCAGTTCCTGGTGGTCGACGAGGCCGACCGCATGCTGGACCTGGGCTTCTCGGACGATCTGGCCGAAGTCAACGACCTGACGGCCCAGCGCAAGCAGACCATGATGTTCAGCGCCACCTTCGCGCCCCGCATCCAGCAGCTGGCCATGCGCGTGATGCATGACGGCGGATCGGGCGTGAAGAAGGTCACCATCGACACGCCCCAGGAAAAGCACGCCAACATCAAGCAAGTGCTGTTCTGGGCCGACAACTCCCAGCACAAGCGCAAGCTGCTGGACCACTGGCTGCGCGACACCACCATCAACCAGGCCATCGTCTTCGCATCGACCCAGGTCGAGTGCGACGGCCTGGCCAACGACCTGCAGCAGGACGGCTTCTCGGCCGTGGCGCTGCACGGCGCCCTGAGCCAGGGCCTGCGCAACCGCCGCCTGATGGCGCTGCGCAGCGGCCAGGTGCAGGTGCTGGTGGCGACCGATGTGGCGGCACGCGGCATTGACGTGCCCTCCATCACCCACGTCTTCAACTACGGCCTGCCCATGAAGGCCGAGGACTACACCCACCGCATCGGCCGCACGGGTCGTGCCGGTCGCGAAGGCGTGGCCGTGACGTTCGCGGAATTCCGTGACCGCCGCCGCATTTTCGATATCGAAGGCTACAGCCGTCAGCAATTCAAGGCCGAGGTGATTCCTGGTCTCGAGCCTGCACAGCGCGCACCCAGCAGCAACGAAGGCCGTGGCGGCCGTCGTGGCGGCGGCTTTGAAGGCCGTGGTGGTGATCGCCGAGGCTCCGCCGGCGGTGGTCGTGGTGGTTTCGGTGGCGACCGCGGCTTCGGCGGTGGTGACCGCGAGCGCAGCTTTGGTGATCGCGGTGGCGACCGTGGCTTCGGCCCCCGCCGTGATTCGGAAGGCTATGGCCGCAAGGCCGGCTTCGGCAGCTTCGGTGGCGGCCAGCGTGAAGGCGGCTTCGGCCAGGGTCAGCGCGAAGGCGGCTTTGGCCAGGGCCAGCGCGAAGGCGGCTACAGCCAGGCTCCGCGTGAAGGCGGCTTTGGCCGTGGCGGCGAAGGCCGTGGCTTCGGCGGCGACCGTGGCGCTGCGCGCGGCGGCGACCGTCGTGAGGGTGCTCCCCGCGATGGCGGCCACCGCGATGGCGGCTTCCGTGGTGCATCCGGTGAGTCGCGTGGCTTCGGCGGTGAATCCCGCGGCGGCTTCGGCGGTGGTGAGCGCCGTCCGGCCTTTGGCAAGAGCGCTCCCAAGCCTTACTCGCCCCAGGGCGGCGATCGCAAGCGCGCCGTGCGCTGATCGATTCCGGCTTTGCATGCAGACCGGCCCTTCGGGGCCGGTTTTTTTTGGGCAATCCGCCTGCCTGCCTGGCGCTGCCTGTGTTCGTGGCGCAGAACCTGCTGTCTGGCGGGCTCTGCGACTGCCATAATCGCGGCGCGGAGGTGCCCTGTGGAGTCTTTGATCGCGTCCAGTGTGGATTTTGAGCACATGTTCGAACTGGCCCCCGTCTCGTTATGGCTGGAGGACTACAGCGCGCTCAAGCGCCTGCTCGACCAGTGGCGAGCACAGGGCGTGACCGATCTGCAGGCGCATTTTTCTGCCCATCCGCAGGCACTGCAGCAGTGCAGTGCCGCGCTCAGGGTGGTTCGCGTCAACCAGCGCACGCTGGACCTGTTCGGCGCCGCGGACCAGCAGACCTTTCTCGACAGCCTGGGCCAGGTGTTCCGTGACGACATGCATGCCGGCCTGGCCTGCGAGCTGCAGGAGCTTTGGAAGGGCTCGCCGACTTTTGCCAACCGCACCGCCAACTACACGCTGGACGGGCGCCGGCTGGACGTGCAGATCCGTGGCCGCATCCTGCCCGGCCATGAGGAGCTTTGGGACTGCGTGCTGGTGTCGCTGGAGGACGTGACGGCCGAGATGCGCAGCACGCGGCAGCTGCACCGCAGCGAGCAGTACTCGCGCGACCTGTTCGAGTACTCGCCCGTGTCGCTGTGGGTCGAGGACTTCAGCTCCATCAAGCGCCTGCTCGACGATGTGCGCGCCCAGGGCATCAGCGATTTCGCCACCTTCCTCAAGGTGCATCCGGAATTCATCTCGCGCTGCATGCAGGAGATTCGCGTCATCGACGTGAACCGCCAGACGCTGCGCATGTTCGGTGCCACCGACAAGCTGCAGCTGCTGAGCCGGCTGGGCCGCATCTTCCGCGATGAAATGATCGACTCCTTTGCCGATCAACTCCAGGACCTGTGGAACGGCAAGCTCGTGCAGCACCGCGAAGTGGTGAACTACGCGCTGTCGGGCGACACGCTGCACATCCACATGCAGCTGGCCGTGCTGGACGGCCATGCGGACGACTGGGGGCTGGTGCTGCTGTCCCTGGTGGATATCACGGCACGCAAGAAGGCCGAGGCCTATCTGGAATACCTGGGCAAGCACGACGTGCTCACCCAACTGCGCAACCGCGCCTTCTATATCGAGGAATTGAACCGCCTGGCGCGCAAGGGGCCGTGGCCGCTGGCCGTGATCGCCATCGACATGAATGGTCTCAAGGAGGCCAATGACGAGCATGGCCATGCCGCAGGCGACGACATGCTTCGCCGCGTGGGCGAAGTGCTGACCAAGGCCGTGGATGCGCCCGCTTGTGCGGCACGCGTGGGCGGCGACGAATTCATGGTGCTGCTGCCAGCCTCGGACGAGCGCGGCGCCGAAGCCGTCAAAGAGCGCATCCTGTCCCTGCTGGAGCTCAACAACCAGTTCTATCCGGGTCAGCTGGTCAGCCTGTCCATGGGCGTGGCCTGTTGCAACGAGGGCAGCCAGCTGGAGGCCACCGTGTCACGCGCGGACCAGGCCATGTATGCCGAAAAGGCGCGCTACTACAAGGAAAAAATGCTGGACCGCCGC
Organism: Delftia sp. DT-2; assembly: GCF_028401915.1. Classification (NCBI taxonomy): domain Bacteria; kingdom Pseudomonadati; phylum Pseudomonadota; class Betaproteobacteria; order Burkholderiales; family Comamonadaceae; genus Delftia; species Delftia sp. DT-2. The sequence goes on from NZ_JAQOTI010000007.1 coordinate 340,879, forward strand.
GCGGGCCGGGCATAGACGCCCGGGATCCCGGGAGCAGTGGCCTTCAGGCCTCCGAGGCATGCCGCCCGATTTCGGGCCAGCGGTGATGCAGGTAGATCCACGACGCCAGCCCGATCAGCATCATGCTGATCGAGCCCAGGGCCAGCAGCACCGTCGAATGCATCACCAGAGGCGCCAGCACGCCGGCCACGATGCCATTGGCCGTGGAGCCCACCACGGCCTGCAGCGATGAGGCCAGGCCGCGCCGCTCGGGATGGATGTCCAGCACCAGCAAGGTCACGACGGGCACCATCATGGCCCAGCCGAAGGCGAACACACCCACGGGAATCAACGCCCAGCTCACATGGGCAGGCCAGATCAGGTTGGCAACCAGGTTGACGATGGACACCACGAACATGATCACGAAGCCGTGGCGGATCTGGTGCTTGGGTGGAATGCGCCCGGCCAGCCGGCCGCTCACCCAGGCGCCGCCCATGATGCCCGAGATCGAAATCACGAAGAACCAGAAGAACTGCTGCGGCTGCAGGTGCAGCAGGTCGCCCAGGAAGGCGGGGGCCGACAGCACGTACAAAAACATGCCGTTGAACGGCACGCCGCTGGCAAAGGCCAGCAGCACAAAGCGCGGATCGCTGCACAGCGCCTTGTAGCCCTGCATCAGTGGCTTGAACCGGAAGGGCTGGCGCTGCGCCTGCGGCAGAGACTCGGGCAGAAAGCGCCAGTTGATGCTCCACAGCAGCACGCCCACCAGCGTCAGGAACCAGAATACGGCCGCCCAGCCCAGGTGCACGAACAGCCAGCCGCCCAGCACCGGCGCCAGCGCCGGGGCAATGCCGAAGAAGATGGTGATCTGGGCCATCACGCGCTGGGCCTGGGCAGGCGGAAACAGGTCGCGCACCACGGCGCGCGACACCACGATGCCGGCGCCCGTGGACAGGCCCTGCAGCGCCCGGAACAGCACCAGTTGCGTGATGTTCTGCGACAGCGCGCAGCCTGCCGAGGCCAGCGTGAACACGGCCAGTCCCCATAGCACCACGGGGCGGCGGCCAAAGCTGTCGGCCATGGCGCCATGGAAAAGGTTCATGAAGGCAAAGCCGAACAGATAGGCCGACAGCGTCTGCTGCATCTGCAGCGGCGTGGCGTTCAAGGCCTGGGCGATGCCCGAGAAGGCCGGGATGTAGGTATCGATCGAGAACGGCCCCAGCATGCCCAGGATGGCAAGCAGGACGGCCAGGGCCCAGCGCGGGCCCTGCCAGAGCGGGGAAACATTTTGTGGCATGCAGGCGAGGCGGTTGTGCGCTGCAGGCGGGCCACAGGCGCAGAAGAGGGCCGCACACTCATGCGTCTGCGGCAGGGTGACACTGTAGCGGCTTGGCTGGAATCCGGTGTGACGGATGGCTTGGCGAATGACCTGGGCGATGGAATGAGTTGATAGTTTGTATCTAAATTATATAAATATCGATAAAATTTATCTTTTTCGCCCGCATGCACAGGTCCGCCGTCGGGTGGATGGCATGGTTCTGGGCGCTTTCGCCAAGGATCTTTCATGACTGTTTCTCGCCGCACGTTGATATCAGGCCTGGCTCCGGCCGCGTTGCAGCTGACCGCCGGCGCGGCCTGGTCCAAGGGCCACCGGCTGCAGCTGTCGGCGGCCTATGGCGATGGCATCTTCCACACGCAGAACCTGCGCAATTTCGCGGCACGCGTGGGTGCCGACACCCGGCAGTCGCTGGAGATCGAGGTGGTGTCCGGCTCGGCGCTCAAGCCCATGGCGCAGGTGCTGCCTGCGCTCAAGCGCAATGACCTCCAGTTCGGCGAAGTGCTCATGTCGTCCTGTGCGGATATCCACCCGCTGCTGGCCATGGACTCGCTGCCTTTCATGGTGCGTGGCTTTGACGAGGCCGCGCGCCTGTGGCAGTTGACCCGCCCCGTGCTGCAGGAGTTCTTGCTGGCCCAGCAGGGCGCGCGCCTGCTGTTTGCCGTGCCCTGGCCGGCGCAGGGTCTCCTGAGTCGGCGCCCGGTCCACAGCATCGCGGATCTCAAGGGCCTCAGGCTGCGTGTGCAAAGCGATGCGACCAAGCGGTTGGCCGAGCTCTGGGGGGCGCAGCCGGTGGTGATTGCCGCAGGCGATCTGGGTGCCGTCGTGGAGCAAGGTGGCATCGATGCCATGATTACCTCCAGCGCCACGGGCGCCGACATCCAGGCCTGGAAGGCCATGAAGGTGTTTCTGGATATCAAGGCCTGGATTCCCAAGAACATGCTTTGCGTCAGCGAACTTGCCTGGAGGGGCTTCACCGAGCCCGAGCGCCAGGCCATCGGCCGCGCTGCCGAGTCGGCTGAAAAAGAGGGCTGGGCGCTGGCCCAGCAGGCCGATGAGCTGGGCAAGAAGATCCTTGCCGATAACAAGGTGTCCGTGGCCGCGCCGTCGGCGGATCTGCGCCACATGCTGGATTTGGTGGGCGAGCGCTTTGGTCGCGAGTGGGTGGCCAAGGCCGGCAGCAGCAATATGTCGGTGCTGATGGAGTACAACAAGAAAAGGCACTGAGCGCCGGTGCGCTGAGTGCCTTTTTCGGGGTGTTGGTGGTGGGCCCTGAGTGATTCGAACACTCGACCAACGGATTAAGAGTCCGCTGCTCTACCAGCTGAGCTAAGAGCCCCACGTATTTCTGCGTGGCTGCCTGAAGAGATCAGGCAAAGGAATTTTTGGTGGGCCCTGAGTGATTCGAACACTCGACCAACGGATTAAGAGTCCGCTGCTCTACCAGCTGAGCTAAGAGCCCCACGTATTTCTGCGTGGCTGCCTGAAGAGATCAGGAAAAGGAATTTTTGGTGGGCCCTGAGTGATTCGAACACTCGACCAACGGATTAAGAGTCCGCTGCTCTACCAGCTGAGCTAAGAGCCCCAAAAACAAGTCTGCGCTGCAAACGAGACCGCAATTATGCGGCATTTTTGGCGTGCTTGCAGGAAGACACGCCAATTTTTTGGTTCATGGCGCGATCTCGGCGTGCGCGGCCTGCGTGACGTCGGGAACGCAGGCACAAAAAAAGGCGGCCGAAGCCGCCTTGCCTTGGTGTCTGCGCTTACATCAGCAGATGTTCGCCTGCGTTGTCACCGCCCAGGATCACGTAGTTGACCTTGCGGATGTCCATCAGCTTCTTGCCGCCCGAGTAGCTGATGGAGCTTTGCACATCCTGCTCCATCTCGATCAGGGTGTCGGCCAGAAGTCCCTTGACGGGTTCGAGGATGCGCTTGCCTTCGACGTGCTTGTACTCGCCCTTGTTGAAGTCCGAGGCCGAGCCGTAGTACTCCTTGAAGCGCTGGCCGTTTTCCTCGACCGTCTGGCCCGGCGATTCCTCATGGCCCGCGAACAGCGAGCCGATCATCACCATGGTGGCGCCAAAGCGCACGCTCTTGGCGATGTCGCCGTGGCTGCGGATGCCGCCGTCGGCAATGATGGGCTTGGTGGCCACGCGCGCGCACCACTTGAGCGCCGACAGCTGCCAGCCGCCCGTGCCGAAGCCCGTCTTGAGCTTGGTGATGCAGACCTTGCCGGGGCCGATGCCGACCTTGGTCGCGTCGGCGCCCCAGTTCTCCAGGTCGATCACGGCTTCGGGCGTGCCCACGTTGCCGGCGATCACGAAGGACTTGGGCAGCTTTTCCTTGAGGTAGCCGATCATGTTCTTCACGCTGTCGGCATGGCCGTGGGCGATGTCGATGGTGATGTATTCAGGGCACAGGCCTTCGGCGACGAAGCGGTCCACGGTGTCGTAGTCGGGCTTCTTGACGCCCAGCGAGATGGAGGCGAAGCAGCCCTTGCCCTGCATCTCGCGCACGAACTGCACGTTGTCCAGGTCAAAGCGGTGCATCACGTAGAAGTAGCCGTTGCGGGCCAGCCAGGTGCAGATGCTTTCATCCACCACCGTCTTCATGTTGGCCGGCACGGCCGGGATGCGGAAGGACCGACCGCCCAGCTCCACGCTGGCATCACACTCCGAGCGGCTTTCCACGCGGCACTTGCGCGGCAGCAGCAGGATGTTGTCGTAGTCGAAGATTTCCATTTGATTCCAAGCTCCATGAAAGGTCGCGGCAGGAACATCCCTCCGCGATGGGGCGCTTGGCTTGGAGGCCGGTCTTGCGGGCGGCGCGGGCGGGCCGCGTCGCCAGGGCGGCTGTGGCCCGGGCACAAAAAACCGGACCGCAAGAAACTTGGGCCCGGTGATTGATTCTATACGTTGCCGGCGGCGGGCCCGGGCGCCCTGTCGATATAGCGGTTATAGCAATGGCGTTATGGACCGGGAAGATGCGCTGCATGTGTCGAATGCGGGAAATGCAGCATGGCTTACCCCGCAGGCCGGGGCGCTTCCTACAATGCCGGGATGTTCCCGATCGATCTGCTCGACGGCGCCTCCGGTGCCGCACCCGCCTCCAACTCCCCTTTGCTGGCCAACCTCAACGAGGAGCAGCTCGCTGCCGTCACGCTGCCGGCCGGCCATGCGCTGATCCTGGCCGGCGCCGGCTCGGGCAAGACGCGGGTGCTGACCACGCGCATCGCCTGGCTGCTGCAGACGGGCCAGGCCACGCCGGGCTCCATCCTGGCCGTGACCTTCACCAACAAGGCGGCCAAGGAAATGCTGGCGCGCCTGTCGACCATGCTGCCCTACAACGTGCGCGGCATGTGGATAGGCACCTTCCACGGCCTGTGCAACCGGCTGCTGCGTGCCCACCACCAGGCGGCAGGGCTGTCGTCCACCTTCCAGATCCTGGACACGCAGGACCAGCTGTCGGCCGTCAAGCGCCTGTGCAAGCAGTTCAACGTGGACGACGAGCGCTTCCCGCCCAAGCAGCTGCAGTACTTCATTGCCGGCTGCAAGGAAGAGGGCATGCGCCCCGGCGACGTGGTGGCCAATGACCCGGACACGCGCAAGAAGGTCGAGATCTACCAGCTCTACGAGGAGCAGTGCCAGCGCGAAGGCGTGGTCGATTTCGGCGAGCTGATGCTGCGCTCCTTCGAGCTGCTGCGCGACGATGCCGCGCTGCGCGCCCACTACCAGCGGCGCTTTCGCCACATCATGGTCGACGAGTTCCAGGACACGAACAAGCTGCAATACCAGTGGCTCAAGCAATTGGCGGGCGACGTGGTGGATGGCCGCCTGCAGGCCCTGGGCAGCGTGATCGCCGTGGGCGACGACGACCAGAGCATCTACGCCTTTCGCGGTGCGCGCGTGGGCAACATGCAGGACTTCGTGCGCGAGTTCGATGTGCGCCAGCAGATCAAGCTGGAGCAGAACTACCGCTCCTACAGCAACATCCTGGACTGCGCCAACGCGCTCATCAGCCACAACAGCCAGCGCCTGGGCAAGAACCTGCGCACCACCCAGGGCCCGGGCGAGCCCGTGCGCATCTACGAGGCGCCCACCGACATGGCCGAGGCGCAGTGGATGGTCGAGGAAATCCAGCAGCTCGTGAAAAAGGACGGCTGGCAGCGCCAGGAAATCGCCGTGCTCTACCGCAGCAATGCGCAAAGCCGGGTGATCGAATCGCAGCTGTTCAATGCCGCCATTCCCTACCGCGTGTACGGCGGGCTGCGCTTTTTCGAGCGCGCCGAAATCAAGCATGCGCTGGCCTACCTGCGCCTGCTTGAGAACCCGCACGACGACACCAGCTTTTTGCGCGTGGTGAACTTCCCACCGCGCGGCATCGGCGCGCGCAGCGTGGAGACGCTGCAGGACGCGGCGCGCAGCGCGGGCTGCTCGCTGCACGATGCCGTCTCGGCGGTGCCGGGCGCGCCGGGCGCCAAGCTCGCAGGCTTTGTCGCCAAGATCGACGTGCTGCGCGAGCAGACCCAGGGCCGCACGCTGCGCGAGATCATCGAGGCCATCGAGGAAGAAAGCGGCCTGCTCGAGCACTACCGCAACGAAAAGGAAGGCGCCGACCGCATCGAGAACCTGCAGGAACTCGTGAACGCGGCCGAGAGCTTTGTCACCCAGGAAGGCTTTGGCCGCGATGCCGTGGCCCTGCCGCTGGACGAGCACGACGGCGCCAGGGCGCTGACGCAAAGCCCGGCCAGCCAGGGCCTGGACCCTGCGCTGCCGCTGCTGGACACGCCGCTCACGCCGCCGGCCGGCACCGTGGCCGGCATGGTCGATGCCGATACCGGCGAGACCCTGTCGCCGCTGGCCGCCTTCCTGACGCACGCGGCGCTGGAGGCTGGCGACAACCAGGCCCAGGCAGGCCAGGACGCCGTGCAGCTGATGACCGTGCATGCCTCCAAGGGCCTGGAGTTCGACGCCGTCTTCATCGGCGGCGTGGAAGAGGGCCTGTTCCCGCACGAGAACGCCATGATGGACCGGGGCGGCCTGGAGGAAGAACGCCGCCTGGCCTATGTGGCCATCACCCGCGCGCGCAAGCGCCTGTACCTGAGCCATTCGCAGACGCGCATGCTGCACGGGCAGACGCGCTACAACGTCAAGAGCCGCTTCTTCGACGAGCTGCCTGAAGAGGCGCTCAAGTGGATCACCCCCAAGCAGGGCGGCTTTGGCAGCTACGCGCCCCGCCCCGGTGGCGGCGGTGGCGGCTATGGCTCACGCGATCGCGGCGGCTTCGGCAGCAAGGCCGAAGGCTGGCGCAGCGAGGTCTTCGCCAGCCCGCCCGTGCCGCCGCAAAAGGCCGACCCGGGCCACGGCCTGCGCGTGGGCCTGAACGTGTTCCACAACAAGTTCGGCGAAGGCAAGGTGCTGGCCCTGGAAGGCACGGGCGACGACGCGCGTGCCCAGGTCAGCTTTGGGCGCCACGGCACGAAGTGGCTGGCGCTGTCCATTGCCAAGCTCACGGTCGTGGAGTGAGGGCCGGGCCGCCGCGCCCGGCGCTCAGGGCTTGACTTCGAAGCTCAGCGTGGTGGTGTGGCGCACGTCGGTGTACTTCTTGCCGTCCAGCGTGACCGAGCCGTTGTCCACGCGCGCCGTCACCTCCAGCACGTACAGGCCCGGGAAGTAGGGCTTGAAGCTCACCGTGCCGTCCTGCGATGGCGTGAGCGTGCGGTACCAGCCCTCGCTGGTCTGCACATTGACCTGGCTGGCCGCGACCTTGCGGCCCTTGAACACCAGCTGGAACGTATCGCCGCCCGCCGTGGTGGGCACCAGCTCCAGGTCGTTCACGGCCTTGGTGTCGTTGCGGCCGAAACGGGCCTGGTAATAGGTCAGCACGCCATTGGCGCCGGGGCGCGTGGCGGCGATGCGCACATCGCCCTGGCCTGCGTCCGCGGTGAAATGATTGGCCTCGGCCTTCAGGGGAAGGCTCTTGCCGTCGGGCAGGACCTGCTTGGCGTCCTCCAGGGCCGGCAGCTGTTGCAGCGGCTTGCGCAGTTCTCCGGCATAGGCCCGGGCCTGTCCTGCGTCCTGCTGCAGCCAGAGATAGTCGGCATGTGCAGCCGGCGCCGCCAGGGTGGCAGCGGCCGCCAGCCATGCGGAGGCCGTGCTGCGAAGGATGCGGGAAGCTGGGGTCATGGAGTCTCTCCTGTGGTGTGGCTCTGCGTGCGCCTGCCGGGCCTTGAGGGGCGTGATCCGGCGGGGCTGAAGATGGTGCGATGGCGGGCTAGCGACGCTGCAATGCATCAGAAATTATAGCGAGCAGGTGAGAATGACTCTTGTTTTGCACGCTAAGAGTCGGGTTCATGACATCCATGCAGTTGCGGCGCAGGCATGCAAAAAGGCCATGGAAATCCATGGCCTTCTTGTTGTGGCGCCACGCGCCGCAGGGCGGCGGTCAGGCCGACAGCTTGGGCTGGGAAGCGGTGCCGGTCAGGTAGCCGACGGCGGCGCCGAACTTGCCGCGATAGTTGGTGCTGATCAGCGGGTCCAGCGTGGACTTGACCACGTTGTGGATGCTGCCCCAGTCACCGGCGTGCTGGAAGTTGCTCATGATGTAGGTCCAGCCGTTGATCTCGTCCACGGCGTGCAGGCCCGTGGATTCGCCGCCTGCGGGAATCGACATCAGGCGCGACAGCTGCTTGGTGTCGATGTTGTAGGCCCACAGGAAGTTGTTCACGTGCTGGCCGCTGTCCTCGCCGATGAACAGGGTGCGCATCTTCTCCGAGAACTTGAGGTTGTCGGGGTTGCAGATCTTGTTCGGGTTGCCGGTGTTGCCCAGCGCGTCGGCGCTGATGTCCTCGCCGGCCAGCAGGGCCTTGGTGTCCACGGGCATCCACTCGCTGTTGATGGCGGCGCCGGCCGTGTCCTTCTGGCCACCGCGCAGGTTCAGTGCCATCACGGCGCCGGCCTTGAGCTGCTTGGGGATGGACACGCCATTGCCTGCCACGTTCAGCGCATCGCCGGCCACCATGGACTTTTCGCAGTTCTGCAGGGCCGAGTAGGCCACCTTGTCCTTGGCGTTGACGGTCGTGCCTTCCATCTTGGTGAAGCCCATGCTCGCGCCCTTGAAGGCGGCGTAGCGGTGGGTTTCCAGGAAGGCGGCAGCCTTTTCCATGCCGGGGTTGATCTTGATCCACTCCACCTTGCCGTTGGCGGTGATCTTGGTGTAGCTGGCGTCGCCCGGATCGGTCTTGGCCACGGTCATGATGTCCGTGGGCTTGAGCGTGTTGGCCAGCTGCTCGATCTCGGCGCTGGTGGCTGAGCCCAGTTTGATCCAGGTCAGCGCGGCGGCGCTGCCCGATGCGGGGTCGATGGAGAAGCCTGCACCCACCTTGGCCACGTACAGCGAACCCGAGGACAGGTCCTTTTCCTTGTCGGCCACGAAGACGAAGTAGCCGCTGTTGGTGGCGTCGTCGCCCATCAGCGCCGTGCGCTGGTCGGGCATGACCTGGACCAGCTCGTGCGAGATGCGGCCCATGCAGAAATGCTTCTTGATGCTGGCCGTGCCGTCCACGTTGACCGTCACTTCGGGCATGTGGCCGTAGTGGTAGGGGTTGGCCTTGGTCTGGTCGCCATACAGGTTCTGGCTGAAGGCCTGCAACTGCGCATTGCCGGTGGCGAAGGCGTCGGGCTCGTACTCTTCGCTGGACAGATGGGTGCCCCAGGGCGACAGGTTGGCGCCGCAGGTGATCCACAGGCCGTGCACCTTGGAGGTGTCCACGTTGTGGTACTTGACCAGGCTGAGCTTGCCCGTGGTCTGGTCCTGGTCCAGCGTCAGCACGGCGATGGGCGAGGGCAGCTTGCCGTACATGTCGGTCTTGCCATCCTGCGCCCAGGTCGTGTATTCGAACTGCACCACGGCGAACACGGGCTTGCCCTTGACGCCATCCACCTTGGCATTGGGCACGGTCAGCAGCGAGGTGCCGTCGGGCGCATCGGAGAAGAAGTGGCGCTCGCTGCCGGCCACGGTGCGGTCGATGATCTTGTTGTTGTTGATGTCGTAGTAGCCGCCGGCCAGGATCTTGCCGCCCTTGCCGTCCGGCACTTCGTCGCCGGTGACGAAGAAGGGCTGGTAGCCCAGGTCGAAGCTCTGCTCGCTGTTGTCGCTGTACTGCACCTTGAGCTGCGAGGCCACGGTCATCCGGGCCATGGCCTGGGGGTTGGCCAGCGTGGGCGCGGCCATGGAGGTGAAGCTGGCCGCCACATAGTTCTTCGCGGGACCGTCATCGCCACCGCCGCAGGCGGTCAGCAGGCCGGCGGCGGACACGGCGGAGCCGAGCGGCAGCAGGGGGGCGCCGGTCAGGAATTGCAGCGCCTTGCGGCGGGAGAGCATCGTGGATTGGGACATGGGGCTTCCGTTGTGGGGTTGTCTGCATCAACCCATCGGGGGCGGGATGGGCCGGGATGCCGCTGCGCACTCGCTGGCTATGCATCCGCACGGCATGCTAGGCAGGCACTGTGACAAAGCGATGGCATCCGTATGACACAACAGTGACTGCGTCATGTGGACGCCCGGGTGGCCGCTGGCACGACAGAGAAACGGCAAAGAAAAAGCCCCTCGAAAGGGGCCTGGTGATCTGGTGCCGTGCAGGCGTCAGCCGGACAGTCCGGGCGGCTGCGGCGGTTCGGTGCCGATGGCGTCGCTGCCATCGCTTTCATCGGGCGCCGCAAAGCAGTCACGGAAGGTGAAGACGATGGAGGTGAAGAACATGGCGGCCAGCAGCATGGCCGTGGCAATCATCAGGCCGTTGGCAATGCCGCCCAGCACCTGGGCCAGCACGGCCGAGATCAGTGCCATCACGATGCCGGCCACGATGAACACGCCCATCCAGCTCAGGCCGAAGACCACCAGTGCGCCGATGTTGCGCACGCACGCCACCAGGCTGAAGAACACGGCCTTGACCGGCGGTACGTTGTGCCAGTGCACCAGGCCCGGCGCGTGCCAGAACAGCAGGGACAGCGGCAGGTACAGGCCCATGCTCAGCCACATGGCGGCCTGGAAGTCGGGCGACTCGGCGATCTCGCGCGTCAGCGGTTCGCCGCCCAGGTAGACGTTGGCGAACTGGCCATCGTCCACCAGCATGGACAGGCCCATGATCAGCAAGAAGCCTGCCGCATACATGGCGCCCAGCGTGAGCATGGAATTCAGGCGCTGGCGCCCGGTGCGAAAGGCCACCAGCAGCAGGGCCGGCGTGGGCGCGCGCCCGTGCGAGGCTTCGGCCGCCGCCACCATCATGGCCAGCGATGTGGCCGGCAGCAGGCCCAGCGCGATCACGGGGCCTATCAGCGGCAGCACCGTGACCAGCGACATGGCCGCCATCGACAGAAAGAACAGTGCCGCCAGCGCCAGCGGCTGCTGGCGGAAGGTGCGGATGCCCTGCTGCACCCATTGCAGGCCGGTACGGGCGGGAACGATGAGAAGTTTCATGGGGTGAGGAAGTCGGGGCGCCTGGATGGGGCATGGCCTCTGGCATGGGCCGCGCCGCTGGCGCCCGAACGGGGACTGTACCCGAGGAAGCGCGGCCCGTGGACCGCAAAGCCCTCCGGCAGCCGCGTCGTGGCCGGCCTGGGACGTCAGTCCAGCGCCACGGGGCGGGCCAGGCGCTGGCGCAGCACGCGCTCGAAATGCGTGGGATCGTGGGGAACGAGCATGGAGGCCTCGCGCGGCAGGTGGAAATCCCACAGGCGGGAGATCCAAAAGCGCAGCGCGCCCGCGCGCAGCATGGGGTTGAACAGTTCTCGCTCGGCGGCGGTCAGGGGGCGCACGGACTGGTAGGCATCGATCATGGCCTTGGCCTTGGCGGCGTCATGGGCGCCTGTGGCGTGTTCGATGCACCAGTCGTTGAGGCACACCGCCAGGTCGAACAGCCAGCTGTCCACGCCTGCGAAGTAGAAATCGAAGAAGCCGGTCAGGCGCTCGCCATCGAACATCACGTTGTCGCGGAACAGGTCGGCATGCACGGGGCCGCGCGGCAGCGCCGCATAGGCGGGCGAGGCGGCCACATGGTTCTGGAAGGCCAGTTCGGAGCGCAGCAGGTCGGCGGTGGGTGCGTCGATGTGCGGGATCACCGTGGGCACGGTCTCGTTCCACCAGGGCAGGCCGCGCAGATTGGGCTGCTGGCGATCGTAGTCTCGGCCGGCCAGGTGCATGCGCGCCAGCATCTCGCCCACGGCGGCGCAGTGTGCGGGCTGGGGGGTCAGCTCGCTCCTGCCGGGCAGGCGGTTGACGATGGAGGCGGGCTTGCCGCACACGCGCAGCAGGATGTCGCCGCTGCGTGTCTCGGCCTGCGGGTCGGGCACGGGAATGCCGGCCTGCGCCAGATGCTTCATCAGGTACAGGTAGAAGGGCAGTTGCTCGGCCGTCAGGCGCTCGAACAGCGTCAGCACCCACTCGCCCTGCTCGGTGGTGAGAAAGTAGTTGGTGTTCTCTATGCCGCCCTGGATGCCGCGCAGCTCCTTGAAGGAACCCAGGGACATGCGGCGCAGCAGCTCGCGCGCATCTTTGTCGGAGACTTCGGTGAAAACGGCCATGTTTGCATTGCCGGCCAGCGCGGCTCGGCGGAAATCGTTGTCGTCAGATATGGAAAGAGGGCAGCGCCGTCAGGTGCTGCCCCCTGGGATGCCGCCGGGCCCGGGGCCCGGACAGTCCGGTGAGGATCAGAACTTCTTGAGGTTCCAGACGCGCGTGCCGTTGGTGCCGTCGCCATCGCCGCGGTTGCGGGAGGAGCGGGCGCCGTCGTTGGACTGCACCTCATAGGAGGGCATGTCGCCGACCTTGGGCTGCACGGTGATGCTTCGGGTCTGGCCGCCCACGCGCAGTTCGTCAACGCGGCTGCCTTCGTCTTCCACATGGATGCGTTCCACGCGCTGGTTGCTTCGGTCGCGGGCCTCGGGCCTGGCCGTGTCCGGCGCGGTCTGCCCGGCGGTCGCCGCCGCGGGGGCGGTGGAGGCAGCCGGGGCAGGCGTGGGGTTCTGGGCCAGCACGGGGCTGGCGGCCAGGCTCAGGAGGATGAGAAGTGGAGCGGCGCGCATGGGCTCCATTGTAGGTCTTGCGGCGGGCCCTGTCCCGCCCTGTCCCCCTGCCGGCGCGTGCACAATCGGCGCATGAGCAATTCCAAGACCCTGGTGCTGATCGACGGCTCCAGCTACCTCTACCGCGCCTACCACGCCATGCCGGATCTGCGCGCCGAGCCCGGCAACCCGGAAAGCCCCGCCACGGGCGCCATCCGCGGCATGATCAACATGCTCCAGGCGATCCGCAAGGAAGTGGCGGCCGACTACGCGGTCTGCGTGTTCGACGCCAGCGGCCCCACCTTCCGCGATGCGCTCTATCCCGAATACAAGGCGCACCGCTCGCCCATGCCCGACGATCTGCGCTCGCAGATCGAGCCCATCCACGAAGTGGTCCGCCTGATGGGCTGGCCCGTGCTGGCCATCCAGGGCGTGGAGGCCGACGACGTGATCGGCACCCTGGCCAAGACGGCCGCCGCCCAGGGCGTGAACGTGGTCATCTCCAGTGGAGACAAGGACCTGTCCCAGCTGGTGGATCCCCACATCATGGTGATGGACACCATGAGCGGCAAGCGCCGCGACGTGGCCGGCGTGACGGCCGAGTTCGGCGTGCCGCCTGCGCAGATGATCGACTACCAGGCGCTGGTCGGCGATGCCGTGGACAACGTGCCCGGCGTTGCCAAGGTCGGCCCCAAGACGGCCGTCAAGTGGCTGGCCGAGCACGGCTCGCTCGACGGCCTGATTGCTGCGGCCGACGGCATCAAGGGCGTGGCTGGCCAGAACCTGCGCGATGCCATCGCCTCGGGCCAGCTGGCGCTGAGCCGCCAGCTGGTCACCATGAAGACCGACTGCGACCTGAGCGCCGAAGTGCCCACCCTGCCCGTGCTCGACGCGCTGGCGCCGCGCGAGCCGGATACCGCGCCGCTGCGCGAGTTCTATGAGCGCTACGGCTTCAAGGGGCTGGCGCGCATGCTCGGCGGTGCCGCGCCCGAGCCCGATGCGCTGCAAGCCGTCAAGGCCGGCCGCAAGCCAGCGGCCAAGCCGCGTGCCGACCAGTCCACGGGCGACATGTTTGCCCAGGAGCAGGCCGAATCCGACGACGCCACCACCGAGGCCGAGGCCGTCCAGCAGCGCCCGCTGGACTATGACGTGGTGCTGACCTGGGAAGCGTTCGACCAGTGGCTGGCCAAGATCAACGCCGCCGAACTCACGGCCCTGGATACCGAAACCACCTCGCTGGACGAGATGCGTGCCGAGATCGTGGGCATCTCGCTGAGCGTGGAGCCCGGCGCCGCTGCCTACATCCCCCTGCGCCATGCCGGTCCCGACGCGCCCGAGCAACTGCCGGCCAACGAAGTGCTGCAGCGCCTCAAGCCCTGGCTGGAGGATGCGGCCCGGCCCAAGCTGGGCCAGCACGTCAAGTACGACCGCCATGTCTTTGCCAATGCCGGCATCGAGGTGCACGGCTATGTGCACGACACCATGCTGCAAAGCTATGTGCTGGAAGTGCACCGCCCGCACGGCCTGGCCAGCCTGGCGCTGCGCCACACCAACCGCACGGGCATCAGCTATGAAGACCTGTGCGGCAAGGGCGCCCACCAGATCCCGTTCGCCCAGGTGCCCGTGGACAAGGCTGCCGCCTACGCCTGCGAGGATGCGGACCAGACCCTGGACGTGCACCGCGTGCTGTGGCCGCAGCTGCAGGCGCACGACGGCCTGCGCGGCATCTACGAGCTGGAGATCGCCACCAGCGAGGCCCTGTTCCGCATAGAGCGCAACGGCGTGCTCATCGATGCCGCCACGCTGGCCAGGCAGAGCAACGATCTGGGCCAGCGCATCGTGCAGCTGGAGCAGGAGGCCTACGACATCGCGGGCCAGCCCTTCAACCTGGCCAGCCCCAAGCAGCTGGGCGAGATCTTCTTCGACAAGCTGGGCATGCCCGTGGTCAAGAAGACGGCCACCGGCGCACGCAGCACCGATGAAGAGGTGCTGGAGAAGCTGGCCGAGGACTATCCGCTGCCCGCCAAGCTGCTGGAGCACCGCAGCCTGTCCAAGCTCAAGGGCACCTATACCGACAAGCTGGCCCAGCTGGCGCTGCCGCGCACGGGCCGGGTGCACACGCACTACGCCCAGGCCGTGGCCGTGACGGGGCGCCTGTCCAGCAACGACCCCAACCTGCAGAACATCCCCATCCGCACGCCCGAAGGCCGGCGCGTGCGCGAGGCCTTCATTGCCGCGCCCGGCCATGTGATCGCCAGCGCCGACTACTCGCAGATCGAGCTGCGCATCATGGCCCACCTGTCGGGCGACGAGTCGCTGCTGCGCGCCTTCCACGAAGGCCGCGACGTGCACCGGGCCACGGCATCGGAAGTCTTCAACGTGGAGCTGGAGCAGGTCAGCAGCGAGCAGCGCCGCTATGCCAAGGTCATCAACTTCGGGCTGATCTACGGCATGAGCAGCTTTGGCCTGGCCAAGAACCTGGGCATAGAGACCAAGGCTGCTGCCGCCTACATCGACCGCTATTTCCAGCGCTATCCAGGCGTCAAGCGCTACATGGACGAGACGGTGGAATTCGCGCGCGACCACGGCTACGTGGAAACCGTCTTCGGCCGCCGCCTGTACCTGGTGGACATCAACGGCGGCAGCGGCCCGCGCAAGAAGGCGGCCGAGCGCCAGGCCATCAACGCGCCCATGCAGGGCACGGCGGCCGACCTGATCAAGAAGGCCATGGTGGCGGTGCAGGCCGAGCTCGATGCCAGGCAGTCCGAGGTCCGCGTCATCATGCAGGTGCACGACGAACTGGTGTTCGAGCTGCCCGAAGGCGAGTCGGACTGGGTGCGCACCGAGATCCCGCGCCTGATGGCCGGCGTGGCGGAACTGAAAGTTCCCTTGCTCGCCGAAGTGGGCGTCGGCCCCAACTGGGACAAGGCACATTGAGCTTCACGCGCGCATCGTAGACTTGGCCGGTTCTCAACCACCACCAAGGAGAGATGCATGCGTGACGATCAGCAGCAAGACCTGAAGGCCCTGGTTCCGGGGCGCAGCAGCGAAGAGGGGCCCACGCGGCGCCTGGCATTGCAGACGGCCCTGGGCCTGGGCTATGCCGCAGCGGCCACGCCGCTGATGGCGCAGACCGCCATCTCCACGCCGGCCGACGGCCTGACGGCCGGCGAGGTGCATTTCACCGTGAACGGCTTCAAGGTGCCGGCCTACCGCGCCGCGCCCGCCGGCAAGAAGAATGTGCCCGTGGTGCTGGTGATCTCCGAGATCTTCGGCGTGCACGAATACATTGCCGACACCTGCCGCCGCCTGGCGCGTGCCGGCTACCTGGCCATCGCCCCCGATCTGTATGCGCGCCAGGGCGATCCCAAGACCTATACCGAGATCGCCAAGCTCATGAGCGAGCTGGTCTCTAAGGTGCCCGACGAACAGGTCATGGCCGACCTGGACGGCGCCGTGCAATGGGCGGGCACGCAAGGCGGCGATACGGCGCGCGTGGCCATCACGGGCTTTTGCTGGGGCGGGCGCATCACCTGGCTGTATGCGGCCCATGGCCCGGTCAAGGCCGGCGTGGCCTGGTACGGCCGGCTGGAAGGCGCCAAGACCGCGCTGCAGCCACGCCATCCGCTGGAGCTGGTCTCCAGCCTCAAGGCGCCGGTGCTGGGCCTGTATGGCGGGCAGGACACGGGCATTCCGCTGGAATCCGTGGAGCGCATGCGCGAGGCGCTCAAGCAGGGCTCGGCAGCGGCCAAGGCCTCGGAGTTCGTGATCTACCCGGAGGCGCCACACGCCTTCCATGCCGACTACCGGCCCAGCTACCGCGAGCAGGCTGCGCGCGACGGTTGGCAGAAAATGCTGGCCTGGTTCAATAAGCATGGGGTGACCCCCTGAGCGGCTGCGCCGCTTCCCCCTCTCTCGCTTCGCGGGAGGGGGCGTCCGGGCAACCGGCGACACCCTCGGTGCGGGGCGGCGCGGCCGGCCTAGGCCCTTCCTCGGTGTCCCTGGTGTGAGGACGCGCCAGTTTTTAAGGTATTGCTGACTAGCTTTCAACTTTATTCGCGCAGGGGGGCTTGACAGCTTCTGTAGGCTGAAACCGAGGGCACCCGACACCGTGGCCTGCTTCCTTCATGGGATCGCAGGCCACGGCTGCGATGGGGCCGGTCTTTCTGCGAGAATTCGCGGGTTTCGCCTGCAAGGGCATACGGTTGAAGCACAAATCGCTATGACATTGGTAGCAATCATTCTGGCCACCCTGGCCGCCGGTATTGGCAGCGTCTGGGTGGCCGCGTTGTTGATGGGGCTGGGAGGCAACCGCTCGCCGGGCATGATGCCGCAGCGGCTGTTGAGCCTGGCGGCGGGCGCGCTGCTGGCCACGGCCTTCATGCACCTCTTGCCCGAAGCCTTCGAGAGCGAGGCCGGCGCGCACGACCTGTTCGTCACGCTGCTGGTGGGCCTGGTGTTCTTTTTCCTGCTGTCCAAGGCCGAGCTGTGGCACCACGGGCATGAGCACGGCGCGCCGCCGGCCCATGAGCACGATCACCACGAGCATCACGATCACCAGGGCCACGCCCATGACCATTCCCATGGCCACCATCATGGCCACCGCCACGGCGGCTGGGCGGTGCTGACCGGCGACAGCGTGCACTGCTTCGGCGATGGCGTGCTGATCGCCTCCGCCTTCATGGCCGACATGCGCCTGGGGCTGATCGCGGCGGTGTCGGTGCTGGCCCACGAGGTGCCACACCACATGGGTGACATCGTGGTGCTGCGCCAGTCCAGCTCCAACCGGCGCGTGGCCCTGATCAAGGTGTCCATGGCCGGGGCCGTGACCACGCTGGGCGGCATTGGCGGCTATTTCCTGGTCGGCCAGCTGCAGGAGCTGCTGCCGTACTTCCTGGCCGTGGCCTCCAGCAGCTTCATCTACGTGGCGCTGGCCGACCTGATTCCCCAGCTGCAAAAGCGCCTGAGCGCGCGCGAGACCGTGGCCCAGGTGGGCTGGCTGATGCTGGGCATCGTGCTGGTCACCGTGGTCAGCCGCGCGGCCCACGCGCACTGAGCGGGCGGCGTTTCAGGCTATCCCGCACCGGCCTGCACGGGCGTGCTGCCCAGCAGGTCGGCATAGTCCACGGCGTACTTGATGAAGGCCGCATGGCCGTCGATGCGCAGCTTGCGGCGCAGGTGCAGCCGGTGGGTTTCCACGGTACGCACCGAGGTGCCCATCAGTGCCGCAATCTCCTTGTTGGAGCGGCCCTCGGAGATCCACTGCAGCACGCTGGCCTCGCGCGGCGTGAGGGCGCGCCGGGGGCCGGCACCGGCGCCGTCGTCCTCGGCCACGGGCTGCAGGCCGGGGCTGAAATACAGGCCGCCGGCGTAGACCCGGTCTATGGCCTCGATGAGCTGCTGCGCCGGCGCATCCTTGAGCACATAGCCGCGCGCGCCCAGTGCCACGGCGCGCCGCACGTATTCGGGGTCCTCGTGCATGGACAGCACCAGCACGCGCACCAGGGGGAACTGATCGCGGAACAGCGCGGCCAGGTCGATGCCGCTGGCGCCCGGCATGCGGATGTCGGTCACCACCAGGTCGGGCGACAGCTCGCGCGCCAGCGGCACGGCCTGGTCCATGCTGGCGGCCTCGCCCACGACACGGATATGGTCGGTGGCCTGCAGGCGCATGGACACGCCGTCGCGCACAAGAGGGTGGTCGTCCACCAGGAGGATGCGGATCATGGGGTTCATGCAGCGGCCTGTGGGAGTTCGAATTCCGGTGAGGGAGACAGCGGCATGCCGCCGCTGCGGTAGAGCACGGCGACCAGCCGGGTGCCCCGGGCGCCCGAGCTGATGCTCAGATGGCCGCCCAGGCCCTCGATGCGCTCGCGCATGTTGCGCAGGCCGATGCCGCCCTGGCGGTCGCGCTGCACGCGGCGCATGTCGAAGCCCTGGCCGTCGTCGCTGACCTGCAGCACCACGCGGCGGCGTTGAAAGTGCAGGCTGACGTCGATGCGCGTGGCCTGCGCATGGTTTTGCGCATTCGTCACGGCCTCCTGGGCCACGCGGAACAGGGCCGTGGCGTGGCTGGGCGGCAGAAAGCGGGTCTCGCCCCGGCAGCCGAACTGCATGCGCAGGCCGTCCTCGGCCTGCATCTGCTGGCTCATCAGTGCCAGGGCCGGGGCCAGGCCCAGGTCGTCCAGCAGGGCGGGGCGCAGGCCGTGGGAGACGCGCCGTATCTCCACCAGCGCGTGGTTGAGCTGCTCCAGTCCCTGGTCCACCATGCGCTGGGCCGTGGCCGGGTCCTGTGCGGCCAGGCGCCTGAGCTGGGCCTGGGCCGTCTCCAGCAGGAACTTGGACGAGACCAGCACCTGGACCACGCCGTCATGCAGGTCGCGCGCCACGCGCGTGCGTTCTTCCTCCTGCGAATGCACCACGCGCTGGGCCAGGCGCTGCAGCTTGGTGCTGGACACGCGGTGGTCGCTGAGATTGAACGCCAGCCCCGCCACGCCGATGAGCACGATGCACAGCGCCGCAATGCCGAAGATGCGCCAGCGCGTGGCCGCGATATTGGCCTGGGCGCTTTCGTCGATCTGGCGCAGCGCCTGCTCCACATCGTCCAGGTACAGGCCCGTGCCCAGCGACCAGCCCCATTCGGGGACCGTGGCCACGTAGGCGAGCTTGGCCTCGGTACGCAGCGAGGACGGCTTTTGCCACTGGTAGCGCACCAGGCCGCCGCCGCTGCGCGCGGCATCCAGGATGATCCTGGCGGGCCCTGCGCCGCCCGGGCTGTTGGGATCGCACAGGTCCACGCCCGACAGGCCCATCTGCCGCGCATCCAGCAGCACGTTGCCGTGTTCGTCGTAGACAAAGAAGTAGCCGTCCTCGCCGAACTGCATGCGCGCCAGCGTATCCAGCGCCTGGCGCCGCTGCACGGATGGCTCCTCGCCGCTGGACTGGATGCGTGCCAGCGCCGTGGTCGCCAGCTGCACGTAGTGCCGCAGCTCGGTCTCCTTGCTGTGCAGGTAGGCGGTCTCGACCAGCTCTCGTTCCTGGCGGGCCAGCTCCAGTGTCTGGTGTTGCACGGTCACCGCGACCAGGCCCAGGGCCAGCGCGATGGCGGCAATCGACAGAAGCGCAAGTTTCAGCGGAAGTTGCATGGGAGCCTGTGTGGGGTGCACCGACGATCTTTTCCGCCCAGTGCACGGACCTTGTCAACAGGGCTTGCGCGCATGGCGCCGGGGCCCGGCAGCGGACCTTGAATGGCGGGCGTCGTATCTGCCAATAGCCTGTGCGCGCTGCATATCCACGCGCGCAGGAAAAGGAATTTGAATATCCCAAGGAAAATGCCATGGATAATATATTTCGCGCACGAAAGAATATCCCATTGACATAGGGAATCCGATATGCATTTTCTTGGTGCGTTGTCCCCTTTTTGGGGTCTTGAATAATGGTTTTGCCGTATTGTGGTGCGCCGTCCCTCATCTGTCTGACATGCCTGGCTACGGTTGAGCAGGTTCCGTGCCAAGCCGTTGTTTCAGAAGAGAGTTATCCTGCTGCGTAGCACTGCGCAAGCGGTCCTGCGTAGTGGTGCGTAGGGGAAAATTCATTATCGAATGCTCCAGATCCCTGCCTAGAATTTCTCCGTGAAATCACTGATTCGAATCATTTTGTGTCAATGATTCATGTCGCCTTCGATGACCCAATTAAATGGTGACGAAGTGTTTCCGGGGCGCCGTTGCAGTAATGCGCGGCACGGCAGTGGCAGTTTGTATTCTTGTTTCAGAAAGGCAATACCATGGATATTCGATCGAACCTGCGGCGCGTGGCGCTGGCATGCGGTGTGGCGGCGGCGGTAGCGACGCTGGCGGGCTGCGCCGCGCCCCACAAGCGCGAGGTGCTGTCCACCACGCAGATCTATCCGGCCATCGGCCCGTATTCGCAGATGGTGGCGCATGGCAACACGATCTACTTCTCGGGCGTGCTGCCGCTGAACGCGCAGGGCACGGCCATCCAGGGCACGACCATCGAGGAGCAGACGCGCGCCGTGCTGGACCACATCGGCGCCAAGCTCAAGTCCCAGGGACTGGGCTATGAGGATGTGCTGTCCACCTCGGTCTTCATGAAGGACCTCAACGAGTTCGCCGCCATGAACAAGGTCTATGGCGAGTACTTCAAGACCGGCGCCCCCGCTCGGGCCACGGTGGAGGTGGCGCGCCTGCCGCGCGATGTGAAGATCGAAATCTCGGCCATCGTCGGCCGCCGCTGACCGCTTGCGCAACGACAGGAGGACCGCATGAACGCACGACACCCCCAGATCGCGGCCGAGCAGGCCGCATCCCTGACCGCCACTGCGGCCGCCGGCGAATCCGGCTATCCCGCGCGCTGGACTTCCAAGCGCCGCGACTTCCTGCGCATGCTGGGCTACGGCACCGGCGCAGCCACGCTGGGCCCACTGCTGGCTGCCTGCGGCAGCGGCAATGCCCAGACCTCGGCCGCTGCGCTGCGCGAGCAGCTCATGCGTGACGAGGCCTTCTGGACCGACGTGCAGAGCATGTTCATCCTCAAGCCCGAGAAGACCTACATGAACATCGGCACGGCGGGCTCCATGCCCAAGCTGGTGCTCGATGTGTTCGATACCGAAAACCGCAAGAAGGCCGCCGACTCGGGCAACGGCTACAGCAACCTGCTGGACCTGCGCAAGCAGGTGGCGCCGGGCTTTGGCGTGGATGCCGACGAACTGGCCTTCTCGGCCAACACCTCCTCGGGCATGTGCCACGCCATCCTGGGCATCGACTGGCAGCGTGGCGACGTGGTGGTGACCACCAACCACGAGCACGGCGGCGGCGACACGCCGCTGAAGATCGCCCAGGACCGCTACGGCATCGAGGTCTCGCGCATTGCGCTGCCCGTGGGCAACAACCAGACGGCCGCCACCTACGTGAACCTGTTCGACGAGCGCATCCGCGCGCTCAAGGCCCAGGGCAAGCGCGTGCGCGCCATGATGTGGTCCTCTCCCACCTACAAGACCGGCACCATGCTGCCCATTGCCGACCTGATGGGCGTGGTCAAGGCGCACGGCCTGATCAGCATCGTGGACGGCGCCCACCTGCCGGGCATGATGGCCTACAACTATGCGGAGCTGGGCATGGACTTCATGTCGGGCGCGGGCCACAAGTGGCAGTGCGGCCCGGGCTCCACGGGCATCCTCATCATCCGCAACAAGATCCGCGCCTCCAACCCGCTGCCCCTGCCCAAGTGGTACCCGGTGCACACCAGCGCCTACCCGGCGCTGGAGCGCACGACCACGGCCAAGGAGACCTACGACATCGCCGCCTCGGTCACCTCCTGCGGCAGCGTGCACACGCCCATGTTCATGGCGCTGGCCCAGGCCTGCGCGCAGTGGGACAGCATCGGTCGCAAGAAGATCGAGACCTATGACCTGACGCTGTCGTCCTACCTCAAGGAAAAGATCGTCGAGCGCTGGGGCGTGGACTCGCTGTACTCGCCCAAGGACGATCCCAAGCTGCTGTCGGCGCTGACCTGCTTCAACCCGTTCCAGAACAAGGACGACGTGATGAACGGGACCAAGTCCTCGACCTTCGTGGCGCGCATGCTCAGCGACTATCCGCAGGGCTTCGTGATCCGCAACTCCAACTTCCCCGTGATCGGCGCGGCGGCAGACCACTACGGCGTGCGCGTGTCCACGCACCTGTGGCATGACGCGCGGGACATCGATCTGCTGGTGGATGCGATGTGGGATCTGTCTAGAAAAATGTAGCCCCCTGAGGCGCTGCGCGCCTTCCCCCCGAGGGGGACGACACCCTCGCTGCGGGGCGGCCCTTGCTCGGTGTCCCTCGCGTTGGGCCATGCTTGTGTTGCGGGCGTGCTTTCTGACGCGGGGGGCTGTCTTGGGCCGGGCTCCTTGAGCCCTGCGCCTCAGCCGGGCTGTCCTTCGTCGCGGATGGCGGCGCGGACCTGGGGGAGCTGGCGGCGCGAGACCATGAGCAGTTCGGGGATGCCGTGCAGGCGCAGGGCCCAGCCTTCGCCTTCGGTGGGGTCGTCGTGGCGCTCCAGGCTGCGCAGGGCGCTGCGTGCCACGAGGGCGTTGCGGTGCACGCGCAGCAGGTGGTCAGCGTGGCGGGCCTCCAGGTCGGCCAGGGCGCCGTCGAGGATGTAGCTGCGGCCCACGGTGCGCACGGTCACGTATTTCTGTTCGGCCTTGAGGTAGAGCACCTCCGACAGGGGCAGGCGCACGGTGGCGCCCCGGTCCTGTATCAGCAGCACGGGGCCGCCGTCGCGTTCGGCCGTCTGGTGCGCGGCCGTGCGCGCGGCCTTGGCCAGGGCCTGCTGCAGGCGTTCGCGGCGCACGGGCTTGGTCAGGTAGTCGGCAGCATCCAGGTCGAAGGCCTCGACCGCGTGGCCGGCATGGGCGGTGACGAAGACCACGGCAGGCGGCAGCGGCAGGCGGCGCAGCATATGGGCCAGGGCCAGGCCGTCCTGGCCGGGCATGTGGATGTCCAGCAGTGCCAGCTCCACGGGGCGCGGGCCCGGTGCCTGCAGCACGGCCATGGCCTGGCGGGCGTCCGCCGCCTCGCTGACCTGGTGCGGGCCGCTGCCCGTGCATGCCTGCACGTCGGCCAGCAGGGTGCGCAGCCGCGCGCGGGCCAGGGCTTCGTCGTCAACGATCAGGATGTGCATGGTGCTTCTTCTTCGATAAAGCCTTCGTGGGTTGGCTGGCAGGCGGTGCCAGCGGCAGGCTGATGCGCACCACGAAATGCCCGTTGAGCGTGCGCGCCGTGAGGTGGGCCTGCAGGTCGTGCAGCAGCGACAGCCGGGCGCGCACATTGGCCAGCGCAATGCCGTTGCCGCGCGTGCCGGCTGCGCTGGCGGAATCGATCTCGGAGGGCAGGGTGTTGGTGATGCGCACCTCCACCAGATCGCCACGGCGCTCGGTGCGCACCTGCAGCTTGCCGCCGCGTGCGCTGGGCTCCACGCCATGGCGTATGGCGTTTTCCACCAGCGGCTGCAGCAGCAGCGGCGGCAGCAGGGCGCCGTGGGCGGCAGGGTCCAGTTGCCAGCGCACCTGCAGCCGTTCGCCAAAGCGCACCTGCTCGATGGCCAGGTAGCGCTGGGCCAGCTCGATCTCCTCGGCCAGCGTGGTCGTGCTGTGCGGCTCGGCCAGCGCATAGCGGAACAGGTCGCTGAGGTCCTCCAGCAGGGCCTCGGCCTTGGCGGGCTCGGCGCGCACCAGGGCGATGGCGCTGTTGAGCGTGTTGAACAGGAAATGCGGGCGTATGCGCGACTGCAGCTCGGCCAGCCGCGCCTGCGTGTCGGCGGGTGCGTGGCCGCGTGCGCGCAGCACCAGGGCTGCGACCAGCAGGGCTGCCAGCAGTCCGCCGGACACGGCGCTGGCCAGCCAGGGGGCGCTGGTGCCGCCGGCCAGGTGCAGCATGGCGCAGGCATACAGCCCGGCCGCCATGCCCAGCAGCACGCCGGCCGCGTACTGGCCGGAGGCGGGCAGCCGCTGCAGCGGGTGCTTGAGCAGGCAGGCGGCCACCAGCCAGACCAGCGTGCCGGGCAGGCAGGCGCCGGTCAGCAGGGCCATGCCCTGCAGCCACTGCAGGGGCGAGTCGGCGCCGAACATCGAGGCCGTTGCCACCACGGCCTGCACAAACAGCACGGCGCGCAGCACCACGCCTACGTTGCAGGCGTCAAAGACCAGCGCCGCGGGCAGGGGCGGGGGGGCAGTGGTGGGGGTCGGCTGGGTCGGCAAGGGGCGGCAGGTAGTGTTTCGGCGGGTGGGGTTCGCGCCGCATGCCCGGATTATGGTCATGCCGGGCGGGCCTGCACAGCGGTCACACCGCCCATGCACACCCATGCACGCCCATGCAGGCCCGTGTAGGCCCCTGCACGGGCGTGGCGCCGCCCAGGTCGATAGAATCTTCGCTTCCTGCCTGCGCCGGGGGGCGATGCCGCCCGCCGCCTGCGCTGCCTGCACAGCCCCATCGAAGATCGCGTCCTCACATGTCTGCCAATCAACCAACGTCCGCCTCGCACAACCAGCTCGATACCAAGGCCCAGGCCTGGTCCGCTCTCTTCGAAGAGCCGATGAGCGATCTGGTCAAGCGCTATACCTCCAGCGTGTTCTTCGACAAGCGCCTGTGGCAGGCCGACATCACGGGCAGCCTGGCGCATGCCGAGATGCTGGCGGCCCAGGGCATCATCGCCGCCGCCGACCATGAAGCCATCCGCAAGGGCATGGCGCAGATCACGCAGGAGATCGAGTCCGGCCAGTTCGAGTGGAAGCTCGACCTGGAAGACGTGCACCTGAACATCGAGGCCCGCCTGACCCAGCTGGTCGGCGACGCCGGCAAGCGCCTGCACACGGGCCGCAGCCGCAACGACCAAGTGGCCACCGACGTGCGCCTGTGGCTGCGCGGCGAGATCGACCTCATCGAAGGCCTGCTGGGCGAGCTGCAGCTGTCCCTGGTCGAAGTGGCCGAGAAGAACGTGGACGTGATCCTGCCCGGCTTCACCCACCTGCAGGTGGCCCAGCCCGTGAGCTTTGCCCACCACCTGCTGGCCTATGTGGAAATGTTCAAGCGCGACGCCGAGCGCATGCTGGACCTGCGCCGCCGCGTCAACGTGCTGCCGCTGGGCAGCGCCGCCCTGGCCGGCACCACCTACCCGCTGGACCGCGAGCGCGTGGCCCGCACCCTGGGCATGGAAGGCGTCTGCCAGAACTCGCTGGACGGCGTCAGCGACCGCGACTTCGCCATCGAATTCACCTCGGCCGCCAGCCTGTGCATGGTGCACGTGAGCCGCCTGTCCGAAGAGCTGATCATCTGGATGAGCCAGAACTTCGGCTTCATCCGCATCGCCGACCGCTTCACCACGGGCTCGTCGATCATGCCGCAGAAGAAGAACCCCGACGTGCCCGAACTGGCGCGCGGCAAGACCGGCCGCGTGGTCGGCCACCTGATGGGCCTGATCACCCTGATGAAGGGCCAGCCCCTGGCCTACAACAAGGACAACCAGGAAGACAAGGAGCCGCTGTTCGACACGGTGGACACCCTGAAGGACACGCTGCGCATCTTCGCCGAGATGATCGGCGGCCAGGCCGACCCGGCCACGGGCGGCAAGAAGGGCGGCATCACCGTCAACGCCGAAGCCATGCGCGCCGCCGCGCTCAAGGGCTACGCCACGGCCACCGACCTGGCCGACTACCTGGTCAAGAAGGGCCTGCCCTTCCGCGACGCGCACGAGACCGTGGCCCATGCCGTCAAGCTGGCCTCGCAAAAGGGCGTGGACCTGACCGAGCTGCCGCTGGCCGAACTGCAGGCCTTCAACCCCGGCATCGAGGCCGATGTCTTCGAGGCGCTCAGCCTGGAAGGCTCGCTCAATGCGCGCAACACCCTGGGCGGCACGGCGCCGGCCCAGGTGCGCAAGCAGCTGGCAGGCCACCAGGCGCGCTTGAACGCACGCCTGAACGCACGCCTGGGCTGATCCCCCCGTTCGCCGGAGCCACGCCATGACATCCTCCCGCCGCCAACTGCTGACCGGCGCGCTGCGCGCCGCCGGCGCAGTGACTGCCGTTGCCGCCTCGTCGGCCCTGGCTCCGCTGGCCTGGGCACAGCCCGGGCAGGCCATCCGCATCCTGGTGGGCTTTCCGCCGGGCGGCGGCACGGATGCCATCGCACGCCTGCTGGCCGACCGGCTCAAGGACGTGCTGGGCACCACGGTGCTGGTGGACAACCGCCCCGGCGCGGGCGGCCAGATCGCGGCGCAGCAGCTCAAGGCGGCTGCGGCCGATGGCCACACGCTGTTCCTCACGCATGACCACACCATCTCCATCCTGCCCCAGGTGGTGAAGAAGCCGGGCTTCGACTCGGCCCATGACTTCGTTCCCGTGGCCGGCTTTGCCACCTTCGTGAACGCGCTGGCGGTCTCCGCCAGCACGCCGGCGCGCAACCTCGCCGAGTATGTGGAGTGGGTGCGCCAGGGCGCAAAGCGCGGCAGCATAGGCATACCCGCGCCCGCGTCCACGCCGGAATTCCTGGTCAGGCTGCTGGGCGAGCACTACAGGCTGGACTTGGTGGCCGCGCCCTACCGGGGCAGCGCGCCCATGCTGGCCGACATGCTGGGCAACCAGATCCCGGCCGGCATCGCCTCGGTGCAGGACTTCATGGAAAACCACAAGGCCGGCAAGCTGCGCGTGATCGGCGTGCTGGGCACGCGCCGCCAGGCCACCATGCCCGAAGTGCCCACGCTGGCCGAGCAGGGCGTCAAGGGCTTCGAGGACACGCCCTACTACGGCATCTACGCGCCGCGCGGCACGCCCCAGGCCTTCATCGACCGCTTCTCCGCCGCCGTGGCCACCGTGCTCAAGCAGCCCGATGTGCACGAGCAGCTCACCGCCCTGGGCCTGACCGTGGGCCACATGCCGCCCGCCCAGCTGGCCGAGCGCGAGCAGGCCTATACCCAGGTCTGGAAACGCATCATCCAGACCAGCGGCTTCCAGCCGCAGTAAGACAGGCGGACTGCGGGGCGACAGCCTCCGCGGCCGGCAGGCGCTGTGAACCGGCAAGCGCTGTGTCTTGGTGCTGCCATCGCCGGGGTTGGCAGCGCGGCGTGTGGCGCGAATCCTTGTGATCAGACATATATGACGCCCTTGTGCGCCGATGTCTTACAGATGGATACACCGCAGACCCGGTTCCGGGCACCCGCAGCAGGGCCTGCAGCGGATGCGGCCCGGTATCATCCCGCGCAGTGGTTTTCAGCCGCAGCGGATGCGGCCCTGCATTCGGCGCATGCGGGCGGCGGGCATCTGCCTCGTTGCAGCCCTTGCCGCCGAGCCCTGCCTGCAGCGCAGGGTTTTTCATTTGCGGCCCGTGCACCGTGCACGGCGCGCGCCGCAGCGCTGAAAGCCTGCTCATTCCAAGAAAACACCGGGCCATCTGAGCCCGACAGAAGGGATTGCCATGGGGGTGCTTCGCACGACAGCGATCAAGGGGTTCCAGAGTCCGCCGGCGCACGGCCGGCCCTGGGGCCGGTGGGGTTTGGGCCTGCTGCTGGGATCGGCGGCGCTGGCGGCGCAGGCCGTGGGCGTGCGCCAGTTCAGCCCGCAGGGAGAGGTGGCCAAGGTCGAGCAGGTGGTGGTGCAGTTCGATGGCACGGCCGTGCGCTTTGGCGACCCCAAGGCCGCCGCGCCGGTCACGCTCAGCTGCAGCGATGCGGCGGCCACCCAGGGCACGGGCCGCTGGAACAGCGACCGCGAATGGGTGTTCGACTTCAAGCAGGCCCTGCCGCCCGGCGTGCGCTGCACGGCCCAGCTGGTGGCCGGCTACAAGTCGCCTGCGGGCACGGCCGTGACGGGCGCTGCCAGCTACCAGTTCCAGACCGGCGGCCCGGCCGTGCTGGACATGGCACCCGACACCTATGAACAGATCGACGAGGAGCAGTACTTCGCGCTGCGCCTGTCGGGCCCGGCCACCGTGCAAAGCCTGCAGCAGCACATGTGGTGCACGGCCGAAGGCGTGGGCGAGCGCATTCCCGTGCGCCTGATCGAAGGCAAGGAGCGCGACGAGCTGCTCAAGCACCGCGGCTGGGACAAGGCCGCTGCCAAGAACCCGCTGCAGTACGCCACGCTGGCCTGCAACCGCCGCCTGACGGCGGGCACGACCATGAAGCTGGTCTTCGGCGCCGGCATTGCCACGCCCAACGGCGTGGCCAGCCGCCAGGACAAGCGCTTCGAGTACCGCGTGCGCGAGCCCTTCGCCGCCGAGTTCAGCTGCGAGCGCGAGAACGCCCAGGCCGCCTGCCTGCCGATCCGCCCCATGCGCCTGAACTTCAATGCCCCCGTGCCGCGCAAGCTGGCCGAGGGCATTCGCCTGAGCAGCGGCGCCTCCAAGGTGGCGCCCGTGATTGACGGCGAATACGGCGAAAAGCTCAGCGAGGATTCGCTGGTGCAGAACCTGAGCTTCCCGGCCACCATGCAGGCCCAGGCGCGCTACACGGTGGAGCTGCCTCCGCAGTTCAAGGACGCGGCAGGCCGCAGCCTGAGCAATGCCGACATGTTCCCGCTGCAGGTGGCCACGGGCGCGCTGCCGCCGCTGGCCAAGTTCGCGGCCTCGCCCTTCGGCATCGTCGAGCGCTACGCCGAAGGCCCGGACGGCCCGGCCCTGCTGCCCGTGACGCTGCGCAATGTGGAGTCCGAGCTGGCCACCAGGTCCCTGGATGCCAGCCGCGTGAGCACCAAGCAGCCCGGCAGCGATGCCGAGATCATCGCCTGGATGCGCCGCGTGGCGGACTACGAGTCCTCCGACATGGACCGCAAGCGCGCCTCGCGCGACATCAAGGGCCCGCTGCCGCCCGTGATCGACAACGAAAACCGCGACTATGTGCAGACGCGCATGCTGTCGCTGCTGGCCGGCCAGGGCGACGTCAAGACGCTGGAACTGCCCAAGCCCGTCAAGGGCGATCCGCGCCCATTCGAGGTGGTGGGCATTCCGCTCACGCCGGGCTTTCATGTGGTCGAGATCGCCTCGCCGCTGCTGGGGCAGTCGCTGCTCGACGAGCGCTACGGCTCGGCGCGCAGCATGTATGTGCGCACCTCGGCCCTGGTGACCAACCTTTCCGTGCACTTCAAGCTCGGCCGCGAGAACGCGGCCGCCTGGGTCACCACGCTGGACAAGGGCCAGGCCGTGGCCAATGCCAGGGTCCAGGTCTCCGACTGCAATGGCAAGGTGCTGACCTCGGCCACCACCGATGCCAGCGGCGTGGCCCGCCTGGACGGCCTGTCGCCCGAGCCGCCCCAGTGCACGGGCGGTGTCGGCTACCGCTCGCCGGCCTACTTCGTCAGCGCACGCGCCCAGGGCAAGGACGGCCAGCAGGAGCTGGCCTTCACCTGGACCGACTGGCAGCGCGGCATCGAGTCCTGGCGCTTCAACGTGCCCACCAGCCGCAGCGCCCAGCGCGACGAGGTGGCCCACACCATCTTCGACCGCACGCTGCTGCGCGCCGGCGAGACCGTGTCCATGAAGCACCTGATGCGCACCCAGACCGGCATCGGCCAGGGGCAGGGCGGCTTTGCGCTGCCCGAGCAGCGGCCCACGCAACTGGTCATCACCCATGAAGGCAGCGGCCAGCAGTACACGCAGCCGCTGCAGTGGCGTTCCACGGGCACGGGCGGTCTGAGTGCGGAAAACAGCTTCTCCGTGCCCAAGGGCGCCAAGCTGGGTTCGTATTCGGTGGAGCTGCGCGGCGAGGGCAACGGCTCGCGCGGGCGCAACAACCGCTTCGGCACGGGCAGCTTCCGTGTCGAGGAATTCCGCCTGCCCGTGCTCGAAGGCCGTGTGGGACCCGAAGGCAAGCAGGCCCTGGTCGGCGTCTCCAGCCTGCCGGTGCAGGTGCAGGTGAACTACGTCTCCGGCGGCCCGGCCGCCAACCTGCCGGTGCGCGTGTCCGCCCTGGTGCGTTCCACCTGGATGGACCGCAGCGACTGGCAGGGCTTCAGCTTCTCGGCACCGCGCAGCGCCCAGGACACGGGCCAGAGCGATGACGAGGAGGCCACGGCCTCCCAGGACAGCAAGGTGGTGGCCGACAAGCTGCCCGTGACGCTGGACCGTGAAGGACTGGGCAAGCTCAAGATCGAGAACCTGCCCAAGCTGCGCGAGCCGCGCGAGCTGCTGATCGAGGCCACCTATGCCGACCCCAATGGCGAGGTGCAGACCCTGCGCAGCACGCAGATGCTGTGGCCCGCGGCCATCGTGGCCGGCGTGCGCGCCGAAAGCTGGATCACCACGGGCCGCAAGCTGCAGTTCCAGGCGCTGGCCCTGGGCGTGGACGGCAAGCCCCAGGCCGGCGTGCCGGTCAAGGTCGAGGCCATCTCCCGCGTCACCACCAGCAGCCGCAAGCGCCTGGTGGGGGGCTTCTACAGCTACGACAACCAGACCACGCTCCAATCCATGGGCACGGTGTGCACGGGCAACAGCGATGCCCAGGGCATGGTGCAGTGCGAGGCCCAGCTGTCGCAGCCCGGCGAGGTCGAGCTGATCGTCACCGCCTCCGACAAGGACGGCCGGCCCGCCCAGGCCGCCTCCAGCGTCTGGGTCACGCGCCAGGGCGAACTGTGGTTCGGCGGCGAGGACCATGACCGCATGGACGTGCTGCCCGAAAAGCGCAGCTACGAGCCCGGCGAGACCGCGCGCTTCCAGGTGCGCATGCCCTTCCGCTATGCGACGGCCCTGGTCGCCGTGGAACGCGAAGGCATCGTCAGCACCCAGGTCATGCAGCTCAATGGCCAGAACCCCACCGTGGAGCTGAAGGTCCAGCCCGACTGGGGGCCCAACGTCTACGTGAGCGTGCTGGCCCTGCGCGGGCGGCTGCGCGAGGTGCCCTGGTACAGCTTCTTCACCTGGGGCTTCAAGGCGCCGCGCGAGTGGTGGAATGCCTTCTGGCACGAGGGCAAGGAGTACATCGCGCCCACGGCCCTGGTCGATCTGTCCAAGCCCGCCTACCGCCTGGGCATGGCCGAGATCCGCGTGGGCACCAAGGCCCATCGCATCGACGTCAAGGTCACGGCCGACCAGGCCAGCTACCAGGTGCGCGGCACCGCCAAGGTCACCATCAGCGCCACGCTGCCCGACGGCAAGCCCGCCGCTGGCGCCGAGGTGGCGCTGGCGGTCGTGGACCAGGCCCTGCTGGAGCTCATGCCCAACACCAGCTGGCAGCTGGCCGACGCCATGCTGCGCCGCCGCGAGTGGGGCGTGCAGACCTCGACCGCGCAGATGGAGGTGATCGGCAGGCGCCACTACGGCCGCAAGGCCGTGGCCGCTGGCGGCGGCGGTGGCCGCAGCCAGACGCGCGAGCTGTTCGAGACGCTGCTGCTGTGGAATCCGAGCGTGGTGCTGGACGCCCAGGGCAAGGCCCAGGTCAGCGTGCCGCTCAACGACTCGCTGACCACCTTCCAGGTGGTGGCGGTGGCCGACCATGGCGTGTCGATGTTCGGCACGGGCCAGGCGCCCATCCGCACGGCCCAGGACCTGCAGATCATCAGCGGCCTGCCGCCGCTGGTGCGCGAGGAGGACCAGTTCCGTGCCATGGTCACGCTGCGCAACACCTCGGCCAAGGCCATGAAGGTGCAGGTCACGCCGCGCGCCACGCTGCTGGAGCTGGCAGCGCAGACCGTGGAGATTCCCGCGGGCGAGGCGCGCGAGGTGGGCTGGAACGTCACCGCCCCGGCCCAGCTGGGCCAGACCCGCGCCGAGTCGCTGATCTGGGAGATCGAGGCCCGTGACACCGCAGGTGGCGACAAGCCCGCCAGCGACAGGCTGAAAGTCAGCCAGCGCATCATCCCGGCCGTGCCGCTGACGGTGCAGCAGGGCACGCTGATGCAGGTCGATGGCAGCATCAACCTGCCCGTGCAGCTGCCGGCCGACGCGCTGGCCGGCCGCGGCGGCCTGCGCATGTCGCTGGCGCCCAAGCTGGCCGAAGGCCTGCCGGGCGTGCGCGACTGGTGGGCGCGCTATCCCTACAGCTGCCTGGAGCAGGTCACCAGCAAGGCCGTGGGCATGAGCGACGCCACGCTGTGGCAGTCCACCATGGGCCAGCTGCCCAGCTACCTGGACAGCGACGGCCTGGCCAGCTACTTCCCGCTGGCCGGCGACGGCTCGGGCCGTGCGGCCCGCGGCAGCGATACGCTGACGGCCCACCTGCTCAACCTCTCGGCACTGGCGCAGGGCGTGGACAAGCGCTTCGTGCTGCCGGCGGCCGAGCGCGAGCGCATGGAAAACGGCCTGATCGCCTTCGTCGAAGGCCGCATCCAGCGCAGCTTCTGGAGCCCGCGCA
This sequence comes from Delftia sp. DT-2, assembly GCF_028401915.1. Classification (NCBI taxonomy): domain Bacteria; kingdom Pseudomonadati; phylum Pseudomonadota; class Betaproteobacteria; order Burkholderiales; family Comamonadaceae; genus Delftia; species Delftia sp. DT-2. The sequence continues at coordinate 373,090 of NZ_JAQOTI010000007.1, forward strand.
AGGACCTGGACATGCGCAAGCTGGCCGCCATCCAGGCGCTGGCGCTGACGGGCCGCGCCAATCCGCGCATGCTCGACAGCATCACCATCGCGCCCAACGACTGGCCCACGCATGCCGTCATCGACTGGGTGGCCCTGCTCAAGCACATGCGCGAGCTGCCCCAGCGCGAACAGCAGCTGGCCCAGGCCCAGCAGATCCTGCGCGCCCGCCTGAGCTACCAGGGCACGCGCGTGGCCTTCAGCAACGAGCAGGACGACCAGTGGTGGTGGCTGATGCAGGGCCCCGAGGTCAACCTGGCCCGCCTGATGCTGGTCAACATGGACGACCCGACGTGGAAGGAAGAGCTGCCGCGCCTGGCCAACGGCTTCATCTCGCGCCAGAGCAACGGTGCCTGGGGCACAACCACGGCCAACCTGTGGGGGGCGCTGGCACTGCAGCGCTTCTCGCAGCAGTTCGAGGCCACGCCCGTGACGGGCGCCACCCAGGCGGCTTTGGGTGCGTCCCAGGCCCGCGTGGAGTGGAGCCAGGTCACGCGCATGCGCGCCAGCGACACCGAGGGCGCAGCCCACCAGGCGTCCAGCTTCGGCGCGACCACGGTGGTCGGCGGCCTGCGCAACAACACCATGTTCCTGCCCTGGAGCGCGGTGGGTGATGCCCGCAAGGGCCAGCTGACGGTGACCCAGCAGGGCACCGGCAAGCCCTGGCTCACGCTGCAGTCGGTAGCGGCTGTGCAGCTGAAGGCGCCGTTCAGCGCCGGCTACACCGTCACGCGCACGGTCAAGCCCGTGGAGCAGGCCGACAAGAGCCTGCCCGCAGGCCAGTACTCGCGCGGCGACGTGCTGCGCGTCACGCTGGAGGTGCAGGCCCGCACCGACATGACCTGGGTGGCCATCACCGACCCCGTGCCCACGGGCGCCACCATCCTGGGCGGCGGTCTGGGGCGCGACTCGGAGATCGCCTCGGGCGGCGAGCGCGCAGAAGGCGCGGGCTGGCTGGCTTATGAAGAGCGCAGCTTCGAGGCCTACCGCGCCTACTACCAGTACCTGCCCAAGGGCAATACGCGCGTGGAGTACACCGTGCGGCTGAACAATGCCGGCGACTTCGCGCTGCCGCCCACGCGGGTGGAGGCGCTGTATGCGCCCGAGATGTTCGGCGAGGTTCCCAACGCCCGCATCAAGGTGGGCGACAAGCGCTGATGCAGCGTTGATGGCGCCCTGACAAGGGGGCGGCCCTGCGGCCTATGATGGCTGCAGGACCGCCCCCTTTTTCATCACCCTTCGCTCCATGGCACAAGTCATCCTCTCCCCGGTTCCCGCAGGCAGTGCCCTGCAGGACCGCCTCAAGACCGCCTATTTCCACGACAGCTACCAGCTGCAATTGCCGGACGACGGCAGCAGCCCCATGGCGCTGTACCTGCGCTGCGTGGGCCGCACGCCGGGCTGGATCGACTTTCTGATGCGCCTGCGCAACCGCGTGGTGGCGCCCTTCGGCATCAAGGACCTGGGCACGCTCAGCGGCGTGGACGCGCAGCGCGCCGCATCCAGCTACCGCGTAGGCGACCGCGCCGGCATCTTCCGCATCCATGCGCTGAGCGACAGCGAAGTGGTGCTGGGCGACAGCGACCGGCACCTGGACGTGCAGGTCTCCCTCATGCGGCTGCCCGGCCCCGAGGGCGCGCCGTCCGCCACCTTCACCGCCGCCATGTCCACCGTGGTCCATGTGCACAATGCCCTGGGCCGTATCTACATGCTGGGCGTGGCGCCGGCCCACCGCGTCATCGCCCCGGCCGTGGTGGCCAAGCTGGCCGGCTGACCTGGCCTGAAGGCATCACGTCAGCAAAACGGAAGCCTTCAGGGCCTGCGTCCGACGCGGGCAGACGCGAAGAGTCACGATACTTGCGGCCTTTGCCCGGCGGACATACCCCGAGCAGGGAACGCGGCCCGCCCCACAAGGGCAAGGCCGCCACCATTGCGAATCGGTTCCCGGGCACACCATTGATCACAAGAGAGAGAGGGTCTATGCCAGACATGAACACCGATCCCCGCACGGCGCCACCGGCGGCTCCGCCACCGGATGCGCCGCAGGCGGCCACGCCATCGCCTGCAGAGCCTGCACCGCGCATCACGTTCTCGGGCCCCGTCGTCATTCCTTCCCTGCTGGTGCTGGGCCTGCTGCTGCTGTACTGCGGCTTCATGCCCGACAGTGCCGACCGGCTGTTCTCCAGCGCCCAGGCCTGGGTGGTGGGGCACATGGACTGGTTCTATGCCGTCTCGGTCACGCTGTTCCTGGTCTTTCTGATCTTCGTCGCGTCCAGCCGTTTCGGTGATATCCGCCTGGGTCCCGATGATGCGGAGCCCGAGTTCAGCTTCATCTCCTGGACCGCCATGCTGTTCGCCGCCGGCATGGGCATCGGCCTGATGTACTTCGGCGTGGGCGAGCCGCTGCAGCATTTCCTCAAGCCGCCCACGGCCGTGCCTTCCACGCCGGCCGCCGCACGCGAGGCCCTGCAGTCCACCTTCTTCCACTGGGGCTTCCATGCCTGGGCCGTCTACGGGACCATGGGCCTGGTGCTGGCCTACTTCGGCTTTCGCTACAACCTGCCGCTGACCATGCGCTCGGGCCTGTACCCGCTGCTGGGCAAGCGCATCAACGGCCCCATCGGCCACAGCGTGGATGCCTTCGCGCTGGTGGGCACCATCGCGGGTATCGCCACCACGCTGGGCTACGGCGCGCTGCAGCTGGCCGCCGGCCTGCACACCCTCACGGGCTGGGATACCTCTGCGGCGGCTTTCCGCATCGCGGTCATCGTCATCGTGGTCTGCCTGGCCGGGCTGTCTGCCGTCTCGGGCCTGGACAAAGGGGTGCGGCGCCTGAGCGAGTTCAACCTCATGCTGGCCTTCATCCTGCTGGCCTTCGTCATCGTCGCCGGGCCCACGGTCTTCCTGTTCGAGGCGCTGAGCGAGAACATCGGCAACTACGTGTCTGGCCTGGTGCAGCTGTCGTTCCGCACCTTTGCCTACGAGCCGCCCAGCCAGGAAGGCTGGTTCGGCGGCTGGACCATCCTCTACTGGGCCTGGTGGATCTCCTGGTCGCCCTTCGTGGGCATGTTCATCGCACGCATCTCGCGCGGGCGCACCATCCGCCAGTTCGTGACCGGCGTGCTGCTGGTGCCCACGGCCTTCAACCTGCTGTGGATGACGGCCTTCGGCAACAGCGCCATCTGGATAGACACCCACGTGGCCATGGGCGCGTTGGGGCAGACGGCCTCGAACGTGGATGCGCTGCTGTTCCGCTTCTTCGAGTACCTGCCCTGGTTCAAGCCCGTGGCCTGGCTCACCATCGTGCTCATCGCGGTGTTCTTCGTCACCTCGGCGGACTCCGGGGCCTTCGTGGTGGACAACATCGCCTCGCGCGGCCATGCGCGTTCGCCGGTCTGGCAGCGGCTGTTCTGGGCTGCCGTGCTGGGCGCGACAGCCATGGTGCTGATGCTGGCCGGCGGCCTCAAGGCGCTGCAGGCCATGACCCTGGTGGCGGCCCTGCCGGTGGCCGTCATCATGCTGGCGCTGTGCTACGGGCTGTGGCGCGGCCTGCTGGCCGACCGCGCGCACTTCTCGCCCGACCTGGCTCCGGCCACCAGCTTCTGGAGCGGCCAGCACTGGCGCAAGCGCCTGGAGCAGATCGTGCACCAGCCCTCGCGCGCCGATGTGCGCAGGTTCCTGGCCGGCGTGGTGCTGCCGGCCATGAACGAGGTGGCAGCCGAAATGCACAAGCGCGGCGTCGAGGCGGTGGTCACCGAGGACCTGGACGGCGAGGGCGCCGTGCGCCTGACCGTGCCCGATCCCTCGCTGCGCGACTTCGTCTACGGCGTGCGCGCCACGCGCCGCACGGTGCCTACCTTCCTGGTGAGCGAGGCGGCCAGCGAGCAGGAGCGGCGCCATGTCTACGAGCCCATCACGTTCTTCGAGGACGGTCGCCTGGGCCACGACATCCAGTACCTGCGCAGCGAGGAAGTCATCGCCGACATCCTGCGCCACTACGAGCGCTACCTGTCGCTGAGCGCCGACCAGCGCACGCATCTGCTGAACCGGGCTCCGGGTCACAGCTGAGCCGTGCTGCGCAGCGCCGCCGTCGCGGCACCCCGGGCCTTTGGGTAAACACCGGGGTGCCAGCCGGCGGCCGCCTGCGGATACTGGGCGCTGCCATGCAGTTCGAATACTCCACCCATTCGCAGGAGCCACGCCATCGTTTCGACTACTGGCACGAGGTGGTCTGCCGCCACTGCATCCCGGCCGACAGCCACCGCGCGCAGGGGGATGGTGCAGGTCCCGGCGGCTTCGGGGCCACGCTGTCCGTGCGGTCCCTGGGACTGCTGGAGATCAGTGCCATGTCGGCGCCCAGCCACCGCTGGGTGCGCAACGCAGCCCACCTGCGCCTGCATGCCCGCGACGAGCTGTGGCTGGGCTATCTGCTCCAGGGCCAGGCCGAGGTGCGCCAGGGCGGGCAAGTGGCCCGGCTGAGTGCGGGCAATCTGGTGCTTTATGACGCTGCGCAGCCTTTCGAATTCTCGGTGGCGCCCCGCGATATCCTGCTGATGCGCATTCCGCGCAGCGAATTGTTGAATCGCTTTGCCCGTGCACCCTTGCACGCGGGCCGGGCGCTGCATGGCCATGCCCCGGCCGTGGCGCCGCTGCGGGCCATGCTCGGCGAGGCCATGGCCATGCCGCCTGCGCCGCACGGTGATGCCTTGGCGCAGCGCTTCGGCATGGCGCTGCTCGACGTGCTGGCCCTGGCGCTGGAGATGCAGGAAATGGCCGTGCAACCCCGCGCGGAAAGGGACTTGCATGGCCGCATCCAGGCGTTCATCCAGGACAACCTGGGCTCGCCCGAGCTGTCGCTGCAATGGCTGGCGCAGCAGCACAACGTCTCGCCCCGTACCGTGACGCGGGCCTTCGCGCGGCACAACCAGACGCCCATGGGCCTGGTATGGCAGCTGAGGTTGCAGGCCAGCCGCCAGGCCCTGCTGCAGGGGCGCTGCTCCAGCGTGACCGAGGCGGCCTTCGCGCATGGATTCTCCGATGCGGCGCACTTCAGCCGAGCCTTTCGCAAGGCGTTCGGCTGCACGCCCCGCAGCCTGCTGGCCGCCTGAGCAAGGTCGCTGACCCTCCCGAACAAGCGTGCGTGCCGCCGGCTCCCTAGCATGGGCCTGCCGTGCGTCCCGTGCGGCTTTTCCAGTGCAACAACGGTGGCGCCCCGGAGCCGGGCGCCGGGAGACATGCCATGAACGACAGCGAACTGCACCATCTCGAACTGCTGGAGGTGGGGCGCGAGATCCAGTCCCGCCGCATTTCCTCTGAAGAGGTGACCCGCCACATGCTGGCGCGCATCGAGGCCGTGGACGCGCGGCTGCACAGCTACGTGACGGTGATGGCGCAGCAGGCGCTGGAGGACGCCCGCCGCGCCGACGCCGAGATCGCGCAGGGCCGCTGCCGCGGTGCGCTGCACGGCGTGCCGCTGGCGCTCAAGGACCTGCTGTGGACCCGGGGCGTCCCCACCACGCATGGAATGACGCTGCACCGCGACCATCGCCCCACGGAAGATGCCACCGTGGTGCGCAGGCTGCGCGAGGCCGGCGCCGTCATCCTGGGCAAGCTGCAGCAGACCGAAGGCGCCTTCGCCGACCACCATCCCGAGATCACTGCCCCCGTCAACCCCTGGGGCGCCCAGCTATGGCCCGGGGCCTCGTCCAGCGGCTCGGGCGTGGCCACGGCGGCGGGGCTGTGCTTCGGATCGCTGGGCACGGACACCGGGGGTTCCATCCGCTTTCCATCGGCCGCCAACGGCATCACGGGGCTCAAGCCCACCTGGGGCAGGGTGAGCCGCCACGGCGCCTTCGAATTGGCCGCGTCCCTGGACCACATAGGCCCGATGGCGCGCAGTGCCGCCGATGCCGCAGCCATGCTCGCGGCCATCGCCGGGGCGGACCCGCTGGACCCTACGGCCAGCCAGTGCAGCGTGCCCGACTATCTGGCCATGATGACGCGCGGATTCTCCGGCCTGCGCCTGGGCATGGACCGGCAATGGGCACTGGACGGCGTGGATGCCCCCTCCCGCCAGGCGGTGGAGCAGGCCCTGGCGGTGGCGCAACGCCTGGGGGCCAGCGTGCAGGAGGTCCGCTTTCCCGATGCCACCCAGGCGGTGGAGGACTGGCCGGCGCTGTGCGCGGCGGAGACCGCCGTGGCGCACGGCGCCACGTTCCCTGCACGGCGCGAGGCCTATGGCCCCGGGCTCGCCGGGCTGATCGACCTGGGGCTGGGCCTGTCCGCCACCGACTACCAGCGGCTGCTGCTGCGCCGCGCGGACTTCACGGGCCGGGTACGCGCACTCTTCGCGCAGGTGGACCTGCTGCTGGTCCCCGCCACGGCCTTTGCGGCCCCCACGCTGCAGCGCATGGCGCATTTCGGCTCCGATGCCGAGCTGTTCTCGGGCATGCTGCGCTACACCTGCCCGTTCGACCTGACGGGCAGCCCCACGATCACGCTGCCCGGCGGACGCACTCCCGATGGCGCGCCCGTGGCCTTCCAGTTCGTGGCCCCCGACTTCCGCGAAGACCTGCTGGTGCGCGCGGGCTGGGCGTTCCAGCAGGCCACGGACTGGCACAGACGGCACCCTGCTGCCTGAGCTGCCTGAGCTGCCTGAGCTGCCTGAGCCGCCAGTCCGGTGGCGCGACACGGGCCTGTCACACAGCCTTCCTAGACTGGCGTGATGTCCTTGATCGAGATGGAAGGTGTTGCCAAGTCCTGGGGCGGCACCACGGCACTGCAGGCGCTGGATCTGCGCATTGAACCCGGATCCTTTTGCGTGCTGCTCGGTCCCTCGGGCTGCGGCAAGTCCACCACGCTGCGCATCATCGCGGGCCTGGAAAGCGCCACCTCGGGCCGTGTGCGCATCGATGGGCAGGACGTCACCCAACTGCCGCCCGCACGGCGCGGCATTGCCATGGTGTTCCAGAACTACGCGCTGTTCCCGCACCTGACGGTGGCGCAGAACATCGGCTTCGGCCTGTCCGTGCGCAAGGTCCCGGCGGCCGAGGCGCGCCGGCGCATCGACGAGGCCGCCGCGCTGCTGGGCCTGGACGCGCTGCTGGCGCGCCGGCCCGGCCAGCTGTCGGGCGGCCAGCAGCAGCGCGTGGCGCTGGGCCGCGCCCTGGTGGCCCGCGCCCGGGTCTGCCTGATGGATGAGCCGCTGTCCAACCTCGACGCCCAGCTGCGCCAGGAAATGCGCACCGAGCTGCGCGAGCTGCAGCGGCGCCTGGGCCTGACCGTGGTCTATGTCACGCACGACCAGGCTGAGGCCATGGGCATGGCCGACCAGGTGGTGTTGCTCAGCCAGGGGCGCGTGGAGCAGTGCGCCGAGCCCCAGGAGATCTACCGCCGGCCCGCCACCACCTTTGCCGCGCGCTTCATCGGCACGCCGGCCATGAACATCGCACGCCTCGACGGCCTGCACATCGCGGGCAGCCATGCCAGCGCCGCGCCCGCCGGCCTGCAGCAGCCGGGCCAGGCGCGCTGGCTGGGCGTCAGGCCCGAGGACATGCGCCTGTCGCTCCATGGCGATGTCGGCAGCGGCCCCGTGGTGGCTGCCGACATCGAGAGCCTCGAATACCTGGGCGCCGACCTGGTGCTGCGCTGCCGCGTGGGCAGCGAACAACTGATGGTGCGCACCGCTGGCAGCCAGCTCGGCGGCCTGCAGCCGGGCCAGCTCGTGGGCCTGCGCTGGGCGCGCGAGGCCACGCATTTCTTTGACGAACAGGGGCGGCGCTGCACGGCCTGAGGCCGTGGCACCGCTCCTATCTTCCTCCGCAGTTCCACCGTTTCAGCCGTTCCGGCTTTCGCACCCGAAGCACCTTCCAGGAGAGTCCGCCATGCAACGCCATGCCTTCCTCAAAACCCTCGCAGCCGCTGCCGCCCTGGCCGCCACGGGCCTGCTGCACACCGCCAGCGCACAGACGCCGCTGGAGGTGCCGTTCTACTTTCCCGTGGCCGTGGGCGGCCCCATCACCAAGGTGATCGACGGCTATGCGGCCGAGTTCAACAAGGCCCATCCGCAGTACCGGATCACGCCCGTCTATGCGGGTACCTACCAGGAGACCATCGTCAAGGCGCTGACGGCCCACAAGTCGGGCAAGCCGCCGGCCACCTCGGTGCTGCTGTCCACCGACATGTTCACGCTGATCGACGAGGACGCCATCGCCCCCATCGACGACTTCGTGAAGACCGATGCCGACCGGGCCTGGCTCAAAGGCTTCTACCCGGCCTTCATGGCCAACAGCCAGGCGGGCGGCAAGACCTGGGGCGTGCCCTTCCAGCGTTCCACCGTGGTCATGTACTACAACAAGGAAGCCTTCAAGGAAGCCGGCCTGGACCCGAACAAGGCGCCGCAGAACTGGAAGGAACTCAAGGAAGCCGCCCACAGGCTGACGAAGAAGGACGCCAGCGGCAAGGTCGTGCAGTACGGCATCCAGATCCCGTCCACCGGCTTTGCCTACTGGATGCTGCAGACCCTGACCACGCCCAATGACGTGCTGCTGGCCAACGAGGCCGGCACCCAGGTCACGCTGGACAGCCCCAAGGTAGTGGAGGCGCTGGACTACTGGGTGGGCCTGGTCAAGGAAGGCGTGCACCCGGCCGGCGTGGTGGAGTGGGGCACGACGCCCAAGGACTTCATGGAAAAGAAGGCCGCCATCATCGTCACCACCACGGGCAACCTGACCAATATCCGTGCCAATGCCAAATTCGACTTCGGCGTGGGCCAGATCGCAGGCAATGTGCGCAAGGGCTCGCCCACGGGCGGGGGCAACTTCTACCTGTTCAAGAAGGCGCCCAGGGAGCAGCAGGAGGCGGCCTTCCAGTTCATGAAGTGGGTCACCCAGCCCCCGCTGGCCGCGCAGTGGAGCATGGACAGCGGCTACGTGGCCGTCTCGCCCGCCGCCTATGACACGCCCGCGCTCAAGAAGTACGGCCAGGACTTCCCGCAGGCCCTGGTGGCGCGCGACCAGCTGCCCGTGTCGGTGGCCGAGTTCTCCACGCATGAGAACCAGCGCGTGACCAAGGTGCTCAACGACGCCGTGCAGGCCGCCCTCAACGGCAGCAAGACCTCGGCCCAGGCCCTGCAGGATGCGCAAAGGGAGGCCGACCGCATCCTGCGCCGCTACAAGTGATGGCGCAGTGCCGCTGACCGCATGAGCTCCGCCCCCGCCTCCCTTGTCCGCGGCCGCCAGGCCGTCCATGCCTGGCTGATGCTGCTGCCGGCGCTGGTGCTGCTGGTGGCGTTCACGCACTGGCCGGCCGTGGCCACGCTGATCGACAGCCTGCATGCCACGCCGCGCGGCGGCCAGCCGGGGCCGTGGGTGGGGCTGGAGAACTACGCCGTCATGGTGGACGACCCGGTGTTCTGGCAGGCCGTGCGCAACAACCTGTGGTTTGCGGCGGCCACGATTCCGCTGTCCATGGCGCTGGCGCTGGCCATGGCGCTGTGGGTCAACGAGAGGCTGGCCGGCCGCGCCTTCGTGCGCATGGCGTATTTCACGCCCACGGTGCTGCCCATGATTGCCGTGGCCAACATCTGGCTGTTCTTCTACACGCCGCAGTACGGGCTGCTGGAGCAGCTGCGCGGCGCAGTGGGCCTTCCCGCGCACAACTGGCTGGGCGACCCGTCCACGGCGCTGGCCTGCGTGACCGTGGTGGCGGTGTGGAAGGAGGCGGGCTTTTTCATGATCTTCTACCTGGCCGCGCTGCAGACGCTCAACCCCAGCCTCAGGGAAGCTGCGGCCATCGAAGGCGCCTCGCGCTGGTACTTCCTGCGCCGCGTGCAGTGGCCGCTGCTGATGCCGACCACGCTGTTCGTGCTGGTCAACGCGGTGATCAATGCCTTCCGCCTGGTGGACCATCTCTTCATCCTCACGCGCGGCGGGCCGGACAACGCCTCCACGCTGCTGCTCTACCACCTGTACGAAGTGGGCTTCAAGTTCTGGGACACGGGCTATGCGGCGGCCATCACCGTGGTGCTGGTCGTGGTGCTGGCGGCTGTGGCGCTGCTGCAGTTCTTCGTGCTCGACAAGAAGGTGCACTACCAATGAGCGCCGCACCCATTGCCCCGCGCCATGCGCCGCCCGCGCTGTACGGCGCCACCTGGCTGGACACGCTGGCTGCCTGGCTGCTGGCCCTGCTGTGGATATTGCCGCTGGCCTATGCGTTCTGGACGGCCTTCCATCCGCCCGAATACTCGGCACGCTTCGACCTGGCCGCGCCCTGGACGCTGGAGAACTTTCGCCGTGCCTGGCAGGCCGCGCCCTTTGCGCGCTATTTCCTGAACACGGCCGTGCTGGTGGCCATGATCCTGGCGGCCCAGCTGGTGCTGGGCACGCTGGCGGCCTATGCCTTTGCACGCTACCGCTTTCGCGGCCAGGGCCTGGCCTTTGCGCTGGTGCTGGTGCAGCTGATGATCATGCCGGACATCCTGCTGGTGGCGAACTACCAGACCGTGTCGCGACTGGGCGCCGTCGATACGCTGCTGGGCATAGGCCTGCCGTACTTCGCATCGGCCTTTGCGATCTTTTTGCTGCGCCAGACCTTCCTGGGCATTCCCCGGGAACTGGACGAGGCCGCGCGGGTGGAGGGTGCCAGCACCCTGCAGATCCTGTGGCGCGTCTACGTGCCGCTGGCGCGGCCCGTGTACCTGGCGTTTGCGCTGGTGTCGGTGAGCTTTCACTGGAACAACTTCCTGTGGCCGCTGATCATCACCAACAGCGTGCAGGCACGGCCGCTTACCGTGGGGCTGCAGGTGTTCTCCAGCGTGGAGTCTGGCGTGGAGTGGGCCACCATCACGGCCGCCACGCTGATGAGTTCGGGCCCGCTGCTGGTGGCCTTCGTGCTGTTCCAGCGCCAGTTCGTGCAGAGCTTCATGCGTGCGGGAATCAAGTGACGGCGGTGCTAAAGTCACTCTTCCCTGCTTTCAATGCCGAGGTTCACCATGTCCGGACCCGCTAGCGCCGGCCTGTTCATCTACGCCAAGCAGCCCGACAGGCTGGCGCTGTTCTACATGGAGGTGCTGGCCATGCGCATGCTGCACCACACGAGCGAGCTCATGGTGCTGCAGTCGCCGGACCTGCAACTGGTGCTGCACGCCATTCCCGAGGCGATTGCGCGGCACATCACCATCACCGAGCCACCCCAGCCGCGCGAGAACGTGGCCATCAAGTTCTTTGCCACCGTGAAAAGCTTTGCGGCCGTGCGCCCCCTGGTCATCGCCCATGGCGGCCAGCTGTGGGAGCAGTCCTGGCTGGGCCCGGGCTTTCGCGTGTGCAACGCCATGGACCCCGAAGGCAACCTGTTCCAGCTGCGCGAGCCGCTGTCCGCATGATGCAGATCCTCACCTGGAACACCCAATGGTGCCTGGGCCTGGACGGCCGCATGGACCCGGAGCGCATCGTGGCGCATGCGCTGTCCATGGCCGATATCGACGTGCTGTGCCTGCAGGAAATCGCCATCCACTATCCGGGCCTGCAGGGCGCGCCCGGCGACCAGGTGGAGCAGATCCGCCAGGCCCTTCCCGAAGGCTGGAAGGTCTTCTTCGGCGCGGCCGTGGACGAATTCACGGCCGTGGGCCGGCAGCGCTTCGGCAACCTGGTGGCCACGCGCCTGCCTGCTCTGCAGGTGGCCCACCACCGCCTGCCGTATCCGCACGATGGCGGCGTGCGCAGCATGCCGCGCTGCTGCACGGCAGTGACCGTGATGGATGCCGCACTGGGCCCCGTGCGCGTGATGAGCACCCACCTCGAATATTTCTCGCGCCGCCAGCGCATGGCCCAGGCGCTGGCGCTGCGTTTCCTGCAGATCGAGGCCCTGGGCCAGGCCGAGGCGCCGCCCCAGCCCGCCAGCGACGGCTCGCCCCAGCAGACCAAGCCGCACACGCCGCATGCCGTGCTCTGCGGCGACTTCAACTTCGAGCCGCACGAGGACGAATACGCCGGCCTGTCCGCCCCCTGGGCGGCCGGCGAGCAGGGCGCCCTGAGCGCAGGCCAATGGCACAACAGCTGGAGCGTGCTGCACCCGGACCAGCCCCAGCCGCCCACCTTCCGGTTGTTCGACCGCCAGTGGGGCCCCGAGCCCGGCGCCTGCGATTTCGCCTGGGTCAGCGACAGCCTGCGCGGCCATGTGCGTGGCTGGGCCGTTGACAGCGACACAAGGCTCTCGGACCACCAGCCCGTGCTGCTGCAGCTGGATTGATCCAGGTCAGGGTCCGCCGCCAAGCCGGCCTCGGCCTACAGACAGGGTGGCGGGCCTGCTCCAAGGTCATGGGGACTGTTTTGAAGGAGCATCCATGAGCCCCAATCCGCTGTCCACGATTCTTCACCGCACCTGGTGGGTGCTGCTGCTGCGCGGCCTGGTCGCCATCGCCTTCGGCGTGCTGACCTGGGCCCAGCCGGCGGTATCGCTGGCGGCGCTGGTGCTGACCTTCGGCGCCTTCACCTTTGTCGATGGTTTGCTGGGCGTGTATTCGGCCATCCAGGGGCGCGACCAGATGCGCCATTGGTGGGTGCTGCTGCTGTGGGGCCTGGCCGGCGTGGTGGTGGGCGTGCTCACCGTGGTCGCGCCCGGCGTCACGGCGCTGGTGATGACGCTGTACATCGGCGCCTGGGCCCTGGTCACGGGCCTGCTGCAGATCGTGGCCGCCGTGCGACTGCGCAAGGAGATCACGGGCGAGTGGCTGCTGATCCTGGGCGGCGTGCTGTCCGTGCTGTTCGGCGCCTTCGTGCTGGCCCAGCCGGGCGCGGGCATGATGGCCATGCTCTGGGTGCTGGCCACGTATGCGGTGGTCTTCGGCGTGCTCATGGTGCTGCTGTCCTTCAAGCTCAAGAAGGGCATACGCCATTCTTCCTGAGCCGCTGGTGCAAAGGCGGACAATGCCGGCTCCATGATCGAATCCCGGCGACCTTCTCCCTTCATGCGTCTTCCCCGCGCGGCCCTGGCGGCCGCGCTGCTGTTCGCGGCGGCCGGTGCCGCTCAGGCGCTGCCCAGCTTTTCCGAGGTCCGCGAAGGCCACCGCTCCTCCGAGACCGAACTGCTCTCGCGCGAGGGCGAGGTGCTGCAGCGCCAGCGCACCGACGCCAGCGTGCGCCGTGGCGACTGGGTGGCCCTGGCCGACATCTCGCCCGCGCTGCGCACGGCCCTGGTGCTCAGCGAGGACAAGCGCTTCTATGAGCACAGCGGCGTGGACTGGGCCGCCGTGTCCTCCGCCGCCTGGGGCAACCTCTGGAACCAGCGCACGCGCGGCGCCAGCACCATCACCATGCAGTTGGCGGGGCTGCTCGACGGTGACTGGCGCCAGGGCCCGGGCGGGCGCAGCGTGGTGCAGAAACTGGGCCAGACCGTGTCGGCCCAGGTGCTGGACCGGCGCTGGCGCAAGGACCAGATCCTGGAGGCCTACCTGAACCTGGTGCCCTTCCGGGGCGAGATCGTGGGCATCGATGCGCTGTCGCGCACCCTGTTCGGCAAGGCCGCGCACGGGCTGGACGCGCGCGAGGCCGCCATTGCCGCCGCCCTGGTGCGTGCCCCCAACGCCTCGCCCGAGCGCGTGGGCCGGCGCGCCTGCGGCGTGCTGCAGTCGCTGGCGCCCGAGGATGCGGCGGCGCGCGACTGCACGGCCATGGAACTGCTCACCGCCAGCGTGCTGCTGCGCCGGCAATGGGCGGCCAGCGAAGGCCAGGCCCCCCACCTGGCGCGCCGCCTGCTGGCCGAGCCGCAGTCCAAAGGCCAGGCGCGCGTGCGATCCACGCTGAGCGCGCCCGTGCAGCGCTTTGCCGTGCAAAGCCTGCAGCAGCAGTTGCGCGAGCTGCAGGGCCGCAACGTGGAGGACGGCGCCATCGTCGTGCTGGACAACGCCACGGGCGAGGTGCTGGCCTGGGTGGGCTCGTCGGGCGAATTGAGCCAGGCGGCCGAGGTGGATGGCGTCACGGCCATGCGCCAGCCCGGCTCCACGCTCAAGCCCTTTCTCTACGCCCAGGCCATTGCCGAGCGGCGGCTGACGGCGGCCTCGCTGATCGAGGATTCATCGGCCCACATTCCCACGCAGAACGGGCTCTACATCCCGCAGAACTACGACCGGCGCTTCAAGGGCTGGGTCTCGGCGCGCACGGCGCTGGCGTCGTCGCTCAACGTGCCGGCTGTGCGCACCCTGGTCATGGTCACGCCCGATGCCTTCTTCTCGCAACTGCAGCGCCTGGGCCTGCCGCTGCGCGAAAGCGGCGGCTACCACGGCTTCAGCCTGGCGCTGGGCAGTGCCGAGGTGCCGCTGCTGCAGCTCACCAACGCCTACCGCGCCCTGGCCAACGGCGGGCAGCTGACGCCCGTGCGCTGGGCGGCGCAGCCCCCGGGTGCCGGGACCGCAGCGCAAAAGCCGGCTGCGCCCGTGCAGGCCATCGACGCACGCGCGGCCTTCATCGTGGGCGACATCCTGTCCGATCCCATGGCGCGCGCGCCCACCTTCGGCACGGACAGCGTGCTGGCCACGCGCTTCTGGTCGGCCGTCAAGACCGGCACCAGCAAGGACATGCGCGACAACTGGGCCGTGGGCTGGTCGCAGCGCTACACCGTGGGCGTGTGGGTGGGCAATGCGCGCGGCGAGGCCATGCACTCGGTCAGCGGCACCAGCGGCGCGGCACCTGTCTGGGCCGCCGTGATGGGCTTCCTGCATGCCCGCACACCCAGCCGCGCGCCCAAGGCGCCGGCGGGCGTGCTGCAGCAGGCCGTGCGCTTCGGCCCCGATGCGTCGGGCCTGCCGCTGGAGAGCGCGCGCAGCGAATGGTTCGTGGCAGGCACGCAGCAGAGCCTGTTCGCCATGGCGGGCAGCGGCCTGCCTGCCGCATCCGCATCAACACGCGGGACTTCGGCCGCCTCGCCCGTGCGCATTGCGCGCCCGGCCAACGGCACCATCCTCGCGCTGGACCCCGACATTCCGCCAGACCGCCAGCGCGTGCAGCTGTCGGCCCGCCCCGCAGGCACGGCCGCCACGCAGGAATGGCAGGACGCCAGCCTGCGCTGGCGCATGGTCAGTGCTGCCGCGCCCGGCGCGGCCGAGCCGCCGCCCAAGGAGATCGGCCGGGGTGCTGCCGCCGCCTGGATGCCCTGGCCCGGCCGCCACCGGCTGGAACTGGTCGATGCCAAGGGGCAGGTGCTGGACAGCGTGCAGGTGGAGGTGCGCGGCGCCGGCGTGGTGGCTTCGCGCGCGGGCGGGCGCTGAACGCCGCAGTGCGGCCACAGGGCAGCCTCAGGGCAGCATCAGGGCCGAGCCCGCACGAAGCGCTGCTCGGTCACGGTCTCGCCCCATTGCTGGCCCGGCCATTCCTCGGCCAGGGTGAAGCCTGACGATTCGTAGAGCCGGCGTGCCGCATCCAGGCCGCTGAACGTCCACAGCTGGGTGGCCTCGAAGGCCTGCTGGTCGCAGAACGCCAGGGCCTGCTGCAGCAGCTGGCGCCCCGTGCCGGCGCCGCGCAGGCCGTCGTCCAGGATGAACCAGCGCAGGTGCGCCTGGCGGTCCTCGGGGTGCTTGGCCAGGTCCTCGCCATCGATGGCCACGGAGCCCACGACGCGGTCGCCGTCCAGCGCCGTCCACAGCTGGTTGCAGGGTTTGTCCAGCCGGCTAGCGAACTCGGCCAGGCCGCTGGCCACGCGGCTTTCGAAGAAGACGCCGAAACCTGCGTGGCGTGCATAGAAGCGCGCATGCATTTCCACGATGCGGCCGATGCAGCCGGGCCGGTATCCGGGCAGGACCTGTATCTGCGCGGGTGCGGGCAGGGGCTCCTCCTGCCGATGCGCCTGCAGTGCCTGAGCGTAGAGGGCCAGCCCGCGCGACACCGCCTGTTGTTGCGGCGGCTGCATGCGGTCCAGCGCGGCCGTCACCTGCTGGCGCCCGAAGGCCTCGATGGCGGCCAGCGTGCGCCGGCCCTTGGCGGTGAGGGCCAGCCGCTTGACGCGGCCGTCCTCGCCATCGGCGGTTTCCTTCAGCTCGCCGGCCTCCACCAGCTTGCGCACCATGCGGCTGACGCTGGATTTCTCCAGCCCCAGCGCCTGGGCCAGCTGCGAGGCCGCCATGGACCCCTGCGCGCCGATCTCCAGGATGGCGTGCACGGCCGAGGGCGGATAGTCCGTGGCCGCCAGCGTGGCCTGCATGAAGCCCAGCTCGCGCACCATCAGGCGCGAGGCGGCGCGGATGTCGTCCACCAGGGAAAGATCGTGCTGCGGCATGGGTGCTCCTTGGGGCCGTGCAGGGTTTGAATATGGTTGCATGGTACAACCATAAATGCCGCTGCGCATCTGTTGATGCAGCGATGCATACCCCAGGCGCAAAAAAGCCGCCCGGCGCATGCGGGCGGCTGGGGCCTGGCGCAGATGCGCAAGGCTCAATTGACCATCAGGCGGAACGGCCAGACATAGGCCTGCAGCGTCACGAAGATGCCCATCAGGCAGGCCAGGGCGACGGAGTGGAAGAACACGTAGCGCAGGATGTCGCCCTCATGGTTGAACCAGCGCGTGGCGGTGGAGGCGACGACGATGGACTGCGCATCGATCATCTTGCCCATCACGCCACCCGAGCTGTTGGCCGCGCCCATGAGGTTGGGCGACAGGCCCAGCTGCTCGGCCGCCACCTTCTGCATGCCGCCGAACAGCACGTTCGATGCCGTGTCCGAACCCGTGAGCGCCACGCCCAGCCAGCCCATCAGCGTGCCGAAGAAGGGGTAGAACACGCCGGTGTTGGCGAAGGCCAGGCCCAGCGTGGTGTCGGTGCCCGAGTAGCGCGTCAGCGTGCCCAGCGCCAGCATCAGCACGATGGTGATGAGCGAATAACGCACCAGCCAGAGGGTGCGCACGAACTGGCTGACCAGTTGCACGGGGTTGTACTTCATGACCAGGCCGCCCACGATGGCCGACAGCAGGATGCCCGTGCCCGTGGCCGACAGCAGGTTCAGCGTGTAGATGGCGCCTTCCTTGGTGGGCTGGCGCACCACGGGCGGCACCTTCTCGACCATGTTGTGCAGGCCTTCCATGGGAAAGGCCGGTGCGAACAGGCCATTGAGCGCCGCCTTGACCGAGGGCAGGCCCCAGATGAAGACGAAGACCGTGAGGATGGCCCAGGGCGTCCAGGCGCGGATCACGTCGGCGCGCGGGTGCTGGGTCACGGCGCGGGGCGCCTGGGCCTCGCCGCCGCTGCTCTCATGGCCCTTGAGCGAGGTCGAGCGCCAGATGGTCCTGGGCTGCCATATGCGCAGGAAGCCGACCGTGCAGACCATGGAGACGATGGCCGCGATGATGTCCACCAGCTCGGGTCCGATGAAGTTGGACACCAGGTACTGCGGAATGGCGAAGGACACGCCGGTCACCAAAATGATGGGCCAGATCTCCATCATGGCCTTGCGCCCGGCAAAGGCCCAGATCAGCCAGAACGGCACCAGCACCGAGAAGAACGGCAGCTGGCGGCCGACCATGGCCGTGACCTCCATCAGGTCGTAGCCATGGACCTTGGCCAGCGTGATCACCGGCGTGCCCAGCGCGCCGAAGGCCACGGGCGCGGTATTGGCGATCAGCGACAGGCCCGAGGCGGCCAGCGGCGAAAAGCCCAGGCCGATGAGGATGGCCGCCGTCACGGCCACGGGCGTGCCGAAGCCGGCCGCGCCCTCGAAGAAGGCGCCGAAGGCGAAGGCGATCAGCAGCAGCTGGATGCGCCTGTCCTCGGTGATGCCGGCAATGGAGTCCTGCAGGATCTTGAAGCTGCCGTTCTTCTCGGTCAGCTGGTGCAGGAAGATGATGTTCAGAACGATCCAGCCGATGGGCAGCAGCCCGGTGAAGCCGCCGAACAGCGCCGCGCGCCCGGCCATGCCGGCCGGCATGTTGTAGACGAAGACCGCGATCACCAGCGCGGCAACCAGCCCGGCGCCGGCCGCCAGATGGGCCTTCATGTGCAAAAAGCCCAGTCCCACCAGCATGACCACGACCGGAATGGCCGCAAGCAGTGTGGACAGCCACATGTTGGAAAGAGGGTCGTAGACCTGTTGCCAAACCATAGGAGCTTCTCCTGAAGAGTTTTTAGGATGTTGTGCGGGGCGGATCGTTACTCCCATGGCGGTTTGGCGCACTAGCGTTAGCCCTGGGTTGGGCTGCGAGAGAGAAAATTTCAATCGGCGCACAAATCACTTCAAACCCGAACGGGTGGCCGGAGCCCGCGCACGGCACTACCATGCTCGGCAGTCCCGCGGCATGCGGGTTCCAGAAAGCCAGAAAACGTGTCCACCGACCTTTCCAAAATCACCTGCATCGAAGACCTGCGCGTCGTGGCCCAGCGCCGCGTGCCGCGCATGTTCTATGACTACGCCGATTCGGGTTCCTACACCCAGGGCACCTACCGCGCCAACGAGGACGACTTCCACCGGATCAAGCTGCGCCAGCGCGTGGCCGTGAACATGGAGGGGTGCAGCACGCGCACCACCATGATCGGCGAGCAGGTCGCCATGCCCGTGGCCATCGCGCCCACGGGCCTGACCGGCATGCAGCATGCCGACGGCGAGATCCTGGGCGCGCGCGCGGCCAAGGCCTTCGGCATTCCGTTCACGCTGTCCACCATGAGCATCTGCTCCATCGAGGACATTGCCGAGCACACGGGCCGCCATCCGTTCTGGTTCCAGCTCTATGTGATGCGCGACCGCCGGTTCATGGAGCGCCTGATCGAGCGTGCCCGCGCGGCCAACTGCTCGGCCCTGGTGCTGACGCTGGACCTGCAGATCCTGGGCCAGCGCCACAAGGACATCAAGAACGGCCTGTCCACGCCACCGAAGCCCACGCTGCGCAACCTGGCCAACCTGGCGACCAAACCGCACTGGTGCCTGGGCATGCTGGGCACCAAGCGCCGCACCTTCGGCAACATCGTCGGACATGTGGATGGCGTGGCCGACATGAGTTCGCTGTCGTCGTGGACCGCCAGCCAGTTCGATCCCAGCCTGAACTGGGGCGACGTGGAGCGCATCAAGAAGCTCTGGGGCGGCAAGCTCATCCTCAAGGGCATCATGGACGCCGAGGACGCGCGCCTGGCGGCCGACAGCGGCGCCGACGCGCTCGTCGTCAGCAACCACGGCGGGCGCCAGCTCGACGGCGCACCCTCGTCCATCGAGGCGCTGCCGGGCATTGCCGAGGCGGCGGGCAAGGACATCGAGGTCTGGATGGACGGCGGCATCCGCAGCGGGCAGGACGTGCTCAAGGCGCGTGCCCTGGGCGCCCAGGGCACCATGATCGGCCGCAGCTTCCTCTACGGCCTGGGTGCCTACGGCGAGCATGGCGTGACGCGCGCCCTGCAGATCATCCAGAAGGAGCTGGAGACCACCATGGCCTTCTGCGGGCACACGCAGATCGATACCGTGGACCGCAGCATCCTGCTGCCCGGAACCTATCCGGGCGCCGTGCGCTGAACCGGCAAAAGCTGCACGAGAAAAGGACCGCCTCGGCGGTCCTTTTTTCCTTTCAGGCTGCGCCTCAGGCTTGGGCAGGTACGCGCCGGCTTTCCGGCTGCGCCGCCACCAGCCGGCCCGCCGCATGCAGTACGGCCAGGATGGACGCGGTCACGATGTTGGCATGGCGCCCCGCGCCGAAGCGCGTGCCCGCCACGCCGGGCAGGGCGGCCTCGACGATGGCCAGCGCCGTGGCGCCGGCGCCCTGGCCCAGGCTGCGCTCCTCGTAGTGGTCTATGCGCAGCGCCACGCCCAGGTGCTGGCCGATGGCAGCGGCCACGGCGTCGATGGGACCGCTGCCCTCGCCATGCAGCTGCATTCGAAGCCCGTCCGTCCGCACCACTTCCAGCGCAATGCCCTGGCCCTTGGCGCTGTCGAACAGATGGTGGCTGTGGTAGCGCCAGGGATGCTGCCGGGGTGCGAGGTAGGTGGACTCGAACAGCTCCCACAGGTCTTCACTGGCCAGCTCGGCCTCGCTGGCGTCGGCCTGGCGCTGCACCACGGCGCTGAATTCCACCTGCATGCGCCGGGGCATGGTCACGCCATGGTCGCGCTGCAGCAGGAAGGCGATGCCGCCCTTGCCCGACTGGCTGTTGACGCGCACGATGCTGTCGTAGGTGCGGCCCAGGTCCTGCGGGTCGATGGGCAGGTAGGGGACGCGCCAGGGCGCATCGGGCCGTTGCGCCGCAAAGCCCTTGGCGATGGCGTCCTGGTGCGAGCCCGAGAACGCCGTGAACACCAGGTCGCCCACATAGGGGTGGCGCGGGTGGATGGGCAGGGCCGTGCATTCCTCCGCAATGCGCGCCACGGCCGCGATGTCCGAGAAGTCCAGACCCGGCGCGATGCCCTGCGTGTACAGGTTGAGCGCCAGCGTCACCACATCGAGGTTGCCGCTGCGCTCGCCATTGCCGAACAGGCAGCCTTCCACGCGCTGGGCGCCGGCCAGCAGCGCCTGCTCGGCGCAGGCCACGCCCGTGCCCCGGTCGTTGTGCGGGTGCACGGACAGCACGATGTGCTCGCGCCGCTCCAGGCGGCGGTGCATCCACTCGATCTGGTCGGCGAAGACATTGGCCGTGCTCACCTCCACCGTGGTCGGCAGGTTGATGATCATGGGCCGCCCGGGGCCTGCATCCCAGGCGCGGATGGCCGCGTTGCACACGGCCAGCGATACCTCCAGCTCGGCCATGCAGAAGGTCTCGGGCGAGTACTGCAGCACCCATTCGGTCTCGGGGTGGGCATCGGTCAGTTCGCGCAGCAGGGCGATGTGCCGCTCCACCATGGCGATGATCTCGGGCACCTGCATGCCGAAGACGATCTCGCGCCAGGCCGGTGCCACGGCGTTGTAGAAGTGCACGATGGCGCGCCGCGCGCCGGCCACGCTGTCCACAGTGGCGCGGATCAGGTCCTCGCGCAGCTGGGTGATGACCATGGGCGTCACATCGGCGGGGATCAGCCCTTCGTCGATCAGGTGGCGCACGATGGCGTAGTCGGTCTGCGAGGCAGAGGGAAAGCCCACCTCGATCTCCTTGAAGCCTATGCGCACCAGCTCGTGGAACAGGCGCAGCTTGCGCTCGCGGTTCATGGGCTCGAACAGGGCCTGGTTGCCGTCGCGCAGGTCGGTGGACAGCCACACGGGCGCCTGGCTCAGCTGGCGCGAAGGCCATTGGCGGTCGGGCAGGTCGACGGCGGGGAAGGGAAGGTATCTGGACGCGGGATTCTTCAGCATGCGGGCCTCGCAGGAAACGCTGGGTATGCAGCCACCGGATCGGCCGGCAGCCCCGCTCTCCTGGCTTCCCGGTGTGGGGAAGCTGCGCCAGGCCGGGATCAGGGAGAGTCGGTGCGAAATGCGGCGCCTGCGCAGGCGCCCGGACCCCGGCCATGGGCCAGGGATGGTAGGGAGGGCGAGGGCAGGCGGTGCATGGTGCGATGGCGGTGAATCACAGGGAACGGGTGCCAGTTTGCGGGCAGGGCATTTGTCTGTCTTTATAGAATTTCTCATTTTCTCCATGGATCTGGACAAACATGCGCACTGCCGCCGACCTTCCCGCCGTGCCCTGTGGCCATGCCGGCCTGCCTGAGCTGCAGGCTGCCGCGCCCTTGCCCGTCACGGGCGTGGCCGGTGACTATCCGGCCGGGATGGAAGTGCAGGAGCACTCCCACGAATGCTGCCAACTGCTCTATGCCGTGCAGGGCGTGCTGGAGGTGCGCGCGCGCAGCGGGCGCTGGGTGGTGCCGCCCACGCGCGGCGTCTGGCTGTGCTCGGGCGTGCCGCACAGCCTGCGCATGCGTGGTGCCGTGCAGGTGCGCAGCCTGTTCGTGGATGCCCAGGCGGCGCAGGGGCTGCCGGTGGCGGACTGCGTGATCGAGGTCTCGCCGCTATTGCGCGAGCTGATCAGCGAGGTCGCGCGCTGGCCGGCGGCGCCGCAGCGCGGACAGGATGAAACGAGAGACCGGCTGGTCGTCGAACTGCTGCTGCAGGAATTGCGCCAGCCGCCTGTCGTGCCATTTCACCTGCCCTGGCCGCAGGATGCGCGCATGGCGGCTGTCTGCCGCGCGCTGGCCGAAGGCGGCCAGGCCGTGGGCCAGGGCGGTGAACGGGCTGAAAACCTGGCCGCCACGGCCGCCGACTGGGCCGCACGGCTGGCCATGGGCGAGAAGACTTTCCACCGCCATTTCCTGCAGGCCACCGGCCTGAGTTTCGGCCGCTGGCGGCAGCGCGCGCGGCTGCTGTCGTCCATGCAGGCCCTGCTGGCCGGCCGGCCCATCGTGCAGGTGGCGCTGGAGGCCGGCTATGAAAGCCACAGCGCCTATTCGCTGGCCTTCAGGCGCCAGTTCGGCATGCCGCCCTCGGCCTTCGGGGCAGGGGGCGGGCAGCCGTAGCGGCACCGGTGGCGGCGGATCAGGAAGCCTTCCAGATGATGTAGTCGGCCTGGTACTGCACCACCTGCTTTTGGCCCAGCGTGGAGCTGTTGCAGGCCATGGCCGGCGCCACGCCGCCGCGCGTGGCCACGCGCTGGATATAGGTCACGCCCTGCATGGCGCCCATGCCGGTGGCAGGTTCGGCCTTGACCAGTTGCAGGGGGATGTTGCCTGCGCTGGACGGAGCCACCGCGACCTGGGTGGCCGTGACCTTGGAGCCGTCCTGGTGCGCCCAGGTGGCGGGCGGGCCGAAGTAGCGGCCGATGACGCGGCCCTGGCGGTCCGTCAGGCGGGCATCGGGGCCGACGAAGGCCCACTCCTGCTCCATCGCCTGATCCTTCTTGGCGCGGCACTCGTAGGTGATCTGGCCGATGCCGACGGTTTCCATGGCGACCTTGTGGCCTGCGGGCACCTGCACGGCGGCCGGCAGGCCGGACTGGGAATAGCTCTTGCTCATGTCCATGGAGGAGCAGGCGCCAAGCGTCAGTGCGGCCATGGTGGCCAGGCCGAGGGGGAGGATGTAGCTCATGAGGTTCTCCAGGTCGAGGGGTTGAGGGATGTCGCCTTGGACCGCTGTCCGGGGCGCGACACACGGAATACGCAGCATGGGTGAGGTTGGATTCACCTGGGTGCAAAAAAAATTTATCCGCATCCGGTTCGCAATGTGCTGCGTATTGACCAGTGAGAGCCGGCGCAGGCCGGCAGACCGGTACCAGACCCCCTGCAGGCCACCGATATGACCCCTGCAGCCGATTGAAGGACACGACAAGCCCCCCGGGGCGGCAACGCAACAGTGCGGGCCACGGGGCCGCCCGCTCGCCCACAATGCGTGCATGGGCACCACACCAACCGACCAAGAGCTGATGGACCTTCTGGACCGCATCGCAGCGCAGGACGAGCCCGCGCTCCGCAGCCTGTACGAGGCCACCTCGTCCCGGCTGTACGGGCTTGCGCTGCGCATCCTGCGGCACAAGGACTGGGCCGAAGACGTGCTGCAGGACAGCTACCTGCACATCTGGCGCAGCGCCTCGGGCTACCGGGGCTCGCTGAGCCCGCCGCTGGCCTGGATGGGCCTGGTGGTGCGCAGCAGGGCGCTGGACTTCCTGCGCCGGCGCCGCGCCGAACGCCTGCACCTGAACGAGGAGTTCGATGAGGCGCAACTGGCGGCCCAAGGCGGCGGGAGCGATGAAAGCCAGGGCCCGCTGCAACTGGCCGAGGCCAGCGAGCAGGCGGTGGCGCTGTACCAGTGCCTGGAGCGGCTGGAAGGCCGCCAGCGCGAGGTGGTCAGCCTGGCCTACCTGCGTGACCTCAGCCACGGCGAACTGGCCGGCCAGCTGCAGTTGCCGCTGGGCACGGTCAAAACCTGGATCCGGCGCGGCCTGGAGCAGTTGCGCCGCTGCCTCTCGCGCCATGCGTGATGCAGATGACATGCTCTGAGCGGCCCAAGGATTTGCCATGAATATTTCCCGACACCCCGAACTGCTGGACCGGCTGGCCGCCGCATACGCCCTGGGCACGCTGCGCGGTGCGGCACGCCGCCGCTTCGAGCAACTGGCCCGTGACCAGGCCCCGGTGCGCGCCGCCGCCCTGCTGTGGCAGGGCCGCTGGTCGGCCCTGTCCGAAATGCAGGCTCCCGTGCGCCCCGACGATGCGGTCTGGGTCCGCATCGACAACCTGCTGCAGGCCGAAAAGGCCCGCGCCGCCCAGCCGCACCGGCGGCGCGCCGTTGATGGGCAAGGCCTGGACGAACGCGCGAAATCCGGCGTGGGCCGTGCCCTGGCCTGGTGGCGCGGCGCGGCCCTGCTGGGCGCCTGCGCCACCGTGGCGGCCGTGGCCGTGGGGCTGTGGTCGCACCAGGACCTGCGCCAAAGCGGTGAGCGCCAGCTGGCCGTGCTGCGCAACCAGCTGCAGGCCGCCCAGGTCGCGCTGCAGGCAACGCCCCAGATCCAGTACGTGGCCGTGCTGGCCGACGACAAGGCCGATGCCTCCATGCTCGTGACCTTCGACCCCGGCAAGAACAGCCTGGTGCTGCAGCGCGTGGGCGACTTCCACGAGGCCGCAGACAAATCGCTGCAGTTGTGGGCCCTGCCGCCCCAGGGCGGCCCGCAATCGCTGGGCGTGCTGGGACGCGACAAGCTCGTGAAGCTGACTGCAGCGGCCGCCGAAGTCCAGGGCGTGCCTGCCCTGGCCATCAGCCTGGAGCCCAAGGGCGGCGTGCCCAGCCAGACCGGGCCCACGGGACCGGTGCTGTTCAAGGGCGCGCTGATCCGGCGCGACCTGTAGCGCGCCGCGCAGGCCCGCTCGCCATTGGCGACGGCCGTGCTGCTGCACAACGCAGCCTGCTTGCCCTGGCCAGAGCGGGGCGCGCGTGCAGCGTTGGCTGGCCGGCCTCTGTTTCGCTGCCGGGCGCGGCAGCCTTCTCCAAGTGCGTGCGCCTGGTGCCCGACCGGCGGCTATGCTGGCCGGCACTCAGTCGCCCGCGCCATGCCGGCGGTGCCTTCCCTTTTTTGCCGACATGCTTTCTTCCCTCCAAGACCTGACCTGGCTGTGGGTGCCCGTGGTGCTGTTCGCCGCAGCCGCCCAGACTGTGCGCAATACGGCCCAGCGCTCGCTGACCTCCGAACTCGGCACCCTGCCGGCCACCCTGGTGCGCTTTCTCTACGGCCTGCCGTTTGCCGGCATCTACCTGCTGGCGCTGTACCTGGGAGGGGACGGGGCCTGGGCGCTGCCCCGGTTCTCCTGGGCCTACCTGGGCTGGATCGCGCTGGGCGCCTTCTTCCAGGTAGCGGCCACGGCGGCCTTGCTGCTGGCCATGAAGGAGCGCAACTTCGCCGTGGCCGTCACCCTGTCCAAGACCGAGGTGCTGCAGGTCGCCCTGTTCGCAGGCCTCTTCCTGCACGAGCTGCCCACGGCCGTGGCCCTGCTGGCCATGGCGCTGGCCACCTTGGGCGTGCTCATCCTGTCGCTGCCGCCGCGCGGCCAGATGCTGTCGCTGTCGGCCTGGGCCAGCCGCTCGGCGCTCTACGGCCTGGCCTGTGGCGCCTGCTTTGCCATCGCCACCGTGGGCTACCGGGGCGGCGCGGTGGAACTGGCGCGGCTGGGCGAGATATCTCCCTGGCTGTCGGGCGCCTGGGGCGTGCTGATTGCCCAGCTCATGCAGACCCTGGGCCTGGGCGCCTGGATTGCGCGCACCCACGCGCAGGGCCTGCGCCCCATCTTCCGCGCCTGGCGCGTGTCGCTGCTGGCCGGCGGCATGGGCGCGGCCGCCTCGCTGGCCTGGTTCACCGCCTACGCCCTGCAAGGCGCCGCGCCCGTGCGCACGCTGGGCATGGTCGAGGTGGTGTTCAGCTACATCGTCTCGCGCCGCGTGCTCAGCGAAAGCCTGAGCCGCCAGGAGAAGATCGGCATGGGCCTGATGGTTCTGGGACTGGTCCTCATCTGCCTGCAGGGATGAATGGTCCAGGGCCTGTGGGAACAAGCCCTGCAGGCTGTATGAATGCACAGTTGCCGCAATAATGGCGGCGTGCCTGAAACGACACCCACGACACCCGCAAGCCCTGCCGATGCTGCGCCTGCGCGCCGCATCGCCCACCTGGACATGGACGCCTTCTATGCCTCGGTGGAGCTGCTGCGCTATCCGCAGCTCAAGGGGCTGCCCGTGGTCATCGGCGGCGGGCGCCGCGCGCATGACGAGGCGCTGGATACGCGCTACGCCGGGCGGCTGCACGAGATTCCGGTGGACGAGTTCTCACGCCTCAAGGACTACGTCGGCCGGGGCGTGATCACCACGGCCACCTACCCGGCGCGGCAGTTCGGCGTGGGCTCGGCCATGGGCATGATGAAGGCCGCGCGCCTGTGCCCGCAGGCCATCATGCTGCCCGTGGACTTTGCCGAGGTGCGGCGCTTCTCGCGCATGTTCAAGGAGATCATCGTCTCCATCGCCCCGCTGATGGAGGACCGCGGCGTGGACGAGGTCTACATCGACTTCACCGACGTGCCTGGCGGCCAGCGCGAAGGCGGGCGCGTGCTGGCTCGGCTGATCCAGAAAACCATCACCGACGCCACGGGCCTGACCTGCTCCATCGGCGTGGCCCCCAACAAGCTGCTGGCCAAGATGGCCAGCGAATTCAACAAGCCCAACGGCATCTCCATCGTCCAGCCCGAGGACCTGCAGACCGTCATCTGGCCGCTGGCCTGCCGCAAGATCAATGGCATAGGCCCCAAGGCCGACGCCAAGCTGCAGGCGCTGGGCATACGGACCATCGGCGAGCTGGCCGCGCAAAGCCTGCCCCAGCTCGTGCAATGGTTTGGCCGCGCCTACGGCAACTGGCTGCATGGTGCCTCCTGGGGCCGTGACGACCGGCCCGTGGTCACGCACAGCGAGCCCGTCTCCATGAGCCGCGAGACCACCTTCGAGCGCGACCTGCACGCCGTACGCGACCGGGCCGAACTGAGCGCCATCTTCACCGACCTGTGCGAACGCCTGGCCCAGGACCTGCAGCGCAAGGGCTACATGGGCCGCACCGTCGGCATCAAGTTGCGCTACGACGACTTCAAGACCGCCACGCGCGACCACACGCTGGAGCTGCCCATGGCCGATGCCGCCACCCTGCGCCGCGCCGCAGGCCAATGCCTCAAGCGCGTGCCCCTGGCCAAGCGGCTGCGCCTGCTGGGCGTGCGCGTGGGCAACCTCGTTCGCACGGCCGACTGGAACGCCACCGCCCACGACCCGCTGGCGCGCGAGCAACTGCTCAGGGGACCGGCCCAGCCCGCGCCGGACAGCGATCCCTTTACACCTCAACTGTTCTGAATCATCACCACAAATCTGGCGCACACGCTGTAAAACCATGCACCAGTTCCGAGCATGGGACTGAGGTTGCCGTGCTGTGAGATGATTTGGAAATGTGAATTTGTGTTTCCGTTTGATGGATTCCGGTGGCTTCAGTGCGCTTCGCCTTGCCATTTCACAAGAACAAGAGACATCCCAAAGGAGTGGTACCCATGCGCGTGAATTTGCCCGTCAGCCAGCTCAACTACGACTTTCCGGGCGATGAGCTGCTGGTATCCGTCACCAACACCAAGGGCGAGATCACCCATTGCAACCCTGCCTTCGTGCGGGTCAGCGGCTATACCTACGAGGAGTTGATCGACCAGCCGCACAACCTCATCCGTCATCCGGACATGCCGGCCGCCGCCTTCAAGGACATGTGGCGCACCATCGCCCACGGCTACCCGTGGACTGCCCTGGTCAAGAACCGGCGCAAGAACGGCGACCACTACTGGGTGCGCGCCAACGTCACCCCCATCATGGAAGGCGGCAGGCCGCGCGGCTACCTGTCGGTGCGAACCAAGCCCCGGCCGGACGAGATCGAGGCTGCCGAAGCCCTCTATGCCCGCATGCGCGCCGAAGCCGATGCCGGCCAGGAAACCCTGCGACTGCGTGGCGGCGAGCTGCGCCGCCTGGGCCTGGCAGGCCTGTGGGACCGCCGCAGCGACCTGGGCCTGACGGCCCGCATGGCGCTGATGCTGGGCAGCGTCGGCCTGGCCGCCATGCTGCCCGACCTGCTGGGCTGGCAGGGCGCCGCCGCCTGGGGCGCACGCCTGGCGGCCCTGCTGGCCGGTGGCGGCTTTGTGCTGTGGCGCTTCCAGCAGCGCTGCGTGGCGGGCCTGGAGCAGGCCAGCGGCTTTGCCGCCGACATTGCCAGCTGCCAGCTGGGCACCAACATGCAGCACGACTACAGCGGCCCCATGGGCGCCCTGATGCAGCGGCTGCAGCAGATCCAGATCAACCTGCGCGCCGTGGTCGGCGACGTGCGCACCGAAATGCGCGGCTTTGCCACGACGGCCCACGAGATCGCCCAGGGCAGCTTCGACCTCGCGCAGCGCACAGAATCCCAGGCCACCAGCCTGCAGCAGACGGCGGCCTCGATGGAAGAGATATCGGGCACCGTCGCGCAGACCGCCGACACGGCCCAGCTCATGGCCCATGAAAGCGACCAGAGCCGCCAGGTCGCAGGCAAGAGCGGCGCCGCCATCCAGGAAGTGGGCGCTGCCATGGAGCACATCCGCGGCTCCTCGCGCCGCATGGGCGAGATCATTGGCGTGATCGAAAGCATTGCCTTCCAGACCAACCTGCTGGCCCTGAATGCCGCCGTCGAAGCAGCCCGCGCAGGCGAGCAGGGCCGTGGCTTTGCCGTCGTGGCCGGCGAAGTGCGGGCCCTCGCCCAGCGCAGCGCCTCGGCCGCCAAGGAAATCAGCGGCCTCATCAACCGCACCGTGGACGGCATTAACGATGGCAACGCCCGCATGGACGCCGCAGGCCGCACCATCGACGGCATGGTCGACGCCGTGGGCCGCGTCAGCGACCTGGTCCACCAGATCAGCATCGCCACGCGCGAACAATCCGTAGGCATCGCCCAGGTCAACGACGCCGTGGCCCAGCTCGACTCCGTCACCCAGCAAAACGCCGCCCTGGTCGAACAATCGGCCGGCGCGGCGGGCTCGCTGCGCGCCAGCGCCCAATCGCTGGAGCGGTCGCTGGAGGTGTTTACGTTGCGGTGAGGGGAAGGGTCGGTAGGACGGTGCCGGCTTGAGGCAGGCCACGGTCAAGGCTGTGGCGGTTGCATGTAGGCCTTGAAATGTTTTGTGGTTTCGAAAGCCAGGGCGCCCGCATTGAATGATGCTTTTTTGAGTCTATCGGCAATTAATTCCGTTACTTGTGAATGTGATATTTAATTTTTCACCTGATGGAGTGAATTTAATTTTCTGATCTGCAACGTCCAAGGTGAATTCTTGATTTTTTTGGTCTACCGGGATAGTTATTGTCTTATCGAAGCCTTTGGCAAAAACTCTTAGTTGCTCTGGAATAACGGGCAAGCTACCTCTTACTTCAAGTGGAATAAATAGTTCGGATGGCCAACCAATGACGATTCTCTTTTGTAAATTTGATTTGTTTTTGTCGATATATTCAAATTCATAGTATTTCTGTGTAATGTCTAATATGTGTGGTGAATGATCGAGTATTCGCTTTAAATCATATTTATCCCAAGGGATAATGATAAGTGTCAATGGGTCTATGCTGGGTATGAACACTCTTGCTGGATAAAAATATCTATCAGTGCCAATAAATGTCTTTTTGGTGAAAATCCATTTTTCTTTTGGTATGGCTTGAGCCAGCAGCTTGTCTGCGTCTTTGAATATTTTTTCAATGTCATACATCTGGCTTGAGGATGACATTCCGTTAGGACAGTTTTCTTTTGAAAAATATGCTGAATCGCCATAACCTCCAGACTTGCACCAATGACATTGGTTGATCTTATGCTGCGCTTCTACAAGCTGGCCCTTTGCGTAGGGTGGGTCTTTGAATCCGTCATAAGGTCTCCAGATTCCACAGCCGGAAACCAGCGCAGAAAAAAATATCGCGATAACATAGGAAATCGATTTTTGGGAAAAAATATTTCTCATAATTGATGTGTGATTTTTGAAGTGAGTATAAAAATTAAGAAGATATATGGATCGATGGTCTGTCGAATTCATGCATAGGCATATCGCACAACATGAAAGAACACAGGCGCAGAGAAGACCACGGAGTCCAGGCGATCCAGCATGCCCCCATGGCCTTGAATCATCTCGCCCCAATCTTTCGCCTCCAGGCTGCGCTTGACGGCTGACAGGGCCAGACCTCCCAGAAAACCGCACAGCACGATCAATAGTGAGAGCAGTCCTGATTCAACCGGTGTGAAGGGCGTGATCCACCATAAGCCCATTCCCACCAATGCCGCGCTCAGGCCACCTCCTATCAGGCCTTCCACGGTTTTCGACGGGCTGACCTGGGGGGCGAGCAGATGCTTGCCAAAGAGCTTGCCAAACACATATTGCAGGACATCGCTCAACTGCACGACCAGCAGCAGATAAAGCAGCAGCATCAGGCTCTGGCCTTCGTAACCAGGGATCTGCAAGAGCATCAGCGCCGGAGCATGGCTCAGGCAATACACCGTGAGCATCAGGCCCCATTGGACCTTGGCACTGCGCGCCAGAAAATCCGTGGTATCGCCTGACAGTGCAGACACCGCAGGCAGCAGCAAAAAGGCATAGACAGGAATGCAGATGGAGAACAGGCCATACCAGTCCGTGCCGATCAGCCAATACTGCAACGGGATCGCTACATAAAAGCAAAGACACAAGGCAAGATGGTCTCCGTGCCGCGTCGGCGTCAGCGAGATGAATTCGCGCAGCGCAAAAAACGAGAGCATTCCGTATAGCGCCAGCGTGACGGGTTTGCCCAGCAAGAAGCTGATGACCAGAATCGCGACCATCAGCCACCAAGACCGTATGCGTGCGTTGAGGTTCTGGACCACTGGCCCGGGGCGGTAAAGCGACAAGGCCGCGCCTGTGGCGCTGGCCACGGAAAGCAGCCCCAGCAGGGAAACGAAGATCCACCAGAAGCTGTCGGGCACACGTGCGTTGGTGGCGGCCACCAACGAGGCGGGAAGGTAGTCCTGGAATGGAGTGCTCATGCCATGCTCTCCACTGCGGCGCGGGCGCGTTCCAGAAAATCCAGCCGGCTCTCGCCAGGCTGCAGTTCAACGGGTGGCCCGAACCGTGCGGTGCAGATCAGCGGCAGAGGCACCACACTGCCTTTGGGCAGGCAGCGGCGCGCATTGTCCAGATAGACGGCAATGAACTCCACTTGAGGAAAACGTCGGGCCAGGTGGTAGAGGCCGGACTTGAATGGCTGGGGCATGGTCTCCTGATGGCGCGTGCCTTCGGGAAAGAGGATCAGTGAATCACCACGCTCCAGTGCCTCATACAGCGGCTGCAACGGATCTTGCTCGGGTTGGGCGCGGTGGCGGTCTATCAGCACGGCATTGAAGCCGCGCAAGGCCAGCAGGCTGTGCAATCCACGTCCCCAGTAGTCCCGGGCGGCTACCGGCCGGGTACGGGCGCGCAAATGGCGTGGCAGTGCTGCCCATAGTGCCACCGTGTCCAGATGGCTGGCGTGATTGGCAAAGTAGACGCGTTGGCGCGACTGTGGGCTTGAGCCCTGCCAGCGCGGATACGCGCCAATGAAAATCCGTGCCGATGCGGCAAGCAGGTGCGGCAGCATTTCAGTCCCCTTTCAACAGCCTGGCGATCGCCTGGGTGCGGGCCACACAGGTCAAGAGCGCTCCGAGTGCTATGCCCCAGGCTGCAGTGCCCAGAATGAGGCTAGCAACTTCGTGGCCCAGCAGGCCCAGGCCTGCGGCCAAAAGGCAGGCCGCTGTCAGCACCGCCATGCGATGCTGCTTGGCCATCGGGCCGCGAAAATCCTGGTCCAGGCCCAGGCTGGTGCCCGTTACCCGCACATAGGCGGTCAATGCAGCCAGCAGGGCGCCCAACCACCCCAGCCAGGACTGCCCAGCCGCAGTGCCCAGGCCCAGCAGCAGCAGCGAATCCGCTATCCGGTCTGGAAACTCGTTGTAGAGCGTGCCGGTCGGGGTCTGCTTGCCCCCTTCCACGGCCACCATGCCATCCAGCAGATTGCACAGCAGGCGCAATTGCACACAGGCTGCGCAGCCAAGCCACCCTATGGGCGTCGGCAACCACACCAGCATGGCAGCGCCTGCTCCTGCAAACAGAACACTGGACACAGAGATCTGGTTGGGCGTGATCGCACACCGCGCCAGCGCCGAACTCAGCACTCGCGCCCAGCCATGTCCTCGTGCGGCGATGGGGCGACGGTGCATGGTTGGCGGCTCTGCTGCAGTCTCGGGCATACCGTTGTCCGAACTGGTTTGGGCATGGCTGGTGCTTGCCTGTCTTATGAGATCTGCATCCATCTCGTTGTGGATGGACTGAAGTTTCTTTTTCTGCATATTTCCCTCACTGAATGTTCTGTGGAGTTGCTTTTGATTAACGCCATTTATATGGCTCTGCGGTAATTTCTACCTTGTCATCTATAAATATGACAATCATTTTTAACTGAGTGTTCTCCCGGTCCGCTTGGACTTTTTCTATGAGTTCTGGAGTCAGAATAGGGGTGAGGTCTATGCGTTGTATATATGTGGAATTGGTAGGCCAAAGTTTATCGAAGATATCATTATTTTCTTTGGAGTCTTTTTCCCGATATGGTGTATTTTTTGACCAGTTTGTAAATTCCTGGCTATATGAAATCCACTCTGCCTCTACGGATTTCGGCACTCCGCCTTTAATATCTCCTGACATGAAGCTCATAATTGCTCCCTCTGTATTGCTGGGGCCTAAATAGCCAGGTATTGGCCCTCGTTTTCCATCAAAATCAAATCTTCTGGCTACCAGCGGGCGAGAGCCTTTGTTATAAAATTTCAGCGATAAGCCGAAGCCTGGTTTCCGATGCGCACAACCAATCAGAGAGGAAGCGATTGTTGAACAGAAATAGACTATTGCAGTGCGACGGTCAGTCCATAGTTTTCTTTGAGCCATTGGGCGTACTCCTTCATGTTGACGTCACCGGTAATGCGTGAAGATCCATCTGAATCCATTCCCGGCCTGGTTCTGTATATGATGAATTTTTGGCTTTCCTCAGAACTCATGCCACCAGGACTGAGCTTTTTTCTGGGAACACAGTCTTTTGCTCTTCCATTGTTATCTCTTATGCAAAAGGCACTGTCGTCAGGGGGGTCAGAATAGATGTAGCTTTTATCGTGGAGAACTGGCTCTGTTACTTTGCCCCATTGCTCAAATTTCAATTCCTTCCATGATGTCATCGTCAAGCCAGTTTTCTTGGCCTGCTCAGTGATCCAGTTCAACGCCACATTCGATAAATCTCCAGTCCCAAAACTGCCACCAATATCCGCATGGCTTCCTATGAATCCGAGTTGGATACCTCGGGTTATGCCCTCTCCTGGGAACAGGTAGCGATGCTCATTGAGTGCTACTGCGTGGAAAACATGCCGCACTTCAGAAGGAATGGCCAGTTGCCATTGATCATTGAGACGTCCATTTGCGCCAAATTGCGCCACTGTGTCCCACAATCCCAAAAAATTTAGCTCCATGCATTCGGATTTTTCTTTCCAATGCTGTTCTTTGATGCGGGTGGCAAACCGGTTCGCAAAATCCCGGCCCATGGCTGCACCACGGCTGAAACCCACGATATCGATGCTGACCTTTTTGCCGTCTGCAAACGTATGTTCCTCCATGAATTTGTCCAGATTTTTCAGCATATGGTCTACGCGCGCACGTGCGGTACTGGCGACCATGTGGTCATTCCATGGTGCTGTGATTTTGCTTTCGTCGTCATAGCGGCCCACGCCGTTCATGTACCATGATTTTCCATTGATATTTTGGTCATACGCTAAATAGAACTTATAGACATTGGAAAAAGTATCATTATCTTGTGGCGGATTGGAGTTATTAGTCCCATCAAACGCAAACAGAATCAACCCCTCCGGATCGATCCACATACCGCAGCGGATTGCCCCGCACATAGCCATAAGGATTAGGCCCATCCGGCGTGCCTAGCGGATCGGGCGTGAGGTATTGGCCCCGGTCCGGGTCGTAGTAGCGGTGCAGGTTGTAGTGCAGCCCGGTTTCGGCGTCGTGGTACTGGCCCGGCAGGCGCTGTCCGATACCTTTGCCAGTACCTGCTGCTGCCCAAGATGCGTTGCTCTGGGCGCCACGTCCTGCTGGTCCAGGGTACGCCAGCCTGCCTCTCATATGCGGAATTGCTCCGAATGCAGAAATTCATCGCCACTTATAAGGTTCAGCGGTGATTTCCACCTTGTCATCTCGAAATATGACAATCATCTTTAACTGAGTGTTCTCCCGGTCTGCTTGGACTTTTGCGATGAGCTCTGGGGTCAGAGTGGGAGTCAGGTCTACGCGCTGTACGTAATGGGGGTTGGCGGCCCAAAGTTTTCTATAGATTTCACGATTTTCTTTTGAATATCTTTCATTGTCTTGAGTATTGTTTGACCAAGCTAGAAACTCCTCGCTATGAAGAACCCACTCTGCCTCTACGAATTTCGGAACTCCACTTTTAATGTCTCCTGGCATGAGTCCCATATTTTTGCTGTTCGTTAAGCTTGGACCAAGATAGCCCGGTATTGGTCCTCTTTTTCCATCAAGATCAAATCTCCTGGTTGCTAGCGGGTGAGAGCCTTTATTGTAAAATTCCAGTGATAAACCGATGCCTGGCTCCCGATGTGCACAACCAATCAGAGAGGATGAAATTGCTGTGCAACAATAACTTATTGCAGTGCGACGGTCAGTCCGTAATTTTCTTTCAGCCATTTGACGTACTCCTTCATGTTGATATCTCCGGTAATGCGTGAAGATCCGTCCAAATCCATTCCCGGTCTGGTTCTATATATGATAAATTTTTGACTCTCCTCCGCACTCATGCCGCCAGGACTGAACTTTTTTCTAGGGACACAATTTTTTTCTTTTGCATTGTTGTCTCTTATGCAAAAGGCACTGTCGTCAGGTGGGTCAGAATAGATGTAGCTTTTGTCGTGGAGAACTGGCTCTGTGATCCTTCCCCAAGTCTCATTGCCAGATTCATCCCATTTTTTCATTTTCAAACCGCTTTCCTTTGCCTTCTCAGCGATCCAATTCAACGCCACATTCGATAAATCCCCAGTCCCAAAGCTGCCACCAATATCCGCATGGCTGCCTATGAATCCGAGTTGAGTGCCTCGGTTTATGTCCTCTCCGGGGAATAGATATCTGTGTTCATTGAGTGCTACTGCATGAAAAACATGCTGCACTTCCGAAGGAATGGCTAGTTGCCATTGTTCGTTGAGGCGCCCATTTGCGCCGAACTGCGCCACCGTATCCCACAGCCCCAGAAACCGAAGCTCCATACATGCGGACTTATCTTTCCAATGCTGTTTTTTGATACGGGTGGCAACCTTGTTTGCAAAGTCCCGGCCCATGGCTGCGCCACGGCTGAAACCAATGATGTCGATACTGACCTTTTTGCCTTCTGCAAACGTATGCTCTTCCATGAATTTATCCAGATTTTTCAGCATATGGTCTACGCGCGCACGTGCTGTACTGGCTACCATGTGGTCATTCCATGGTGCTGTAATTTTGCTTTCGTCGTCATAGCGGCCAACGCCATTCATGTACCACGATTTTCCATTGATATTTTGGTCATACGCTAAATAGAATTTATAGACGTTGGACCAAGTATCCTTATCTGGCGGTGGATTGGAATTATTGGTCCCATCAAACGCAAAAAGAATCAGCCCTTCCGGATCCACATACCGCAGCGGATTGCCCCGCACATAGCTGTAGGGATTGGGTCCATCCGGCATGCCCAACGGATCGGGTGTGAGGTATTGGCCCCGGTCCGGGTCGTAGTAGCGGTGCAGGTTGTAGTGCAGCCCGGTTTCGGCATCGTGGTACTGGCCCGGCAGGCGCAGCGGCATTTCAAAGCCCGGGGCTGAAGGTTGGGACATCACCTGCTGCCGGCCAAACGCCGTGTAGCGGGCGCGCCAGATCAACTGGCCCTGCGTGTCGGTGGCCGCTTCCACGGCGCCCAGGTGGTTGGTGTGCAGCCAGGCCAGGCGTTCGCCGCCGCCCACCCAGCGGCCCGCGATGGTGCCCAGGTCCTGCACGATGCGCCCCAGCGTGCCGGCGCCATCCGCAGGCTTGCGGCCTTGGGGCGTGTCGATGACGGCCAGGGGCCACTGGCCCAGGTGGATGTACTGGCGCGTGATGCGGCCCTGGGCATCGAGTTCGGCGCTGAGTTGGCCGGATTCGTAGAGGTACGCCCGGCTGCCTCCTTGGGCCTTGCCGGTGTGTTTGGCAATGCGCTCGCCCCGGTGGTTGTAGCGGTAGCGGGCCAGCGGGGCGCCCTGTTCGCTGACCTGTTCCAGCCGTCCCAATGCGTCCCAGCGGTAGCTGCGCGGGCCTGCCTGCAGGGGCTGGCCGTTGGCGTTGTACTGGGTGCGCTGGGTGGTTGTGTCTTTCTGGTCCGCTGCACGCTCGGCACTCCAGCGGTGGCTGCCTGGCAGGTAGGCGATGGCCCGCGTGCCCGCCTGCAGATCGCCGGAGGCCACGTTCTGCTGGTCCAGGGTGCGCCTGCCGGCCTCGTCATAGTGGTAGCGGCTGGAGCGCAGTTCCTGGCCAGTGCGCTGGACCTGGACGATCAGGCGGTCGTGCATGTCGTAGGCATGGCTGTCCTGGTGCAAAGTCTGCGGGGCTTGGCTGTAGTGGTCCTGGCGCAGCAGCAGGTTGCCTTGGCTGTCCCACAGGTAGCGCATGTCCAGCAGGGCTTGGGGCTCGGTGGGCTGGCCCAGGGCTCCGGGCTGGTCGGGCGCCGGTTCGGCTGTCGTTTGCGCGGCAGTTGCTGCAGTGGCCTGTGCCTTGGCTTGCATGGGCTCGGCCGCATGGGCCGGGGTCAGGCCTAGCAGTTGCTCTGCAATGTCCGCGGGCCGGGCGCCCAGCATCCAGTCATGGGATGTGCCAGAGGCAGTGCGTGTGTTGTTCTTGCCGGTCTGGCGGTAGACGATGCGCGCCAGCAGACCTTCGCGGCTGCGCTGATAGCGGGCCTCGATGCCGTTGCCTGCCTGCCAGCTGCGCAGTCCCACCAGGTCGCGCTCGAATCCGGTGGCAATGGTTTGCGCCGGGCTGAGCCAGCGCAGCCAGGGAGTGCGCACGCGCTGCCGCTGCAGGCCGGTGATCTGGCCATGGCCGTCGCGCAGGTAGTGCAGCCAGCTGCCGTCGGGAAGGCTGGCGGCGGAGAGTCTGCCGTGGCTGTCGTATTCGTAGTGGAGGGTGTGGTGCTGGCTGCTCTCCCCGCTTTCACCGTTTGCACCGCTTTCTTCATGGCGGGTGATGCGCTTGCGCACGCGCAGGCCCCTGTCGTTGTATTCGTAGGCCTCGCTTTGCTCGGGATGCTCCAGCGCCACCAGCCTGGGGCCCTGGTAGCGCCAGCGGGTGGTGGTGGTGCGTGGCCGCGCGCCATCTTGCGGCAGTTGCGTGATGGTCTGGCGCAGGATGCGGCCGCGCAGGTCGTATTCGTAGCGCGCCTGCTGGCCCAGGGCGTCGCGGCCCGAGACCAACCGGTCGGTGGCGTCGTAGCCGCGAATGCTCAGGCCGCTGTCGGGGCTGAGGGTGGCGACGCTGCGGCCGAAGTCGTCGTAGAACTGGCGTGCCTGCGGTGCAGTTTCAGTGCCGGCCTTGTCTGCGGCGGATGGCGGCTGCTCTGGCGCGCCGGGCTGGTAGGTCTGCACCTGGGCCATGAGGCGGCTGCCGTCATCGGCGCGGCCACCGTAGCGACCGGACTGCAGCAGGCGGCTTTCCGTGTCGTAGCGGTGCTGTGTGAAGCTGCCTCGGACATCGGCGCTCCACAGCAGGCGGCCCAGGGCGTCATGGTGCTGGCGGGTCTGGGCCGCATAGGCGGCATTGCCCGTCTTGTCCCCGTTGCCGGGCCAGCCGCCGGTGCCGGTTTCCGTGAGGTGGCCCAGCGCGTCGTAGCGCCAGCTTTGCTCTTGCAGCACGCTGGCGTCGGGGGCCAGGCTGCGCATGGCCACCAGTCGGGCCTGGGCGTCGTGGCGCAGTTCGGTGCGCCAGCCCGTTTCGTCCTCCTTGGCCGAGGGATCCCGGCTGTGCATCTGGATGATGCGCCCGGCCTTGTCATGCTCCAGCGCCACGGCGGTGCCATCGGGCTGCAGCACGCGCGTGACGT
This sequence comes from Delftia sp. DT-2, assembly GCF_028401915.1. Classification (NCBI taxonomy): domain Bacteria; kingdom Pseudomonadati; phylum Pseudomonadota; class Betaproteobacteria; order Burkholderiales; family Comamonadaceae; genus Delftia; species Delftia sp. DT-2. The sequence goes on from NZ_JAQOTI010000007.1 coordinate 411,213, forward strand.
GGCTGCCGCTGCGGTCCCAGCGCAGCCGCGTGAGGTCGTTCTGCGCCGGGCTTCCGTCGTCATAGCCTGCCAGCGAGGTGGGCAGCGGCCCGTCGATGTCCACCAGCACGCTGCGGCCGTTGATCTCGGTGTAGCGGTAGCGCGTGCTGCGCTCGATGGGCGTGGCGCCGTCCGCATTGCCTGCGGGCTGGCCCTGGGCATCCAATGGGCTGAAGCCCGTCTCGGTGATCTGCAGCGGCTGGCGGCTGCTGTTGTAGCGGATGCGGATCTGGTGTTCGCGCCCGGGCACGACGCTGGGCCG
>NZ_JAQOTI010000070.1:0-830 GCF_028401915.1 Delftia sp. DT-2
AACACCGTCACTGCGGCCCTGGCCTGCGGCGGCGACGTGCATGTGCTGGTGGCGGGCGAGAATGCCGGCGCCGCTGCGCAGGCCGCTGCTCAGATCGCTGGCGTGTCCAAGGTCATCCACGCCGACGGCGCCAGCCTGAAGGACGGCCTGGCAGAGAACATTGCAGCGCAAGTGCTGGCAATTGCTTCGAACTACAGCCACATCCTGTTCCCCGCCACCGCCAGCGGCAAGAACGCCGCGCCGCGCGTGGCCGCCAAGCTGGACGTGGCCCAGATCAGCGACATCACCAAGGTGGACAGCGCCGACACGTTCGAGCGCCCCATCTACGCAGGCAACGCCATTGCCACGGTGCAAAGCAGCGACAAGGTCAAGGTCATCACCGTGCGCGGCACGGGCTTTGACGCAGCGGCCACCACGGGCGGCAGCGCCCAAGTGGAGCAGCTGGCGGCCGCTGGCGACAGCGGCAAGAGCAGCTTCGTGGGCCGTGAAGTGACCAAGAGCGACCGCCCCGAGCTGACGGCCGCCAAGATCATCGTCTCCGGCGGCCGCGCGCTGGGCAGCAGCGAGAAGTTCCAGGAAGTCATCACGCCCCTGGCTGACAAGCTGGGCGCCGCCATCGGCGCCAGCCGCGCAGCGGTGGACGCAGGCTATGCGCCCAATGACCTGCAGGTCGGCCAGACCGGCAAGATCGTGGCGCCCCAGCTGTACATTGCCTTGGGCATTTCCGGCGCCATCCAGCACTTGGCCGGCATGAAGGACTCCAAGGTGATCGTGGCGATCAACAAGGACCCCGAGGCACCGATCTTCTCGGTGGCCGACTACGGCCTGGA
>NZ_JAQOTI010000071.1:0-807 GCF_028401915.1 Delftia sp. DT-2
GCCTGGTGGATGCCTTGCGGGTTGTATTCCTGCAGCACATTGCCCCAGGGGTCCAGCTTGGCCGCCCAGGCGACTAGCCCCCGTTGGTCGGTCAGGGCCATGGGCGTGCCCAGGTGGTCGCAGTGGTAGTGGTGGATGGCGATGCGGGCGTGCTGTTCTTTTTCCTGTTTCTGCAGTTTTGCCTGCATGCCGCTGAGCAGGCGTGTAGTGCTGTCTGCCTGTTCGCCCAGCATGGCCTGGGCACTGGGCGGCAGGCCGTGGTCCAGGGTGTGGCGCAGGTGGCGGGCTGCGTCTTGCTGCATGTCGCGCGGCACGGCGTCGAGCATGGTTTGCATCAGGGCCAGGGCCGGCGCGTGGTTGGGGTCGTCCGGGTCGGGCAGGCCTGCGGCGATGGCTTGCACCAGCAGGTGGGGCTCGTCTTGGGGGTCGCCGCTGGCCGTGGTGCTCAGGCGCACCAGGGGCGTGAAGCTGCCGGGTTCGTAGATGGTGTGTTCTATGTGGCGCGTGTCATCGCCATGCTGCAGGCGTTCGGTGTGGATGAGGCGGTCGCCGTCCCAGCCGTAGTAGTGGGTGCGGGTGGGCAGTTCCGTGTCTGCGCTTTGCACTTGCTGCTTGAGCCTGCGGCCCAGGGCGTCATAGGTGTAACGGCTGTGGTGGCGCAACTGCTCGGCGTTGCCCTGGATCTGGCTGCTGCACACGGCAATGAGCTGGTGCGCTCCGTCGTAGTGCAGTTGCTGCTGGCTGTGGTCTGCATGCATTTGCGCGATGCGGTTGCCGCAGGGGTCGTAGCGCCAGACGCGGTCTTCG
>NZ_JAQOTI010000072.1:0-741 GCF_028401915.1 Delftia sp. DT-2
CTTGGTGATCTCCCGGTACGTCACATGCACCGTGGTCTCGGTGATGCCGTACATGTTGATGAGCTGCGGGCTCTCGTCACCGAAGCGGTCGAACCAGGGCCGCAGGGTCTCGGGCTCCAGCGCCTCGCCGCCAAAGACCACCTGGCGCAGGGACAGGCCGGAGCCGCCTTCTTCATCCTGCTCCACCGCATGCGCCAGCTGCCCGAAGGCCGAAGGCGTTTGATTGAGAACCGTTACGCGCTCGGCACGCAGCAAAGCCAGGAAGTCCTGGGGCGAGCGGCTGACCCAGTACGGCACCACCACCAGCCGGCCGCCCGTGCACAGGGCGCCGAAGATCTCCCAGACCGAGAAGTCGAAGGCGTAGGAGTGAAACAGGGTCCAGACATCGTCCGGGCCGAAGCCGAACCAGGCATCGGTGGCGTCCAGCAGCCGTGCCACGTTGCGGTGGCTCAGTTGCGCGCCCTTGGGACGGCCCGTGGAGCCCGAGGTGTAGATCACATAGGCCAGGCTGTCGGCCGGGACATCGACCTGCGGATCGGTATCGGGTTCGCCCGACAGGTCCAGCATGTCGATCTCCAGCACCTGCAGCGCAGCAGCGCCGGGAATGCGCTCGCGCAGCGCAGCCTGCGTCAGCACCAGGGCAATGCCGCTGTCCTCGACCATGTGCGCCAGCCGGTCCGCCGGGTAATCCGGGTCCAGCGGCACATAGGCGCCACCGGCCTTGAGGATGGCCAGCAGGCC
>NZ_JAQOTI010000073.1:0-679 GCF_028401915.1 Delftia sp. DT-2
CGCATGAGTGGCCAACCCGCAGCCCGCATCACCGACAGCGTCGTCAAGGGCAAGATCGTCACCGGCTCGCGCACCGTGCTCATCGGCAGCCAGGGCGGCCTGGCCTGCTCCGTCTGCCCGGACGGCATCACCGTCGGATCCCCTGTGAACCCCCAGCTCGGCGCCAAGGTCCTGCTGGGTGCAGAAGACCTGGACTTTGCCCTGCCCTCGGCTGCGCTGCCTGTGGCCTGGCAGCGCCAGTACAGCAGCTACGTCAACCCCGAGCACGGCGCGGCCTGCGGCCTGCTGGGCCATGGCTGGCACCTGCTGCAGGAGCTCAGCATCCGCCTGCAGGAAGAGGCCACCTTGCTGCTGGACGCCAGCGGCCGCGTCATCACCTTCGACCAACCCCTGGCGCCGGGCGGCCAGCTGCACAGTGCCAGCGAAGACATCTGGCTGCTGCGCGGCGGCAGCCCGGAGCCGGACGGCGGCACAGCGCCCTGGGCTGCGAACCCGCGCTGGTCGCATGTGGAGGCGGCGCTGGCGTGCAATCCCGAGGCCATCCTGGCCTTCAGCGGCGATGGCGACACCCTCTGGGGCTTTGGCCCCCCGCCCGGTGAGTCGGTCGATGGCCCCTGGCGCCTCATGGCCCAGATCGACCACTTCGGACGCCGCCAGCTCTACCACTACAGCGACGGCA
>NZ_JAQOTI010000074.1:0-651 GCF_028401915.1 Delftia sp. DT-2
TCCGGCCAGCGCATCGCCCGCCTGTACCAGTACGACCCCACAGGCAACCTCGTCGCCACGCGCGACGGCCTGCGCGGCGACAGCCAGTACCGCTACGACGCCCTGGGCCGCATCCTCGCCGCCCAGAAAAACGCTGCAGGTGGATTGCCCACCTCGGGCCGGAACCTGGAAACCTTCGCATTCGACCCCGCAGGCAACCTGCTCAACCCCAACCGTGGTGGAGACCTCAGCAGCGGCGGCGCCAACAGTGAACGCGAACAGGTGCCCACCAACCGGCTCGCCGTCTACCAAGACCTGCGTTTCCAGTACGACCTGCACGGCAACATCGTGGAGCGCCGCATCGGCTGGCACACCGTGCAGCGCTTTCGCTACAGCGCCGAGCACCAGATGCTCGAATCCACGGTCACGCGCTACCACGACAGGCCCGGCCCGAAGACCGCCGGTTCGAACGCGCAGCCAGAGCCTGCCGCCACCGTCCAGACCACGCGCTACCGCTACGACGCGCTCGGCCGGCGCATCGACAAGCACGATGCCTTCGGGCGCACCACCTTCCTCTACGACGGCGACCTGCTCGCCGGGGAAATCCGTGGCTCACGCCTGAGCGAATACCTCTACGAGCCCGACAGCTTCGTGCCCCTGGCCAAGCTGGAG
>NZ_JAQOTI010000075.1:0-647 GCF_028401915.1 Delftia sp. DT-2
TTCGACGGCCATATGCGGCAACCCACTCAACCGGATCGATCCCACCGGGCTGTACCAGGAGGACATGCACTACTACATTGAGAGACAAGCCAACTCTAATCGGGAAAAATTTCTTGGAGGGCTCGTTGGGCAAGAAGAAAAATATCCAGGCGTCTGCTTACCCAGTAGCATCATATGCAAACCAGTATAAAAATTAAATCACTGACATTCATCTTGGCAATTTTATCTTCCGGACTCTCCCAAGGCATGACTTGGGAAGAATGGGCGGAAAGTCGCCATCCTCCCAGCGACAAAGGTCCATTGCCAGATGGCTGCAGTCCCGTCAAATATCGAGGTGGCTTTCATCCTATTGTTGAGTATGTCAGAGGGAGGGGGAATCACTGTGTAGTTCACGACTTTGTACAAAGAAAATTAAGAGATTTCATTAATGGCAGAGTACGCGGGTCACCAACAGACGAGGCTGGTCAGGGCAGTGTAATTAGTTTCTCGGAAGACAGCCATTCCAACATTGATCTAAGGAAACATCTTATATCTGGCAAGCCGTTTGAAAATACCCGCGGCATAGGCATTAATAGCAAATCACTGACTCACTTGGCAGTTCACAACGGAAAAATCGAAACGCCCGGTCCACTAGGTATTGGAATAGA
>NZ_JAQOTI010000076.1:0-634 GCF_028401915.1 Delftia sp. DT-2
CGCCATGGGCGGGGCCGGTGGTGATCTCGAAGCGCAGCGGGTCCGACTCGAAGTCCGTGCCAGCGAGGGTGATGGACAGCGCCGTATCCTGCGGCGTCGTGACGGCTTGCGGCAGCGCCACGGGGGCGGCGTTGGCCGCCATCGCGTTGGAAAAGCGCGAGGTGTCGCCGGTGGAAATCCGGGTGGCCGTCGCCGTGACAGCGGCCTGGTCACCCGGAGGCATGGCGCCCTTGAACGCCAAGGGCGCATGGCCGGAGGCATCGGTGGTCACGGTCTGCGAGCCCAGCAGAACCTTGCCGGCGGCGCGCTCCACCAGCCCGTCGGGCAGCCTGGGCGTCGAGAAATACTCGATGCGCATGCTCTCGTTGGCGACGCTGTCCAGCGTGCCGGACAGGCCCTCGGGCGTCACCGTGAGCAGCACCGGCTCGGCAGGATCTCCGTTGGCCAGGCTGGTTCGTGCGATGCCTCCCTCGGTATTGCCGTAGATGGCATTGCCGAGCATGGAGACGCCCTTGACTTCGTCCCCCCGCAATCCCACGCCGAACAGCCTGTTGTGCGCAATCACGTTGGCATGTGCCGCGTCGTCACCGCCGACCAGGGTGTCATGGGCCTTCTGGAAAAAGGAAACGCCTTC
>NZ_JAQOTI010000008.1:0-282296 GCF_028401915.1 Delftia sp. DT-2
GCAGGCCATGAAAGATTGGTACCAGACCCACCCGCACCTGTTTCACAAGCGACCATATGATCGTACGGGATGCGACAGATAGCGAAGGCCGTCTTGCTCGCACAGTTCACAGATCTCATCTTTATGATCATGATCAATTACTTCATCGGTGAATAACCATTCTTCAAATGCTTCGGGAAGGGTTGAACCCACAGATAAGGGAAGGATATTATCTCTAACGCGTTGCGGGTAACTCTGCATAACTGGTTAACTCCTTGGATCGTTAAAGGGCTCGACTAGACCATGACGATGATGGGTGTAAGCCTTTGGGCACCCGCCAACACTACAATTGCAGCGTGAACACAATATTCTTGGACTTTGATGGAGTGATCCATCCCGAGTTCTGCCACGAGTCAAAGCACTTGTGTTGCTTGCCTGTGTTCGAGAACGTGCTGCGACGTTGCACGGATTGGGACGTGGTCATCACAAGTACCTGGCGCCTTCAACGCTCGCTTGAGAGCCTGCGCTCACTTTTTTCCGATGATGTTGCTTCACGCGTTCTTGATGTGACACCTCGCTTTGCGGAACTGCATGACGTTCCAAATTCACTTCTTGCCTATGAACGTGAGGCCGAGTGCAATGCTTGGCTTCGGGACAACGATCGTATGGTGTTCCCCTGGCTTGCGATCGACGATAGATCCTGGCTCTTTCGTCCCTTCAATAGATCCGTATTCCTTGTGGATGGAACGACTGGTTTGACTGCTGTCACAGCGGAAGAACTTACAGAGCGGTTATTAAGCCTGTAGAGATAATGCGCAATTCACAGTAGTTTTCTTCTGACGTAGTCAGCGCTAAGCACACCATTTTCGAACTTGTGTTTAATAAGCCCCCTTATTATTGAATTTTCCAGATTTCTCCAGTCCCCATTATTCCAACGACCCTTTGTCGAAACGGCAAGCTTCAGGATTTCGACCAGGGTTTCTTCTGCAAGCTTCGCATCGTTTTCAATTGGCTTGACTATGAGAGCATAGAAGGCTTCTTCATCCAGAACTTCTAGTTCAAAGAAATACTGTAATGAGCCATCAGGCAGCTCAATTTCACTCACCCAGCACAGCCGTCCTCTGGCATCGTCTCCTCTACCCACAATGGCCCAGGGAATATCTGTCGTTCCAAGTTGAGTAGGGAGCATGCAATATACCGCACTCCCAACAGCGACAGGATTTATTAATCCATAGTCCAATCTCTGTTTAATGACTCTTTCTTTCTCAAGCTGCATGAAACAGGCGGCCAGAGCGCTGAATCTGTTCTTTATCCCGCTTTGTGCGTGGGCGCTAAGGGAAGCGCTGCTGAGACTTCCCGACGAGGATTTATGCCCGGTACCATGGTTTTTTTTGCGTTTGTTTGATTTTTCATCAGATTTTAGGGCCTGATCTGTAAAAGTAATCTTTTTATACTCAATCCTCATGTCAGGTAAATCAGACCACATCTCGTTGATCGCAAGATGAGATACATAATTTCCCAGCCTGGTATCTGCTGGCGGATGGATAACCACAGGGTCTCCGTTTAAGCCTTTGGGTTGTCCTTCAGGCCCAGAAAATGCTTGTGAAGATTGCTGCGAATTTATCGGTATTTTTTGGTTGGCCAGAACACGAACGAGAGGCACGGGAGGAGGCGGAAATTCAGAGTTATAAATCCACATCACTAGAATTGCGCCGCTTGAAAGCTGTTGACCGAGGAATGACAGTGTCATATCGTCTTTTTCCTTGTCTGCAGTCCAGTGCGGATGAGCTTGAATCCACGGATGGGGTATTCCCGCCCTCCGGGAGTTTTGTATTCCCAAAAATATGCCCTGCGCCTGCATGCTGGCATATTCAGAAGTCTCGAAATGTGCAATGGCACGGCAGCTAAGGGAAGATAATTTATGCTTGGTTAGGATCCTATAGGCATCGCCCTCCGGCGTGAACCCCGTTTCACTTTCTACAATCAAATTCCGCAACTCTTTGCTCCAATGATTGGAAAGTAATGCATTTGCAAGAAAGGAACATACGCCGTAAAATCTCCTGAATACCTCGTACGCTGGGATAATGAGCTCCAGCCCCGTGTCGCTATAGCATCGATAATAGGGTGCATCCCTAAAGTCGTGGAGTTGCCCAGCAATGTCTTCGCCGCCCAGGGGAAATTCTTGCATACCGTAATTCCCGTGGGTACGGATGTAGTCTTTTGGAGGAACAAGTATCCAACTCTGTGGGGGAATACGTAGGTTTTCAATCTTGATTTGATCGCCCATGATCAACCCATGTTGCATGGTCTTATCGTGCCAAAATGAGCCCAAGGGGAATGTTGGCAGAGAACCTGCTGCCTCAATCACCGACAACAGACTACAAGCTCCGCTGGCCCTTCTGGCATAGGCGAGACGTTCAGGAACCCGGTTATCAATCTCCGCAAACCACAGCTGCACACGTGGCGTCTCCATTTCATCTTTTTTGGGGAGTATCTTGGCGGCACCGACTAGACGATACAAGGTGTCATTCAGTGGCAGTTGGGAGAATTGGAGATCTGAAACGGAGGACATGCTGGGCTGAGGAGGTGCACGACAGACTACGCGCAAGACTAGTGCTTGGCTTTGACAGCCAAGTACAGCTAGTGCATAACGTTCTTCTGATCTGCCTAAGTAGTAATGTCAACAGCGTTGACAATTGCGATTTCCGTGGCGATCGGCGTGTAGAGATCTATTGGCACGTCAACCTCTTGGATGGGGCGCAGTGAAACGACCAACGAATACCTGGTGGACTTGCCAGCGCGCTCGGCTCCTGGCCAGTCCTTCCACCAGCCACCTATGGGGAACACTGCGATGTGCGACTTCTCACGCAGCTGTGCCGCAGTCCCCCTCCAGACATCGCTATGCACAGAGCCTCTAGCGCGTAGCACTGCCCCGATTTGCCACTCGTTCTTATCGGGGTCCGACAGGCTTTCATCTTCGTCAAAATCTTCAAGGCGATCGAGCTTGTTGATTCGTTGATTGAAGCGCACCTCATCTTCGCTGGCGCCTTTGACAGCAAATCGAAGCCCATGAGACTGATATCGGAATTTGCTCTGCCACCCTCTGCGGCTGGGATTCGGCTCTACAAAGAAGGATAGAGTTACCCTCATTTCCACAGCAACTTCACCTAAGGCCTCTAGCTCATCGGCTGGCCAAGGTAATTTGTGCAATTTCAGCTCTTTGAGTTTGACCTTGCTCTTTTCAAGCTGATACGGAACGATTGTGTCCTGAACGATGAGAGTAGGAGCGTCTTCGGCCGAAGCCAAGGAATTTTGCAGAGAGACTTTGCCGAAGCCATAAGTGCGCAAGAGTTCCCTCATGTCCCTTTTTTTCGCGCCTCTCGGCAGCTGAGCCAGCATCTGGGGAGTGAAGCGTGCGCCGTGTATTACCAAGGCACGAACAGTTTCTTCCCAATAGTTTGGATATCTAGCTCTTATGTGGGCGCAAATTCTTGCCACTTCTGCGGCCGCTGCACTGGTATCCCCTGTTTCGGCAAAAGGCCCCTGGTGCATTCTGTGGGATGTCGTCAATATTCGTAAGCTGCTAGGTCCCACTGCAGGAACATTGGTGTCATCAATCGTCGCATTTCCCCCTTCCGCGACAACGTCTGGCTTCAAGGGCCATGAATTTCGCCACAAGCGCGATGTAGTCGATGCCGGGGAGAGAGCACCACCCTGTGCGATGAGAGCATACGTCGGCCAGCGCTGAATGTCCAAATAGGTCAGGTCAGTGCAGGCACCTACGGTGAGGCCATTCCAAGACTGGCCAGGGTCCTCGATGGAAGTAGAGTGGTTGATATCGGGGTACTGAGTCCAACCCTGCCAGGGCACGTTTCCTGCGGACATCACGAACAGCCGCTGTTTGAGCGCAAAGTCCGTGCCCCAGCTGATGCCCTTGGTGTAAGGGTCAAGGCCGTTCAAGCCAAAAGCCAATTGATCTACGCACGCTGACCATTCCGTAGGCATCCCTGCTCCGGGACCGATCGCTGTAGTCATTGTCACAAAAATGCGTGAGCGTCCCGGATTCTTCTGTTCGACCTTGTCCACCGCTTTTGCCATGATCCAGCCGTACAGATGTGGTGGATTAGCTCCTGCAGGCGGGAAGATTTTCACTGACTCCATTCGATGAGGCACATCGAGCTTCTGATCATGCGCCAAAGGTGCCACCAGGTCGCCGTGACAGATGACGCCTGCCATCTCGGTTCCATGTCCATCTACATCCGTACCTGGACCCCACTCCGAATCCACCGCCATCACGTCCTCATGGGCGACAGCCTTCTCCAGCAGAGGATGGGCTCGGTTCACCCCTGTGTCGAGCAAAGTGACATAGGGGCTTGTGCCTGGCTCGGCGAATGTGCATCGTTGCAGCAGCTCTTGCACCCAGGGGGCCTGCTCACGAGGCGCAAGATCTGAAAGAAAGAACTCTGCGTGTGGTTGAACGTACCGTATCTCGGCGATCAGATCCAACAGTCTGAGTGCGCCCTCCAATGCTTTGCGAGTCGTCCATGCTGCAACTACAACGCGCCCTGGGAAGCTGAGGTAACTCGTTTCGACCTGAATACCGAACTGCACGGCAGCTGCTTGGAATGCCTTTGCTGTTGCGCTCGCTGTCCGGGCACCGTTGCGCAACCAGATTTGCAGCCAAGTTGCTTTCTCAGGCGCGGGTGGTGCCGCTTCCTCTGTCCACAACTCTGCAAAGGCCGCTCCGCGAATTTTCTCGATTGCATTGACGAGCTGTGTATGGGGAGGCTTCCCATGCTTTGTCATAGGGCCACTCAGGTACTTCCTTACCCGAGTCTCAAGCGCACTCAGCTTGCCTTCCGGAACATGAAGCGCAACGACTTGGGCTCCGCCACCGGACTGCGCAACAGTTAAAACCTCTATTTCGTCTTTGCGCCACTCGAGGGCTTTGACATCAAATTTCGCCTGAGCCGAAAACTCGATCGCAATGATCATTCCAGTGGACGTAGTCAGCCCGCGCTTTGCACGCTCCAAGGAAAGAGCTTCAGCGTCTAACCGTAGTTTCGCGAGTTGACGCAGCAATGCGCTGCCATGCTGCTCCCGGTCCCGCTGAAGCTCCGATGGCTTGGGAAACGAGTGTGTCGACTGGAAGCTTCGGTCGGTAGTGAACCCCGTAACTGACAAATGATCGAGATCTGGCATGGTGAGGGCAACGATGCATTTTGTTACCTCAATGTACCAGACCGGCCGGCCGGACGGCCGGCCGATCAGTTGTGCAGCTGGCTTGCAGCTCGCTCCTGCAGGTGGGTGAGAACGCCTTTTTCTGAAATGCTCGTTCGTTCTTCAAGGATGGCGTCCTTGATGGCGTCCTCGCAAGCCTTGGTGATCTCGGAGTGGGAAAGTCCCACTGCACGGGGGACCAGATTTGACCAGTTCAAGTCTGCAGGAGCCATCATCGCCAAACGATTGCGCAGCAGTTCATCGACTTGCGCTTCGTCTGGGGTGGCATATCGAATCACATCATCGAAGCGGCGAAAGAGCGCAGTATCAAGAGAAGCTCCGTGGTTCGTTGCCGCCACGATGATGCTGTCCGAGGTGTCCTGCTCGATCAGCTGCAAGAACATGTTCAACGTGCGGCGCATCTCTGCAACGTCATGCTGCCCCCCCCGCTGCATTCCCAGCGAGTCGAACTCGTCAAAAAAGTACACACCGCGGGTGATCTTGAGAGCTTCGAAGACCAAGCGAAGCTTAGAGGCGCTTTCCCCCATGAACTTGGTGATGAGGCTGTCAAACCGCGCGGTGAAAAGCGGCAGCTTCAGCTCAGTAGCGAGCACGGCAGCCGTCATCGTTTTGCCTGTGCCGGGAGGCCCTACCAACAAGAGCTTGCGGCGAGCCGTCAATCCATGTTCACTGAGGCGCTCATGCTGCCGCTGCTCCAGGAGCACGCGTTGCAGCTTCTGCTCCACCTCCCTGGACAGGACCATGTGCTTCAAAGGGTGCTGGGGGTACTGCGCTGTCAGCAGCTCAGCCAGTTCGCCGCGAGGCTGCACAAGAGGCAATGTCCGTGCGCGCGCACGGGGGGCAGCAGGTGCTCGCGCCTTTTCAATGAGCTCTCGCAGCTCCCCTGCAAGTTTTGAGTGACCACGGCGAGCTTCATCCGCAGCGACTTGAAGTGCCACGGAGATGAACTGTGCGTCTTCGTTACCTGCGTAGGCTCTGAAAAGCGCTTTGATTTGGTCTGCTCTTGCCATGTTGTGTCCAATTTTGATTGTAGGGGAGGCTACTATCAACTTGTGCTATTGTTGCACATATGGTGTATCTATAGCACATCGATGAGTATTCAAACGTTCCCTACACGGCAAAGTGAACTGATCAGGCAGGCACGAGGAAAGCGCACCCAAGCCGAATTCGCGAAGCTCCTTGGCGTAGATCGTTCTTGTTTGTCGCGGTACGAGCGCGAGCAACTCGGTGCCCCGACATCCGTCATCAACCACTGCCTTGGTGCAATAGCAGCACAGACGCGCTCCCCCGTTGCTGAAGTGGACCCTGTGCGCCGTGCACTGCGTTTGACTATCGACGCTACGAGGGAGTTGCAGATCGCCACGGCCCTGGATGCCCGTGGGCAATGAATCTGACGGCAGCAGGGACGGATGCTCTTTGCCGTTCACCATCCCCACCGACCTGATCTTTACTGGCGGCGAGGCTCAGTCAGTTCCAAGTAAGCCCGATAATTGTTGGCGCCACACGTGATGGCGAACGCCCATGGACCAAGGTATGACTATGAATTTGACCGAACTACTGGCCGCGAAAGCTGCTCTGGATGCAGAAATCGCCAAGGCAAAGAAAACTGAAGCCACAGCCGCACTTCGTCGCGTACAAGAGCTCGTCACCGAGTTTGGCCTCACCTCTCAGCAAGTCTTTCCGTTGCTGCCCGCCAAAAGCAAAAAGCAAGGCGCGGCCAAGTACCAAAATCCAACTACTGGCGCCACATGGACAGGACGGGGCAAGCCTCCTGCGTGGATCGTCGGCCAAGATCGCAACGCCTTTCTCATCGCTCAACCTGCCCAACATGAAGGGCCGTTCCTGGCAGAGATGGCTGCTGCGGCAGATCGCCGTAGAGCCTAATCTCGGTCCCGGCGTTTTCCGAGAACGCCTCACGCCAGTTCCAGCTCTCGCTGCAGGTTGGGCGACTTGTGGGGTCTGCCGTGAAGAGCCTGGCTCATCACGTGCAGCAAAGGCCCATCGCTGGCGACATTGGCGAAGAACTGCGGTGGATGAAAGCCGCCCGCCATGTCGCGCAGCTTGCTCAGCGGTATGGGAGACGCGAGTTGTGTAGGTTCGCTCAGCCCCAGTGCAAAGGCTTTTGGCAAACCCGAAAAATACTCAAAGAACTCCTGGCGCTTGAGCCCGGATACAGTACCGAAACGCCTCCATAGAGTACTGGGGGCGAGTGTGTGCAGGCCTGTGACCGTGGCGCACCCGACGATGCTGCCCACCGGCATCTTTACGTAGATCCAGACCGTCGATCCAAGGGCGACATGCATGGGACGACGACGAAGCTCGACGGTCTTGGTGCCTTGAAGAATCCTGCTCGCATGCCTTTCTTCAAGAGAGATCAAGAAGTGGTGCGCGGCGTTCATTTGGAAATCCTTCAAGAAGAATATTTTCGATCTGCTCGGATGTGAGCATTCGGCTGGTCAGCAGCTGGGTGGGCTCGCCACAACCGAACCTTTTAAGGCTCTCCAGAGGCACAGGTTTCGGCAGGTTCTGCAGGTTGCTGAAGGCCACGACGGTCTTGATCTCGGACTTTCCGATGGCTGCGAGATCGATGGCCTCAAGCGCGGACCGGTCCAGGTCCCCTTTGTCGACCAGCCCCTGGGCACTCAAGTAGGCATTTGTCACCCTTGCCATGGCCACCACGGCTTTGAGCCCTTTGTTGCGCGTGGACTCGTAGAAGAACATCAGGCTGCCACGCTGGAAAGACTTCAAGGTTCTCGGAGAACTCAGATAGTGGCGTTGCTGGTAAAGCAAGGCTTTGGCACGCGGGAGCAGCTGCATCTGATCGAGATGACCCAGTAAGTGCTCTGCATAGTCCCGCTGGATGGGCACGAGCACACCCGGTCTGCCAGGCATGCATATCAGCGCTGGCGACAGCAAGGTTTCCAAGGCAAAAGCTGTGAGCTGTGTGCGTTGGCCATCGGGGCGGGTCAGCTCGATGTATTGGTCGGCATCCCGGAAAATCGGCATCGACAAAGGTAGACCGATTTCGCTCGCACTTTGAAGTTTCGAACGATGTGTCGACCAGTTATGGGGGAGGACCACGCTGTAGAGGGATACCTTGTGCAACTCCTGCGCCTTGTCTGTTCCGGTGAAACCGATCTCCAGGGCGACTTCCCGGACCGATGCCTGCTGGGGTGCGAGGTTCAGTCGGACGCGTTGAACGTCTTCCTGTGTCCTTCCCATCAGATGAACGAGCATCAGGCGTGCCGCATCCGGAGCACACGTAACGCGTTCATCGACTGCCAAGTAGGCATCGCAAGTGCCCCCCCTGAGGCCGCTGGGCCACATCAGATATCCGATGACTTCAGAGCCTTGTGCAACGATGTAACGATGGCGAGCGCGGCTGTTGCCATCATCGGCAGCCCATGCAGTGGACTGCTCCACCAGACCGACCCCCAGGCGTCCAAGGAGCTCACGAACCGCCATTTCGTTGCCGCAGGTGAGCTCCTTGAGTTCAAGTGTGTCACGTGTGCTGGCAGTGATGGCTCCAAGCTCAGGATCAATCTCCCCCAGAACCTGGAAAGCAGATGGGGAGAGCACTTCGATGCCGTACCGTGAGCGCAGCATGGCAGCTGCATCACAAATGGCGCCGTCACTGGTCACCAAGCCTGCTAGCTTGTGATGTATCACGGTGCCCAGGTGCCGCAGGTCAGACAGGTCGTTGCTTGTCAGGGCATCTGCTGCGAACCGCTCCGCAAAAATCATAGGAGCGAGTTCGTTGGTGAGTTGCGCCATCACATCGTCAGGAGGGGCCGCGAATTTCGGGAAAACTTGCCCCAGGCCCTGCATGGGGTCGGTCTTCCCTCTCGTCGCAGATCGCTTAAGCTCGACATCAAACTCTGTGCTCAACGCAAGACGGCACACGCCCAAACGTTCGAGAGCAAACAGGTCGACGACATCTTGGTGACGCGCTCTTCGCGGCCCCAGATCGAACATCACATTGAGGTCCAGCAGATAAAGCTTGGTGGCAGCAGGGGGCTCTGCCGCAAGGCCCAGTGGATCTCGGTGATTAAGCCCGCTGGTTGCAAAGAGCTGTCGAGTTGGTAGTTCGTGGCTGCGCAGCACCAAGGTGCGACCCCGTGTCTTGCCCCCAGGGGTGGTGCGATAAGCATAGAAGTCCTGGCTTTGCCAAAACTCCTGGGATAAGCGCAGGTCTTCAGCGACTCGAGCACCAATGGCGATGTAGTTCAACGCACTCAAATGTGCCTTGAGCGCGTCGAGCATCGTTTTTGCAACGTTGTAACGGCGCAATTGCGGATCGACATGGATCTGACTCACGTAGCCCCGTGGAAACCGCGTAGCAAACAGCAAGTGGCCTGCATAACAGGCCTGGCCAGCTCGGTGAGCAACTGCAACGATAAGCCGTTCACCGGTTGCCGCCTCGTTGTAAACACTGAAGGGAAACCAGCCCAAGGCATCGCGGTCACTTTCAGCGGCTTGCACAACTTTGGCGACGAATGGCAGGACATCTTGGCGCTTCGAAAGCAACTCGATACTGAGCTTTTTGGTTTCCATGCAGTCAACGCTCCACCTGGTTAAATTGATGGGCAGGACTGTATCAAAGCTGTTACGTATAGCTGCAGCCAATAAAACCATGGGCATCGACTTGCAATGCGTGAAAGATGGGAGGCGAAAGATGTGCGTGCCTTCGCGAACTTTGGCCTTGTGTGTACATACACGATTGGACAATGGCCTGAACCCAGGGTTGCTCCGCTCCACACACGCAGGCTTCTGTCGCGGGTTAGGGGTGGGTGAGAGGCGCATAGGAATACTGTATATAAATACAGTTCTCCGGTCAAGCCTCAGAAACAGTTGACGTATTCCGTAGCGCATCTGATTGCTGAAGTTCGCCAGAGCCTGTAAATGCCTTGGGCATCTTCGGTTCAGTGGCGTGCTTGCTTTCGGTTCGTCGGGATTTCGTACTTTCTCAGATGGTAGGAAACAGCAGATGTGCTGAGGCAGTCACTTATCAGTCGGCCCGGGAACACCCAAGGGTTGAAGTCTGACCCACCCAAATGTTCTGGTGACTGCAGCGCCCGGACAAACGCGCCCACTTCTTGCGGCACCTCCATCCAGCGATCCTTCAGGCGCATCTGCAACCCTGTCGCCCAGTCAACGTCCTGGTGTCTCAGCTGAAGTATTTGCGTCAGTGGCACGTTCAGTAGGTGCGCAAGTAACGTAGCGGTCAACGACAACTCAGTTGAGCGAGGAGGTTTGCCCGCAATGGCATCCATCAATAGCCTTGCGTACCGCGCTTGCGGCAGCAGAGATTGTCTGGGTGCCGTGCGCTTGCCGGGCACCTTCAGGCGCATCCCGTGCCGGCTCGCCAAGTGCGACAAGTAGGGGGTCAGTGATGCGCGCAGGCCTGGCTTGCTTCGTAAGAGTGCATCGACTGCTTCCTGCTTGAGTTGCGTTGCGCGTCCCACCTTGGCGGCAGTCAACAGGGCAATGGCAGCAGAAAGATAGGACTTGCGACTTCGCACATTCAGCGGCTTTTGCCGTTGGGCCAACGCCGTATCAAAGGCTTGGAGATCGGCGGCCCAGGGCTTGCCAGTAGCGCCCTTGAGCTTGCTTTGCACCAAGGCCTCATCCGAGTTTTGGCGGCGCGCTGCAGCGTCTTGGAGGAAAGCGCCTTGTTCCACCAAAAACTGCATTAGCAACCCCATTTGCCGCAGCTCCTGCGTTGTGAAGGTCTCCAGCAACACTGCCTGGTCCAACGGGACGGATGCCTGCTGCAGCGCGATGTCTATGCGAGTGATGAACTGCAAGTAGCGCGAAGCATGCGCCGCCAACTTGCTTGCCCGCTGCGATGAATTGCCCCACTGCGTGAAGTCCGCGTACAGCTGCTTCGCCTGTTGAGTCACTAGCATGTGCTGGGCTGACTGCTGCCGTTTCACATTCCCGCGCTTGATGGAACAGCTGAAACAAGGCGAGAAGCCCGTTCCCTGCACGCGCGAGCCGCAATCTGGACAGTCATGACTGGGACCATCCAGTTCGCAGCACTTGCTGCAAAGATGGCAACCAGCGAGCGTCATAAAGTACTGAGTGCGGTGCTTGTGACAGTGGCTGCAGGTAGCCTGAGTAACTTTGCGCAGACAACGCTCACACATCTGGCCACGCTCAGGAAAGCCGCGCGACTTGCTCAGCTTAGTGCTCGGCGTTCCACACGTATCGCAAGGTCTTGAAGCGCGGTAATAAGGCGCACATGATGCGCATGCAACGCGGTCTCCGACCCGCAAAGCGGCTTGGGGAGTCAAACGGCCGCAACGCAGACATGTGCGGTCCTGCCGTGCACATTTCCCACACACGGACGAGGTTGCATGCTTGTGGGCTCTGGCCGTCTCGCCGCAGATCTGGCAGGTTCGCGGAGGAAAAACTGCTGGGTAGCAATTGCTGCAGTACTTCACTCCATGATGGATGCGGTGGGCCTTGTCCATCGATCGCCCACAGTTGCCGCACGCTGAACGCAGTGCATGTGCGAAATATTGTCCCGGCGACCCATCAGCTTTGGATTGGGTCATAGCCGTGCCCTCACACGCGATGCAGTGGAGCGCCTGACCGACAAACGCAATGCAATCTGAAGGATCCTGCGAGCACGCAGCTGAGGATCACGCGGCACTTCCCAGCACGACCTTGGCGTCGTACGTGCCTGCGGCAAAGCACGAACGTAACACTCTTGGACTCCAACTTCTCTTGTGTAGCACTCCATATCTTCGTCAAACCTGGCCAAGGCGTTCTCCAGCAGGTGGCTGCGAGCAAAGATTCGCCAGTAGCTCCACGGTTCTCCTGCGCCTGAAAAATCAGGAGCCTTTTTCGCCCTCTGAGTGATCAACCGATAGGCCAACGCCAAAGGCAGCGGGTGCCCGAGAAACGCCTGCCTCCACAACGCATCGACACGCTCTTGCTGCGCCTGCTGCCGCGCAGAACAGGTAGATGGATGTGCGCTGTACAAAGCAAAGGCGCAACACTCGCATCGCCCCAAAACAAGAGAGTCGTTTCGATATGGAGCGAACGGGGCGCCACAGTGCGGACACGCATCCATGAGACTGACGCCGTGCCTGAGGCAAATCCACGATGAAGCCAAGCGCCAGTGCATATGCAGATGGCGCGGCATATCTTCCCTTAGACAAGCAGGGCAGAACAGCTGCCCAAAACGAAGCCTGCGCCGATGGTAGATCCCTAAAGGCAGCAGCCAAGGCAGAAAGCCGCTGCGGTGCACAGGTACTGCTGCTGCAGCCAGCTGACTGCAATAGGTCATACAACGAACCTGCTCCAGCCTGCAGCCACTGGCCGCTGCAATGGCTTGCAACATCTCCTCGGACAAGCTGCGGTCCAGATCCCTGGTCCAAACGAAGTAGCCCAGGCCCAGTCGATGAGACAAGACTGCAGGCTGCTCCCCCCGAGCCCATGCCCAGCGCACCAAGAACGAGCCCAGCGTCTCTTGGGAATATGGCTGCATGATTGTTCAGCTCGGCCGCGGTGCCGTGACCAAGCGGCTCCTTGTATAAGACTGGCAGGCGCCTTGCATAATCTCGAACGTAACCCGCTCGCCACCATCTTTGAGCACGCGCTCGACAGCTTGGAGCGTGATCTTTCGTACGGACCCGATGGTGCCATCGCAGCTTTTGAACACCTCAAGCGCCATCTTGGGGGCGGTCAGATTTGAGGGCCTGGCGAGCGGCATCAGTCGCTCGAAAGATGCGAGCAGCTTGAGAAAACTTTCATCTGCCTGCCAACGGGGCAACGCCAATCGAGTGAAACGACTGACGAACTGAGTATCGATAGCCAAGGCCCTTGAGACGTCGACAGTCCCGCATGCCACGATGCTTAACTGACGCATGTTAGAGAGCCTCTTGAGAGAGGCCATGAACTGCTTTTGCTGACGCGCGGGGCTGTTGAGCATGGCGTGCAACTCATCGAGGACCAGTACAGAAGTGCGCTGCACGGCCAATTCTTCATGCGCAAGCGCTTCCAGCCGTGCTGGGGGGGCGTCGGGCCGATGCGTCACGTTCAAGGCACTTAGGATCGCGCTGTACAGCCGTCGTTCATCAGCACTCGCAGGTGTCTCGACCCACAACACCTTGGTGATCGGATAACCGGCCTCATCCAGCACGATGGGGTTGTTGGCAATGAACTGCCGCGTCAACGTGGTCTTGCCATTGTCGCTGTCTGCGATGACAGCGCGACACTCAGGTTTAAGCGAACGAGGGAACGCCACCAGATCCTGCAGGTCTCGCAAAATATGGTCGTAGGCGGGGTAGCCGAACAGGTGGTTCGAGCGAACGAACTCCAGCTTTTCGGGCAGTGAAGCCTCCAGCATTTGAGCCGTAGCTTCGTGTAGATGAGGAAATTGGTTCATCGTCACGCTACGCATTGAAGCCCGTAATTTTCTTGCTCAAGAATGCTTCAAAGGGATTGGCCCCCGATCCCAGGGGCTCGCGCGCAGGCTGCATTTGCGTCTCGACGACCGACCGGTCTGCGCCACCACTTCGAGGCGACGACGATGGAGGCTTTCGCCTCACTCTCTTCGTGTCTGCGACAGCATTGGCCTCTCTGTGGGCGCTACGCAAGCGGTAACCTGCCTTGGCCTTCTTGTCCTCCAGCTGGCTTCCCTCGTGCTGCCTGCGGGCCTCGATCGCAATGTGCTCTTCCACGCCCACGTAGCCGTCAACCTCGTCATCTCCGGGAGCTTGGAATGGATAGCGATCGAGCTTCACGTACTGCTTGACCTCCGGGTCGAGAAACCACACCTCACGCCGGCGCCGAGGATGGTACTTGACGGTGAATTTGCGCTTCTCCGAAGGATGGTCGGGATCGCTTGCATTGATCCATCGATTGAGAGCCTCGTGATAGTAGTCAGCCTTGTTCATTCGGACGCCCGAGGGCGACACCACACGCGACTCCAGCGGGAGAAAGTCTAGCTTGAGCTTTTCTGGATCCGCGATCTGGATCGGAAGTCCGGCTGCCATTGCGCCATCTGTGCCCAGAATCTTCTCCTCCCAAACGATCAATGGCGGCTTCATCAGAGCACCGTGTTTGTGAACGTGGTAGTGGTTCACAACCCAGTCTGCAATTTCGATCTCCAGCTCATGCAAGGTGTATGCAGACTTTTTCTTGGAGTCATATGTTCCCCGCTGCTGAGGGTTGGAGAACGTCGTGCCAGGCTTCTTGCGCAGCATCATGTTGACATTGCCCACGAGGCGCTCGATGTAGGCCCCGTAGCGTGGCTGCTTGACAGGCCGAAGTTCCAAACCGATAGCGTTCTCCTTGCAGCCGAACTTAAGGGCCTCCCCGCGAAATTCCTTGGCGTTGTCACAGAGCACCTTGCGAATCTTGCCGTGCACAGGCCAACGGCCTGGCAAACCCAGGGATGCGAGGTAATCCTGTTTTGGCAGCATGCCCATCGCCAGGGCCATGCCGGCAGCCACTGCTGAAGGGCGGTCCATGCTCAGATAGAAGCCGATGATCACGCGTGTCAGGCAGTCAATGACCAGGGTCAGCCAAGGCCGTCCCCATGGCATCCGTGTGTCAGAGAAGACCACGATCATGTCGAGTTGGACATGGTCGATCTGCACCGGATTGAGAGGATTGACGGGTTCGGGGAAGACACCGGGAGTAGGCATGTCCTTGTCTGCCAAAGCAACTTGACCGCGCCTGCGCCGAACACGGTTTAGAGGGAGTGCAGCGATCCGGTTGCGCACGGTGTTTTCGTGGGGGACGGGCTTGTGCTCGAGCTCGCAACGGTCTTTCACGGTCTGATAGATATCCCGAGGCGTCAGCTGCTGCGACGACAGGTACAGCTGGTCTATCGCCTCCTGAATGAACTGCTCCACACGCTCATCAAGCTTCGTGATGCTGGGGGCGCCTCGCTTGCCATCCATGAGGCCCACGAGAGAGCCACAGCCGTTGTAGTTCTTGATCCACTTGTAGAGCGTGACAGCGGAAACCCCGGACTGCCTGGCATGGTCCTCGACATCTTTGCGAGAGCGCTTGCGCATTGCCAACAACGGGGCGATCACGTCCAGACGCTTTTCAGCCTTCGCAATCTCGGCAGCAGTAAAGGCCAGCAGCGCTGGTGGCAGGGCTGACGGTCCAGCAACCATCTCCCCTGTAGCCCCAGCTTCATGTTCGGGCACAAGCGTGGTGATCGAAGACAGCTGGTTGATGAACGCGACCTCTGAGCGGCCGGTATCAATGTCTTCGATGATCACCCGATCGGTGGAGAGAACACGGCGCACGATGCAAGCTTTCTGCTTGAACACCACCGGGGCTCCAGGGCTGACAGCGAAGCCAGAAGCATGCAGTTCATTTGCCATACAGCGTAGGTTCCTCGTACCAAATTTCTGACTTCATCGTTAGCCTTTGCCTGAGATTCGCGCCGATGGAGCCATTCGCCACCATTCGCCACATGGCGCCCACAGCTTGCATGCGGTTGGTCAGGTCCATGAAGGTTGCAGCCAACAGTTCCGAAGGTGTGGAGACTTGAAGCTCTTGCAGAGTCTGTAGGAGCATGAGAGCCGACTTGCCATCGGAGGGATACGAGCGGTAGTCACGCAGAAAGGTGACATTTTTCAGATAGTCGTCGCGGATGCAGCGTTCATCGACAACCTGAAACCCCCAACGCCGCTGCGCGCAAACCATACGGGCGGCCCGGAAACCCGCTTCGAGGTCGCTCCATCGATCCCGAAGTTCATCCAGATACTTGACCTCAAAAAGCAGGGGCCGTGCAGGCTTCCTGAGCGGACTGCCCCGAGAAGTAGCCAAGTAGTCAGGCGTGTATGCGCGCTCCTCGCCAGATTCGAGACGGTACCGGATCTTCATCGGTTGGTGGGTGATGCGTGCTATCCGAGGATCGAAGTCCATCAACAAGACCAGATCGCGCTCCAAGGTGCTCTCGAATGACACCGTCTGCCCATCCAAGGTTTGCACCCGCCCGGTGACCGAACGGTAGTTCATGGGGACCTGCCGCACACCAAGATCGCTTTCAGTAACGTCAATTATTGTAATTTTCATATCAGTTAACTAATTCAATGTATTGAATCAACCCATACGACAGACTTGGTAGACCATTGTGTAGCAAGATGTGACGCCGTGGTTAAGCTTTTCGTTGTAATCGACAGAGGCTCGCCACCGCGCCCCGGCGAGATCTCGCAGTCCCACCACGGAGTACTGTTTCTGGACGAATTCCCCGAGTTCGCACGCAGCGCGCTGGAGGCGCTGCGCGAGCCGCTGGAGACCGGCCAGATCACCATCGCCAGGGCCGCCCAGCGCTGCGAATTCCCCGCGCGCTTCCAGCTCGTCGCGGCCATGAATCCCTGCCCCTGCGGCCATTGGGGGTCGACGGTGCAGCGCTGCCGCTGCACGCCCGACAAGGTGGCGCGCTACCAGGCGCGCATCAGCGGCCCGCTGCTGGATCGCATCGACCTGCATGTGGAAGTCGGCGCCCTGCCCCCGCAGGAGCTGCTGGCCGCGCGCTCTGGCGAGGCCAGCGACACCGTGCGCGATCGCGTGGTCCAGGCCCGCGCGCTGGCCCTGCAGCGCCAGGGCAGTGCCAACCACCAACTCCAGGGCCAGGCCCTGGACGACCACCTGGGCCTGTCGCCCGAGGCCCTGGCCTTCGCCCACAAGGCCGCCGCACGCCTGGGCTGGTCGGCCCGCAGCACCCACCGCGCGCTCAAGGTGGCGCGCACCATTGCCGACTTGGCCGGCAGCGCGGCAGTGGAGACAGGGCATGTGGCGGAGGCCATGCAGTATCGGAGGGTGTTGCGGTTGCCTTCATGAGGATCTGCATTGGACGCGGTTGCATGGTTGCCGGAATTATTTCTGATATTCCGAAATTTCCTCCTGAATGAAACGAAGTACTCCTGAATTTCGGAATATTGGAAATTGTTTTGAAAATTCCCTAAGAAATCCTAGAATTTCGGAATATCAGAAATAAAGCCAATCCATCCATGCCGTCTTCCACGCCCATGAACGGCCCGCAGCAGGATCCCCTGCAGCCCGGGGCCGTGGTCATCGCTGACCTGTCCAGGCTCGGCGCCCAGATCCGTGCCATGCGCAAGGCCCAGCACCTGCGCATCGATGACACGGCAGCCCTGTGCGGCGTGTCGCTGGATCTGCTCTCCCGTCTGGAGAACGGCAAGGGCGGCGTGGGCTCCGACAAGCTGCTGGCCGTACTCGACGGGCTGGGTCTCGCCATGGTCATCGCGCCCAAGCAGGACGCCCTGATGGCACGGCTTCCACGGGCCTGAAGCGCACATGGCCACGCCGCCGTCGCTTTCGCTTTCGCTGTGGAACGATGTCGGCACGCACGTGGCCGATGTGACCCATGACCCGCACAACGATCTTTGGGGACTGCGGTATGCGCCTGCATGGCTGGAGCATGAACGGCCTTTCTACCTGGCGCCCTGCCTGCCGCTGGCCGCTCCCGAAGGGGGCTACGACTCGCGCTCCATCCGGCGTTTCATCGAGAACCTGCTGCCTGAAGGCGCGGCGCTGGATGTGGTGGCCAGAAGTCAGGGCATAGGCAAGGGCAACATCTTCGGTCTGATACGCGCCCTCGGCGCCGAGACCACCGGGGCCTTCCGGTTTCAGGCCGATGGCAGCAGGCCCGATCCACAGGCCGCCAATGCCGCTCGCACCATATCGACCGCAGAACTCTCCCAACGCATTGCAGACCGAGAGACACGCCCTTTCATCGAGTGGGATGGCAAAGTGCGCATGTCGGTGGCCGGCTACCAGGACAAGCTGCCCGTGCACGTGGAAGGCGAGAGCGTGCAGGAAGGCTCCATCTTCCTTCCCGACAACGTTCCGTCCACCCACATCCTCAAACCCCAGCCGCGCGACAGCGCGGTGCCGCACATGGTGGTGAACGAGCATTTCTGCATGCGCCTGGCAGCGGCCATGCGCTTGCCTGCAGCCGAGGTGCAGATGCTGCACGTGCCACAGCCGGTGCTGGCAGTCAGGCGCTTTGACCGCGTGCGGCAGGCGCCACAAAGACGGGTCCTGCGCACCCACATCATCGATGCATGCCAAGCGGGCGATCTTCCCGTCAGCTACAAGTACGAGCACCACATCGGCAGCGTGGGCGATGCCCGGCTATACCGCGACGGCATGAGCTTTCCCCGGCTGTTCGGTCTACTGGAGCACTCGGTGGCGAAGGCTGCGGACAAGCTGGCAATGATCCGATGGGCGTTGTTCCAGATACTGATCGGCAATGGCGACGCACATGGCAAGAACTTCTCCTTCCACGTGCTGCCGCAGGGCCTGGCGACCGCACCCTGGTACGACCTCGTCAGCGTGGCCCAGTATCCCGATGTGTCCCAGGAACTGGCCATGGCCTTCGGCGACTGCTTTGCGCTGGAGGAACTCACACCCTTCGAGTTTGCGCATTTCGCGCACCTGTGTGCAATAGACCGCAGGCTGCTCGCACGTGAAGCCCAGCGCATGGCCAAGGCAGCCCCTGGTGCGGCGGCCAAGGTTCTGCGCGAATCGCCTTACACGCCAGAAGAACACGCCTTCGCCCAGCGCATCGCCGCCTATGCGACCACCCAGGCCCAAAGACTGGTGGACATCGCCCAGAAGGCAGCAGCCTTGCCTTCCGACCTGTTCTGAGTCTCAGGCAGACGCTGCCGGGACGGCTTCCATGCCCAGGGCCTCTTCGCCCTGCACACCCTCGATCCCCAGCACCTCCACGCACGCATGCAGCGCAGGCGACCAGCCCTGGCGCGCGGGCACGACGAACCAGGTTTCCACGCGGGCGACTTCCTGGGCGAGTGCGCCGGGCAGGGCCGTGATGTGCACGCCGAAGCGGTGCTGCTGGGCCTGGACCACGCTGCGCGGCAGCAGGCCGTAGCCCATGCCGGCGGCCACGCAGCCGAGGATGGCGTCCAGCGATCCCATTTCCATGATGCGTGCGGCCACGCCGCGCGTGGCCAGCAGCAGTTCGATGCGCTGGCGGTAGCTGCAGCCCTGGCGGAAGGCCAGGAAGGGCACGGCGCTGAGCTGGGCGGCATCGGGAAAGCGCGGCAGCGCGAAGGCGGTGACCAGCACCAGTTCCTCCTCGAAAACCTTCCAGCCCTGCAGCCGCGACTGGGGCGGCATGCCCGAGACGAAGGCGCAGTCCAGCCGCCCTGCCAGCAGGTCAGCCAGCAGCTCGGCCGTGGTGGCCGTGCGCAGCTCCAGGTCCAGGCCGGGCCGGGCCTGGTGCAGGCGCGCCAGCAGCGGCGGCAGGCGCAGCGCAGCCGTGGTTTCCATGGAGCCTATGCGCAGCGCGCCTGCGGCCCGGGCGCTGCCCTGCAGCAGCGCCAGCGCTTCGTCGTGGTCGGCCAGCATGCGCCGCGCGTATTGCTCCAGCAGGCGGCCGGCAGGCGTGGCGTGCACGGGAGCGCTGCGCTCCAGCAACTGCACGCCAGCCTCGTCCTCGAGCTTTTTCACATGGGCCGTCACGTTGGACTGCACGGTGTGCAGTTGCTGCGCGGCGGCGCCGAAGCTGCCGCTGTCGCAGACGGCCAGGAACATGCGCAGGGACTTCAATTGCATCGCGGCTCCAGTGGCATTCATCTTCAATCGAGATCGACGCCATCATTTTGAATCATTGGACATGATGACTCCGGCGGCTTAAGGTATGCCCATCCTCCCCGCATGGCGCCCACTCCCGTGATCCAACGCAACGAAACTTCCCTGCTGCTGACCGGCTTCATGGCCACGCTCAGCGGCGTCGGCCTGGCGCGCTTTGCCTACACGGCGCTGATGCCGCAGATGGTGCATGCCGGCTGGTTCAGCGGCGAGCAGGTGGCCTACCTGGGCGCGGCCAATCTGCTGGGCTATCTGATCGGGGCGCTGGCGGCCGCGCCGCTAGCCGAACGCCTGGGCGCGCTGCGCGTGCTGCTGTGGTGCTGGGTGGCCCTGGCGCTGAGCTTTGCGGCCTGCGCCTGGCCGCTGCCCATGCCCTGGTTCTTTGCCTGGCGCTGCATCTCGGGCATTGGCGGCGCCATCCTGATGGTGCTGGGTCCCTCGGTGGCCCTGGCGGCCACGCCCCTGCAGCGGCGTGCGGCCCTGGGGCCGCTGATGTTTTGCGGCATAGGTGCCGGCGCCCTGCTGTCGGCCACGCTGATACCGCTGCTGGCGCGCCAGAGCCTGGGCGCCGTCTGGTGGGCGCTGGCGGCGGTCTGCGCCTGGGCCGGCTGGCTGGGCTGGCGCCATGTGCGGCGGCTGCCGGTGCCTGCGCCCATCGCCATCACGCCCCATGCCCGGCCCGTGCCCGCCGCGCCCCTGTGGACGCTGCCCGTGGTGCTGGTGATGCTGGCCTATATGACGGATGCCTTCGGCTTTGTGCCGCACACGGTGTTCTGGGTGGACTACCTGGCGCGCGAGTTGCAGTTGGGCGACGCCTACGCCTCCACGCAGTGGGCCGTGTTCGGCCTGGGCGCCATTGCCGGGCCGCTGGTGGCCTCGCTGTGCGCCACGCGCTTTGGCTGGTGGGGCACGACCACGGGCGCCTATGCGGTCAAGACCCTGGCCATTGCCATGCCGCTGTTCTGGGTGGGATTTGCGGGGCATGCGACCTCGTCCTTCCTGGTGGGCGCGCTGTCGCCGGGCATGGCGGCCATCACCTCGGGCTACCTGATGCAGCTGATCGGCCCCGTGCAGCACAAGCGCATGTGGGGCTATGCGACGGCGGCCTTTGCGCTGATGCAGGCCGTGTCGGGATATTTCATGGCCTGGAGCTATGCGGGCCTGGGCTCGTACCAGCGCCTGTTCGTCATCGGCAGCGTGTCGCTGCTGCTGGGCACGCTGATGATCGCCGCCAGCCGCGCCAGCGCGCGCCGGCAGGCCGCCGCATGAGTGCGCGGATTCGTGGCAGGAAACAAGGAGTCGTATGAGCACCGCAAAGACCGCGTGGATGGCCCGCCTGGGCATGCGCCATCCCATCATCCAGGCCCCCATGGCCGGAACGTCCACGCCCGCGCTGGCGGCCGCCGTCACCGAGGCCGGCGGCCTGGGCTCGCTGGGCATTGGCGCCAGCGGCACGGAGCAGGCCCGCCAGCAGATCGTGCAGACGCGCGCGCTGACTTCGGGCGCCTTCAACGTCAACCTGTTCTGCCACCGGCCGGCCCGGGCCGATGCGCAGCGCGAGGCCGCCTGGCTGGCCCATCTGGCGCCCGAGTTCGCGCGCTTTGGCGCCACGCCGCCTGCCACGCTCAACGAGATCTACGCCACCGCCGTCGGCAACGCCGCGCTGCAGGCCATGCTGCTGCAGGAGCGGCCCGCCGTGGTGAGCTTTCATTTCGGGCTGCCTGAGCAGGGCTTCATCGACGCGCTGCGCGCGGCCGGCGTCGTGACCCTGGCCAGCGCCACGTCGCTGGACGAGGCGCGCCAGGTGGAGCAGGCCGGTGTCGATGCCATCGTGGCCCAGGGCGTGGAGGCCGGGGGACACCGCGGAACGTTCGATCCCGCGCAGGACCGCATGATGGGCACCTTCGCCCTGGTGCGCGTGCTGGCCCGCAACACGGCCCTGCCGGTGATCGCGGCCGGCGGCATCATGGATGGCGAAGGCATTGCGGCCGCGCTGGGCCTGGGCGCCTGTGCGGCACAGCTGGGCACGGCCTTCATCCTCTGCCCTGAATCGTCCGCCAGCCCGGCCTACCGTGCCGAGCTGCGCAGCGAACGCGCCCACCACACAGGCATCACCGCCGCCATCTCGGGCCGGCCGGCGCGCGGCATGGTCAACCGGCTGTATGCGCTGGGCGCCAGCCATGGCCAGCCCCTGCCCGACTATCCGCGCGTCTACGACGCAGGCAAGGCCCTGCACCAGGCGGCGTCCGCCCAAGGCAGTTCCGACTACGCAGCTCACTGGGCCGGCCAGGGTGCGCCGCTGGCGCGCGAGATGCCGGCCGCTGCGCTGGTGCAGACGCTGGCCGGCGAGCTGGCGAGCGCTCAGGCAGGCCGCTAGAGCGTGTTATCCACTAAAGTGCCGCCAGCCCCTGCTCCAGATCGGCGATGAGGTCGCGCGGCGACTCCAGGCCGATGTGCAGGCGCACCACGGGCCCGCGCGCACTCCAGTCGGTGACGCTGCGCGCCTGCGCCATGTGCGCGGCTGTCGCCAGGCTCTCGTAGCCGCCCCAGGAGGCGCCAATGCCGAAGAGCCGCAGGCCGTCGATGAAGCGGTCCACGGCGGCCTCGGCGGTGCCGGGCTGCAGCTCCAGCGACACCAGGCCGTTGGTGCCCTGGCAGTCGCGCAGCCACAGCGCATGGCCGGGGTGCGTGGGCAGCGCGGGGCAGAACACGGTGGCCACGGCCGGGTGCTGCTGCAGCCAGTGCGCCACCTCCAGCGCATGCGCCTCGTGCATCTGCAGCCGTGCGGCCAGCGAGCGCATGCCGCGCAGCACCAGCCAGGCATCGTCGGGGCTGACCGCCATGCCGAAGGCATCGCAGCGCGCGGCCAGCGGCTCCCAGGCGGCCTCGGTGGTGGCCACGGTGCCCATCATCACGTCGGAGTGGCCCGACAGGTACTTGGTGGCTGCCATCACCGAGACATCGGCCCCCAGCGCCAGCGGCCGGTACTGGCAGCCCGATCCCCAGGTGTTGTCGGCCACGACCAGGGCGCCGCGCGCATGGGCCATGGCCGCCAGCGCGGGCAGGTCGCACATCTCGTAGACCAGCGAGCCCGGGCATTCGGCATAGACCATGCGGGTGTTGGGGCGCATGCGCGCCTGGGCGTCGCTGCCATCGGCCGCGAAGAAGTCGTACTCGATGCCGTAGGGCCGCAGCCATTGGCCGGCCAGGTGGCGCACAGGCTGGTAGGCGCTGTCGGTCAGCAGCACATGGTCGCCGGGGCGCAGGTAGCAGAGCAGGGCCATGCCGATGGCCGCCAGGCCGGTAGGCAGCAGCCGCGTGCGGTGGGCGCCTTCCAGCTCGCTGACGGCATCTTCCAGCGCAAAGCCGGTGGGTGTGCCGCGCGCGCCGTAGCTGAAGATGCGCTCGCCGGCGCGGCGCTCGCGCATCTCGCGCTGCTGTGCCGTGCTCTCGAACAGCACGGTGCTGGCGCGCACCAGGGGCGGGTTGACGGCCGTGCCGCCCGCATAGGCCGGGCGCTTGCCCGCATGCAGCAGCCGGGTCTGCAGGTCCAGCGCGGGGGCGCCAGAGGCCGATGATCCAGGCACGGGGACGTGTTCGGCAGCCATCAGTCGATCTTCGCGCCCGAGAGCTTGACCACGCGCGACCAGCGCTCCATGTCCTGGCGCAGCTGGGCGGCAAAGGCCTCTGGCGTGCTGGCCACGACTTCGCTGCCGCCATCGACGACCAGCTTGGTCACTTCCGGCAGTTGCAGGGTGCGCACGATGGCGTCGTGCAAGAAGGCCACGCGCTCGGGCGGCGTGCCGGCGGGAGCGAAGAAGCCGTACCAGTCCTCGAAGCGCGCATTGCGCAGGCCCAGTTCCTCCAGCGTGGGCACCTTGCCGAACGCGCCGATGCGGCGCGGGCTGGTGACGGCCAGCGCACGCACCTGGCCCGCCTGGATCATGCCGGCCACGGACGAGGTGGAGGTGATCAGCACATCGACCTGCTGGCCCAGCAGATCGTTGATGGCCGGCCCCGCGCCCTTGTAGGGCACATGGGTCATGGGTACGCCGTTTTCCTTGGACAGCACCACGCCCACCAGGTGCGACAGCGTGCCGTTGCCGGGCGTGGCATAGGTGACGCGGCCCGGCTCGCCCTTGCTGCGCGCCACCAGGTCGGCAAAGCTCTTGAGGGGCGAGGCCGAGGCGACCACGATGGCCAGCGGCGCCGCGTTGATCTGCGTGATGGGCACGAAGTTCTTGAGCGGATCGAAGCCCGGCGCGCTATAGAGCGCGGGGTTCACCGCCATCAGCGAGACCTGCCCCGTGAGCACGGTGTAGCCATCGGGCTTGGCCTCGGCCACGGCCTTGGCGCCGATGTTGCCGCCCGCGCCGCCCCGGTTTTCCACCACGGAGGGCTGGCCCGTGGCCTCGGTCAGCCGCGTGGTGACCCAGCGCGTGCTGGCGTCGTTGCCGCCGCCCGGCGGGAAGGGCGAGATGAAGCGGATCGGCTGGGCCGGATAGCCGTTGCGTGCGGCCAGCGGCTCGGCCGTGGCCTGCGAGAGCATGGCCAGGGCCGCGAGGCTGGCGGCCAGCATCCTGGCCAGGGTGGGGATTGCGAACATGTCTTGTCTCCTGTCGTTATGTGGTGTTGGGCTGTTCGGATGCTCTTTGCGTGGATCAGGACATTGCCGGCTCCGGCAGGCGGAAGGCGGCCAGTTCCTGCGCGTCCAGCTGCGGCACCAGGCCCGTCTCCCAGGCCAGGTAGCGGCGTGCCGCTTCCTTGTTGCCGTCGTGGCGGTCGTGCACGAAGAACAGGTAGTCGATGCATTCGGCGTCGGTGGGGCTGTCGGGCGTGGCCTCGACGGGCAGGCCGGCCTGCTGCCATGCGGCCAGGCCGCCTTCGAGCAGCAGCGGCGCGGCGCCCTGCAGTTCCAGCGCGGCCCATTGCGCCATGCCGGGCTCGTCGGCCACCAGCACGATCTGGCGCGTCTCGCCGGCCAGATCGCTGGCAAGGCACGGGCGGATGGACCAGCGGGCCCCGGCGATGTGGCCTGCGCGGTACTTCATGCCCGCGCGCAGATCGACCACGGCCACCTCGCCCTGGCGCATGCGTTCGTGCAGGGCCTGCACCGCGATGCCTGCCAGTGCGGGGGCCTGGGGCAGCTGGGCCGGTGCCAGGTCCAGGCCGCTGTGCAGGCCGCCCCGCAGCACGCAGGCGTCATGGCCGAGCTGGCGCAGCCAGCTGGCCACCACGGGGGCGCGCACGCCATCGCTGTCGAACAGCACCAGGCGCGCACCGCGCACGCCCACGTACTGGTCGCCGGCCTGCATGAGCTGGCCACCGGGCGTGTGCTGGGCGCCGGGCAGCGAACCGGCCTTGAATTCCTCGGGCGTGCGCACATCGCACAGGAACAGCGTGCGCGCAGCATCCTGGCTCCAGGCGCGCACGGTGTCGGCATCGACCTCGGGCACGTCGAAGCGTTCGGCCAGGGCGCGGGCCTGTGCTTGCAGCGCGCTGCTGGCCGAGTCGTCGCCATAGCGCTGCGTGCCGCCATGCTCCAGCGGCAGGTCGGCCAGGTACCAGCCCTGGGTGCCGTTTTCCAGCGCGTAGACGGGGTTGGGAATGCCCAGGTTGATCAAGGTCTGCGCGCCGATGATGGAGCGCGTGCGGCCCGCGCAATTGACCACGATGGGCGTGGCCGCATCGGGCACCAGGCGGCTCACGCGCAGCGCCAGCTCGCCATTGGGGCAGCAGATGGCGCCGGGGATGTTCATCTTGTGGAACTCGGAGACGGGCCGGCCGTCCAGCACCACCAGGGGCAGGCCCGCCGCCTGGCGCGCCGCCAGCTGCTGGGCCGTGATGCGCGGCGTGCCGTAGGCGTGCTCGGCCAGTTCGCCAAAGGTCTTGGAGGGCAGGTTCACGCCGGCGAACAGCGTGTAGCCTGCCGCGCTCCAGGCCTGGGTGCCGCCTTCCAGCACAGACACCTGGGTGTAGCTCAGGGCTTCGAGGCGGCGCGCGGCGCGCCCGGCCACGCCCGCGCTGGCATCGCCCTCGCCACCGTCGTAGGTGACGACGCGTACCTGCCTGCGCGGCACCAGGCGGGGCACATCCAGCTCCAGCCGGCTGTAGGGCAGGGGCGTGGCGTAGAACAGGTGCGACTCGCCGTACTGGCCGTGCTCGCGCACGTCGAGCAGCGCGATCTCCTGGCCGTCGTGCAGCCAGGATTTGAGGGTGTGGGCGTCAATGGATGCGGTCATTGCATGCGGTCCGGGAAAAAGATCGGCAAGGAATTTCGGGCAAAGCCCTGCCACGCGCGCCCCGTGGGGCGCGCTGCGGCATGGACAGGGAAAAGGCAGGAAGCGGGAGGCAGCGGCCGGAAGGCCTGGGCTCAGCGGCGCGTCTGCACGCCGATGGCCATGGTCTGGCAGGTGCCGGTGGCCAGGTCGTAGCTGGTGCGCTCGTTGAGCGTCTCCAGCGCGCGGCCGTACATGTGCAGGTGGCGGATGACCTGCTCGCCCTGGATCTCCACGGAGTGGATGTCCTCGGGCATGAGGGCGATGCCCTGGCCTGGCGCCACCACCACGAGATCCGTCTCACGCAGCGTGCCCTTGCCGGGGACGGAGCCGTCGTCGGTGCGCTCGTAGACGCGGTTATGTTCCGTGCCTTCCACGGCGGCAATGCAGGCCCAGGTCGTGTGGTTGTGCGGCACGATGCGTTTGCCCGGGCGCATGACGTTGAGGTACAGCGCATAGCTCTGGTCCGCGTCCTCGGCGATCAGGTAGCGCGCCTGGTGCTCGCCCTCTTCGGGCGCGGCGTAGTCGGCCTGCTGCCAGAAGTCTCGGCGCGCTGCCAGGCCCAGCAGCTGCTGGAGCACGGCGTCCAGGCTGGCGCGCGTGGCAGCGCCTTCGCCAATGGCCTGCTTCATGTGGTCGATGGCCGCTGTCACGGCGGCGCTGCGCTGTTCGGTGATGGTGGTGGTGGTGGTGGTGTTCAAAGGGGACTCCTTGTCGTCGTTGAAGCCCACTGTAGTGAGGCGTCCGGCCCGCAACAATCCACGCACCCTCAACAAATACTTCAATAAAATTGAAGTATGGAGACGCTTGACCTGGACCTGCTGCGCACCCTGGCCGCCATTGCCAGCCACGACAGCTTTGCCGCCGCCGCCGTGCAGATGGGGCGCACGCAATCGGCCATCACCCAGCAGATGCAGCGGCTGGAGGAGAAGATCGGCCACGCGCTGTTCGAGAAGCAGGGCCGGCAAAAACGCCTCACCGACCACGGCCAGCGCCTGCTGGGCTATGCGCGCCACATGCTGGCCATCCACGACGAGGCGCTGCGCAACCTGCAGCACCGCCAGGTGCAGGGCCTGGTGCGCATTGGCGCACCCCACGACGCGGCCGACAACATGCTGCCGCCCGTGCTGCAGGAGATCGCGCTGAACTTTCCGGGCATGCAGATCGACATCCATGTGGGGCGCAGCCCTTTCCTGATGGAGTCGCTCAAGCAGGGCGAGCTGGACCTGGCCATCTCCAACCGGGAGGATGAAGGCTTCGAGGGCTTTGCCCTGCGCTCCACACCCACGGTGTGGCTGTGCGGCGCGGGCTATGCCCATGACCCGGGCAAGCCCGTGCCCCTGGTCATGGCCGACGGGCCCAGCATCTTCCGCCGCCTGGGCTGCGATGCGCTGGATGCGGCAGGCATCGCCTGGACGCCGCGCCACACCTGCACCAGCCTGGTGGGCATACGCGCGGCCCTGCGCGCGGGCCTGGGCGTGACGGCGCGCGGCGTGGAGCAACTGGACCCGGGTCTGCGCGTGCTGGGTGCGGGCGACGGTATGCCGCCGCTGCCGGACCTGGTCTACCGCCTGTACATCCGCAGCCATGTGATCAGCCCCGTCACGCGCCAGATCTTCGAGAACCTGCAGGCACGCATGCGGCTGCCGGCCGGCTGAGGGACAGCGTTGGGGAGGCGGAGGGACGGCAGGCGTGCAGCTTGCCAGCGTTGCTTGTAATGGGACTTATTCTCAAATAACATCCGCGCCACCGCCGCCTCCTCTGCCGGTGTTTTTCGAGCCTTTCCAGGCACTGCGCCATGCCATCTCCCACTCTTGCCCGCACCCATGACTGGTTCCGTGACTACGGGCCGCTGATCTCCCGCATCCTCGCTGCGCTGTTCGGCGGCTATGCCGTGGCCGCCCTGGCCAGCGTGGCCGTTGTCGCCCTGCCCGCAGACCGCACGCAGGCGGCGATCTCGGGCACCTTGCTGAGCTTTGCCGTCTACGCGGGCGCGGTGATCTGGGTGTTTGCCGTGCGCAGCGCCACGCGCGCCTGGGCCGGCCTGCTGGTCGCCGCCCTGGTGCTGGCGCCTGCCGCGTGGTGGACCTGGGGCAAGGGGCTGGGCGCATGAACACGAACACCACGGACACCACGAACACGGCCGGCAAGTCTGCCAAGCCCGGGAAAGCCGCCAAGGCGCCCGGCATCCGCCAGACCATGTCCGACCTGCACACCTGGGTCGGCCTGCTCCTGGGCTGGTTCCTCTACGCCATGTTCCTCACGGGCACGGTGAGCTATTTCAGGAACGAGATCACGCAGTGGATGCAGCCCGAGCAGCCGCACCAGAGCCAGGCGAGCGAGCCCGCGCTCGTGGCCCAGCGTGTGGGTGACGCCGTGGCGCGCCTGGCACCGCAAAGCCCTCGGTGGCTGATCAACCTGCCCGATGAACGCAGCACGGTGGCCACGGTGTTCTGGAGCCCTCCCGAAGGCCAGGACAAGCGCCGCTTCGAGAACGGCCGCTTCGACCCGGCCACCGGCACGCGCCTCGAAGGCCCGGTGCGCGAGACGCGCGGCGGCGAGTTCTTCTACCGCTTCCACTTCCAGTTCCACTACATGCCCGTGCTCTGGGGCCGCTATCTGGCGGGGCTGTGCGCCATGTTCATGCTGGTGGCCATCGTCAGCGGGGTGATCACGCACAAGAAGATCTTTGCCGACTTCTTCACCTTCCGCTGGGGCAAGGGCCAGCGCTCCTGGCTGGACGCGCACAACGCGCTGTCCGTGCTGGGCCTGCCCTTTCACCTGATGATCACGTACACCGGCCTGGTGACGCTGGCCCTGATGTACATGCCCTGGGCCAATCTGGCCACGACCATGACGCCCGAGCAGCGCGTGGTGGCAGGCCAGCAGCTCAGCGCCTTCGTTCCGGCTGGCAAGCCCTCGGGGCAGGCCGCGCCCCTGGCACCGCTGGCCGACATGGTGCGCCAGGCCGAGCAGCGCTGGGGCGCGGGCCAGGTGGAGCGCCTGAACGTCAACCTGCCCGGCGATGCCAAGGCCAGCGTGGTCGTGGTGCGCGGCGACAACGGCCGCGTCTCCATCAGCCCGCAGTTCATGACGTTCGACGGCGTCAGCGGCCAGCTGCTGCAGGCCCAGGACAGCGTGGGCGCCGCCGCCGAGACGCGCGGCGTGCTCTATGCGCTGCACATGGGCCGCTTCGGCGACCTGCCCACGCGCTGGCTGTACTTCATCGTCAGCCTTGCGGGCACGGCCATGGTGGGAACAGGACTGGTGCTGTGGAACGTGAAGCGGCGCAGCAAGCTGCCCGACCCGGAAAGGCCGCATTTCGGCTTCCGGCTCGTGGAACGGCTGAACATCGCCACCATCGCCGGCCTGTCCATCGGCATGGCCGGCATGCTCTGGGCCAATCGCCTGCTGCCGGTGGAGATGGCGCAGCGCGCCGAGTGGGAGGTGCACGCCATGTTCATCGCCTGGGGTGCCACCCTGTTCTGGGCGATGGGCCGGCCCGCCAAGCGGGCCTGGATCGAGTTGCTGTGGGCCGGCGCCGCCGCCCTGGCCCTGCTGCCCGTGGTCAACGCGCTGACCACGGATCGCGGCCTCTTGGCCAGCCTGCGCGCGGGCGACTGGGTGTTTGCCGGCATGGACCTCATGCTGCTGGCCCTGGCCGCATTGCATGCCCATCTGGCCCTGCGCACCCAGCGCCACCAGCCCAAGGCCAAACCGGTGCGCGCCGCCCGGCCCGCGCCTACGGCAGCCGCCACTGCAGCAGCCACCACGGCAGTGGCCGCCACAGCAGCGGCCGCCGCAGCGGAGACCAGCGCATGAGCATGGCCCATCTGTTCTGTCAGCTGCTGGCCCTGGGCGCCTTCGCCTGCCTGGCCCTGGCCATGGACCGCCACCAGAGCGACCTGTTCGGCAAGGAACTGCCACCCGCCCGCACACGGCGCCTGCGCGCGGCCGGCTGGGTGCTGCTGGCGCTGTCGCTGTGGGCGGCGCTGCAGGTGGAGCCCTGGTCGCTGGGGCTGGTGGCCTGGTTCGGCCACATCAGCGCAGCCGCCGCCATCGTGCTGCTGTCCATGGTGGCGCGCGAGCGGCTGCGCTGACGCCCCTCCCGGCGCCTTCAGAGAAACATTCCCCCCGAGGCCTCGATGCGCTGACCCTGCACCCAGCCCATGCCGTGCTGCAGCAGGGCGGCCATCACGGGGCCGATGTCGTCGGGCTGGCCCACGCGGCCCAGCGCCGTCTGGCTGGCCAGGGCGGCGCCCATCTGCGCATCGTCGCGCACACGGCCGCCGCCAAAATCCGTGGCAATCGCGCCCGGCGCCACCGTGTTGACGCGAATGCCGCGCGCCCCCAGCTCGCGCGCCAGGTAGCGCGTCAGCACCTCCACCCCGCCCTTCATGGATGCATAGGCCGCATAGCCCGGCTGGGTGAAGCGCGTGAGGCCGCTGGACAGATGGATGATGCTGCCGCCGTCGCGCAGCAGGGGTAGCAGGTGCTGGCTCAGGAAGAACGGCGCCTTCAAGTGGATGGCGACCAGCTCGTCGAACTGCGCCTCGGTGGTGGTGGCGAATGGCGCGTTGATGCCGATGCCGGCGTTGTGCACCAGCGCATCGAGGCGGTCGGCCTGCCAGGTCTCGGCCAGGGCCCGGCGCACGCGGGCCGCAAAGTCCGCAAAGCCCGCGCTGCGCGCCACGTCCAGCTGCAGGGCGGCGGCCCGCCCGCCCAGCGCCTCGATGGCGGCCACGGCGGCCTGGGCCTGGTCGGCACGCTCGCGGTAGGTCAGCACCACGTCCAGGCCCTGGCGCGCCAGGTGCTCGGCCGTATTGCGGCCCAGGCCGCGGCTGCCGCCCGTGACGAGGACGATGCGGCGGGCGGCAGGGGAAGAAGCGGTCGAAGGAGAAGCTGTCATGGCGGACCTCGTTAGGTGGTTTGCAATGACAGCGACTGTATTGAAGGTCTATTTTTGGATAAATTGGCTGTTTCTGATTTATTTGTTCGCACCATGCAAACAATCAAGCTTCTGGAGCAGATGCAGATCTTCAGCCGCGTGGCCGAGATGGCCAGCTTCACGCGTGCGGCCGACAGCATGGGTTTGCCCAAGGCCAGCGTCTCCCAGGCCGTGCAGCAGCTGGAGGCGCGGCTGGGCACGCGGCTGCTGCACCGGACCACGCGGCGCGTGCAGCTCACCCAGGACGGCCAGGCCTGCTACGAGCGCTGCCAGGACCTGCTGGCCGACGTGGACGAGTTCCAGGGCCAGTTCCAGCAGGCCGGCGACGCGCCGCTGCAGGGCAAGGTGCGGCTGGACATGACCACCGGCCTGGCGCGCCACGTCGTCATGCCCTTGCTGCCGCAACTGCTGCAAAGCCATCCGGCGCTGGAGCTGGAGCTGAGCTGCACCGAGCGTCGCGTGGACCTGGTGCGCGAAGGCTTTGATTGCGTGCTGCGCCTGGGCCCCGTGGACGAGCCCGGCCTGGTGGCACGCCCGCTGGGCCTGGTGGCGCTGGCCACCTGCGCCAGCCCCGGCTATGTCCAGGCCCACGGGCTGCCCGCCACGCTGCAGGATCTGGGCGGTCACCGGCTGGTGCACTACCAGCGCACGCTGGGCGCGCGGCCGCTGGGCTTCGAGTACGAAGAGGACGGCCAGGCACTCAGCCTGCCCATGGCGGGCGCGCTCACCGTGAACAACGCCGAGGCCTATCTCTCGGCCTGCCAGGCCGGCCTGGGCCTGATCCAGGTCCCGCGCCTGGCCGTGCAGCCGCTGCTGGATGCCGGGGAGCTGATCGAGGTGTTGCCCCGCCATCCGCCCCCGCCCATGCCCTTGCACCTGATCTATGCCCACCGCCGCCAATTGCCACGCCGCGTGCGCGTGCTCATGGACTGGCTGGCACAGGCCATACAGCCCTGGACACTCGACGCTGGCCTGCCCGAAAAGCAATAGGCGATGGCCCGCTGGACTCGGCCAGCGTCATTTTGCTTATCACTAATCCGTATCAAGACAAAGGTTCGCGCCTGCCCCTTTTGACGCCATTTACCGGACAATAGCGACCTTGCCCCGGTCACCGGCCGCCACGAAGCAGCGGCAACGCGCACACCGCGCCTGCCCCCTGCGCTTCCCGCCACCGCGTGCCTGCATGGCACTGACCTCTCATTGCAACGTCCCGGCGGGCACTGTCCGCCCCGAATTCACCGTATTGCCAACATGAGTGCTTTTCTTGAAGAACGCGTGCTGTCCGTCCACCATTGGACCGACCGCCTTTTCTCCTTCACCACCACCCGTGACACTGCGCTGCGCTTTTCCAACGGCCATTTCACGATGATCGGCCTGAAGGTCGACGGCAAGAACCTGCTGCGCGCCTACTCCATTGCCAGCCCCAATTACGAGGAGCACCTGGAGTTCCTGTCCATCAAGGTGCCCGACGGCCCGCTGACCTCGCGCCTGCAGAACATCAAGGTGGGCGACACCATCATCGTCGGCAAGAAGCCCACGGGCACGCTGCTGATCGACTACCTGCTGCCCGGCAAGAACCTGTACCTGATCGGCACCGGCACGGGCCTGGCCCCCTGGCTGGCCGTGGCGCGCGACCCCGAGACCTACGAGCGCTACGAGAAGGTGGTCGTGGTGCACGGCGTGCGCCATGCCAACGAGCTGGCCTACCAGGAGCTGTTCGAGAAGGAACTGCCCGAGCACGAGTTCCTCGGCGAGATCGTCAAGGACAAGCTCATCTACTACCCCACGGTGACGCGCGAGCCCTTCCGCAACCAGGGCC
Source organism: Delftia sp. DT-2 (assembly GCF_028401915.1). Taxonomy (NCBI): domain Bacteria; kingdom Pseudomonadati; phylum Pseudomonadota; class Betaproteobacteria; order Burkholderiales; family Comamonadaceae; genus Delftia; species Delftia sp. DT-2. The sequence continues at coordinate 32,882 of NZ_JAQOTI010000008.1, forward strand.
GCATCTCCAACCAGATCACGGCCGGAACCTTCCCGCAGAACATCGGCCTGCCCGAGCTCAACCCCGAGACCGACCGCGTCATGCTGTGCGGCAGCCCCGCCATGCTGAACGAACTCAAGGAGCTGCTGGAGCACCGCGGCTTCAAGGAAGGCAACACCACCACGCCCGGCGACTTCGTGGTCGAGCGCGCCTTCGTCGAGAAGTAAAGCCCACGACACCCCGTGGCGGGGCGGCTGCCGATAATCGGCGCATGCCGCCCTCCTCCCTCCCTTCAGCCCCGCCAGGCGACGAAGACCGCAACTTCATCGTCGCACTGGCGCGCGGGCTGGACGTGCTGTCGTGCTTTCGCTCCGGCGAGAAGCTGCTGGGCAACCAGGACATCGCCAGGCGCTGCGGACTGCCCAAGTCCACGGTCTCGCGCCTGACGCACACGCTGACCACGCTGGGTTACCTCATCCATGTGCCCGAAGAGGGCAAATACCGCCTGGGCACGGCCACACTGGCGCTGGGCAGCGCCATGCTCTCGCGCCTGGACGTGCGCCAGATCGCGCGCCCGCTGATGCGCAAGCTGGCGGCCGCCACCGATGCCGAGGTGGCCCTGGCCACGCGCGACCGGCACAACATGGTCTACATCGAGCACTGCCCCAGCGCGCGCTTCATGCACCGCGACCTGGACATGGGCTCGCGCATTCCCCTGGCCACCACGGCCGTGGGCCGTGCCTGGCTGGCCGCCAGCCCCGCGTCCGAGCGCCAGCGCGCGCTGGACTATCTGCAGTCTCACGCGCCCGAGCAATGGGCCGCCGCACAGGCCCAGCTGCCGCTATGGCCGGAGGCAGGCAACCAGCCCCAGCCCTGGCTGTCGCGCTCGTTCGGCGACTGGCAGCCCGAGGTCAACGCCATCGCCCTGGCCTTCTCGCCGGGGCGCGGCCTGCCGCTGATGGCCGTCAGCCTGGGCGGGCCCTCGCGCTTCGTCACGGCCGACGCACTGCGCCAGGACGGCGTGCCCGCGCTGCAGCGCATGGTGCGGCGGCTGCAGCAGGACATCGACAGGGCCTGAACGCCTGTCCCGCAGGTGCCCGCGCGGTACCGCTCAGCACGGCAAAGTAGCCAAGACGACAGCGTGCACGGTGCCGGCGCCCTAGCATGCAGGTGTTGCTCAACCACCAGAAACCCAAGCCAGGAGACATACAGCATGAGCGTGAAAGCATTGTTCGACCTCACGGGCAAGACCGCCCTGATCACCGGAGGCTCGCGCGGCCTGGGCCTGCAGATGGCCGAGGCGCTGGGCGAGATGGGCGCCCGGCTCGCCATCACGGCGCGCAAGTCCGACGAGCTGGCCGAGGCCAAGGCCCACCTGCAGGGCCTGGGCTACCAGGTCGAGACCTTCGCCAACGACCTGCAGAAGTTCGACACCATCCCCGCCCTGGTCGAGGACGTGCTGGCGCGCTGCGGCGACATCGACATCCTCGTCAACAACGCGGGCGCCACCTGGGGCGCCAAGGCCGAGGAATACCCGGACGAGGCCTGGAACAAGGTCATGAACCTCAACGTCTCCGCGCCCTTCTTCCTCACCCGCGAAGTGGCCAGGCGCGTGATGATCCCCAAGGGCCGGGGCAACGTGATCATCACGGCCTCGGTCGCCGCCTTCAAGGGCACGCCGCCTGGCATGAACACCGTGGCCTACAACACCTCCAAGGCGGCCGCCGTGCACCTGGCGCGCACCCTGGCCTCGGAATGGGGCCACTACGGCATCCGCGTCAACTCCATCTGCCCGGGCTTTTTCCCCAGCAAGCTGGCCAACGGCCTCATCGACAAGCTCGGCGACCAGCTCATCGCCCGCGCCCCGCTGCGACGCATCGGCGGCGAGGAGGACCTCAAGGGCGCCGTGGTCTACCTGGCGTCCGATGCATCGCGGCACATGACGGGGCAGGCGTTGGTGCTGGATGGTGGAGCGAGCTTGTTGTAAGGCGCATCACGCTGACCACAGAGGAGCGCCGAGGCGCTCCTTTTTGTTTCAATAAAAGCCCTTGTCGGATGATTCTCTGTGGATACGATAAATTCATGTTCACCGTCATCGAAACTCCGACATTCCAGAAGCAGGCCGCCAGCCTGTGGACGGAGACAGAACGCCTGGACTTCATTTCCTGGATCTCTGCCAACCCTGGCTCAGGTGACGTGATACCCGGCACAGACGGTGCCCGCAAGATCCGCTGGACAGTGAAAGGCCGGGGCAAACGAGCAGGCGTCAGAGTGATTTATTTCAACTTCAGCGCCGAAGAAATCGTGCTGTTGGCAACCATGTATGCCAAGGCCGAGCAAACAAACATCCTACCCAAGGACATCCGAAGGAGTTGACCATGGTGAAGTCCCTGAAGGCCCTGCAGGCCATGGACACGGAAAAGCTGGCCCAGGCCATCGAGGCCGACGCGGGCGAGGCGGTTCCCGGCCTGCGTCAGGCGCTGCAAGAGGCCAAGACAGGCCAGTTTGCCGCCGTGCACACGCCCGAGCAGATTGCCGCGCGCAAACGGGGCCGCCCGCAAGGCTCGGTCAAGGCAGATGCCAAGATCGCCACCAACATTCGCTTCGACCCCGACGTACTGCAAGCGCTCAAGGCCACCGGCCAGGGCTGGCAAACACGCGTCAACGAACTGCTGCGTGCGGACATCGAATCCGGGCGCCTCAAGCGCAGCCTCTGAGGCGCGGCCGGACACGAAGGCACGGCCGCGCTCAATAGCTTTACCTGCTCCCCACCGTCATCACCGCCTCGATCTTGCCGTCGCGCACAGCGGCGCCGCGCTCCGTGGTCAACGTGCCGCCACGCTCATCCACGCCCTTGACGCCACCGGGGTTCACGTCGGGGCGCAGGGATTTGTAGGCCTCGTCGAGCTTGGCGTGGATGGCCTTGGTGTCCGAGGCAGAGCCGGCCAGCTGCATGGCCTTGACGGTGGCGTGCACGGCCGTGTAGTTCCACTGCGCCTCCGAGCCCGGGATGCGGCCCGGGTAGACCTTGCCGAAGCGTTCGACGAAGGCCTTGTTCTCGGGCTTGGTGTCCTCGGAGACGGGCATGACGCCGATGGCGCCTTCCAGCGGCGCATAGCCGCCGACCACGCGGGCCATTTCGTCGAGCTTGGCCTGGTCCATGACCACGAAGCCGCCCTTGAAACCCAGCTCGCGCGCCTGCTTGACGACCAGGGCCGTGGGCTCGGAGGCTCCGCCCACGAAGAGCACATCGGGCTTTTCGGCCAGTGCCTTGCTCACGCCGCTGTAGAAATCGGTGGCGCGGTTGTAGCTCATGGCGTTCTCGGCCACCACGGTGCCGCCCAGCTTTTCCCAGCCGGGCTTGAAGGCAGCGACCCAGGCCTTGGCGTAGTCGTGGTCGGCGCCCACCAGGGCCACCTTCTTGCCGAAGCGGCCCATCACGTACTTGGAGAACGGGTCGATGTACGAGGTGAACTCGGGCGGGATGCGCAGGGTCAGCTTGTTGCCCCGGTTGGTGATCTGCGGCACCGAGCTGTAGGCCAGCACGATGAAGTTGCTGCGCTCGTTGGTGGTCTGCAGCGCGAAGATGCCGCCCGAATGCGGCACCAGGATGGCCGCCGTCTTGTGCTGCTGCACCAGGCGCTGGGCGTTGATCGCGGTCTCGGACGGGTTGTACTTGTCGTCCAGCGGAACGATCTCGATCTTGACCTTCTTGCCACCGATCTCGGGCGCTGCGGCATTGATCTCGGAGACGGCCATCTGCATGCCGTCGAGCACGTTCTTGCCGTACTGGGCAGCGCCGCCCGACAGCGGGCCGGAGTAGCCGATCTTGACGACTTCCTGCGCCAGCGCGGGGCCGGCGGCGGCCACGGCGGCGCAGGCCAGGGCCAGCGTGCCCACCCTGCGGCGGGTCAATGGTGCGAATGCTGTCATGTCTGTCTCCTTGGATCGTTGGTGGTGGTGGCTTGGGTAGAGGCAAGAGGCGGCGTCATGCACCGATGTAGGCTTTTCGGATGGAGTCGTCAGCCAGCAGCTCGGCCGGCTTGCCCTCGCGCACGATGCGGCCGCTTTCCATCACATAGGCGCGGTGCGCGATCTTCAGCGCCGCATAGGCGTTCTGCTCGGCCAGCAGCACGGTGGTGCCGGCCGCGTTGATGCGCTGTATGGCCTCGAACATCTGCTTGATGACCAGGGGCGCCAGGCCCAGCGAGGGCTCGTCCAGCAGCAGGGCCTGGGGCCGGCCCATCATGGCGCGGCCGATGGCCACCATCTGCTGCTGGCCGCCCGACAGCGAGCCGGCCGGGTCATGCTGCTTCTCGCGCAGGATGGGAAACAGCTCCATCACCTCCTGCAGCGTCTTCTGGCTGGGACCGGGGTCGCGGCGGTGCACGTAGGCGCCCAGCTGCAGGTTGCGCAGCACCGACATCTGGGGAAACAGCTTGCGCCCTTCGGGGCACTGCACCACGCCGGACTGCACGATGGCCGAAGGCTTGCGCCCGGCCAGCTCCTGCCCGTTCCAGACGATGGAGCCGCCCGCGGCCTTGTGGATGCCGCTGGCCGTGAGGAACAGCGAACTCTTGCCTGCGCCGTTGGCGCCCAGCAGCACCACCAGCTCGCCCCGGTCGGCATGCAGGCTCACGCCGTCCAGCGCCAGGAAGCTGCCGTAGCGCAGCGACACGTTCTCAAACTTCAGCATGCTCGCTCCCCAGGTAGGCATCGATGACGGCGGGGTTGCGGCGTATCTCCTCGGGCGTGCCCTCGGCGATCTTCTCGCCGTAGCTGAGCACCAGGATCTTGTCGGCCAGGCTCATGATCATGCCCATCTTGTGCTCGATCAGCGCCACCGTGATGCCGTGGCGCACCAGCTTGCGGATCAGCTCGGCCAGGCCCTCGGTCTCCTCGGGGTTGACGCCGCCGGCGGGCTCGTCGAGCAGCATCAGCTTGGGGTCGGTGGCCAGGGCCAGCGCGAAGGCCACGCGCTTGCGCTCCTCCTGCGTGATGTCGCCCGCAATGCGGCCGGCCACATGCGACAGGCCCACGAAGTCCAGCGCGTCGCGCGCCTTTTCGCGGCACACGCGCTCTTCCTCGCGCAGGCGGCTGGAGCCGCGCAGCACGTCCCACAGGCCTGAGCGCGTGCGCAGCCGGTGGCCCACGATGAGGTTGTCCAGCACCGTGGCGCGGTCGAACAGCGCCGTGGTCTGGAATGTGCGCGCCACGCCCAGTTTCGCCACCTGGTCGGTGCGCAGCGAGGTCACGTCCTGGCCATTGAAGGTGATGGTGCCCGAGGTGGGCTTGTGCACGCAGCTGATCAGGTTGAAGAACGTGGTCTTGCCGGCGCCGTTAGGGCCGATGATGGCGTTGATGCGGCCTTCCTCGATCACGGTGCTGACATCGCTCACGGCGGCCAGTCCGCCGAACCGCTTGGTCAGGTGGTCAATCTTGAGCATGCGGCTTGCCCTCCTTGGCATTGCGGCGCGCGCGCCAGGCGGTGACGCTGCCCACCACGCCGTAGGGCATGAAGATCACCAGCATCACGAGAATGGGGCCGAAGACGATGAAGCGGTACTCCTGCAGGAACTGCAGGTACTGCGTGATCCAGGGCATGCCGATGGCGCCCAGCAGCGGGCCCAGCACCGTGCCCATGCCGCCGACCATGGCGAAGATCATCATGTCGAAGGTGTGGTGCACGCCCGCCATGTCCGGCCCGATGAAGCGCACGAAGCCCGCATACAGGCCGCCCGCCACGCCCGCGTAGACCACGCTCAGCATGAAGGCCAGCACCTTGTTGCGCATGAGGTTGATGCCCAGGGCCTCGGCCAGCTCGTCGCTGTTGCGGATGGCCACGAAGGTGCGGCCCAGCAGCGACCGGACGATGCGCCGCATCACCCAGACCGAGGCCACGAGGAAGGCCAGCACCAGGTAGTACAGCGCCAGCGGCGACTCGAAGCTCAGCGCGCCCAGGGCCTCGGGCGCGGGGATGCCCATGATGCCCACCGTGCCGTGGGTCAGGCCCTCCCACTTCTCGATGACGAGGAACATGATGTAGCCCACGCACAGCGTGAAGATGGAGAAGTAGTGGCCCTTGAGCCGCAGCGAGACGATGCCGATCAGGTAGCCCAGCACCGCGCACACCACGCCCGACATCACCAGCCCGCCCCAGAACGGCCAGCCATGGTCCACCGTAAGGATGCCCACGGTATAGGCGCCCGCGGCCATGAAGCCCGCATGCGCCAGATTGAGCTGGCCCGTGTAGCCCGTGATCAGGTTCAGGCCCAGCGTGGCGATGGCGAAGATGTAGGCCGTGCTCATCACCGTGAGGTGGTAGTCGTTGCCCGCCAGCCAGGGAAAGGCGATGCCGGCGGCCAGCAGCAGGCCCCAGGCGATGCGGGAGTCGATGAATCCGTTCATTCAATGACTCCTCTTGGCGAACAGGCCCTGAGGGCGCAGCGACAGGATCACCACCAGCAGCACGAAGGCGATGATGTCCTTGTAGTCGGTGGAGATGTAGTAGGCACCGAAGCTCTCGGCGAAGCCGATGATCAGCCCGCCCAGCACGGCGCCCGGGATGCTGCCCATGCCGCCCAGGATGATGATCACGAAGGCCTTGGTGATGACCAGGTGACCCATGGCCGGATAGACCAGGTTGATGGGCGCATACAGCGTGGCCGCCACGGCCGCGAGCACGCCTGAGATGGCAAAGGTCAGCATGGATACGCGGTTGGCGTCAATGCCCACCATCGATGCGCCCTCGCGGTTCTGGGCCATGGCGATGATGGTCGAGCCCGTGGTGGTGCGCGTCAGGAACAGGTGCAGCGCCACCATCAGCGCAAAGGCCGCGACTATGATCAGCAGGCGCTGCGCAGGCGCCGTGATTCCGCCCATCTCCACGATGGAGGTGTAGGGCGTGGGCATGCGCTGGAAGTCCGCGCCCCACAGCGCCTGGGCTCCGGCCTCCAGGAACAGCAGCAGCCCGATGGAGGCGATCTTGGGATGCAGGGGCGAGGCCTTGCGCAGCGGATGGAAGATCAGCCGCTCGCTGACGATGCCCAGCACCGCCACCGCCACCGCCGCCACCAGCATGGCCGCCCAGTAGCCCCAGCTCCAGGCCACCATGGCCTGGAAGGCCACGAAGGCGCCGATCATGTAGAAGCCCCCGTGCGCGAAGTTGGGCACGTGCAGGATGCCGTAGACCAGGGTCAGGCCCAGGGCCACGAGGCCATAGATGCCGCCCAGGGTCAGTCCGTTGAGCACTTGCTGCAGGAAGACGTCCATCACCGCCTCCCGCCTGCCGCCGCCGGTGGCCGCCACCGGACCAGGGTCTGTTCTCGCATTGCCTTGCCTCCTTGTTTGCTGTGAACCAGCTTAGGAGGCGGTGCCGTGCACCATCAACCCGAAGATTCCGCACAGCGGAATTCACCTGGGAAACCCCGAGGCGCAAACCGCTGCGGTAGTAACCTAGATGACAGGCGCAGGCCGGCAGGAGCGGGGAACGCTAGATGGACAGCGCCGGCAGGTTCTCGGGCAGGCCCTGCATGGAGCGCTGCGTGTGCTCGGCCACGAAGTCCAGGAAGCTGCGCACGCGCGCCGGCATGAACTTGCGCGTGGGCAGGGTGGCGTAGAGCGTGAATCGGCCCGTGGTCCATTCGGGCAGCACATGGCGCAGCCGGCCCGAGCGCAGGTGGCGCGCGATCAGGTCCAGCGGCTGGGTGCTGATGCCCGCGCCGTCCAGCGTGGCGCGCAGCAGCGTGCCCGTGTGGTTGGCCACCAGCACGGGGCGCACGGCCACCTCGACCTCGCCCGCGTTGCCGTCGAGCCGGCGCATGCGCAGCATGTCGGAGCGGCCCTGGATGCGCCGGCGCAGCAGGCACTGGTGGCCGGCCAGGTCCTCGGGCACGACAGGCACGCCATGGGCGTCCAGGTACTCGGGCGCGGCGCAGGCCAGGCCGCAGGTGGTGACGATGGGCCGGGCCACCACGTTGCCGTCGTAGCCCTCCTCGGCATTGACGAAGGTGATGTCGTATTCGCCCACGGCCGCCTCGCTGGCCGACTCCACGAAGACCTCGATGCAAATGCGCGGATGCAGGCGGTGGAAGTCCGCCACCAGCGGCGCCAGCACATGCTCGGCGAACACGGGCGGCGTGAGCACGCGCACGGCGCCAGACAGCTCCAGCGTGTGCGCCTGGGCCAGGCTGAAGGCGTCCTCCACATCGGCCAGGATGCCGCGCACGCGCTCCAGGTAGGCCTCGCCAGCCTCGGTCAGCGAGACGCTTCGCGTGGTGCGCTGCAGCAGCCGCGTGCCCAGGTGCTGCTCCAGGTCGGCCACCAGGCGCGTGACCGTGGGCACGGACATGTCCAGGCGCCGCGCCGCCGCCGAAAACCCGGCCTCGTCGGCCACGGTCTGGAATACCCGCATGGTCTGCAATCGGTCCATCTTGTCCTTGGCCCCCGGCCTTGGTGCCAGGGGACTTTGATGCATTGTTCCACTCCCAAACGCCTGCGCCGCAGCCTTTCGGGCCGCGGCGCAGAGGTTCATCGCCTGGATGGGATACGGAACAGGCGCCGAGGTTCAGCCCTTGCCGTCCTGGGGCGCAAACCGGATGGGATGGGTGAAGCGCACTCCGGCATCGCTGAAGGCCTTGGCCGTGGCCGCCGACAGCAGCAGGATGGCCGACGAGAAGTAGATCCACATCAACAGCACCACCAGCGAGCCCGCTGCGCCATAGGCCGAGACCACGGCCGCCGTGGCCAGGTACCAGGCCAGGGCCTGCTTGCCCAGCGTGAACAGCAGGGCGCCGATGATGGCCCCGAAGATCAGATAGCGCAGCCGGGGCTTGGGGCCGCCGCCTATGCGCATCAGCCCCACGAAGAGCAGCACGGTGATGCCGAAGGACACGCACTCGTTGATCAGGCTGACCAGCGGCCCCAGCGGCTGCATCTGCAGCTTGGTGCCGGCCCAGTTGGTGATCAGCTGGATGGCCGTGGACAGGGCCATGGACACCAGCAGCAAGAAGCCCAGCGCCAGCACATAGGTCAGGCCGCGCAGCCGCAGCGCGGCCATGCGCCACCACACGGCCTTGGGCGGCGGCGGCTCGCCGTTCGAGGTCCAGAGCCTTTCCAGCGCGGACTGCAGCTCCACGAAGACACCGGTGGCGCCCGACATCAGCAGGATGAAGCCGAACAGCGAAGCCAGCCGCCCCTCGTCGGGCCGCTGGGCGCTTTCCAGCGCGCCGCGCACCACCTGGGCGCCGCGCTCGCCGATCACGTCCTGCACCTGGTCGATGAGCTGGTGCTCCACATAGCTGCGGTCCACCCACCAGCCCAGCACGCCGACCAACAGCAGCAGCAGCGGGGCCAGGCTCAGGATGCCGTAGAAGGACATGGCGGCGCTCATGCGCAGGCCATCGGCGTCCAGCCACAGCTGCACGGCGTTCCACATGGCGCGCAGCGGGTTCAGTTCCAGCAGCCGGTCCAGGCGTGCGGACCAGGACGAGGCGGGGGGAGTTTCCGGGGTATCTGGGGGCATGGCCCCCATTGTGCGCAGCGGCGCACCGGCGCCCTGTCAGCCTGTGCCGACAGGGGCCTGTGCGCGCGGCTCAGGTCACGGGCGCTGGATTGAACAGCACCAGGGCGTTGTGCAGCTTCCACTGCTCGGCCCAGGTCTTCCTGCGGCCGCTGGCCACGTCCAGCATCAGGCGGAACATCTCCCAGCCCACGTCCTCGATGCTGGCCTGGCCTTCGGCGATGCGGCCCGCGTTCACGTCCATCAGGTCATGCCAGCGCCGCGCCAGGTCGCTGCGCGTGGCCACCTTGATCACGGGCACCTGGGCCAGGCCGTAGGGCGTGCCCCGGCCCGTGGTGAACACATGCAGGTTCATGCCGGCGGCCAGCTGCAGCGTGCCGCAGATGAAGTCGCTGGCCGGCGTGGCCGCGTAGACCAGGCCGCTTTGGATGCCCCGGTCGGCCAGACGCTGGCCCGGCGACAGCACGCCGGTGATGGGCGCCGTGCCGCTCTTGATGATGGAGCCCATGGCCTTCTCGACGATGTTGGACAGGCCGCCCTTCTTGTTGCCCGGCGTGGTGTTGGCGCTGCGGTCCACGCGGCCCTTGTCCAGGTAGGCGTCGTACCAGGCCATCTCCTCGATCATGGCTTCGGCCACCTCGGGGCTGGAGGCGCGCGAGGTGAGCTGGTCGATGCCGTCGCGCACCTCGGTCACCTCGCTGAACATCACGGTGGCGCCTGCGCGCACCAGCAAATCGGTGCAAAAGCCCACGGCCGGATTGGCCGTGACGCCGCTGAACGCATCGCTGCCGCCGCACTGCACGCCCACCACCAGGGCGCTGGCCGGCACGGTCTCGCGCCGGCGCGCGTTCAGCCGCTCCAGATGCACCCTGGCGCTGCCCATGATGGAGTCCACCATGGACATGAAGCCCACATGCGCCTCGTCCTGCAGGCAGACCACGTCCAGCGCGGGTTCTCGCTCATCGACGATGGGGAAGGACCCCGGCGGCAGCAGCCGCTCGGGCTGCAGCTTCTCGCAGCCCAGACTCACCACCATCACCTCGCCGCCAAAATTAGGGTTGTGGCTGATGTTGCGCAGCGTGCGCTGCGGAATCTCGGCGCCCACGGCATCGATGGCCACGCCGCAGCCATAGCTGTGCTCCAGGCCCACCACATCGTCCACATTCGGATAGCGCGGCAGCAGCTCGGCCTTGATGCGGCACACCGCGAAATCCAGCACCCCGGCCACGCACTGCACCGTGGTGGTGATGGCCAGGATGTTGCGCGTGCCCACCGTGCCATCGGCATTGCGGTAGCCCTCGAAGGTGTAGCCCGTCAGCGGCGGCAGCTCGGGCGGCTGCACCGTGGCGATCGGCAACCCCTCAAGAGACAGCGCCCCCGGCATGCGCAGCAGCCGCTCATGCACCCAGCTGCCCGCGGCAATGGCCTGCAGCGCATAGCCGATCACCACGTTGTAGCGGCGCACCTCGCCGCCCTCGGCAATGTCCACCAGCGCCACCTTGTGCGCCTGCGGCACCTTGTCGACCAGCACCAGCCCCCCGGGCATCACCGTGCCCGCAGGCAAACCCCCGTCATTGGCCACGATGGCCACGTTGTCGGCCGGATGCATGCGGATGGAAAGAGGAAGTGGGGTACTCATGGCAATGTCTCAATTTTCTAAAAGGCTGGCACTACAGCAGTAAAGCAGTTGGCACAGCCTGCGCGACTGGCGCGGCCCAAGGCGAGGGACACCGAGGAAGGGCCTACGCCGGCCGCGCCGCCCCGCAGCGAGGGTGTCGTCCCCCTCCCTTGCGAAGCAAGTAGAGAGGGGGAAGCGGCGCAAGCCGCTCAGGGGGTGCTTTATTTACTCTGCTTTTATTCCAGCAGCCTTGATCACCTTCCCCCACTTGGCCACCTCGGCCTTCTGGTACTCGCCCAGCTCGGCCGGCGTCATCTGCGAGGGCAGCATGCCGAAGTTCTTCAGGCGCGCCTGCACCTCGGGCGTGGCGACGATCTTCATGATCTCCGCATGCAGCCGGTCCACGATGGGCTTGGGCGTGCCAGCGGGCGCGAACACGGCCTGCCACGATCCCATGTCGAAGCCCTTCTCGCCAGCCTCGGCAATGGTGGGCACATCGGGCAGGGATTCCAGGCGCCGCGAGCTGGTCACGGCGATGGGACGCAGCTTGCCGGCCTGCACATGGGGGCCGACGACCAGGGCGGTGTCGAACATCATGTCCACCTGGCCGCCGATCACGTCCTGCACGGCCGGGCCGCTGCCCTTGTAGGGCACGTGGGTGAACTTCACGCCCGTCTGGTAGCCCAGCAGCTCCAGCGCCATGTGGTTGGAGGTGCCGCTGCCCGGCGAGGCCGAGGTCAGGCCGCCCGCCGCCGCCTTGGCCTTGCTGGCGGCCAGCACGTCGGCCAGCGTCTTGTAGGGGCTGGAGGCCGGCACCACCAGCACCAGCGGGCCCGAGCCCAGCATGGCCACCGGCGTGAAGGACTTGACCGGGTCGTAGTCCAGCTTGGCGTACAGGCTCACATTGATGGCGTGCGAGCTGATGGTGCCGCCCAGGATGGTGTAGCCATCGGCCGGTGCGCGCGCCGCAATGGCCGAGCCCACGCTGCCGCCCGCGCCGCCCTTGTTCTCGATCACCACGGGCGTGCCCAGGGCCTTGCTCAGCGGCTGGGCGATCACGCGCGCCAGCGTATCGGTATTGCCGCCAGGCGGGAACGGCACCAGGTAGGTGATGGGCTTGCCCGTGGGCCAGTTGCCCTGCGCGGCGGCGGGCATGGCGGCCAGGGCCGTGCCCAGCAGCAGGGCGCTGGCGAGGGAATGTTGGATGAGTGTGCGGCGTTGCATGGTGCTTGTCTCCGGGTATGCGTCGTTGGAATCGTGTGAAAGCGGGTTCAGAAGCGCGGCTGGTGGCCGGTGAACGCGGGGTCGTACTTGCGCATCTGCCCCAGGTCGTCGCGGTTGCGGATGCCGCAGTGCAGGTAGTTGTCGTGCAGGCGGGCCAGGGCCTCGCGGTCCAGCCGCACACCCAGGCCGGGCGCCGTGGGCACGCGCAGGCTGCCCTGCTCGAACTGCAGCCGGCCGCCCTCGACCACTTCCTCGTCCTGCCAGGGGTAGTGCGTGTCGCAGGCATAGGTCAGCAGGGGCACGCTGGCGCACAGGTGCGTCATGGCCACCAGGCTGATGCCCAGGTGGGAATTGCTGTGCATGGACAGGCCCAGGTCGAAGGTGCGGCACAGCGTGGACAGGCGCTGCGTGGCGCGCAGCCCGCCCCAGTAGTGGTGGTCGCTGAGCACGATCTTCACGGGGCAGCCCATCTCGGCATTGCGGCGGAACTCGGCAAAGTCCGTCACCACCATGTTGGTGGCCAGCGGCACATCGCACTCGCGTGCCACGGCCGCCATGCCGTCCAGGCCGGGCGCCGGGTCCTCGTAGTACTCGAGCACGCCCTGCAGCTGCTGCACGATCTTCAGGCTGGTCTCCACCGTCCAGTTGCCATTGGGATCGATGCGCAGCGGCGTGCCTGGAAAGGCCTCGGCCAGCGCCAGGATGCCGGCCGCCTCCTGCTCGGGCGGCAGCGCGCCGGCCTTGAGCTTGATGCTCTGGAAGCCGTACTGCGCAATCATGCGCCGCGCCTGCTCCACCAGCTGCTGCGGCGCCAGGGCTTCGCCCCAGGCGTCGGGCGAAGAATCTGGTCCATAGGGCCTGTCGATGTGCTCGGCGTACTTGTAGAACAGGTAGGCCGAGAACGGCACGCTGTCGCGCGCCGCGCCGCCCAGCAGGTCCACGATGGGCGCCCCGGCCATCTGGCCCTGCAGGTCCAGCATGGCGACCTCGAAGGCGCTGACCACCTTGGCCACGGTCTTGGACACATGCGTGCCCGGCGCCAGCGACACCTGCTGGCCCAGGAACTCCGACGCCGTCAGCGCAGGCGGCGCCACCAGGGCCGCGACGCGGGCCTCCATCTCGTTGAGCGCCCAGGGCGACAGCCCCACCAGCGCGGGCGCGGCCTTGGCCAGCGCATCGAGCATGGGCTGGTCGCCGTAGCTTTCGTTGATGCCGACCAGGCCCGAGGCCGTCTCGATCTCGATGATGGAGCGCAGCGCCCAGGGCTCGTGGATGCCGGCCGCATTGAGCAGCGGCGGATCGCGGAAGGCAATGGGCGTGATGCGGACGTGGCGGATCGCGTGGGTCGCTTGGGAGGTGCTCATCTGGACTGCGGACGGGGTCGGAAAATCGGAAAAATCTGCGAAAGCGTTGACGTCTTGTGATACGTTGTCGTACAACTTGAAGCGATTATGATCAGCACCATGGAAAGTTCGGCAAAGGGATTTCCCGCATCACCCCCAACGATCGAGCTTCCCCTGCGAGGAAAGTCCGGTCGCAGCGGCCGCAATCTGGCCGCCCTACTGTTCGACGAGTTCGCGAGCAAGATCCGCAACGGCCTGCTGGCCGAAGGCGAGAAGCTGCCCACGGAATCGTCGCTGGTGCAGACCTACGAAGTCAGCCGCACCGTAGTGCGCGAGGCGCTGTCGCGCCTGCAGGCCTCGGGCCTGGTGGAGACACGCCACGGCATAGGCACCTTCGTGCGCGCCGCCCAGCCCGCGTCCACGCTGATGCTCAATGCCGACGAGCTGACGGCCGCCGTGGACGTGATGGCCGTGCTGGAGCTGCGCATCAGCCTGGAGACCGAAAGCGCCGGCCTGGCCGCTCTGCGCCGCAGCCCCGAGCAGCTGCAGGGCATACGCACGGCGCTGCAGGCCTTCGAGATCGCCTTTGCGCGCGGCGAGGACACGGTGGCCCATGACCTGGCCTTCCACACCCAGATCGCCGAGGCCACGGGCAACCGCTACTTCGGCGACATCCTGCGCCACTTCGGCGCCCAGCTGATTCCGCGCACGCGCATCGCCTCCATCCACCAGCCCCAGCGCGACCCCGACTACCTGCGCCGCGTCAACCGCGAGCATGAGGAAATCCTCGCCGCCATCGAGCGCCAGGACGCCGACTCGGCCCGCGCGGCCATGCGCATCCACCTGACCAACAGCCGCGAACGCCTGCGCCTGGCGCAAAAGACCAGCGCCGCCTGACGCCTTCTGACGCCTTCTGACGCCTTCTGACGCCTTCTGACGCCTTCTGGGCATCCTGGACCGCCCTGCGCCCTGCGGGACGGATGGCGCCGGCACAGGAATTCAGACAACCAAGGGAAAACCCTTTATCACGGCATGCATGTCTCGGTTGAAAATTCGCTCCAGTTGTACGACAACTGACAACATAAAACCCGGAGACAAGAGCATGACCCTGAGCCGAAAGCAATTCCTGCGCGCCGCTGGCGCCACCGCCCTCGTGGCCACCGGCGCCGGCGCGCTGGCCCAGAGCAACTGGCCCACGCGGCCGCTGCGCCTGGTGGTGCCCTACCCGCCGGGCGGCAGCTCGGACATCATTGCGCGCGCCATCGGCCCGCTGCTGTCGGCGGAACTCAAGCAGCCCGTGGTCATCGAGAACAAGCCTGGCGCCAACGGCAACCTGGGCGCCGACATGGTGGCCAAGGCCCAGCCCGACGGCCACACGCTGATGCTGTGCGACCTGGGTGCGCTGGCCATCTCGCCCTCGCTCTACACCAAGCTGTCCTTCGACCTGTCCCGGGACCTGCGCGGCACGGCCATGCTGGCCTACTCGCCCCACCTGCTGGTGGTCCATCCCTCGGTGCCGGCCAACAACCTGCAGGAGCTGGTGGCCCTGTCCAAGAAGGAAGACCTGAGCTTTGCCGTCACCGCCACGGGCAGCGCCCCGCACCTGGCCGGCGTGGAACTGGCGCGCGCCACGGGCGCCCGCTGGGAATACGTGCCCTACAAGGGCGGCGTGCAGTCCATCCAGGACACGGTGGCAGGCCAGACCCAGGTGCTGATGAACGGCATGCTGGCCACCTACCCCCATGTGCAAAGCGGCAAGCTCAAGCTGCTGGGCCTGTCCAAGGGCACGCGTATGCCGCTGGCCGCCAACGTGCCCACCATCGCCGAGCAGGGCGTGCCCGGCTTCGAGACCGGCACCTGGCAAGGCGTGGTCGTTCCCGCCAAGACGCCCGAGGCCGTGGTCCAGCGCCTGCATGAGGCCCTGATCACCGCCATCCGCTCGCCCGAGGTGCGCGCCCGCCTCACGGGCCAGGGCGCCGAGGTCGTGACCATGAACCCCGCCGAGACCGCGCGCTTCCTGGCCACCGAACGCCAGCGCTGGCAAAAAGTGGTTCAGACAGCCGGTTTGAAGCTCGACTGATTCCACCCTTTTTTCTTTCTTCCCCACCCTTGTTCCCGAGAGCACCATGACCCCCCAAGACCTCAAAGACGTGATGAGTTCCGGCCTGCTGTCCTTCCCCGTGACGGACTTCGACAGCAACGGCAACTTCAATGCCAAGGGCTATGCGGCCCGCCTCGAATGGCTGGCCCCCTACGGCGCCAGCGCGCTGTTCGCGGCCGGCGGCACGGGCGAGTACTTCTCGCTGTACGGCGAGGAATACGGCCAGATCATCAAGACCGCCGTGGACACCTGCCGCGGCAAGGTGCCCATCATCGCGGGCGCCGGCGGCCCCACGCGCACGGCCATCGCACACGCCCAGGAGGCCGAGCGCCTGGGCGCCCACGGCGTCCTGCTGCTGCCCCACTACCTGACCGAAGCCGGCCAGGAAGGCCTGATCGCCCATGTGGAGCAGGTCTGCAAGAGCGTGAAGTTCGGCGTCATCGTCTACAACCGCGACCGCACCCGCTTCACGCCCGAATCGCTGGCCATCCTGGCCGAGCGCTGCCCCAACCTGGTGGGCTTCAAGGACGGCATGGGCAACATCGAGACCATGTCCTCCATCTTCATGACGATGGGCGACCGCTTCGCCTACCTGGGCGGCCTGCCCACGGCCGAGGTCTATGCGGCCGCCTACAAGGCCCTGGGCACGCCGGTGTACTCCTCGGCCGTCTTCAACTTCATCCCCAGGACGGCGATGGCGTTCTACGAAGCCGTGCGCACCGACGACATGGCCACGCAGCACAAGCTGCTCAAGGAATTCTTCATGCCCTACCTGAAGATCCGCAACCGCGTCGAAGGCTACGGCGTGAGCATCATCAAGGCCGGCGCCAAGCTGGTGGGCCACGACGCCGGCCCCGTGCGCGCCCCGCTGACGGACCTCAAGCCCTCCGAGCTGGAAGAGCTCAAGGCCCTGATCGACAAGCTCGGCCCCCAATAAGCCACAAGACCGGGCGCAGGGGCCAGTCCGGCCCTTGCGCCCCCCAGGAGACAAGAACATGAAAAAGATTCTGATCGCGCTGGGTGCCGCACTGGCCCTCACGGCGCAGGCGGCCGGCAGCTTCCCAGACAAGGCCGTCAACATCATCGTGCCCTTCCCGGCTGGCGGCTCCACCGACACCGTGGCCCGCGCCATGGCCCTGAGCATGGGCGAGCAGCTGGGCAAGCCCTTCGTGGTGGAAAACCGCCCCGGCGCCACGGGCACCATCGGCGCGGGCGCCGTCAAGCGCGCACCGGCCGATGGCTACACGCTGCTGGTGGCCTCGCTGGGCCCCTTCGTGGTCACGCCGCACCTGGTCAAGAACGTGCCCTATGACGCAGGCAAGGACTTCGACTACATCACCATCCCCGTGCAGGCGCCCAACGTGCTCGTGGCCAGCCCCGCGCAGAAGGCCCGCACCGTGGCCGAGGTCATCGCCGCGCTCAAGGCCAACCCCGGCAAGATCAGTTTCGCGAGTTCGGGCAACGGCTCCTCGGACCATCTGTCGGCCGAGCTGTTCTGGCAGCAAAGCGGCACCGAAGGCATGCACGTGCCCTACAAGGGCGGCGCCCCGGCCATCACCGACCTGATCGGCGGCCAGGTGGACTTCTCGTTCCAGAACGTCAACGCCGTGCTGCCCCATCTGCGCAGCGGCAAGCTGCATGCGATCGCCGTGACCGGCAGCCAGCGCTCGCCCGTGCTGCCCGATGTGCCCACGCTGGCCGAGGCCGGCGTCAAAGGCGCCGAGGTCTATTCCTGGCAAGGCCTGGCCGCACCCAAGGGCCTGCCCGCCGATGTGAAGGCCAAGCTGGCCAAGGCCGCCATCGCCTCCGTGCAGCAGCCCGACATCCGCAAGCGCTTCGTGGAGCAGGGCCTGGAGATCGTGGGCAACACGCCCGAGGAATTCACGCGCTACCAGGCCCAGGAATCGGAGCGCTGGAGGCAGCTCATCCAGACAAGAAAGATCACCGCTGATTGAGCTGGAAACAACGGGCCGGCCCCGGGGCCTTTGCCCGCTGGCCTTTGCCCGCAGGCCTGCGCACCGCAGGCCCTTTTCACCGGGGCTTCCAGCCCCCGCAAGTTCCAAGGATTCCAAGGCATGGCGACCTCCCGTCCACGCGTTCTCCAGTTCGGCAAGATGCCGCTGCCCCAGCTCGATGCCGAACTGGCCCAGGCCTATGAGGTGACGCTGCTGTCCGAGCAGCCCGACCGCGAGCGCTTTCTCGCCGAGCACGGCGCGCAGTTCGAATACCTGGTCACCTCGGCCGCCATGGGCGTGCCCGCGAGCGTGGTGCAGGCCCTGCCCCAGCTGCGCTTCGTGAGCAGCTTCGGCGTGGGCTTTGACGCGCTGGACCGCGAGTCCCTGCTGCGCCAGGGCGTCCGCGTGGGCTACACGCCCGGCGTGCTGGACGACTGCGTGGCCGACATGGCCTTTGCCCTGCTGCTGGACGCCGCGCGTGGCCTGAGCGAGTCCGACCGCTTCGTGCGCCGGGGCGACTGGAGGCAGGGCCGCTTCGGCATCCGCACGCGCGCCAGCGGCAAGCGCCTGGGCATCTTCGGCATGGGCCGCATCGGCTCCACCGTGGCGCGCCGCGCGGCCGGCTTCGACATGGAGGTGGCCTATCACAACCGCCGCCCGGTCGAGGGATCGCCCCACCTCTACCAGCCCTCGCTGCTGGAACTGGCGCGCTGGGCCGACTTCCTCGTCATCACGGCCGCAGGCGGCGACGGCACGCAGCACCTGGTCAACGCCGAGGTGCTGGACGCTCTGGGCCCGCAGGGCTTTCTGGTCAACGTGGCGCGCGGCAGCGTGGTCGACGAGGCCGCCCTGGTCCAGGCCCTGCAGCAGGGCCGCATCGCGGGCGCGGGCCTGGATGTGTTCGAGGACGAGCCACGTCCCCATGCCGAGCTGCTGTCGCAGGACAACGTGGTGCTTGCGCCCCACATCGCCAGCGGCACGCACGAAACCCGCCGCGCCATGGCCAACCTTGTGCTGCGCAACCTGGCGCAGTTCATCGCCACGGGCCGGCCCGAGGCCGAAGTGCCCTGGTCGGCCGCGCAGCAGCCGGCCACCGCCGCCACCGCATAGCCCTTTTTTTCCCAGAGACCGATCCAAACGATCCAAGAGCACGCCATGTCCTCCACCCCGACCATCACCGAGATCGAAGTCATTCCCGTCGCCGGCCGCGACGGCATGCTCATGAACCTCAGCGGCGCGCATGCGCCCTACTTCACGCGCAACATCGTGCTCATCCACGACAGCACGGGCCACACCGGTGTGGGCGAGGTGCCTGGCGGCGAAGGCATACGCCAGGCGCTGGAGGACAGCAAGGCGCTGCTCATCGGCCAGTCCGTGGGCAACCACCTCAAGCTGCTGCAAAACGTGCAGCAGGCCCTGGCCGGCCGCGACACGGGCGGGCGCGGCCTGCAGACCTTCGATCTGCGCATTGCCGTGCATGCCGTCACCGCCGTGGAGTCGGCCCTGCTGGACCTGCTGGGCCAGCACCTGGGCGTGCCCGTGGCGGCCCTGCTGGGCGAAGGCCAGCAGCGCGACCGCGTGGAGATGCTGGGCTACCTGTTCTTCACCGGCCCCACCGACAGGACCGACCTGCCCTACGTCCAGCCCGGCGAAGACCAAAGCGGCAGCGACGACTGGACGCAGGTGCGCCACATGACCGCCATGGACCCGGCCGCCATCGTGCGCCAGGCAGAGGCGGCGCATGCGCGCTACGGCTTCAACGACTTCAAGCTCAAGGGCGGCGTGCTGGCCGGCGAGCAGGAAGTGGAGGCCGTCACCGCGCTGGCCAGGCGCTTTCCGCAGGCGCGCGTCACGCTGGACCCCAACGGCGGCTGGCTGCTCAAGGACGCCATCCGCCTCATGCGCGACATGCACGGCGTGCTCGCCTATGCCGAAGACCCCTGCGGCGCCGAGAACGGCTTCTCGGGCCGCGAAGTCATGGCCGAATTCCGCCGCGCCACCGGTCTGCCCACGGCCACCAACATGATCGCCACCGACTGGCGCCAGATGGTGCATGCGCTGTCGCTGCAGTCCGTGGACATCCCGCTGGCCGACCCGCATTTCTGGACCATGGCCGGCTCCGTGCGCGTGGGCCAGACCTGCCGCGACTGGGGCCTGACCTGGGGATCGCACTCCAACAACCACTTCGACATCTCGCTGGCCATGTTCACCCACGTGGCCGCCGCCGTGCCCGGCAAGGTCACGGCCATCGACACGCACTGGATCTGGCAGGACGGCCAGTACCTCACCCAGAACCCGCTGCAGATCAAGGGCGGCTTCGTCGAAGTGCCCAAGACCCCGGGCCTGGGCGTCACCGTGGACCGCGCCGCGCTGCAGCGCGCCAACGCCCTGTACCTGGAGCACGGCCTGGGAGCGCGCAATGACGCCATGGCCATGCAGTACCTGATTCCCGGCTGGACCTTCGACAACAAGCGCCCCTGCATGGTCCGCTGACCCCTTCCTTCCGTTACCCCTTTCCCGGAGCACCTCATGTCCCGCTACGACAACCTCATCAACGGCCAATGGAAGGCCGCCGACGGCTACAGCGCCAACACCAACCCCAGCGACCTGTCCGATGTGATCGGCGAGTACGCCCAGGGCAATGCCGCCGATGTGCAAGCCGCCATCGCCGCGGCGGCCGCGGCCTTTCCCGCCTGGAGCACCTCGGGCATCCAGGCCCGCCACGACGCCCTGGACAGGATCGGCAACGAAATCCTGGCCCGCAAGGAAGAGCTGGGCGACCTGCTGGCGCGCGAGGAAGGCAAGACCCGCCCCGAAGCCATTGGCGAAGTCGGCCGCGCAGGCCAGATCTTCAAGTTCTTCGCGGGTGAATGCCTGCGCCTGGCCGGCGAAACCCTGCCCTCCGTGCGCCCCGGCATCGGCGTGGAAATCACGCGCGAGCCCGTCGGCGTGGTGGGCCTGATCACGCCGTGGAACTTCCCCATCGCCATTCCCGCCTGGAAGATCGCCCCGGCCCTGGCCTTCGGCAACTGCGTGGTCCTGAAGCCCGCCGACCTCGTGCCCGGCAGCGCCTGGGCGCTGGCCGACATCATTCACCGCTCGGGCATTCCGGCCGGCGTCTTCAACCTCGTCATGGGCCCGGGCCGTGTCATCGGTGATGCCCTGGTGCGCCATAGCGACGTGGCCGCCATCAGCTTCACCGGCTCCGTCGGCGTGGGCCGCGGCATTGCCCGCGCCTGCGTGGAAAGCGGCAAGAAGGTGCAGCTGGAGATGGGCGGCAAGAACCCGCAGATCGTGCTGGACGACGCCGACCTCACCCAGGCCGTGGAGCTGTCCGCGCAAAGCGGCTTCTACTCCACGGGCCAGCGCTGCACGGCATCGAGCCGCCTCATCGTCACCGACAGGATCTACCCCGCCTTCATCGAGGCCCTGCAGGCCCGCATGGCCAGGATCAAGGTGGGCGACGCCCGCGCCGCAGGCACCGACATGGGCCCCGTGGTCAGCCAGGCCCAGCTGGAGCAGGACCTGAGCTACGTGGAAATCGCCAAGGCCGAAGGCGCCGTGCTGGCTGCCGGCGGCGCAGCCGCCGCCTGCCACACCGGCAGCGGCAACAAGGGCTACTACATGGCGCCCACCCTGTTCGTGGACACCCAGGCCGCCATGCGCATCAACCGCGAGGAAGTCTTCGGCCCCGTGGCCAGCGTCATCCGCGTCAAGGACTACGAGGAAGCCCTGGCCGTGGCCAACGACACGCCCTTCGGCCTGGCCGCAGGCATTGCCACCACCAGCCTCAAGCACGCCACCCACTTCAAGCGCCACAGCCAGGCCGGCATGGTCATGGTCAACCTGCCCACGGCCGGCGTGGACTACCACGTGCCCTTCGGCGGCCGCAAGGGCAGCAGCTACGGCCCGCGCGAACAGGGCCGCTATGCGCAGGAGTTCTATACGACGGTGAAGACCGCCTACACGCTGGCCTGAGGCAGGCCCCAAAGCAGCCGCCAGGACCTGGCGACTGCTTTCATCCCTTACGCCATCCGCAACAAAACGATGCGGATGGCGTTTTTTCATTCGTCGTTGCGCCCACAGTCAAATCCCGTGCGCGAAAGTGCAAACCGCCCCTTCCATTGCACCAGGGCCTTGCATAGCATCTTCCTCAACGTGAGAGCCGGCTTCAGCCGGCCGGCGTCCATACCGGAGGGAGACCATGGCAACAACTGCAAGAATTTCCGGCCCCGTGGGGCGGGCGGCAATGAATCATCCCAAAGACGTGTTCACTGTCCAGCAATTGCTCAACGGACATATGCAGCGCGATCCCTGCCGCAAACTGCTGCGCGAGGACGGCAGATGGTCCAGGGCACTGGAGCGCTCAATCGCCACCTTCCAGCAACTGTCCGGCTCGCCCGTCATGACCCAGGGCCGGATTGCACCCGCGACCCGCATGTTCGAACTGCTGGCCCAGCCTCCGGCAATCTTTGGCTACGAACGGCGCATGGCGCAATTCATGGGGCCGGAGCCGATGATCGAGGAGCCTACGATCGAGGTGTTCATTTACGACGCACTTCTCACCAGGCCGGGATCACAGTGGGGACATGCTGCAATCGATATTGATGGGAAGACCTACAGTCAGGCTCCAACAAGATATGCTGTACTGGAGCGCGAGCAATATCTTTCATCGAATTTGGCAACCGTCAAAAGAGATGTCACTGGCTTGGTGCTGAGAGTGTCTCGCGAGGAAAAGACGAAAATCAAAGCAGAACTTGAAAAGCGGGTTGCTGCTCAAAAACCGTACAGCCTTACCGAAAATAGTTGCTCAACCAATGTTGCAGAGGTATTGGAGTCAGTTGGGATTCTGGCACACGACCCGCGGTTTCAAATGTCGCCATCTACTTCGCGCTTGGTTTCACCAAAGGAGTTATTGATCATAATCTCAAGATCCAATAGAATTTTGAGAAGAATCAATTACCAGAAGAATCCATGAAATCAAGAGCTTTCGCAGCATATGCAACAGCCTTCATTGCCACCATAATGAGCGCATGCAGCAACTCCGACGAATATATGCCCGCAGGGCAATGGGAAGCAACAGAAGATTTGTATGTCTACACTACAAATGACCATCCGTTGAAAATTGCATTCGTTATAGAAAAAGGTGAGATTTGCGCTGTAAGTAAAAAACCCGTTATCAGAAAAGACTTGGGCTATTTACAGGTCTCATGCGCAAAGGGGAGTGGATGGGAGATAACAGGAAAATTCAAGAAATTGAGTGAATAAAATTATATACCTGAGCAGCCATCAAAAAATATAGCGGTCACTCAAAAATCAGACAAAAGTGCATGAAGTCAGTTCGAAATTGAATAG
Organism: Delftia sp. DT-2; assembly: GCF_028401915.1. Lineage (NCBI taxonomy): Bacteria > Pseudomonadati > Pseudomonadota > Betaproteobacteria > Burkholderiales > Comamonadaceae > Delftia > Delftia sp. DT-2. Next base: position 55,977 of record NZ_JAQOTI010000008.1, read on the forward strand.
TCAAAACAATAGAACCAACCTTAGGGAGACTATTTAATGAGAATAATCACCAACACTACCAGAATCATCTCCGCAATAGCATTGACCGCCTGCAGTTATGAGCCAACGGGCCAATGGGAGGCAATGGATACCGTGGATATTTATAAAAACAACAATCATCCATTGATTGTCGCCTTCGTGTTGGAAAAAGGAGAAATATGTGCCATCAGCGAAGACATCATCCTAAGAAAGGATCTTGGATATGCACAGGTCTCCTGCGAGAAGGGCCGGGGATGGGATAAATCAGGAAGGTTCAAGAAACTAACTGACCTGGATTGATTTGCAGAAACCCGGGGCGCAATGCCCCGGCAGGCCTGTCACAAGAAAGCCTGAATCAGCGCTGAAACGCCGCCGCAGCAGCCGCTATCCGCCGCAGATACGCCGGGTCTTCCTGCAGGCAATGCACGTAGTTGACCTCGTCCTCCACCAGTTCCTCCATCCGCTGCGCAGCCCCGCAAATGGCCTGCAGCGCATTGGCCACCACCTCCAGATTGCGGTAGCCCTCGGGCCGCTCCAGCCAGGCCAGCGCCAGCTGGCCCAGCGAGTACACCTCGCTGCTGCCCTGCAGCGTCAGCCGGCCGATTTCGGTCACGGCATGGCTCAACTGCTGCGGCGTGGGCTGGGTCAGGGTTGTGGAAGCGGTACTCATGGCGCCACCCTTCCCATGGCAGATGCGCGAGAGTGAGGCGCTTGGGTGGCAGAGGGGAATGCAAAAGAAGAAATGCCGTGCATGGTTTCGTACTCCTTCGTGAGAACAAAAACCACCGGCCCGTGTTCTTACGCACAGACAGGTGGACGGGATGTTAAGAACACGAACGAAGCCGTGCGGACGCCCTTGCGGGTAGCCCCATCCCGTCCGTAACCGCAGGAACGCAGGCTTGCGCCCACGCTCCGGAAATCAGACGTGACAAGGCCTCCTTGACGGCGAGGCCGCACCGCTTCGTTTTGGGTGTTCTTACGCACCGGCCCCGGAACAGGGGGCTGCCGCGATGATAGAGGCTTTCAAGATGGCAAGCGCCCCAGCACTCCAGGCCGAGCGCAGCGAAGGCCCGCACCCACTCCCCGTATGTCCGCGCCTGCGCCGTGGCGGTTGCGGGGTTGCAGTCCTGCCGAAGGACAGGACTGCTTCGTCACCTGACTCGCCGTGATTGTTTGAACGTAGCTCGCAGAGCGAAGTGAGTTTCACGGCGAACCCCGCAACCGCCACGGCGCAGGTGGCCCCGCAGCGAAGCGAAGGGGTCGCGGACATCCGGGCGCTTTTCTTTGCTCACTTTCTTGTAGCGAGACAAGAAAGTGAGTCGGCCGCCGGGCCGAGACCCGGCCTCGAAAAACAACCACCCGGCAGGGGCAAAGGATTGCACCTAAGCCAAAAGCAAACAAGGTGGGCGGGAGTTAAGAACATGTGCAAGGCATGCGGACGCCCTCACGGGCAGCCCCATCCCGCCCCAAACCCAAAGACAGCCAGGCCCCCAAAAGCCCCAGCCATCAAACCCCGGCCAAGGATGGCAGCTCCCGCATCACTTCAGCAAATCACTTCAGAAAAACAGCACCCTCACCCAAGGCGCCACCACCACATTCAACGCCCCCGCAATCATCATCACCAACGAAGCAACCACCGCCTGCACATCCCCGAACTGCCGCGCCTTCGCCACCCCGCTGCCATGCGCGGCACCACCCAGAATGGCGCCCGCAGCCAGCTTGCTGCGCACGTGCGGCAGCAGCCGCAGGATGGTCTCGCCCATGAGCATGCCGCTGACGCCCGTGAGCAGCACGAACAGCGCGGCCAGGTCGGTGGGCCCGCCCAGCACGCGCTCGGCCTCGATGGCGAAGGGGGTGGTCACCGAGCGCACGGCCAGACCCTTTTGCAGGTCCACGGGCAGTCCGAAGGCCTGTGCGAACCAGATGGTGGTGGCAATGGACACGCCGCTGGCCACGAGCACGCCGGTGGCGATCGACATCCAGTGCTTGCGCAGCAAGTGGCGGTTTTCGTGCAGGGGCAGCGCAAAGGCCACCGTGGTGGGGCCCAGCAGCCAGACCAGCCAGTGAGTCTGGGCGATGTACTGCGGGTAGCGCACATGGGTCAGCAGCGCCAGCGCGATCAGCACCATGGGCGTGGCGACGATGGGCATGAGCAGCGGATGCGGATGGCGGCGGTACACGCGCTTGTTGGCCGCATAGCAGGCCAGCGTGGCCAGCAGCGACAGCAGGCCTATCGTCTGGTCGGACATGGCGTTCATTCCTGCTCCCTGTGCAGCCCGGCGCGCGTGGAGCGGCGCCGGGCCAGCCACAGCTCCAGCCGGTAGACGCGGTCCACGGCCAGCGCCGTGGCGGCCATCACGCAGGCCGTGCTGGCCACGATGACGCCCAGGATGCGCAGGCCCTGGTGCTGGATCAGCTCGGTGTATTCGGTGACGACCAGCATGGCGGGCACGAAGAACAGCAGCATCTCGGCCAGCAGCCAGTTGGTGCCGCCCTGCAGCCAGCGCGCCTTGACCAGCCCGCTGAACAGGCCCGTGGCCAGCAGGGCGAAGCCGATCAGCCCGGCCGGCATGCCCCAGCCGAAATGGGCGCGCACGGCCTCCATGGCCACCCACAGCGCACTGAGCAGCCCCACCTGCAGCACGCCGCGCAGCAGCGGCCAGCAGCGGTGCAGCAGACCCTGCAACACCTGCGGCCGCAGGACGGGCGTGGCGGAAATCTTTGACATGGGGCAATCCTAGGGTTTGCACTCAGATTCGTAAAATGAATAATCTCCATTTTTCCCATGCACAAAAGGAATCCTCATGGACCTGCGCGCGCTGCGCTACTTTGTCGAGGTGGTGCGCTGCAACAGCTTCACGCGTGCGGCCGAGGCGCTGCATGTGACCCAGCCCACCATCAGCAAGATGGTGCGGGCGCTGGAGGAGGAGCTGGGCGGCCCGCTGCTGCTGCGCGAGGGGCGCGGTGTGCAACTGACCGACGCAGGCCAGGTGGTCCATGCGCGCGGCCTGCAGGTGCTGGAGCAGTCACGCCAGTTGCTGCAGGAGGTGGCCGAGGTGGACGGCATTGCGCGCGGCAGCCTGAGCGTGGGCATCATGCCCACGGCCGGGCACTACATGGCGCCCGTGATCGCGCGCTTTCAGCAATTGCATCCGGGCGTGGAACTGCATGTGCAGGAGCAGGGCGCACGCGCCCAGCGCCAGCTGCTGCTGGACGGCAAGCTGGACATGGCGCTGGGCCTGCACGGCGCGGGCGAGGCGGGTGGTGACCTGGCCGGAGAGGGCCTGGAGTACTGCACCATCGCCCACCAGAAGACACGCGTGGCCTTTGCCGCGCACGAGGTGCCCGACCCGGACGCACCCGTGCACTGGAGCGAGCTGGCCCGGCGGCCCTTTGTGTTCTACACCTCGGACTTCGCCCTGCACCAGGCCGTGCTGGAACATTGCGCGGCGGCAGGCTTCAGCCCACAGGTGCGGCTGCAGACGCGCTACTGGGACTTCATCGGCGACCTGGTGGCAGAAGGCGTGGGCGTGGCCGTGATGTTCGAGCACGTGATCGCGCGGTTCGACCCCCGGCGCGTGTCCAGCCGCCCGCTGGTGGGGCCTGAACTGCACTGGGACGTGGTGCAGCTGTGGCGCAGCGGCTATCTGTCACGCGCGGCGAGGGCCTGGCTGGAGTGCGTGCGTGCGGTCTATCCCGACGACAATCGCTGAGTCCATGCAACCCAGAAAACGCCCTCCCTCGCGCTCCTTTGCGGGCCCATCCCGGCGCCTGCAGACCGCCTTCGCCGACCGGCCCGACACCGGCCCCTCACGCCTGCTGTGCTTCAACAAGCCCTACGGTGTACTCAGCCAGTTCACCCCCGAGGGCCGCTGGCGTGGCCTCAAGGAATACATCGACGTGCCGGGCGTGCATGCGGCAGGCCGGCTCGACGCCGACAGCGAAGGACTGCTGCTGCTGACCAACGACGGCCCGCTGCAGGCGCGCATCGCCGATCCGCGCTTCAAGATGGAGAAGACCTACTGGGTACAGGTCGAGGGACTGCCCGACGAGGCCGCGCTGCAGGCCCTGCGCCAGGGCGTGCAGCTCAACGACGGCATGACGCTGCCCGCGCAGGCGCGCCGGCTGGAGCCGCCGCCCGTGCTGTGGCAGCGCGACCCGCCCATCCGCGTGCGCCAGAACATTCCCGACTGCTGGATCGAGCTGGTCATCCGCGAAGGCCGCAACCGCCAGGTGCGCCGCATGACGGCGGCCATTGGCCACCCCACGCTGCGGCTGGTGCGCGCGGCCATCGGGCCCTACACGCTGGACGGCCTGGAGCCCGGCCAGTGGAAGGATGTGGAGCCCGCCTAGGGTTCCGGATTGTCGGTAGGTGCCACAGCCTTCCAGCGCTGCAGGCCGAGCCACGGATGAAAGCGCCGCGCCTCGCCCACTTCCACGCGCTCCACGCTGCCGGCCAGCAGCGGCCATAGGCGCTGCAATTGCGCCGAGCGCTGCTGCGTGCAGCGCCGCGCGCGGGCCAGCAGCTCGCTGCCCTGGCCCAGCAGGCGCGACAGCTCGCGCAGGCGCGGTGGCGGCAGGCATTGGGCGCTGGCCAGCATCAGCCAGGACGGTGCCTGGCCCGCCTGGGCGGGGCCGCTGGCGGCGAACTGCTCCAGCAAAGCGACATGGGCGCTGAGCAGGGGCGCGGGCGGTTTCTCGGCCAGCATGATCTCCAGCAGCCTGCCATCGATGCGCCAGCGGGCGGGCACCACGGCATGCTCTACCGAGTTGCCGAAGCGCGTGGACTGGCGATGGCGGACGGCACGGCTGCCCTGCTCCAGCAAGGGCTGCAGCAGTTCGGCCAGGGCCTGCTCGCGCTGCGCCGTGGGCGCTTCGGCCAGCGTGATGCGCAGCGGCATGGCCTCGTAGCCGCGCAGCTGGTCGCGCCAGGCCATCCAGCCCGCCGTGTCGGGGCCGCCCAGCAGCAGGGCGAGGAAGGCGCCCAGGCCGGCCAGGGCCGATCCGGTCCACCAGGACACCGGCACAGGCTGCCGCCCGGCGATCAGCCAGCCCGTCAACCAGACCAGCGCCCCCGTGCAGGTGGCCGCCAGCAGGCCCATGCCGAAGGCGAGGAAGGGCGCGCCGTCGAGCCGGTCGGGCAGCAGCACCAGCATGGCCACGCAGGCCGCGCCGGCGCACAGCGCAACGGCCCACCAGCCCGCCACGGGCAGGGTGCGCGCGGTGCGGCCCGTGAGACCCGTGAGACCCGTACGGCCGGCCAGTGCCAGCAGCAGCAGGGCCACCACCGCGCCAGCGGTCAGCGCAATGAACAGGGGCGCAAACACCCACAGCGCCAGCAGCCCGAGGACCGCCGATACCGCAAGCGACAGCGCCAGCATGCTCAGGCCTTCTTGAGGAACTCCGACTTGAGCAGCATGGAGCCCAGTTCGGTCTTGCAGTCCACGTTGTGGCCGTCGGCGCCATCGACCAGGCGGATGCCCTTGATCTTGCTGCCCTTCTTGAGCACGGTGGACGAGCCCTTGACCTTGAGGTCCTTGACCAGGATCACGGCATCGCCGTCGGCCAGCGCATTGCCGTTGGCGTCGCGCACGATGCCGTCGCCAGCGGCGGCTTCGCCGGCCTCTTCTTCGGCCTGCATGGGCCATTCGAAGGCGCAGTCGGGGCAGATGTAGCTGGCGGCGTCGGGATAGGTGTTTTCAAGGCCGCACTGGGGGCAGGCGGGAGTGGTCTGGGGCATGGGATGGACAGATTCGGTGAAGACAAAGGGGCGCGGCGGGCGCGCCGTACCTGGCGATTGTCGCCCCTGCCCCCGCAGGCATGCCCCGGCAAACCCGAGCGGCCTGCTACGCTGCGCGCCAATCTTTGCTTTTTCCCCATGGATACGCTGACCCCCTTGCGCGCCTTCCGGCGCATCGTAGAACTGGGCTCCATCGCCAAGGCGGCCGACGCGCTGGACCTGTCCTCGGCCGCGCTGAGCAAGCAGCTGCGCGCGCTCGAAGCCCATCTGGGCGCCGTGCTGCTGCAGCGCACCACGCGCCGCATGAGCCTGACCGACACGGGCCAGGCCTACTACGCCGAGTGCTGCAGGCTGCTCGATGAATTCGATGCGCTGGAGCAGTCGGTGCGCGCGCAGTCGCAGCAGGTGGCCGGCCGGCTGCGCGTGAATGCGCCGCTGTCGTTTGCGCTGAGCACGCTGTCGCCGCTGCTGGCGCGCTTCATGCAGCGCCATCCGCAGCTGCAGATCGACCTGTCCATGGAAGACCGGCTGGTGGACGCGGTGGGCCAGGGCTTCGATGTGTCCATCCGCCTGAGCGCGGAGCTGGCGGACTCCTCGCTGATCGCGCGGCGCCTGGCCTCGCTGTCGCAGATGCTGTGCGCGGCCCCGTCCTATCTGCAGGCGCATGGCCGCCCGGCCAGTGCCGCCGGGCTGCGCGGCCATGCGCTGCTGAACTACAGCCTGGCGCATGCGCCCCGCGAAGCGGGCGAGAGCCCCCAGGCGCCGTCCGAGGCGCGCGCCAACGTCAACAACAGCCTGATGCTGCGCGACCTGCTGGTGGCGGGCCTGGGCATTGGCGCCCTGCCCTCGTTCCTGGCGCGGCCGGCGATTGCGGCAGGCCAGCTGGTCGCACTGGACCTTGCGGACCAGGCAGCGCAGGCCCGCCATGTCTACGCGGTCTATCCCACGCAGCGCCACCTGCTGCCCAAGGTGCGCGCCTTCGTGGACTTCCTGGCCGAGGAGCTGCCCGCCGCCATGGGCGAGGATTGTTGACGCCGCGTTAAGAGTTCCTCAAGCGCGCGCCCCTTTTTCGCGCCGGGCCTGCGGCCTACGCTTGCCGTCCATCACAGCCATGAAGGACACAAGCATGACGCAATGCAATGATTTTTCCTGCGCCCTGCCCGCGCAGGATGCGGCGGCCGCCTCGCCGCAGCAGGCCCTGCAGGCGGCGCCCGCAGCGGCGCCTGCGGCCGCCCCCGCCATCGACTTCTTCCATGACGTGGTCTGCGGCTGGTGCTACGTGATGTCGCCACGCCTGCGCCAGGTGGCGCGCGAGCTGGGCCTGCGCGTGCGCCACCGCAGCTTCGTGCTGCAGGCCTCGCGCGCCGAGATGGTGGCGGCCTTCGGCTCCATGGAGCGCGCCAAGCAGGTCATCCTGGAGCACTGGCAGGCCTGCGCGCAGCATGACGACGAGGACCGCATCGACATCGAGGGCATGCGCCGCGAGGCCTTCGAGTACCCCAGCGGCATGGCCGGCGCACTGGCCTGCCAGGCGGCCCAGATCCTGGGCGGCGATGACGCGCACTGGGATCTGTTCGACGCCATCCAGCACGCCCACATGAGCGAGCACCGCAACATCGGCGACGCCGAAGTGCTGCTGGACATCGCCACGCGCACGGGCTTCGAGCGCAACGCCTTCGCAGGCTGCATGGAAGGCGCCCAGGCGCTGGAGCAGGTGCGCCAGGACCGCGCTCTGGCGCAGCGCATGGGCCTGCGCTCCATTCCCACGCTGATCGCGCCGGGCCTGCCGCCGCTGCAGACCCAGTCGCTGGCTGCGCTGCGCGAACGGCTGCACTTCCTGGCGGCCTGAGCGCCCCCGTCTTTGCTTTTTTTCATCGGCGTTTTCCGCCTTCCCTTGCGCGCGGCATGCGCGCCCTCTTTCAGCAGACCAAGGACTCTTGCATGACTCTCCAACGCTTCGCTCGCCGCATGGCGCTGCCCTCTCTCGTGATCGCCCTGGCCGCCGCCTTCGCGGGCACCGCGGCCCAGGCCCATGGCGGCCACGAGCCCCCGGCCGGCGCACGCCAGGACGTGGGCACCAGCCCCTGGGGGCCGGCCGACGAGATCGGCCGCCTGAACCTGATCACGCCGGCCTCGCGCGCGGCCATCCTGCAGCGCATCACGGGCGGGCAGGTCTATGACCTGGCCACCGAGTACTACGTGGGCATGCCCAGCTGGCAGGACGCGGGCGATCCGCACTACCAGTTCTGGATGACGCACACGCCGCGCGGCACCGTGGTGGACGACCCGATGAACGTGGGCAAGGACATGAACGCCACGCGCAGCTACACGGGCACGGCGTTTTCCATGTACAGCCACACGGGCACGCACATCGATGCGCTCAACCACTTCGGCATCCGCGGCAGGATCTGGAACGGCTTCAGCGCAGACCAGCACCTGGGCGACCGGGGCTGGCAGCGCACGGGCATCGAGAAATTCCCGCCGCTGGTGGCGCGCGGCGTGCTGATCGACGTGGCGGCCGCCAAGGGCCTGGAGATGCTGCCCGACCAGTACCGCATCACGCGCCAGGACCTCAAGGATGCGCTGGCACGCCAGAAGGTGACGCTGCAGGAGGGCGACATCGTGCTGGTGCGCACGGGCCGCATGAAGCTGTACGGCCAGCCCCAGGCCTACATGGCCAAGCCGCCGGGCCTGGGCCTGGATGCCGCGCGCTTCCTGGTGGAGGAAGGCGGCGCCATGATCGTGGGCGCCGACAACCTGAGCCTGGAGACGTTCCCGTCCGAGGTGGACGACGACTACGTACCGCTGCACAGCTACCTGCTGGCGCAAAAGGGCGTGCCCATCATGGAGCTGGTGGCGCTGGACGACCTGTCGCGCGACAAGGTCTACGAGTTCGCCTTCATCGGCGGCCCGCTCAAGATCCGCGGCGGCGACGCCGCGCCGCTGCGGCCCATCGCCATCCCGGTGCGCTGAGCGGGGCAAGACGAGATTTCTTGAGCTTGACCTCGAAACTCCCGCGCCCCCAAGGCGAGGGACACCGAGCAAGGGCCGCCCCGCAGCAAGGGTGTCGCCGGCTGCCCGTACGCCCCCCTCCGAAGAGAGGGGGAAGGCGCGAAGCGACTCAGGGGGTGATCACAGACTCGTGCCCATTTTGCTGAGGAAGCGCTCGCAGGCGTCGAGCTGGGCCAGCTCGACGAACTCGTCGGGCTTGTGCGCCTGCTCGATGGAGCCGGGGCCACAGACCACGGTGGGAATGCCGGCGTTGTGGAACAGGCCGGCCTCGGTGCCGTAGGCCACCTTGCGCTTTTCCTGGTCGGCGGTCAGCGCGCGCACCAGCTGGGTGATGGCGGCTTCTTCCGAGGCTTCCAGCGCAGGCGCGCTGGCGCCGGTCTCGATCTCGATGCGCGCGTCGGCGAATTCGGCGCGCATGCGCGGCAGCAGTTCGTCGCGCACATAGGACTCGACCTGGGCCTGGATGCCATCCACCGACATGCCGGGCAGGTTGCGGAATTCATAGGCGAATTCGCACAGCTCGGGGATGGTGTTGACCGCGATGCCGCCCTGGATCTGGTTGGTGGTCATGGTGGTGAAGGGCACGTCGAAGAATTCGTCGTAGGGACCGTGCGCCTTGAAGTGGTCGGCGATGTCCCGGATGCGACAGATCAGCCGCGCCGCGTATTCGATGGCATTGCTGCCGCGCGGCGTGAGCGACGAATGCGCGGCCTTGCCGTGCACGCGGCAGCGGTAGAGGTTGATGCCCTTGTGCGCCACCACGACCTGCATGCTGGTGGGCTCGCCGACCACGCAGCCATCGAAGCGCGCGCCCTCGGCCTTGAGCTGGTTGATCATCACGGGCGCGCCCGCGCAGCCGATTTCCTCGTCGTACGAGAAGGCCAGGTGCACGGGCCTGGCGCGCTGCGTGGCCAGGAATTCGGGCACCAGCGCCAGCGAGGCGGCGATGAAGCCCTTCATGTCGCAGCTGCCGCGCCCATACAGGCGCCCGCCCTTTTCGGTGAGCGCAAAGGGGTTGGTGCTCCACTGCTGGCCATCGACCGGCACCACGTCGGTATGGCCGGACAGCACGATGCCACCCTGCGTTTCGCCATTGCTGGCCGGCAAAGTGGCGAAGAGATTGGCCTTGGCGCCGTCCGGAGAGTGGAACAATCGGGCACTCACGCCCAGCGTGGCCAACTCATCGCGTACACACTCGATCAGCGCCAGGTTGGAGTTGCGGCTGGTGGTGTCGAATGCGACCAGTGTTTCCAGCCAGTCGCGGGTGTTTTTCCAGGTAGTCATGTGGTTCCATCTGCGCCATGGCCTGCGCCGCCCTTCGCGGACGACGCAGGCCATGGCATAGGCATTGCATATGGCGAAGCAGTGTACGCCCGGGTTGCGGCCCGGGCAGGCACGCCGCCCCATGCCCCGGGCGTGACTGCCGTCTTTTCAATCCCTTTTCGGAAATGGACCCTGCTTTGACCAAGCAAACCGTCTCGACCCGCAACATCGTGGCTGCCGTCATCGGCAACGCGCTGGAGTGGTATGACTTCCTGGTGTTCGCCTTCATGACACCCATCGTCGCCAAGCTGTTCTTCCCCAGCAATCCCGACAATCCGGACGACAACATCAACCGCATCCTGATGACCACGGCCGTGTTCGGCGTGGGCTTTTTCATGCGGCCCGTGGGCGGCATCCTGCTGGGCCTGTACGGGGACCGCAAGGGCCGCAAGGCGGCCATGGTGATGGTGACCGGCCTGATGGCCGTGGCCATCGCGCTGATCACGCTGGCGCCCACGTATGCGGCGGTGGGCATCCTGGCGCCGCTGTTCATCGTGCTGGCACGGCTGCTGCAGGGCTTTGCGGCCGGCGGCGAGTTCGGCACGTCCACGGCACTGCTGATCGAGCTGGCACCGCCCGGCAAGCGCGGCTTCTATGGTTCCTGGCAGATGGCCGGCCAGATGCTGGCCCTGCTGATCGGCGCGGCCACGGGCACGCTGATCACCGAGATCTTCACCGAGGAGGAACTGATGGCCTGGGCCTGGCGCGTGCCCTTCGCCGTGGGCCTGCTGATCGTTCCCGTGGCGCTGTACATCCGCCGCCATGTGGAGGAGCCCGAGGTCTTCAAGGAAATGCAGGCCGCTCAGGCCAGCGGCAAGGCGCGCCAGATCGGCATCATGGAGATGCTGCGCACGCATGCGCGCGAGACGCTGGTGGGCATGGGCCTGGTGGTCACGGCCACGGTGTCCATCTACATCACCTTCACCTATCTGGTGACCTATGCCACGGTGACGCTGAAGCTGCCCATGCGCGATGCCTTCATGGTGCAGATGGCCGGCGCCGCGCTGATGGTGGTGATCATGCCGTTCTTCGGCGCCCTGTCGGACCGCGTGGGCCGCCGCATGCTGACCATCGGCTCGCTGATCGGCTACCTGGTGGTGCTCTACCCGCTGTATGCCTGGCTGACCGACGGCCCCACGGTGCAGAAGCTGCTGATCACCCAGTTGGTGGTCTGCGTGTTCGTGGCCGTGTTCTTCGGCGTGTTCAGCACGGTGATGGCCGAGCTGTTCCCGCCCCAGGTGCGGTCTGCCGGCATGTCCATGGCCTACAACGTGGCCGTGATGATCTTCGGCGGCTTCGCGCAGTTCATCGTGACCTGGCTGATCCGCTCCACGGGCTCGCCCATGGCGCCGGCCTTCTATGTGATGTTCGGCGTGACGCTGGGCCTGCTGGCGGCCTTCTTCATCAAGGACCGCGCGATGGAGCGCAACCTGCGCTGATCCCCCCGGGCGGCGCGCCCTGCGCCGCCCTCGCGCATGCCCCGGCACGGGGCCTGCGCGGCCTTGCCGCACGCCGCGCGCACCATGCGCGGGCATGCCGGCCCCCGCCCTGCACCACGGCGGGGAGGCCCGCCCGCATCGGCCGATTTCATGCAGAAAAAGTCAGGGCTGAACTTCTCTGGAGTGCCGCAAATCCGCAGGGAATACCCTCTGCTGGCACGCGTTTCGCTTGTCTACATTCTTGCATGCAAGTTGCAGAGCCACTTGCATACAAGATTCCACAACTTGCGAAAGACGACTATGCGCCGCTTTGCCAGATCACTGTTCGGACAGGTGGTGATCGCACTCATCCTGGGTGTGCTCGCCGGAATATTGGCCCCTGAATGGGCCGTGAAGCTCAAGCCCCTGGGAGATGGCTTCATCAAGCTCATCAAGATGATCATTCCCGTGCTGGTGTTCTGCGTGGTGGTGCACGGCATCGCGGGCGCGGGCGACCTCAAGCGCGTGGGCCGGGTCGGCGTCAAGTCGCTGATCTACTTCGAGGTGCTGACCACCATCGCCCTGGTGCTGGGCCTGGTGCTGGCCTTCGTGTTCCAGCCCGGCGCGGGCATGAACGTGGACCCGAGCAAGCTCGATGCCTCGGCCATGAGCGCCTATGCCAGCAACGCCGACAAGCTGACCAGCGGCGGCACGGTGGACTTCCTGATGAAGCTCATCCCCACCACCGTGGTGCAGGCCTTTGCCACGGGCGACGTGCTGCAGGTGCTGCTGTTCGCCGTGCTGTTCGGCTGCGCGCTGACCATGCTGGGCGAGCGCGGCGCGCCCGTGCATGCGCTGATCGACACGCTGTCGAACGTGCTGTTCAAGATCATGGGCATCCTCATCAAGCTGGCACCGCTGGGCGTGCTGGGCGCCATCGCCTTCACCGTGGGCCAGTACGGCATAGGCTCGCTCAAGCAGCTGGGCATGCTGGTGCTGCTGTTCTACGTGGCGGTGATCTTCTTCGTCTTCGTGGTGCTGGGCCTGGTGATGCGCTTTTCGGGCTTCAGCCTGATCAAGCTGCTGCGCTACCTGCGCGAGGAGCTGATGGTGGTCTTCGCCACCACCTCCTCGGACAGCGTGCTGCCCCAGATCATGGCCAAGCTGCGCAACCTGGGCGTGCGCGACTCCACCGTGGGCCTGGTGATTCCCACGGGCTACTCGTTCAACCTGGACGCCTTCTCCATCTACATCACGCTGGCGGCCGTGTTCATCGCCCAGGCCACGAACACGCCCATCGGCATGGCCGACCTGCTGACCATCCTGGCGATTGCGCTGGTGACCTCCAAGGGCGCCCACGGCGTGCCGGGCTCGGCCATCGTGGTGCTGGCGGCCACGCTGCATGCGATTCCGGCCATACCCGCCATCGGCCTGGTGCTGGTGCTGTCGGTGGACTGGTTCATGGGCATTGCCCGCGCGCTGGGCAACCTGATCGGCAACTGCGTGGCCACCGTGGCCATCGCGGCCTGGGAAGGTGACATCGACCGCGAGCGCGCCCATGCCGTGCTCGACGGCCTGGCCGACAATCAGGGGCCCGACGCCGAGCCCTCCGGCGCCGCCGCCGTCCCCGCAACCGTGACTCCTGCCCACCCTGCAACGCAATGACACCTGTAAGCCCCCAGCACATCGCCGAGCGCGTCGTCGAAGCCATCCTGGCCCAGAAACTGGCGCCCGGTGAACGGCTGGGGGAGCAGGAGCTGGCCGACAACTTCGAGGTCAGCCGCACCATGGTGCGCGAGGCGCTGATGCAGCTGCAGGCGCGCGGCTTCGTGCAGGTGCAGCCCCGGCGCGGCTGGTACGTGGTCCAGCCCTCGGCCGAGGAGGCGCAGGACGCCTTCGCGGCGCGCCGCATCATCGAGACCGGCATCCTGGGCGAGGCCGGGCGCCCCCTGCAAAGCGTGATCGGCCAGCTGCGCCGCCACATCGCCCAGGAGCAGGAGGCCATTGCGGGCGCCGACGCCGCCACGCGCGCCTTCCTGCTGGCCGACTTCCACGTCTGCCTGGCCGAGCAGATGGGGCACCGGCTGCTGGCGCTCACCCTGCGCGACCTCACGGCGCGCACCACGCTGGCGGCCACATTGTTCCAGTCCACCCACAGCGCCAGCCAGTCCTGCGCCGAGCACGAGCGCATCGTCGAGGCCCTGGAGCGCGGCGACACCGAGGGCGCCAAGGCCCTGCTGCTGGAGCACATCGGCACGGTGGAGCGTTCGCTGGAGATCCGCCCGAGCGAGGCGCCCGACGCCGGCGACCGCCTGCGTGCCACGCTGGCGCCCCTGTTCGGGGGATAACCCTGTGTCGGTGGGTCGGCAAATTTCCACCGACCGTCGCTAAAACGCCAATCCGGGCCCTACGGGGCGCACTGTCATGGTGCCGACACGGCTGACTGCATACGCTGCTGAGTTGGCGCATTGCGCGCCGTTCATCAACCCACCACTGCTTCGGATATGACCCAACGTCCTATGTCCTTTTCCCGCACTCCCCTGCTCGCGTCCCTGTGCGCGGCTGCAGTCCTCACGGCCTGCGGCGGCGACGGCGGCTCGTTCTACCTCACGCTCGACGGAAAGCAGCCCCAGGTGATCGCCCACCGCGGCTTCTCGGGCAAGTTCCCGGAGCAGACGCGCATGGCCTACGAGGCCGCCGCCGACGCGGGCGCGGACATGCTCGAACTCGACATGCACCTGACGAAGGACTGCCAGCTGGTCGCCCGCCACAACGCCTGGCTCAGCGACAGCACCAACGTGGCCGACGTGGCCAAGACCAATGCCGAAGTGGCGCGCCGCCAGCGCACTGCGGCCGGCGTGCTGGTCAACGTGAAGTACCCCGCCGTGCCTGCCAACGGCCCCTCGCAATACCTGAGCGACCAGCTCGATGCCAACGATCCCAAGTCCGTGCTCAAGGCCCTGGTGGTCGATGGCGAGGACCACCGCAACGACTGGTCCATCAGCGACTTCACGATGCAGGAGCTGCGCACCTGGCTGGGCGGCACGATCCTGGACAACCGCAGCGAGCGCCCCACCGAGTGGAACGGCAAGCTGCCCCTGATCAGCGCCCAGGACGTGCTGGACATCGCCGCCGCCAAGGGCAAGGCCCTGGGCCGCACCATCCCCGTCTACGCCGAGACCAAGAACCCGTACTGGAACAACCAGCAGGCGATCGCCAACGGCTGCGGCGCGCCCGGCTCGCGCCCGTTTGAAGACGCGGTGATCAAGCTGCTGGACCAGAACAAGCTCAACGCCAAGGATTCGCCCATCTACATCCAGAGCTTCGACCCGGCCAGCCTCAAGTACCTGCGCCAGGCCGGCATGAAGGCCAAGGGCGTGCAGCTGATCGACGGCAACGACTTCAATCTGCGCGACGGCTCCATGGTCTACATCACCAACGATGAGTGGACCTTCATCAGCGGCCGCCCCTACAGCTGGACCCTGGCCGGCGACGCGCGCACCTTCGCCACCATGCTCACGCCCGCAGGCCTGGCCGAGATCAAGACCTATGCCGACGGCATCGGCCCCTGGAAGCCCCAGGTCCTGGCCCACTCCGTCGTGCCCTACAAGGACGGCGCCGGCCTCAAGGACGTGAACACCGTCAAGGACACGGGCCTGATCCGCGACGCCCACAAGGCCGGCCTGATCGTGCACAGCTTCACCTTCCGCAACGAGCCGGGCCGCCTGGCCGGCCTGTACAAGGGCGACCCCGTGCAGGAATACCTGGCCTACTACCGCCTGGGCATCGACGGCGTGTTCACCGACTTCACGGACACGGCCGTGGCGGCGCGCAAGGCGTACAACAAGGAAATCGGGCTCTGATCGAGCGCTGAATGCCGCTGCGGCGGCGTCCATAAAAAAGCCAGGGCACGCCCTGGCTTTTTTCTTGCAACGCGCGGCACCAGTCCGCGCGGACAAACGTTCTCACCCCAGATTCGGCGCCAGCAACCGGCGCAGTTCCTCGATGTCCATGCCCCGGCGCGCGGCCATGTCGGCGAGCTGGTCCTCGCCGATCTCGCCGACGTTGAAGTAGACGGCGTCGGGGTGGCCGATGTAGAAGCCGCTGACGCTGGAGGCCGGGTTCATGGCCAGGCTTTCGGTCAGCGTCATGCCGATCTCGTCGGCCTTGAGCACGGCGAACAGGTCGGTCTTGGCGCTGTGGTCGGGGCAGGCCGGGTAGCCGGGCGCGGGGCGCACGCCCTTGTACTGTTCCTTGATCAGCGCTTCGTTGCTGAGGTCCTCGTCGGGCGCATAGCCCCACAGGTCCTTGCGCACGCGCTGGTGCAGGCATTCGGCGAAGGCCTCGGCCAGGCGGTCGGCCAGGGCCTTGAACATGATGCCGGAGTAGTCGTCCAGCGCGTCCTGGAACTCCTTGTCCTTCTTCTCGGCGCCGATGCCGGCCGTGACGGCGAACAGGCCCGCGTAGTCCTGGATGCCCGATTCCTTGGTGGCCACGAAGTCGGACAGGCAGCGGCTGGGGCGCATCACGGGCTGGCCATCCGGGCCTTCCACCATCTGCTTTTCGGTCTGCTGGCGCATGCCGTACCAGGTCATCAGCACCTGGCTGCGGGACTCGTCGGCGTAGAACTCGATGTCATCGCCCACGCGGTTGGCAGGGAACAGGCCGATGGCGCCGTTGGCCTGCAGCCAGCGGCCTTCGATGATCTTCCTGAGCATGGCCTGGCCGTCGGCCAGCACCTGGCGGGCCTGCACGCCCACGATCTCGTCGTCGAGGATGGCCGGATAGGGGCCGGCCAGGTCCCAGGTCTGGAAGAACGGGCCCCAGTCGATGTATTCGGCGATCTCGGCCAGGTCGAAGTTGCGGAACACGCGCCGGCCCAGGGCGCGCGGCGCCACGGGGGCCTGGGAAAAGTCCACGGGCGTGGCGTTGGCGCGGGCCTTGTCCAGCGGCCACAGCGGCGTCTTCTTCTTATTGGCGTGCTGGGTGCGGACCTTGTCGTAGTCGGCCTGGATCTCGGCCAGGTAGTTGCCCTTGTTCTCGCCCAGCAGGCTCTGGGCCACGCTGACGCTGCGCGAGGCATCGGGCACGTAGACCACGGGGCCTTCGTACTTGGGCGCGATCTTGACGGCGGTGTGCACGCGCGAGCAGGTGGCGCCGCCGATCAGCAGCGGAATCTTCTTGATGCGGAAGTAGTCGTCCTTGTGCATCTCGCCGGCGACGTACTGCATCTCTTCGAGGCTGGGCGTGATCAGGCCCGACAGGCCGATGATGTCCGCGCCCTCGGCCTTGGCCTTGGCCAGGATCTCGTGGCAGGGCACCATCACGCCCATGTTGATGACCTCGAAGTTGTTGCACTGCAGGACCACGGTGACGATGTTCTTGCCGATGTCGTGCACGTCGCCCTTGACGGTGGCGATGACGATCTTGCCCTTGCTGGACACGTCCAGGCCCGCCGCTTCCTGCTGGCGCTTTTCCTCTTCGATGTAGGGCACGAGGTGGGCCACGGCCTGCTTCATCACGCGCGCCGACTTGACCACCTGGGGCAGGAACATCTTGCCGGCGCCGAACAGGTCGCCCACGATGTTCATGCCGTCCATGAGCGGACCTTCGATCACGTGCAGCGGGCGGCCGCCGCCCTGCACCACGATCTGCTGGTAGGCCTCTTCAGTGTCGACGACGATGAAGTCGGTGATGCCGTGCACCAGGGCGTGCGACAGGCGCTCGCCCACGGTCTTCGGGTTCTCGGGCGTGCCGCGCCATTCGAGCTTCTTGCTGTCGTCCTTGGCGGCGCCCTTGGCGGCGTCGGCAATCTCCAGCAGGCGTTCCGCAGCGTCAGGGCGGCGGTTGAGCACCACGTCTTCCACGCGCTCGCGCAGTTCGGGCTCCAGGTCGTCATAGACGCCGACCATGCCGGCGTTGACGATGCCCATGTCCATGCCCGCCGAGATGGCGTGGTACAGGAACACGGTGTGGATGGCCTCGCGCACGGGGTCGTTGCCGCGGAAGCTGAAGCTCACGTTGGAGACGCCGCCCGAGACCTTGGCGCCGGGCAGGTTGCGCTTGATCCAGCGCACGGCCTCGATGAAGTCCACGGCGTAGTTGTCGTGCTCCTCGATGCCGGTGGCCACGGCGAAGATGTTGGGGTCGAAGACGATGTCCTCGGGCGGGAAGCCCACCTCGTCCACCAGGATGCGGTAGGCGCGCTCGCAGATCTCGATCTTGCGCTGGTAGGTGTCGGCCTGGCCCTTCTCGTCGAAGGCCATGACCACGGCGGCCGCGCCGTAGCGCTTGATCAGCCGGGCCTGGCGCTTGAATTCATCCAGGCCTTCCTTCATGGAGATGGAGTTGACGATGCCCTTGCCCTGCAGGCAGCGCAGGCCGGCCTCGATGACCTCCCACTTGGAGCTGTCCACCATGACCGGCACCTTGGCGATGTCGGGCTCGGAGGCGATGAGGTTCAGGAAGCGCACCATGGCGGCCTTGCTGTCGAGCATGGCCTCATCCATGTTCACGTCGATGACCTGGGCGCCGTTTTCCACCTGCTGGCGTGCCACGGACAGCGCTTCCTCGTACTGCTCGTTGAGGATCATGCGCGCAAAGGCCTTGGAACCCGTGACGTTGGTGCGCTCGCCCACGTTGACGAACAGCGTGCCCTCGCCGATGGAGACGGGCTCCAGGCCCGACAGACGCATGGGAGGGGGAGTGAAAGAGGACGACATCAAGCTCACCTGCAAAAACGGCATGGCAACAGGTGAGCGTCGTTGGCACCGTGGGCGCGGTCCGGCCGGGAACCTGCACCTGGCCCAAGCCTGACGCGGCACGCGATCCGGTGTACGGATGGGCGGGTGCCGCGCTGCAACGCTCCTCGGGCCAAAGCCCGGGATTCTACGGCGGCTGGCGGCGGCCTGCAGTGCGGGTTTTACGCCCGCATTCGGGGCAGGCCTGCACAAAGCCATGCGGCACTGCACCAAAGCGCGGCAGCGCGGGCCGCTGGCGGCGCCTTCGGGGCGGATTGTCGATGCCCCATCGCCCCGGATTCTTTGCAGCGCCTGAGGACAACGCTCCTTTTTTTGCATCTGGCACGCAATTCGCTATCTGCTGGGTACGTGGTCTGACCAGTCAGGCCAAAACCCTCCACCCGCGCCAGCCCATGCAAAGCATTCCGATCTCGATGGCCCAGACGCTGCAGCAGCACATCCTGAGCGGCCACTACCCCGGCGGCAGCCAGCTGCCGCCGCAGCGCGAGCTGGCCCGGCAGCTGGGCATCAGCCGCGCTTCGCTGCGCGAGGCGCTGTCCATGCTGGAGGCCCTGGGCCTGGTCGAGATCCAGCCGGGCAAGGGCGTGCGCATCAACGGCCCGCACAGCGGCCGTGCACGCATGCACCGCGCCTATGCCACCCCGGCGCTGGGCACGCTGTCGCCGCGCCAGCTGATCGAGCTGCGCCTGGTGCTGGAGCCCGGCTGGGCCGCGCTGGCGGCCGTGCGCGCCGACGACAGCGGCCTGCGCCAGCTGCAATGGACCCAGTCCCAGCTGGCCCACGCCCTGGACCGCAGCGACCTGCTGGCCGCCGCCGACGCCGATCTGCAGTTCCACCTGCTGCTGGCCCAGCTGTCGGGCAACCCGGGCCTGGTGGCCATGGCGCGCCAGCTGGAGCTGGCCATCAGCCACAGCCTGCGCCTGCCCTTTGCCTGGAGCGGCGCCGACGACCAGCCGGTGCGCGAGCACGACGCCATCGTGCAGGCCGTCTGCGCAGGCGATGCGCCGGGTGCGGCGGGCGCCATGCGCGCCCACCTGCTGTCGGCTGCCAGGCGCAGCGGCATCGATCTCGACACACCGGACGACGCGACGGCGCCCGACGCAACGGCGCCCGATACATCTGCGCCCGACCCTGACCCACTTTCCTTTCGCCTCATCCCCCCTTCCGAAGGAGCTTTCGCATGACTTCCCCCCTGACACCCCGCCGCGCATTCATCCGCACCGCCCTGGCGGCCGCCACCCTGGCCGCTGCCGGCCTGGGCGGCGCCGCCCATGCCGACATGCTGGCCAACATCCAGAAGGCCGGCGTGCTGCGCGTGGCGATTCCGCAGGACTTCCCGCCCTTCGGCTCGCTGGGCACCGACCTGAAGCTGCAGGGCTATGACATCGACATGGCGGCCCTGGTGGCCCAGGAGCTGGGCGTGAAGGTGGAGCTGGTGCCCGTGACCAGCACCAACCGCATCCCCTTCCTGACCACGGGCAAGGCCGACATCGTCATCTCCAGCCTGGGCAAGAACGCCGAGCGCGCCAAGGTGATCGACTTCACCCAGGCCTATGCGCCCTTCCCCAAGAGCGTCTATGGCCCCAAGGACATGAGCATCAAGGCCCCTGCCGACCTGGCCGGCAAGACCGTGGGCGTGACGCGCGGCTCCACCGAGGACCTGGCCCTCACGCAGGTGGCGCCGGCATCGGCCACCATCAAGCGCTACGAGGACAACAACGCCACCGCGCAAAGCTACCTGACGGGCCAGGTGCAGCTGGTGACGCTGGGCAACATCGTGGCCAACGCCGTGAACGAGCGCACCAGGCTGCGCCAGCTGGACGTGAAGTTCGCGGTCGAGGACACGCCCTGCTACATCGGCGTGGCCAAGGGCGAGCCGGCGCTGCTGCAGAAGGTGGACGCCATCATCACCAAGCTCAAGGCCGACGGCCGCCTGACCAGCCTGTCCCAGCGCTGGATGAAGATGCCGCTGCCCGCCACCCTGTAACCGCTGCGCCCCTGTTCCCGGAAATCCTTCCATGGCCTATCAATTCGACTTCGGCGCCGTGTTCGACTACAGCGGCCTGCTGGCACAGGGCGCGGGCTTCACGCTGGCGCTGACGGCGGCGGGCGCCGTGCTGGGCGGCGCCATCGGCGTGGCCGGCGGCGTCAGCCGCGCCTGGCGCATTGCGCCGCTGCACTGGCTGTTCAAGGTGTACGTGGAGGGCATACGCAACACGCCCTTCCTGGTGCAGCTGATGTTCGTGTTCTTCGGCCTGCCTTCGCTGGGCGTGCAGATCAACGAATGGCAGGCCTGCCTGCTGACCACGGTGATCAACCTGGGCGCCTACATCACCGAGATCGTGCGCGCCGGCATCCAGGAGACGCCGCGCGGCCAGCTGGAAGCCGCTGGCGCGCTGGGCATGGGCCGCTGGGCGGTCTTCCGCCATGTGGTGCTGCGCCCTGCGCTGCAGCGGGTCTGGCCCTCGCTGAGCAGCCAGATCGTGATCGTGATGCTGGGCACCTCGGTGGTCTCGCAGATCGCGGCCCAGGACCTGACGTTTGCGGCCAACTTCATCCAGTCGCGCAACTTCCGCGCGTTCGAGACCTACCTGGTGGTGACGGCGGCGTACTTCGTGCTGGCCCTGGCACTGCGCCAGTTGCTGGCCTGGATAGGCCAGCGCTTCGTGGTGGGCCGCCGCACGCCGCGTGCAGCCAGGCCCGCTGCACCCGCTGCACCTGCAACCACTGCCGGAGACGCCGCATGATTGCCGACATTCCCCTGCTGCCCATCCTGGCCAAGCTGGCCGAGGGCCTGCTGGCCACGCTGGCGCTGTCGCTGCTGGCCTTCGTGCTGGGCGGCGCCACCGGATTGCTGGTGCTGTTCGCCCGCGTGGGCCGCAGCCTGAACCTGCGCCGCCTGGCCAAGGCCTATATCCAGGCCTTCCAGAACACGCCGCTGCTGATGCAGATGTTCATCGTGTTCTTCGGCTCGTCCATGGCCGGCCTGGACATCTCGCCCTGGACGGCGGCCGCCATCGGCCTGACGCTGTACACCAGCGCCTACCTGGCCGAGGTCTGGCGCGGCTGCGTGGAGGCTATCCCCCGCGGCCAGTGGGAAGCCTCGTCCAGCCTGGCCATGGGCTACCTGCAGCAGATGCGCCATGTGGTGCTGCCGCAGGCGCTGCGCCTGTCGATAGCGCCCACGGTCGGCTTCTCGGTGCAGATCATCAAGGGCACGGCCGTGGCCTCGATCATCGGTTTCAGCGAGCTGACCAAGCTCGGCTCCATGCTGGCCAACGCCACCTTCCAGCCCTTCCTCATCTACGGCCTGGTCGCCGCAGGCTACTTCCTGCTGTGCTGGCCCCTGTCCCTCTACGCATCCCATCTGGAGAAGAAACTCTATGCCGCTCGTTGATGTGCGCGCCGTTCACAAGCATTACGGCAACAACCATGTGCTCAAGGGCGTGGACCTGAGCGTGGACAGCGGCCAGGTGGTCGCCATCATCGGCCGCAGCGGCTCGGGCAAGAGCACGCTGCTGCGCTCCATCAACGGGCTGGAGGCCATCCAGTCCGGCCAGATCGTGGTGGACGACGCCGTGCTCAAGGGCTCGGAGGGCAGCGCGCCCTCGCCCGCCCAGCTGCGCGCGCTGCGCCTGAACGTGGGCATGGTCTTCCAGCAGTTCAACCTGTTCCCCCACCTGACGGCGGGCGAGAACGTGGCCCTGTCGCCCACCGTGGTCAAGGGCGTGAAAAAGCCCGAGGCGGCGGCGCTGGCGCGCCAGATGCTGGCCAAGGTCGGCCTGGGCGACAAGTACGACAGCTACCCCGACCAGCTCAGCGGCGGCCAGCAGCAGCGCGTGGCCATTGCGCGCGCGCTGGCCATGCAGCCCAAGGTGCTGCTGTGCGACGAGATCACCTCGGCCCTGGACCCGGAGCTGGTCAACGAGGTGCTGGCCGTGGTCAAGCAGCTCGCCGCCGAGGGCATGACGCTGATCATGGTCACGCACGAGATGCGCTTTGCCCGCGACGTGGGCGACCAGCTGGTGTTCATGCACCAGGGCCTGATCCACGAAAGCGGCCCGGCCAAGCAGCTGTTCGCCAGCCCGCAGACGCCGGAGCTGGCCGGCTTCATCGGCGCCGTGCACTGAGCGGTACGGCCAGGCAGGACAAAGGCCCGCGTCGCGGGCCTTTTTTGCATCGGTGCGGCGCAGGGGCCGCGGTCAGTGGCTGATCATCCAGGGCCGCTTGGTCGGGAAGGTCTTGGCGCCGTTGGGCGCCGTGACCGTGGAGCCGCGCTTGCTGGCGCCGCTGCAGCAGCCGCAGCCCGAGGGGTGGCGCATGCGCGCGTAGCTGCCCTCGGCCACATCGCGTGAGCGCCTGGGCTCGTGCCGGGCTCGCTCGTTGGTGTCGTGGGCGCGGCGCTGCTCGGGGCTGGTGCAGGCCAGGCGCGGCGCGCTGACGAAGACGCGGGGCGAGGCCGCCTCGCAGCTGGGGCAGGGCGCGGGCTCGTTGCGCTGCGAGAGGCTGCGCAGCGCGTCGAAGCCGCCGCATGCGGCGCAGTGGTAGTCATAGGTGGGCATGGGCGGCCTCTGGCGGATGGTGGATGGCGGGTGTCGTATGCCGGGCTTACTTGTCCTGGGCGATGGGCAGGTCCACCCCGCCCGTGATGATCTTCTGTGGTCCCTCGGCCGTGGGATTGATGTCGAAGTCGAAGATCTCCGTGGGCAGCCACAGCGTGGCGCAGGCATTGGGCACGTCCACCACGCCGCTGATGTGGCCCTGCACGGGCGCCGTGCCCAGCAGCGAGTAGGCCTGGGCACCGCTGTAGCCGAATTTCTTCAGGTACTCGATGGCGTTCAGGCAGGCCTGGCGGTAGGCCACGGTCACGTCCAGGTAGTGCTGCTTGCCCTTTTCGTCCACCGAGATGCCTTCGAAGATCAGGTAGTCCTTGTAGTTGGGCGTCATGGGGCTGGGCTTGAAGATGGGGTTCTTGATGCCGTACTTGGCCATGCCACCCTTGATCAGCGAAACCTTCATGTGCACCCAGCCGGCCATCTCGATGGCGCCGCAGAAGGTGATCTCGCCATCGCCCTGGCTGAAGTGCAGGTCGCCCACGCTCAGGCCGGCGCCGTCCACGTAGACGGGGAAGAACACGCGCGAGCCGCGCGAGAGGTCCTTGATGTCGCAGTTGCCGCCATGCTCGCGCGGCGGCACGGTGCGCGCGCCTTCGGCGGCGGCCTTGTCGCGCGCCTCGCCCTGCATCTGGCCCATGTGGGCGGTGGTGGCGTTGGGCGGGTTGGCCAGGCCGGGGATGCGGTCGGGGTCGGTGGCGATGAGGCCGGTCTCGCGCTCGTTCCAGCTGGCCAGCATCTTGGGGTCGGGCAGGCAGCCGATCAGGCCCGGGTGGATGAGGCCTGCGAAGTTGACGCCGGGGATGTGGCGGCTCTTGGTGAACATGCCGTGGAAGTCCCAGATGGACTTCTGGGCCAGCGGGAAATGCTCGTCCAGGAAGCCGCCGCCATTTTGCTTGGAGAAAAAGCCGTTGAAGCCCCAGAGGCTGTCGTCGCGCGCGCCGATGTCCAGCAGGTCCACCACCAGCAGGTCGCCGGGCTCGGCGCCCTTGACGCCCACGGGGCCGGACAGGAAGTGGACGGTGGACAGGTCCACGTCGCGCACGTCTTCGGCGCTGTCGTCGTTCTTGATGGCGCCGCCGGTCCAGTCATAGGTCTCCAGCTTGAACTCCGCGCCCGGCTCCACCCAGACCGCCATGGGGATGTCGGGATGCCAGCGGTTGTGCACCTGCGGGTTGTCGTAGGGGGACTGGTTGAGATCGACCTTGATCAGGGTTTCGGCCATGGTGTGCTCCTTGCGATGGCAGTGGGAAAAAACGGATCAGACGGAGAGGTAGGACTTGATGCGCTGTTCATCCGTATCAGCACGGGCCGTCTCATGGACCAGGCGGCCGCCCTCGATGACGAACAGCCGGTCGGCCACATCCATGGCGAAGGAAAGCACCTGCTCGCTGACCACGATGGTGATGCGGCGCAGCTTGCGGATCTCGTTGAGCGCCTTGGCGATGTCCTTGATGATGGAAGGCTGTATGCCCTCGGTCGGCTCGTCCAGCAGCAGCACCTTGGGGTCGGTGACCAGGGCGCGCGCAATGGCCAGCTGCTGCTGCTGCCCGCCCGAGAGGTTGCCGCCCTTGCGCCGGCGCATGTCCCAGAGCACGGGGAACAGGGCGTAGATGTCGTCGGGCACCTGGCGCGACTTCGCGTTCTCCAGGCCCGTCTGTATGTTCTCCTCCACGGTCAGCGTGGGGAAGATCATGCGGCCCTGGGGCACGTAGGCAATGCCCTTGGCCACACGCCGGAAGCTCTCGTCCTTCGTGACGTCCTGGCCGGCCACGGTGATCTGGCCGCTCTTGGCGGGCATGACGCCCATCAGGCTTTTGAACAGCGTGGTCTTGCCCATGCCGTTGCGGCCCATGATGGCCACGGTTTCGTTCTCGCGGCCCTCGAAGCTGATGCCGTGCAGCGCCTCGCTCTGGCCATAGGCCACGTACAGATCCTTGACTTGCAGCATGTGAATTCCTTGTGTGTGCCTCAGTGGCCGAGGTAGACGTCGATGACCTTGGGGTCGGCCTGCACCTTGTCCATGGGACCCTCGGCGAGGATCTTTCCCTGGTGCATGACGGTGACCTTGTGCGCGATGCGCGCCACGAACTCCATGTCGTGCTCGATGACGATGACGGAGCGGTTCTTGCAGATGCGCTGCAGCAGCTCGGCCGTCAGCTCGCGCTCGCGGGCGCTCATGCCGGCGATGGGCTCGTCCAGCATCAGCAGCTCGGGCTCCTGCATGAGCAGCATGCCGATCTCCAGCCACTGCTTCTGGCCGTGGCTGAGCAGGCCGGCCTCGGTGTCCAGGCGCTCGTCCAGGCCGATGTCGGCGGCCACGGCCTGCACGCGATCGCGCACCGCCTCCGTGCACTTGAAGGCCAGCGCGCCGAAGACCGAGCGGCCTTCGGGGTAGGAGACCTCCAGGTTCTGGAAGACCGACAGGTTCTCGTAGATGGACGGCGTCTGGAACTTGCGCCCGATCCCCAGTCGCACGCGCTTGTGCTCGGCCATGCGCGTGAGTTCCTCGTTCTTGAACTTGATGCTGCCGGCCGTGGCGCGGGTCTTGCCGCAGATCAGGTCCAGCAGCGTGGTCTTGCCCGCGCCGTTGGGGCCGATGATGACGCGCAGCTCGTTCTTGTCGATGTACAGGTTCAGCGCGTCGATGGCCTTGAAGCCGTCGAAGGAGACCGTCAGGTCTTCCACGGCCAGCGTGAAGTCGGTATTGCTCATGGTGTGCTCCCGCTGTGGTTCAGGCGCCCTGGCGGCCCATGCCTTCGGACAGGGCGGACGTGGGCTTGGTGGCGGCCGGGGCCTGGGCAGGTGCTGCCTGGGCTCCCTGCGGTGCGGCAGGCGCTGCGGCCGGTGCCGCGCCCTTGCGGCGGCTGTTCCACCAGGGAACGATGCGGCTTTCCCACAGCCCGGCCAGCCCCATCGGGAAGGCCATGGTCACGCCGATGAACAGGCCCGCCATGAGGAACAGCCACAGGTCCGGGAAGCTCTCCGAGAAATAGGTCTTGCCCGCGTTGACCAGCAGCGTGCCGTACACGGCGCCCACCAGGCTCATGCGCCCGCCCACGGCGGCGTAGATGACCATCTCGATGGAGGGCACGATGCCCACGAAGCTGGGCGACATGAAGCCCACCTGCAGCGTGAACAGCGCGCCGCCCACGCCCGACAGCGCAGCGGCCAGGCAGAACACGAAGACCTTGAAATTGGCTACGTCGTAGCCGGAAAAGCGCACGCGGTCTTCCTTGTCGCGCATGGCCAGCAGCAGGGTGCCCACCTTGCCCGTCTGAATCCAGCGGCACAGCACGATGGCGCCGATCAGCAGGGCCACGCAGACGTAGTAGAGGATGTACTTGGCGCTGTCCGTGCGCGTGTCCCAGCCCCACAGGGTCTTGAGGTCGGTCATGCCGTTGACGCCGCCCGTGTAGCCCTGCTGGCCGATGATGAGCACGGTGACGATCAGCGCCACGGCCTGCGTGATGATGGCGAAGTACACCCCGCCCACGCGGCGCTTGAACATGGCGAAGCTGATGAGCCAGGCCAGCAGCGTGGGCACGGCGATGACGGCGGCCAGCGAGAACGGCAGGCTCTTGAAGGGCAGCCAGAACGAGGGCAGCTCGGTCAGCTGGTTCCAGTCCATGAAGTCCGGGATGCCGGGCGTGGACTGGATCTTGGTGCTGATGGGGTCGGACGCCTCCAGCTTCAGGAACATGGCCATGGCGTAGCCGCCCAGGCCGAAGAACACGCCCTGGCCCAGGCTGAGCACGCCGCCATAACCCCAGACCATGACCAGGCCGATGGCGACGAAGGCATAGGTCAGGTACTTGCCGACCAGGTTGAGGCGGAAGATGTCCAGCGCCAGGGGCAGCACCACCGCCAGCAGGACGGTGAGCAGCACCAGGCTGGCGAGCTGGTAGCGCTGTATCCAGGCTTTGAGGGCTTGCATGGAATGACTCCGGTGAACTCAGGGGAAATCGGGGGAACGCGGGGGAATTCGTGGACAGGGCCGGCGCCGGGATCAGCGCCGCACCTTGGACGCGAACAGGCCCTGGGGACGCAGCATCAGGATGAAGACGATCAGCGACAGCGTGATCACCTTGGCCATGGAGCCCGCGAGGAAGAACTCGGTGATGGACTGCGTCTGCGCAATGCCGAAGGCCGAGACCACGGTGCCCAGCAGGCTGGCCGCGCCGCCGAAGGTGACCACCAGGAAGGCGTCCACGATGTACAGCGAGCCCGAGGTGGGGCCGGTGGAGCCGATGGTGGTGAAGGCCGCGCCCGCCACGCCCGCGATGCCGCAGCCGATGGCAAAGGTCAGGCGGTCGGTCTTCTTGGTGTCGATGCCGATGGCGTTGGCCATCACGCGGTTGCTGACCGTGGCGCGAACGCGCAGGCCCCAGCGGCTTTTGTGCAGCGCGATCAGCACGCCGGCCGTGACGGCCATGGTCAGCGCCAGCACGAACAGGCCGTTGATGGGAATGTCCAGCCCCTCGGCCGGCGCCCACGAGCCCATCAGCCAGTCAGGCAGGGTGGGGCTGACTTCCTTGGGGCCGATGAAGGTGCGAAAGCACTGCTGCAGCGCCAGGCTCACGCCCCAGGTGGCCAGCAGCGTGTCCAGCGGCCGCTTGTAGAGGTGGCGGATCAGCCCCCATTCCACCAGCCAGCCGGCCACGAAGGCGAACAGGAAGGCGGCCACGATGGCCAGCGGGAAGTAGTAGGGCATGAACTCGGGCGCGTGCTGCGCCGTGAGCGTGGAGCCCAGGTAGATGGTGTAGGCGCCAATGGTCATGAACTCGCCATGCGCCATGTTGATCACGCCCATCTGGCCAAAGATGATGGCCAGGCCCAGGCCCATCAGCAGCAGCACGGCGAACAGGCTCAGCCCCGCGAAGCCCTGCATCAGGCCGATGTTCATCATGTCGGAAAAACTCATGGTGCTGCTCCTGCGCGCAAGCCAATCGGGAGAGGGGGAAACGATTCACGCGGCAGCCCGCCCACCAGGCCGCAGGCCGCCGCGCATCACCTGCCTGAACGGATCAGGGCTTACTGGTAACCCTTGGGGAAGGGATCGGGTTTGATCAATTCCGGAGATTCCGAGACCACCTTGAACGTGCCGTCCGGCTGCCCCACGGCAATGCGCGACTTGCTCCACAGGTGGTGGTTGGCGTCCACCTTCACGTAGCCTTCGGGCGCGGTCTTGAGTTCCAGCCCCGGCGATGCGGCCACCACCTTGTCCACGTCGAAGCTCTTGGCCTTTTCCACGGCGGCCTTCCACAGCCAGGGGCCCAGGTAGCCGGCCTGGGTGACGTCGCCGATGACGGCATTGGGGCCGTACTTGGCCTTGAAGGCGGCCACGAACTTCTTGTTGTTCTCGTTGTCCAGCGTCTGGAAGTACTTCATCGAGGAGTAGAAGCCCGTGAAGTTCTCGCCGCCCACGCCGGTCATCTCGTCCTCGGTCACCGACAGCGTGACCAGCAGTTGCTTGTCACCCGTGATGCCCGCTGCCTTGAGCGCCTTGTAGAAGGCCACGTTGGAGCCGCCCACCACGGCCACGAAGATGCAGTCCGGCTTTTGCAGCTTGATCTTGTTGACCAGCGAGCCGAAGTTGGTGCTGCCCAGCGGGTAGTACTCCTCGCCGACGACCTTGCCCTTCTGGAAGTTCTCGATGTGCTTGCGCGCGATCTTCATGGAGGTGCGCGGCCAGATGTAGTCCGAGCCGATCAGGAAGAAGGTCTTGGCCTTCTTCTCGGCCTTGGCCCAGTCCAGGCTGTACAGGATCTGCTGCGTGGCTTCCTGGCCCGTGTAGATCACGTTCTTGGACTGCTCCAGGCCTTCGTAGAAGGTGGGGTAGTACAGCAGGCCGTTTTCCTTCTCGAACACGGGCAGCACGGCCTTGCGCGAGGCGCTGGTCCAGCAGCCGAAGACGGCGGCGCAGCGGTCGTTGATGAGCAGCTTCTTGGACTTCTCGGCGAAGGTGGGCCAGTCGGAGGCACCGTCTTCCTTGATCACGCGGATCTTGCGGCCCAGGATGCCGCCCATGGCGTTGATCTGGTCGATGGCCAGTTGCTCGGCCTGGATGGAGCCGGTCTCGGAGATCGCCATGGTGCCCGTGGCCGAGTGCAGCTGGCCCACGACGACTTCGGTATCGGTCACGGCCAGCTTGGTGGTGTTGACCTGGGCCGTGGCCTGGGCGAAGGACCAGGCCGGCAGCCCGGCCACCGAGGCGGCGCCAAGCGCCTGCAGGACGCGGCGGCGGCCCATTTCCGTGCCGGGGGAACCAGGTGTGCGGGGGTCGGAGGGGTGGCTCATGGTGACTCTCCTGTAAGGATCGGTTGGGTGATCTGCAAGTGGCTGAAAACTGGCGTTGCGGTTACGGCTTGTTTCCGCGCTGGGTCCAAGATTAGGAAGAACCCTTGAAACCGCCCATACGTCAATTGACGTAGCCACCTGCGTACGCACCCCGGCTACCCCTCTTGCAAGCCGCGCCAGCATTGGCCCCGCACGTTTCTTGCTAGACCTGGGAATGCACTCCGCCCCCCCGCCCGACAGCCCCACCGGCACCGCAGCCGCGCCGCAGACCATCTTCCGGTTCCGGCGCGAATACAACGCCTGGGTGGCCGACGAGACCATGGAGGACTACGCGCTGCGCTACACGCCGCGCAGCTTCCGGCGCTGGAGCGAGTTCCGTGTGGCCAACACGGCCTTCGGCTCGCTGTCCTTCCTGGCGCTGGAGGCCATCGGCGGCGCCATTGCGCTGAACTACGGCTTCGCCAACGCCATGTGGGCCATCGTCACCGTGGGGCTGGTGATCTTCCTGACGGGGCTGCCCATCGCCGTCTGCGCCGCACGCTACGGGCTGGACATGGACCTGCTGACGCGCGGCGCGGGCTTCGGCTACCTGGGCTCGACCATCACCTCGCTGATCTACGCCGTCTTCACCTTCATCTTCTTCGCGCTGGAGGCGGCCATCATGGCGCTGGCCCTGCAGCTGGTGGTGGACTGGCCGCTGCAGTGGTGCTATGCGCTGTCGGCCCTGGTGGTGCTGCCGCTGGCCATGCGCGGCATCACGCTGATCTCGCGCCTGCAGGCCTGGACGCAGCCGCTGTGGCTGTTCCTGCTGGTGCTGCCCTTCGTGTGGATGGCGCTGGCCCAGCCCCAGCTGTACCGCGACTTCGCCAGCCTCACCGGCCTGCGCTCGGGCAGCAGCCAGTTCGATCCGCTGATGTTCGGCGCGGCGGCAGCCGTGATCTTCGCGCTGGTGGTGCAGATCGGCGAGCAGGTGGACTTTCTGCGCTTTCTGC
This sequence comes from Delftia sp. DT-2, assembly GCF_028401915.1. Taxonomy (NCBI): domain Bacteria; kingdom Pseudomonadati; phylum Pseudomonadota; class Betaproteobacteria; order Burkholderiales; family Comamonadaceae; genus Delftia; species Delftia sp. DT-2. Next base: position 86,154 of record NZ_JAQOTI010000008.1, read on the forward strand.
CGCCGCGCACCCAGGCCAACCGGCTGCGCTGGTGGGGCGCGGTGCTGGTGGCCGGCCCGGGCTGGGCCGTGATGGGCATGCTCAAGATGGCGGGCGGCGCCTTTCTCGCGTTCGCGGCCATGCAGCTGCAGGGGGTGGACGCCACGCGCGCGGCCGAGCCCACGCAGATGTTCCTGGCAGGCTTCCAGCAGGTGCTGCAGGCCCTGGGCCTGCCGGGGCTGGCCGTGGCGGTGACCGTGGTCTTCGTGGTCATCTCGCAGGTCAAGATCAACGTGACCAATGCCTATGCGGGGTCGCTTGCCTGGTCCAACTTCTTCGCGCGCATCACGCGCAGCCATCCGGGGCGCGTGGTCTGGATGGTGTTCAACGTGGTCATCGCCACCTTGCTGATGACGCTGGGCGTGTTCGGCGCGCTGGAGAAGGTGCTGACCATCTACAGCAACGTGGCCATCGCCTGGGTGGGCGCGCTGGTGGCCGACCTGGTCATCAACAAGCCGCTGGGGCTGAGCCCGCCGGGCATCGAATTCCGCCGCGCCCATCTGTACGACTTCAATCCCGTGGGCCCCGTCGCCATGCTGCTGGCCGCCGCCGTGGCCTGCTGCGCCTATGCGGGCCTGCTGGGCGAGACGGCGGCCGCGTTCTCGCCCTTCATCGCGCTGGCGCTGTCCATGCTGCTGTCGCCGCTGCTGGCCTGGCTGACGGGCGGGCGCTACTACCTGGCACGGCCCGCAGGCAATCTGTGGAAGCCAGGCGAGACGGTGCGCTGCGCCGTCTGCCAGAACCAGTTCGAGTCCGAGGACATGGCGCGCTGCCCGGCCTACGGCGCGCCCATCTGCTCGCTGTGCTGCTCGCTGGAGTCGCGCTGCCATGACCGCTGCAAGACCGGCTCGCGCGCGGGCGAGCAGCTGCGCGCGCTGGCCTCGGCCATGCTGCCGCCGCGCTGGGCCACCAAGGTGAACTTCCGCGCGGGCCAGTACCTGGTGGTGATGCTGTCGCTGTGCGCGGTGACGGCCTTCATGGTGGGCGTGGTCTACATGCAGGAAAGCCTGCAGGCAGGCAGCGTCGATGGCGGCGCGCTGCGCATCCCCTTCCTCAAGGTCTTCGCGCTGCTGGCCCTGCTGTGCGCCGTGGCCGCCTGGTGGGTGGTGCTGAGCACGGACAGCCGGCGCATGGCCCAGGACGAGTCCGAGCGCCAGAACCAGCTGCTGCTGCAGGAGATCGCCGCCCACAAGCGCACCGATGCCGAGCTGCAGGCCGCCAAGGACCATGCCGAGCAGGCCAGCCAGGCCAAGACCCGCTATGTGGCGGGCATGACGCACGAGCTGCGCTCGCCGCTCAACAGCCTGCTGGGCTATACGCAGATCCTGCTCAAGAGCCCGCAGGTCGATGGCTGGGTACGCGAGACCCTGTCCACCATGCAGCACAGCGGCCAGCACCTGCGCGCGCTGATCGACGAATCGCTGGAGCTGGCCAGCATCGAGGCCGGCCGCCTGCGCCTGGACCTCGCCCCCCTGCCCCTGCCCGCGCTGATCGACGGCATCGAGGCCATGATGCGGCCCCAGGCCCAGGCCAGGGGGCTGCAGTTCTCGGTCGAGACGCTGGGCACCATGCCGCGCTGGGTGCGGGCCGACGCCAAGCGGCTGCGCCAGATCCTGATCAACCTGCTGTCTAACGCCGTGCGCTTCACCCAGCGCGGCGAGGTGCGGCTGCGCATGGATTTCCGGCCCCATGTCTCGCGCATCGAGGTCATCGATACCGGCATCGGGATCGAACCGCAGGACATGGAGCGCATCTTCGTGCCCTTCGAGCGCGGCAGCGCGGGGCGGCGCGTCAGCGAGGCGGGCACGGGCCTGGGGCTGACCATCACCCACCTGCTGACCGAGCTGATGGGCGGGCAGCTCACGCTCAGCAGCACGCCCGGCGAGGGCAGCTGCTTCACCGTGCGCCTGTACCTGCCCGAGATGGCGCCCGACGCGTCCTGGGTGCCCCCCGGCGCAGCCGCCACGCTGCACACCGTCATCGGCTATCTGCCGCCCCGGCGCACCCTGCTGGTGGTGGACGACCAGCCGCTGCAGCGCCAGCTGCTGGCCGGCCTGCTGCTGCCGCTGGGCTTCGAGATCCGCGAGGCCGCCAGCGGCCGCGAGTGCCTGGAGATCGTGGAGCAAAGCCTGCCCGACCTGGTGCTGCTGGACATCAGCATGGACGACCTGGACGGCTGGCAGACCGCCGCCCTGCTGCGCGCGCGCCGGGATGCGCAGCAGCTTCCCGTGGTCTTCGTCTCGGCCAACCTGTTCGACAACGACCCGCCGCGCCTGGCCGATGCGCATTGCCAGGGCTTTGTCGCCAAGCCGGTGATCGAGTCCGAGCTGCTGCAGGTGCTCGAGCGCGTGCTGCGGATCGAATGGGTGCATGACAACCGCCCGTTGCTGCTGCCGGCGCCGCGCGCGGAGCAGGCAGAGGCAAAGGCAGCGCAGGCGCCGACAGCCGCCCCCTTCCCGCCCGACCTGCGCGAAGACCTGGCCCGGCTGGCGCGCTCGGGCCAGGCCACGGCCCTGCGCGAGCGCCTGCGCCAGGCGCGCCAGCAGGCGCCCGCGCATGCCGCGCTGCTCGATGCGCTGCAGGCCTGCGCGAACCGCTTCGATTTCGATGCGCTGGCGCGCCTGCTGCCGCTGCCCCGGGAAGAAGACGAACAGGAACAGGAGGAGACAGATGAATGAACATCCAGGAGGGCAGGAAATGACCGCCACCACCACCGCCACCAGCCGCAGCAGCCATGGCAACGGCGCCCATGTGATCCTCGTGGTGGACGACGCGCTGGACAGCCTTCGCATGCTGTGCGATGCCCTGGCCGCCGAAGGCTACGTGGTGCTCGCCGCGCGCGATGCCGACGAGGCGCTGCAGCGCTTTGCCCTGACCGTGCCCGATGGCGTGCTGCTGGACGCCGTCATGCCCGGCATGGACGGCTTCACGCTGTGCCGCCGGCTCAAGGACACGCCGGCCTGGGCCCACGTGCCCGTGGTCTTCATGACCGGCCTGTCGGACACGGACCAGATCATCCGCGGCTTTGCCAGCGGCGGCGTGGACTACGTGGTCAAGCCGCTGCGCATCCCCGAGGTGCTGGTGCGCCTGGCCACCCATGTGCGCAATGCCCGCGCCACGCGCCAGGCGCAGGAGGCCGTGGACGTGGCGGGGCTGGGCGTGGTGGTGCTCGACGGCCAGGGCCGCGTGGCCTGGCGCTCTCCCCAGGCAGCGCGCTGGCTGGAGGAGGCCTTTGCGGACCAGCCCTTCCCCATGGAGGCGGCCGGGGACTGGCTGGCCGGTGCCCACCAGCCGGACCAGGCCGGTCACCAGGATCTGGCGCTGGCCCTGGCCGATGGCCGCCAGTTGCTGGCGCGCCACATGGGCGCCAGCGGCCTGGGGGAGTCGATGGTGCTGCTCAGCCACGAGGCGCCGCAGGCGCCCGCCGCGCGCCGGCTGCAGCAGGTGGCGCTCACCCCGCGCGAGACCGAGGTGCTGTCATGGCTGAGCAAGGGCAAGACCAACCGCGACATCGCCGACATCCTGGGCATGAGCCCGCGCACGGTCAACAAGCACCTGGAGCACATCTTCGAGAAACTCGGCGTGGAGACCCGCACGGCCGCCGCCGCCGTGGCCGGTCAGCTGCTGCAGGCCGGCTCGCCCTGAGCGCGGGGTGCCACCGCAGCGGATGCCGAGGCCGAGGCCGGCAGGCCGAACACATGGTCGAAGCACCAGTTGAAGACATAGGTGTAGACCAGGAAGAAGACCAGCAGGCCGGCCTCCATCACCGTGGCCTCCCACAGCGTGACGCCGAACCACCAGGCCATCAGCGGGATCAGCACCATGGCCAGCCCGCCCTCGAAGCCCAGGGCGTGCACCACGCGGCGCAGCACCGAGCGGCCCTTGACGCTCTGGCGCGACTCCCACTGCTCGAACAGGTGGTTGAAGGTCAGGTTCCAGACGATGGCCAGCGTGGAGGCGGCAATCGCCATGCCGCCCGAATGCCCGGCGCTCTGGCCGATGGCCATGAACAGCAGGCTGGAGGCGAGGATGGCGATCAATTCATACAGGGTCACGAAGACCACTTTGCGCTTGGGCCCCTGGAGGCCCTTTTTGTGTGTCTGCAAGGTCATAGGGGGCGCAGTCTATATGCCGGCAATTGAACGTTAAAGTCAGATTCTTTCAATAAATCTGACAGGTCCCCACCATGTCCTTTCCAGCCGACCAGGTGCCGCTGTTCATTGCCGTGCTGGACCACGGCTCGTTTTCCGCCGCCGCGCGCCAGCTGGGCCGCGTGCCCTCGGCCGTGAGCATGGCCATCGCCCAGCTGGAGGCCGAGCTGGACCTGCAGCTGTTCGACCGCAGCGGCCGCGAGCCCCGGCCCACGGCGGCGGCGCGCGCACTGGAGCCCCAGGCCCGGCTGCTGGCCACCCAGCTGCAGCAGCTCAACCACCAGGCGCTGGCCCTGCACCAGGGACTGGAGGAGCGGCTGACCCTGGTGATCGCGCCCGAGCTGCTGTCCACGGCCTGGGCCGCGCCGCTGCAGCCGCTGGTCGAGGAATTCCCGGGTCTGGAGGTGGAGGTGCTGGTGGCCGCCCAGGTCGATGCGCTCAAGGAACTGCACTCGGGCCGCGCACATCTGGCCCTGGTCTTCGAGCGCCCGGCCATCGACGGCCGCGAGGATTTCCAGGAGATGGGCCAGGAAACCATGATCGCCGTGATGGCGGCCAGGCATCCGCTGGCCCGGCAACTGGGCGTGGACGGGCAGCAGCGCCTGGACGTGGGCCAACTGGCCGGCACGCGCCAGATCCTGCTGGCCAGCCGCGACCTGGCCCACACCGATCCGCGCTTCGTGTTCTCGCACCAGCTGTGGCGCACGGACAGCCACCTGGCGGCCCTGTCACTGATCTCGGCCGGCCTGGGCTGGGGGTGGCTGCCCTTCAGCGTCGCCGAGCCCCTGCTGCAAACGGGCGCGCTGCTGCGCATCCCGCTGTGCAACATCAGCAACGGCACCCAGCTGTTCGTCGACTGGGTGTGGTCCAAGGAGCGCCCGCTGGGGCTGGCGGCGCGGCGGTTCGTGGAGCAGTTGCAGGTGCCGGTGCGGCCGTTGCCGGACAGCGATGCGGATCGCATCGGGTAGCATCTCTCGCCATATCGGACCAAAAATCCACATCTCCAGCAGCAGGTCACACAAGAGGAAGGGAAAACATGTTCTTTGATCATCATCACAGCAAGACCGCCATCGCACTGGCCCTGGGCGCCGTTCTGGCCGGTTGCGGCGGAGGTGGAGGCGGCGGCCCGTCCGGCCCGTCTTCGCAGTTGACCGCCGCCTGCTCGGGCACGGCCTGCGGCGCGGCCAATGCCACCACCTATTCGGGCCAGGGCGTGGGCGTCTGGAGCTACACCAACACCACGCAGGCCGAGCAGCAGATCCCTGTGGGTCTGACCAACCTGGGCAGCAAGCAGGTCACGCTGATCTACACCAACAACGGCGACGCCAGCGTGCCCATGCCCGCCCTGACGCTGACTCCGCCTGCGGCGACCACCGCCACGGCCCAGAAAAGCCTCAGCGCCGCACCCGCAACGGTCAACCGGATTCCCGAGCGCATCCGCAACTTCAAGCCCCGCCTGACGGCAGCGGACATGCAGGCGCGGCAATCCATCAAGCCGCAGGCAGCGGCGATCCTGCCCGTGGGCAGCCAGCGCAGCTGGTTCGTCCAACCCGGCGACTCCCGCATCGAAGCCCGCCAGGCCACGCTCAGACGCCAGGCCAGCGTGCCCACGCCCACCGGCACCCGCACCATCAACGTCTGGCTGGAAGACAGCGAGTACGACGCTGCCAAGGTCAGCGATGCGATGCTCGACACGCTGCTCCAGCGATTCACCAGCGGCTCCGATGCGGTCTATCCCCTGATCACGGGGCTGTCGGGCGAGCCCTGGGGCGCTCACTCCTACAGCAACCTCATCGACCCCGAACAGCCCCTGGACATCGTGTTCGTGAATTTCGTTCCGGACCGCACTCCGTACGGGCTGCTGGGCTATTTCTGGTCTCTGAACAACTTCAAGCAGGACCCGGCGAACCCCGACCTCAAGTACAGCAATCAATCGCTGTCGTTCTACATGGATACGGAAACGCTGTACCTGGATCCTGCCGAAGGCATGACCAACCAGATCAGCACGCTGTCCCATGAGTTCGTCCACATGACGAACTTCTACCGCCGCAGCGTCCAGCTGTCCAAGCCGGGAACCGACTACGCGTTCGACACCTTCCTGGAGGAAATGAGCGCCATGATGGGCGAAGACATCGTGGCCCAGCGCGTCACGCCCGGCTTCAACTCCATCGCCAATGGACGCGTCCCTTCCTGGCTGTCCCGCTCGGGCTTCAACTGCGACCCCGCCGCCTGGAGCGCCGACACCGCCGCGCCCTGCTTCGGCTACGACGTCAACGGCAGCCTGGGCGCCTATCTGGTGCGCCAGTACGGCGTGGGCTTCTACAAGCAGCTGCTGAGCAACACCACGTCCACCGATTCGCTGCAGGTCCTGGGCAATGCCATACAGCAAGCGGGCGGCCCCACGCTGCCGGTCGCCATCCAGCGCTGGGGCGCCAACATCGCACTGCTGCCCGGCGATGTGCCCAGCGGCTATGGCTGGCCCGCGCGCACGGAGCAGGGCTTCACCCTGGCCGCGATCAACGGCAGCAGCCTGGCGTCTTCCCGGGTCCTGCCCACCACGGTACCGGTGAACCTCAATGCGCGCGGCCATTTCCCCTTCCTGCGTCAGCCTGATGCGCAAGGCACCTACCAGGAACAGCTGCGTGTTCCGGCAGGCAGCACGCTGACAGCCGTCGTACGCTGAACGCCATGAACCACGCACACCCGACTGCTTCCGCCCGCGGCATGCGCCGCAGTCTGCCGCTGCTGCTGGCCAGCGGCCTGGCCCTGCTGAGCGCCTGCTCGGCCCCGGCTTCGCCCGCCGCCAGCGCGGCTGCGCCGGCCTCGGGTGCGGCGGCTGAACCAAGCCAGCCCCTGACCCTGCAAGGCCGTCTGGTGCTGCGCGGCAATGCGCCCCATGAGCAGCCCGTGCTGCAGACCACCTCCGGCGAGACCTGGCAGCTCCAGGGCCTGAGCGCCGAGCAGATCACGCAGTGGCAGCGGCAGAACGTGGAAGTCCGGGGCCAGCCCGGTCCCAGGCCCGCCGCTGGCGCCGCGACTTCGATGGCGCAGCCGCAACTGCAGGTGCAATCCATTCGCGCCCGGCCCTGACATTCCACCTCACCCACCGCTCTATCCATGGACGCCTCCAACCCTTTCTCCAGCCGCGATGCGGCCGTGCAAAAGCTCTGGGAACAGTGGCAGCCGCGCTCCGCCAGGTCCGACAAGGACAAGGACAAGCCCATTGCCCTGGCCGACTTCGACCCGGGCGCCAAGCCCTTTTCCAATGGCAACGGCAAGGCCGAGGACAAGGTCGCCGTCGAGGCCCTGGCCGAGGAGCTGGATGCGCTGCAGAACCTGCTGTACGCCGACCGCCGCTACAAGCTGCTGGTCGTGCTGCAGGGCACGGACACGGCGGGCAAGGACGGCACCATCCGTGGCGTCTTCGGCCGCATGAGTGCGCTGGGCGTGCACGCCGTGGGCTGGAAGGCCCCCACCGAGGCCGAGCGCGCCCATGACTACCTGTGGCGCATCCACCAGCAGGTGCCTGCCGCTGGCGAAATCACGGTCTTCAACCGCAGCCATTACGAGGACGTGCTGGTGCCCGTGGTCAACGGCTGGATCACACCCGAGCAGCAGCGCCAGCGCTTTGCCCACATCAACGACTTCGAGCGCATGCTCAGCGAGACGGGCACCGTGGTCGTCAAGTTCCTGCTGCACATCAGCGCCGACGAACAGCGCATGCGCCTGCAGGAGCGCCTGGACGACCCGGCCAAGCACTGGAAGTTCGACGAGAACGACATGAAGGTGCGCACGCAGTGGAAGGACTACCAGCAGGCCTACGGCCAGCTGCTGGGCGCCACGCATACGCCCTGGGCGCCCTGGACCATCGTGCCGGCCGACTCCAAGACGCACCGCAACCTCATGATCGCCACCTTGCTGCGCGAGGTGCTGCGCAACCTGGACCTGCGCTTTCCCGAGGGCGATCCGGCCCTCAAGGACTACAAGATCACCTGATCACTCGATGGCCTGCCTGAAGCCTCACAGCTGCAGGCGGGCCTCGGCGATGCCGTCCAGCTCGGCCACCACCAGGTCGCCAGCGTGGGCAAAGGCCAGGCCATTCCATGTGCCCGTGGTCACCACCGTGCCTGCGGGCACGTTGCCATAGCGGCGCACCAGCTCCTGCAACCAGCCGGCCAGCAGCCACAGCGGATCGCCCAGCGGATGCGTTCCGGTGAACGCCTGCAGCGGCGCCGCACCCACGCGCAACCGGCAGACCTGGGCAGACCAGTCCCGCGGCGACTCGCGCGGCAGCAGCCGCGAAGCGTCCTGCCACGGCCCCAGCACCAGGGCGCCATGGCACAGGCCGTCGGCGGCCAGCAGCAGCGGCGGCGCCTTCAGGTGCTGGCGCCAGCGCGTATCCACCACCTCGATGGCGGCGGTGATGCCGTCGATCAGCTCCAGCCCATCGCCGGGCTGCAACGCGGCAGCCATCTCGGCCGTCACCTCGCGGCCCAGGCGCAGGGCGATCTCGGCTTCGATGCCGCGCAGGTGCAGCGGCGCGCCACCGGCCACCGAAGGACTGGCCCAGACGCCTTCTTCGGGCAGCGGCGCATGGGTCAGCGGGGCATCGCGGCGCGGCGCGCCAGACTTCCAATAGCCCGGAACGCGGCCCGGTCCCTGCTGGCTGCCAGCCACGCGCCAGCCCAGGGCGGGCGCCATGGCGGCCTGCACGGCCTGCGCATCTGCGGGCGCGCGCACCACGTCGGCCCAGTCGTCGGCATCCAGCAATTCGCCGCTGTGGCGCGCCTGGAGCAGCGCATGGGCCAAGGATGTGGGAGTGCGGGGCGTGTTCGTCATGGAGCGGCTTTCTTGGAGTGCATCGGAGGGTCGCAAGCGGCCCCGATTGTCCGCTGGACAAGGCGATCCCATGGTTATGCATTAAATGCATAAGGCTCTCGCGCATAAGGCGTTGGACAGCGCATAGCCCCGGGAATAAGCTCAAAACCCTCAGACAACTCTTGTGTGGAACCACCATGCAGCAACCCGCTTCGGCCGGCGTTACCAACCACGCCATCCCTTCCTACCTGCAGGCCGATCACCTCGGCCCCTGGGGCAATTACCTGCAGCAGGTCGATCGCGTCACCCCCTACCTGGGCCATCTCGCCCGCTGGGTCGAAACCCTCAAGCGCCCCAAGCGCATCCTGATCGTCGATGTGCCGATCGAGCTGGACAACGGCACCATCGCCCACTACGAAGGCTACCGCGTGCAGCACAACCTGAGCCGCGGCCCCGGCAAGGGCGGCGTGCGCTTCCACCAGGACGTGACCCTGTCCGAAGTCATGGCCCTGTCGGCCTGGATGTCGGTCAAGAACGCGGCCGTCAACGTGCCCTACGGCGGCGCCAAGGGCGGCATCCGTGTCGATCCCAAGACGCTGTCGCGCGGTGAGCTGGAGCGCCTGACGCGCCGCTACACCAGCGAGATCGGCCTGCTGATCGGCCCCTCCAAGGACATTCCAGCGCCTGACGTCAACACGAACGGCCAGATCATGTCCTGGATGATGGACACCTACTCCATGAACACCGGCGCCACCGCCACCGGCGTGGTCACGGGCAAGCCCGTGGACCTGGGCGGCTCGCTGGGCCGTGTCGAGGCCACCGGCCGCGGCGTGTTCACCGTGGGCGTGGAAGCGGCCAAGCTGACCGGCCTGTCGGTCCAGGGCGCGCGCATTGCCGTGCAGGGCTTCGGCAACGTGGGCGGCACGGCCGGCAAGCTGTTCGCCGACGCGGGCGCCAAGGTCGTGGCCGTGCAGGACCACACCGGCACCATCCGCAACGCCAACGGCATGGATGTGACGGCCCTGCTGGCCCACGTGGCCGCCAAGGGCGGCGTGGGCGGCTTTGACGGCGCCGAGGCCATGGACGCTGCCGATTTCTGGGGCGTGGACTGCGACATCCTGATCCCCGCCGCACTGGAAGGCCAGATCACCAAGGACAACGCCGGCAAGATCAAGGCCAAGATGGTGATCGAGGGTGCCAACGGCCCCACCACCACCGAGGCCGACGACATCCTGACCGAAAAGGGCGTGCTGGTGCTGCCCGACGTGCTGGCCAATGCCGGCGGCGTGACGGTGAGCTACTTCGAATGGGTGCAGGACTTCTCCAGCTTCTTCTGGAGCGAGGACGAGATCAACGCCCGCCTGGTGCGCATCATGCAGGACGCCTTCGCGGCCATCTGGCAGGTGGCCCAGCAGCACGGCGTGACGCTGCGCACCGCCACCTTCATCGTGGCCTGCCAGCGCATCCTGCATGCGCGCGAAATGCGAGGACTGTATCCTTGATCACCCCCTGAGGCGCTGACGCGCCTTCCCCCTCTCTGCTTGCTTCGCAAGGGAGGGGGACGACACCCTCACGGCAGGGCGGCCCTTGCTCGGTGTCCCTGACTTGGGCCGCGCCAGTTTTTGGCGCTGTGCACCACACGGTCAATGAAAGGCGCTTCGGCGCCTTTTTTCTTGGGCTCTTTTCTGGTGCTGGCAAGGGGTTAGCACCCGTTCCAGTAGGCCTAAGCGCGGGTTTCCGAATGGCGAAGCGGATCTCCAGTCAAACCCTGGTGCCCTGGGGCCCAGGGTTTTCTATCGTTGCGGGCAGTGAACTGGAGACTGCCCATGACCGTCCGCCGCAGCCTGCTGGCCTTGCTGGCCGCTTTGCCTTTTTTCTCCCTGGCTCCTGCCGCCGCGCTGGCGGCGGCCTGGCCTGAACGCCCCATCACCATCGTGGTGCCGGCCGCCGCTGGCGGCACCACGGACATTGCCGCGCGCGTGCTGGCCGAGAAGATGGGCAAGGACCTGGGCACCTCGGTGGTGGTGGAGAACAAGGGCGGGGGCGGCGGCAGCATCGGCACGGCCCAGGTGGCGCGCGCCAGGCCCGATGGCTACACGCTGCTCATGGGCAACATCGGCCCGGTGGCCATCAATTTCAGCCTGTACAAGCAGCTCAGCTACAAGGAAAGCGATCTGCGCGGCATCACCAATGTGATCTCCGTGCCCAACATCCTCGTGGTCCATGCCGATTCGCCCGTGCGCAGCGTGCGCGAGCTGGTGGAGCTGGCCAGGACCCGGCGCCTGAACGTGTCCACCTCGGGCGTGGGCCAGTCGCCGCACATGTCCTCGGAGATGTTCCGCCAGAAGGCCGGCATCGAGGTCACGCTCGTGCCCTTTCCCGGGGCCGCGCCTGCGGTCACGGCGCTGCTGGGCCAGCAGGTGGACTACATGATCGACAACCTGCCCAGCTCCATGCCGCACATCAGGCGCGCGCTGGCCATCACCAGCGCCACGCGCTCGGCCCAGTTGCCCGAGGTGCCCACCATGACCGAGGCCGGCGTGCCCATGCAGGTCACGGCCTGGTTCGGCCTGCTGGCCCCTGCCGGCACGCCCGATGCCGTGGTCGAGCGCATCCAGCAGTCGGCCCGGCGCGCCATGCAGACGGCCGAGGTGCGCCAGCGCTTTGCCGACCTGGGCGGCGTGCCCGGTGGCGAGACACCGGCCGAGTACGACGCCTTCATCGCCCAGGAACGCAAGAGCTGGGCCCAGATCGTCAAGGCCGCAGGCCTGTCGCTGGAATAGTTCTCCCCTCCCGTCCGCCCCCCCATGCAAGAAGACATCGCCGCCCTGCTGCGCCAGCCCTTTGGCTCGCTGCCCGAACTCGTCGCGCTGCAGGCCAGCCAGCGCCCCCGCCACACCGCCCTGGCCATGGATGGCCGCAGCCTCGACTACGCCGCGCTGCGCCTGGGCATGGACCGCGTGGCCCTGCGCCTGCAACGCCAGGGCCTGGGCCCCGGCGACGTGGTGGCCATCTGCGCGGGCAGCTCGCCCGAGTACGTGCTGGCCTTCCTGGGTGCGTTGCGCGCGGGCGTGGCCGTGGCGCCGCTGGCCCCGTTGGCCACGGCCGGCCACCTGAGCGCCATGCTGGACAACTGCGGCGCCCGGCTGGTACTGCGCGACGCGGAAACCGCCGCGCAATGGCCGCTGCAGGCCGGACAGGATCTGCAATGCGTGGCCCTGGACGGCGCTGCCGAAGCCGGCATTCTGTGGTCGCAATGGCTGGCTGCGGACGAAGCGGACCATGGCACGGCACCCACGCCCATCCACCCCCAGCCCGACTGGCCCTTCAACGTCATCTACTCCTCGGGCACCACGGGCGTGCCCAAGGGCATCGTCCAGTCCTGGGCCATGCGCTGGGCCCATGTGCAGCGCGCCATCCACAACGGCTACGGGCCCGATGCCGTCTCGCTGTGCGCCACGCCGCTGTACTCCAACACCACCCTGGTCGCGGCCCTGCCCACCCTGGGGCTGGGCGGCACCCTGGTGCTGATGCGCAAGTTCGACGCGGCGCACTACCTGGAACTGGCCGAGCGCCACCATGCCACCCACACCATGCTCGTGCCCGTGCAGTACCAGCGGCTGATGCAGTGCCCGGGGTTCGACAGCGCCGACCTGAGCCGCCTGCGGCACAAGTTCTGCACCAGCGCGCCGTTCCATCCCGCGCTCAAGGCCGAGGTGCTGCGCCGCTGGCCCGGACGGCTCATCGAGTACTACGGCATGACCGAAGGCGGCGTGCGCTGCGAGCTGCACTGCCATGACTTCCCCGACAAGCTGCACACCGTGGGCAGGCCAGGGCCGGGCGCCGACATCCGCTTCATCGATGAGCAGGGCCGCGAACTGCCGCACGGCGAGCAGGGCGAGATCGTGGGCCGCTCGGCCGGGATGATGAGCGGCTACCACCGCCTGCCCGACAAGACGCAGGAGGCCGAATGGTTCGATGCCCAGGGCCTGCGCTTCATCCGCAGCGGCGACGTGGGCCGCCTGGACGAGGACGGCTTCATCGTGCTGGGCGACCGCAAGAAGGACATGATCATCACGGGCGGCTTCAACGTCTACCCGAGCGACATCGAGTCCGTGCTGCTGCAGCACCCGCAGGTGGCCGAATGCGCAGTGATCGGCGTGCCCTCCGATGCTTGGGGCGAGACCCCCGTGGCCTACGCCGTGGCGCGCCCCGATGCCACACCCTCGGCCGCCGAGCTGCGCGAATGGCTCAACGCCCGCGTGGGCAAGACCCAGCGCGTGGCCGAGCTGCGGCTGGCCGCCAGCCTGCCGCGCAGCGAGATCGGCAAAGTGCTCAAGCGCGCGCTGCGCGAGCAGTACCAGGCCGGCGCCCTGTCCTCTTCATGAAACGGAGTCCCCCCATGCCCATGCCCATGCACCCACTCCCGCGCCGCCGCCTGCTGTCCTGCCTGGCCCTGGCGACCTGCGCCCTGCTGGCCCCGGCCACCCATCTCGCCCATGCTGCCGAGGCCTGGCCTGCCAAGCCCATCCAGCTGGTCATTCCCTATCCACCCGGCGGCAGTGCCGACCTGCTGGGCCGCCCGCTGGCCGTGCAGCTGCAGCAGCAGCTGGGCCAGCCCGTGGTGCTGGAGTACAAGCCCGGCGCAGGCGGCACGCTGGCCTCGCAATACGTGGCGCGCGCCAGGCCCGATGGCTACACCGTGCTCATGGTGCTGGCCGCCCATGCCATCAACGACAGCCTCTATCCCAAGCTGCCCTACGACACCCGCCGCGACTTCGCGCCCGTGTCTTTGGTGGCCAACCTGCCCATGGTGGTTGCGGCCAGCGGCAAGCTGCCGGCAAAGAACATCCAGGAACTCATCCAGGCCGCCAAGGCCAACCCCGGCAAGCTCACCTTCGGCTCGGCGGGCAACGGCAACACGGGGCATCTTGCGGCCGAGTACTTCGGCTCCATGGCAGGCGTGCGCATGACCCATGTGCCCTACAAGGGCAGTGCGGGCGTGGTCAACGCCATGCTGGCCGGCGACATCGACCTGACCTTCGACAGCATCTCCACCTCCATGCCCCACATCCGCAGCGGGCGCATGCACGCGCTGGCCGTCACCAGCCCGCAGCGCTCGGCGCTGGCGCCCGAGGTGGCCACCATCCAGGAGCAGGGCATCGCAGGCTTCGACGTGACCGGCTGGTACGCCGTCATCGCGCCGGCCGGCACGCCCGCCGAAGCCACCCAGCGCCTGAGCCGCGAGATCGCCTCCGCCCTGCGCCAGCCCGCGCTGCAGGCCCAGCTGGCCGCCGGCGGCTACGAGCCCGTGGGCTCCACGCCCGAGGCGCTGCAGGCGCATATCGACAAGGAAATCACGCGCTGGGCCACTGTCGTCAAATCGACAGGTGCACGGGTGGATTGAGTCATGCCGATGCGATGATTGCCCGCATGAACACACCCATCAAAGACCACCCGGCCAACCCCTTCGAAGGCGAGGCGCCCGGCATCCTCTTCGGCCTGCCCATGCCCATGGCCCGCGCCATGAAGCTCAGCGGTGAACGCATCGGCGATGACCGCGCCCAGATCCGCATGGGCTTTCAACCGGACCAGGCCAACAGCCGCGGCGACGTGCACGGCGGCGCCATCGCCTCGCTGCTGGACTGCGCCCTGGCCTCGGCCTGCCGCTCGCATGACCCCACAGCCTTCGGCGTGGCCACCATCGATCTCACGCTGCACTACGTCTCGGCCGGCAGCGGCGATCTCATCGCCACCGCCCACTGCGAGCGGCGCGGCCGCTCCATCAGCTTCGCGCGCGGCGAAGTGCGTTCCGAGGACGGCACCCTGGTGGCCCTGGCCACCGGCACCTTCAAGCTGATGGCGCGCAGCCCGGCACAGGCCTGAGCGCAGGGCACGAGCGGCGCCGGATGGCACTTGCGTGCCGCCGCGTCGTCAGAGCCGCTTTTCCTTGGCCTCGATCAGCTTTTGCATCAGTTCGCAGACCTGCCTGGCCTGCTCCTGGGTGATGTCGATGTTCTCGATCACCGAGCGCTTGAACTGGATGCCGTTGACTGCGCCGCTGTTCTCGATGAAGCCCAGCGTCAGGGTGCGGTTCAGGAAGTAGATGACGGCGGCGATGCCCCAGCCGATCAGCATGACCACCAGGCCTGCAAAGAAGCTCTGGGCCATCATCGACCCGCCCATGAACAGCGACAGGGCACCGATGCCCAGCGCCGTCTTCCAGGGCTTGTGATAGCCGTAGTAGGTGGAGCAGATGCCCTGCAGCGGGATCAGGCGCGACTGGGTGCCCGACAGCGAGGCGCTGCTGAACTCCAGGCGCTCGCTGCCCACGCGGATGGTGGTGGTGGGATCGATGTTGACCTTGGACAGGATCCAGGCGACCAGGCCGCCTTCGCGGCCTGTGATGGCAATGTGGTTGCCCTTGTCGTCTATGGGTTGCTCGCTGGCTTTCCAGGCCTTGATGACCAATGCACTCACGGTAATACCCTCTCTTGAATGTTTGAGAAACCACGGGCTGTCCCGTCATGGCATTGCACCACCGGGGCCGCCTGAGGAGGGGCGATTACAGCACAGGGCATGAGTGCAGCCTTGGGCAACCAGGGCCGCTGTGCGCCATCAACCGGGTTGCACCCCCGCCGACTGCAGCAGCCGCCCCCAGACCGGAGCCTCTTGCGCCCAGGCCTTGCCGAAGCGCTGGGGCGTGTCGTCATCCACGGGAACGAAACCGGCCGCGATGATGCGGGCCGTGCCTTCGCGGCTGGCCACGGCGCGGTTGGAGATCTCGCCCCATTGCCGCGTGAGGTCGGCCGGCAGGCCCCTGGGGCCGGCGATGGCCAGCCAGCCGGACAGTTCCATGGCCTCGTGGCGGTAGCCGGCCTCGGCAAAGGTGGGTACCTCGGGCAGCAGGGGCACGCGGCGCGTGCCGGTGACGGCCAGGGCGCGCAGCTTGCCTGCATCGATATGGGGCTTGAGCGTGAGCAGGCTGCCCATGCCGATGGGGATGCGTCCGCCCAGCATGTCCTGCACCATCAGCGCCTCGCCCCGGTAGGCTGCATGCGCCATGCCGGCACCGGCCATGTCGCTGAGCACGGCGCAGGCCAGGTGGCCGTGCGAGCCTATGCCGTAGGAGCCATAAGAGAGCTTGCCCGCGTTGGCCTGGGCCCAGGCCATGAATTCGCGCAGGTTGGTGGCGGGCACGTCGGCCGTGACCACCAGGGCGATGGGCGCCATGCACACGCGCGACAGGGGCGTGAGGTCGGTCAGCGGGTCGTAGGCGGTCTTCTTGTAGAGGTATTTGTTGGTGAGCATGGTGGAGGTGGTGCCCAGCAGCAGGGTGAGCCCGTCGGGCGCGGAGCGGACCACCATTTCGCCGCCGATCAGTCCGGCCGCACCGGGCTTGTTGTCCACCACCACGGTCTGGCCCAGCTGCTGGGCCATGCGCTCGCCCAGGATGCGCGCAATCACGTCGGTGGCGCCGCCCGCCGCAAAGGGCACGACGATGCGCACGGGCCGTGTGGCAAAGCCGGCCTGCGCCAGCACGCTGGCGGGCCCTGCCGCCACGGCGCCGGCCGCCAGGGCCAGCGCCTGGCGCCGATTCAATCGGTTATCCATTCGGTCTTCAAGTCGGTCATTCAATTGGCCGTTGAATCCGCTGTTCGATGCCGTCCCCGAGATCACTGCCATCACACGCTCCTTTGCCTGGGTGCCCCCATGGGTGGAGACACCGGATCAAGAAACCGCCGTCTCGAAATCAATCGAGTTGGCCAAGCGTATTCGAGGCAGATGGATTCACCATCAGGGAAATCATTGGACTGCTTGCACCAGAATCAGAAAACTCTGAGTGCAAAACGGCCTTTCAGTCTCATTCTCATCAAGATCGTGCTGCAGATCTCTGTTGCGCCCAGGCATGGCGCAGCAGCACCTGTTCGGCCTGCTTGAGCACGGGCGCATCGACCATGCGGCCGTCCAGCACGCAGACGCCGCCTCCGGCCTCGGCCAGGGCCTGGCGCAGGCGCTGCGCGTGGGCCACGGCCGCTGCATCGGGGTCGAAGACGGCGTGCAGGGGCTGCACCTGGGCCGGGTGGATGCACAGCTTGCCGCCAAAGCCCATGCGCCGCGCGCGTGCCGCGTCCTGGGCCAGCCGCTCGGGGTTGCGCGTGTCCACCGTCACGCCGTCAACGGCCGCGCCGATGCCGGCGCGGCGCGAGGCCAGGACCAGGGCCATGCGCATGGGCAGCAATTCTTCCTCGCCCTGGTCGCAGGCCATGCCCGCATCGACCTGGAAGTCCAGGTGGCCGAAGGCCAGGCGCACCACCTGGGGCGCGGCAGCCAGGGCGTCGGCCGCGTCCAGGCCGGCCACGCTTTCGATGAGGGGCAGCACGGCTGCCCGTGCGCCCGCAGCCTGGGCCACCGCATGCAGGGTCTGGGCGCGCTCGGCCTTGGAGACCATGGCGCCGGCCACGCCCTGCTCCACCAGCTGCGCCAGCGCGCGCAGGTCATCCGCATGCCAGGGCGTGCCTTCGGCGTTGATGCGCACCAGCAGGCGGGCACGGGCCGGGCCTTCCAGCGCACCCACGGCCTGGGCCAGCGCCTGGCGGGCGCCGTCCTTGTCGGCCGGGGCCACGGCGTCCTCCCAGTCGGCGATGACCATGTCGGCGCCGCTGTCCAGGGCCTTGCCCAGGCGCTCGGGCCGCGTGGCGGGGACGAAGAGAAAGGAAGTGGCCTGTCGCGCCAGATCGTGCATGCGGATGTCCTTGGGAGAGCGGTTTATTCGGCCGAGACGCCTGCGGCCTTGATGACCTTGTCCCAGCGCGCCACCTCGGCCTGCAGGTGGGTGCGCAGGCCTTCCGGCGTGGCCTTGTCGGGCGTGACCAGGTCGGAGCTGAGTTCGGCGATGCGCTTTTTGACGTTCTCGTCCTTGATGGCCACGTTCAGCGCCTTGTTGATGGCCATGACCACCTCCTTGGGCGTGCCCTTGGGCGCGTACATGCCGTGCCAGACCTTGACGTCGAAGCCCTTGAGGCCCTGCTCGTCCAGCGTGGGGATGTCGGGCAGCGAGGACAGGCGCTTGGGCGTGGTCACGCCGAAGACCTTGGCGCGCTGGCCGTCCTTGATAACGGGCACGGTCTGCGTGGTCTGGTCGCACAGCAGGTCCACCTGGCCGCCCATGAGGTCGTTCATGGCCGGGCCTGCGCCCTTGTAGGGCACGGTGGTGAGCTTGACGCCCGCCTGGTGCATGAACAGCATGCCGCACAGCTGGGAGACGGCGCCGATGCCGGCATTGGCCAGCGAGACCTTCTCCTGGTTCTTCTTCACGTAGTCCAGCAGCTCGGCAAAGTTGTTGGCCGGGAAGTCCTTGCGCGACAGCAGGGTCATGGGCACGTCCAGCACCTGGCCGATGTACTCGAAGTCCTTGAGCGGGTCATAGGGCAGCTTCTTGTACAGCGCAGGCGCCGTGGCCATGCCCATGTGGTGGATGAGGATGGTGTAGCCGTCGGCCTTGGCCTTGGCCACGCGGTTGGGCGCAATGGTGCCGCCCGCTCCCACGGTGTTCTCGACCAGCACGCTCTGGCCCAGCACCTGGCCCATGGGCACGGCCAGCAGGCGCGCCACCACATCGGTGGGGCCGCCAGCGCTGTAGGGCACGACGAGGACGACGGGCTTGTCGGGCCAGGCCGCGGCCAGGGCGCCGGTGGTCGTCCCGCCGGCGGCAAGGGCGCAGGCGGCGGCCGCTGCGTAAACGAGGCGGCGGCGGAAAGAAGTGGTGCGTTGCATGGTTTGTCTCCTGTGCACTTGGGTGGAAGCGGGAGGCGCTCTGTGGTGGCGCCTTTCCCATGGATTCGCCGGCCGGGGCCGGCGCGAAAACTCAGTCAAGCAGGCGCTGCACGCGCGGCCAGTGCGCGATCTGCCACAGCCGCGCTACAGCGGCCTGGGCGGGGTCGTCCTGCAGGGCACCGCCATAGGCGATCAGCCGCAGCGCCTTGGCCGTGATCTCCTCGCGCGACAGCGTGTTGCCCGGATCGCCCTTGGGCTCTTCCACGCGGCCGTGCAGCGTGCGGCCATCGGTGGTGAGCACGGTGACCTTGCCGATCCAGCGCTGCGGGTAGGCGGCATCGACCTCGGGGTCCAGCACCATGCCCACCTTCTCGCGCAGGGCCACGGTGGTGGCGGCCAGGTATTCGTTGTCGAACTCATCCAGGCCCGCATGGCCGTGGCGCGCGGCCAGCGCCAGCACCGTGCCCATGGAGAACTTGCTCTGGTGCACCGTACCGGGATCGACCACGGGGCCCAGCACGTCGATGGCGCCCTGGTGCACGTGGCAGGTAACCTGCGCCAGGTCGGCGGGGGCCAGGCCGTGGTCCTGCATGACCTGCAGCAGCGCGTCGGCAGCCGGGTGCGTGTGGCGGCAGGAGGCATGCCATTTGAACGAGGTCTCGGCCGTGGCCCAGCGCGTGCCCAGGCCGTCCGTGAGGCGCGTGGGATCTGCATCCGTGGACATGCCTGCCGCCAGGCCCTGCGGCCCGGTGAAGATGTCCTGCGCACCGGTGAATCCGTCCTTGGCCAGGTAGGCCGACATCAGGCCCGCCGCGGCCGCATGGGCCGTGTGCAGCTGCTTGCTGTCGGCCGCGGTGCGCAGGAATTCCCACAGCCCTGCCGACTGCGTGCCGGCCGAGCCGAAGGCATGCTGCATCTGCGCGGGCGTGAGCCCCAGCAGCCGGCCCACGGCAGCGGCTGCAGCCAGGGTGCCGGCCGTGGCCGTGGTGTGGAAGATGCGGTAGTGGCTGCGGCCCAGGAACTCGCCCACGCGGATGCCAACCTCGTAGCCGGCCACGCAGGCGGCCATGAGTTCGGCGCCGCTGGCGCCGATGCTCTGCGCCACCGCCAGCGCGGGCGGGAAGACCACGGCCGCGGGGTGGAAGACCGAGCCGTTGTGCACATCGTCCTGCTCGGCCACATGCGAGGCTGCGGCATTGGCCAGGGCAGCCATCATGGGCGAAGTGGCGGCGTCCTGGCCCAGCACCTCGCTGGGGCCGCCGGCCAGTCCCTGGGACAGCGCGAAGCGCGTGATGCTCTGCACGGGGCGCGCGCCCTGGCCTGCCAGCACGGAGCCGAACCAGTCCACCCAGAGGTCTTCGGCGCGCTGCTGCACGGCGGCGGGAACGTCGTCCCAGCGCAGCGTGGCGGCGAACTGGGCCAGCGGATGGATGCTCACTTGCGGATCATGTTTCATGAGGGGGTCTCCGGCGCATTCTGCGCATGCGCCCAGGTTTCAGGGAGTGGGTTTTCCAGACTGCGTGCACAAAGCCTGGATGCGCTCTGCGCTCCAGCCCAGCTCGGCCAGGATGGCGGCGCTGTGCTCGCCCACGGCGGGCACGGCCTCCATGCGGTAGTCGAAGGCGCTGTTGGCGCCGGGCGGCAGCAGCGCTTGCACCGGACCGGCCGGCGTGTCCACGCTGCACCAGCGCTGGCGTGCGGCCAGCTGCGGATGGGCCCACAGGCCGGCCATGTCGTTGACGCGCGCATTGGCAATGCCGGCCGCATCCAGACGCTGCACGACCTGGGCAGCATCGAGCGCGTTGAACACGCCCAGGATCAGCGCGCGCAGCTCCTCGCGGTTGGCGTTGCGGCGCGCATTGCTGTCAAAGCGCGCATCCGTGGCCAGCGCGGGCTGCAGCAGCACCTGTTCGCAAAAGAGCTTCCACTCGCGTTCGTTTTGCAGGCCCAGCATCACCGTCCCGCCGTCACCGGCCTCGAACGGCCCGTAGGGATAGATGCTGGCGTGCGAGGCGCCGGTGCGCGGCGGCGGCGGCGCGCCGTCGAAGGCGTAGTACATGGGATAACCCATCCACTCGCCCAGCGCCTCCAGCATGGACACGTCGATGTGGCTGCCCTCGCCCGTGCGCCCGCGCAGCAGCAGGGCCGACAGGATATTGGTGTACGCATACATGCCGGCCGCGATGTCGGCCACCGAGATGCCGGCCTTGGACGGCACCTCGGGCGTGCCCGTGACCGAGAGAAAGCCCGCCTCGCTCTGGATCAGCAGGTCGTAGGCCTTCTTGTCGCGGTAGGGGCCGTCAGCGCCGTAGCCGCTGATGTCGCAGACGATGAGGCGCGGAAAGCGCTCGCGCAGCGCCGCATAGGACAGGCCCATGCGCGCGGCCGCGCCGGGCGCCAGGTTCTGCACCAGCACGTCGGCACCCTCCAGCAGCTGCAGCAGCGCCTGCATGGCCTCGTCCTGCTTGAGGTCCAGCGCCAGGCTCTGCTTGCTGCGGTTGATCCAGGTGAAGTGCGAGGACTGGCCCTGCACGCGCTGGTCATAGCCGCGCGCAAAGTCGCCGCTGCCGGGCCGCTCGACCTTGATCACGCGCGCGCCCAGGTCGGCCAGCTGGCGCGTGCAAAACGGTGCGGCCACCGCATGTTCCAGCGAGACGACGGTGGTGCCGTCCAGGGGCCTCAAGCGTTGCTGAGTCATGCGCAGTGCCTTCAGAACGAGCGGGGGAGACCGAGGATGTGCTCGGCCACGTAGGAATAGATCAGGTTCGTGGAGATCGGCGCCACCTGGTACAGGCGCGTATCGCGGAACTTGCGCTCCACGTCGTATTCGCAGGCAAAGCCGAAGCCGCCGTGGAACTGGATGCAGGCATTGGCCGCCTCCCAGCTGGCCTTGGCCGCCAGGTACTTGGCCATGTTGGCCTGGGCGCCCATGGCCTGGTTGGCGTCGAACATCTCGCAGGCCTTCCAGCGCATGAGGTTGGCGGCCTCGACCTCGATGAAGGCATCGGCAATGGGGAACTGCACGCCCTGGTTCTGGCCGATGGGGCGGCCGAACACGTTGCGGTCGCGCACGTAGTTGGTCACGCGGTCCAGGAACCAGTAGCCGTCGCCAATGCATTCGGCCGCAATCAGCGTGCGCTCGGCATTGAGGCCGTCCAGGATGTACTTGAAGCCCTTGCCTTCCTCGCCGATCAGGTTCTCCTCGGGGATTTCCAGGTTCTCGAAGAACAGCTCGTTGGTCTCGTGGTTGACCATGTTGGGGATGGGGCGCACGGTCAGGCCGCTCTTTTGCGCCTCGGCCAGGTCCACCATGAAGATGGACATGCCCTCGCTCTTTTTCTTCACCTCGGCCAGCGGCGTGGTGCGCGCCAGCAGGATCATCCAGTCGCTGTGCTGCACGCGGCTGATCCAGACCTTCTGGCCGTTGACCACGTAGCGGCCATCCTTCTTGACGGCGCTGGTCTTGATCTTGGTGGTGTCCGTGCCCGTGGTGGGCTCGGTCACGCCCATGGACTGCAGGCGCCATTCGCCCGAGGCGATGCGCGGCAGGTACTTCTCCTTTTGCGCGTGCGAGCCGTGGCGCAGCAGCGTGCCCATGTTGTACATCTGGCCGTGGCAGGCGCCCGAGTTGCCGCCGCAGCGGTTGATCTCTTCCATGATCACGCTGGCCTCGGTCAGGCCCAGGCCCGAGCCGCCGTACTCCTGCGGTATCAGCGCGGCCAGCCAGCCGGCCTTGGTCAGCGCGTCCACGAAGGTCTCGGGATAGGCGCGCTGCTCGTCGATCTTGCGGAAATACTCGTCAGGGAACTCGGCGCACAGCGCACGGATGGCGTCGCGGATTTCGGGGAAATTGTTGGAAAGCGTTTGTTCGATCATGGTGGTCTCAAGGCTGGGAATTCGGGGGAATCCGGGGGTTCAGGCCAGGGTGGCCGTGCCGGTCATGGTCAGCCAGCCCTCGTGGTCCTGTGCCCACAGCTGCACGGTCTTGCCGTCCGCAGAAGGCTTGCCGTGCACGCTGAAGGCATGCAGGTCGAAGGTGGGGCGCACGGCCTTGAACTCGAAGGACAGCACGCGCGCCTGGGGCAGCTCGCGGCGCAGCAGGTCCAGCAGCAGGGTGGCGATCAGCGGGCCGTGCACGATCAGGCCCGGATAGCCCTCCACGCCCGTGACGTAGCGGCGGTCGTAGTGGATGCGGTGGCCGTTGAAGGTCAGGGCCGAGTAGCGGAACAGCAGCACGTCGTCGGGAACGATGGTGCGCGACCAGGTTTGCTGGCCGTCCAGCGGCGGCTTCTGGGGCGTGGGCGCGGGATCGCCGGGCTGGGCAGCGGCGCGGTAGACGATGTCGTGCTCCTCGGTCAGCGCCAGGCCCTGGTCGTTGCTGTAGGCATGCTCGACCAGCACGAACAGCAGCTCGCCCGAGCGGCCGCTCTTGTGGCGGACCGAGCCGATGGTGGAGCGGCGCTGCACCTTCTGGCCCACCTTCAGCGCGTTGCCTGCCTCCCAGCGCAGGCGCCCGCCGGCCCACATGCGGCGCGGCAGCGGCACGGGCGGCAGAAAGCCGCCACGGCGCGGGTGGCCGTCGGGGCCGAGCTCGCTTTGGCGTGCATGGGGCAGGAAGTACATCCAGTGCCACAGCGGCGGCAGCGCCGTGCCGTCGGCGGGCTCAGGGTCTTCCCGGTCCAGCGTGGCCGACAGCGCGGCCACGGGCGCGGCCGTGATGCTGTCTGCCAGGGTTTCGCTGCGGCCCTGCCAGGACTGAAGGTGCGCCAGCGCGGCGGCGTCGAGGGTGTCGGTAGCTTGCTTGTCTGTCATGGCCGCCATGGTCGGTGCAAGCGCGGCGGCCCGCAATCCGCGTTTTCTTAAGCAAGCCTTTGGCCGCGCTGAAGGCTGGGCCGGCGCGGCCTGCCCGCCCCTGCTTTCATTCCCGCGAAGTCCGCCCTTGTGATTGGCGAATGGCGCGGTGCGGCGTTTGCCGGCATCCTTGGTCCCGACTTCTTTCCAACGAACACTGAACGGGGACGACAGGCCATGGCGCAGAAAATGATGCAGGACAAGGTAGTGGTGGTGACGGGTGCCGGCGGCGGCATCGGGCGCGACATGGCGCTGGCCATGGCGGCCGAGGGCGCCAAGGTGGTGGTCAACGACATAGGCACCTCCACCACGGGCGAGGGCACGGACGCCGGCCCGGCGCAGAAGGTGGTCGATGAGATCAAGGCCGCAGGCGGCCAGGCCGTGGCCAACACCGACAGCGTGGCCGAGGCCGCCAGCGCGGGCCGCATCGTGCAGTGCGCCGTGGACAGCTTCGGCCGCATCGACGGCGTGGTCAACAACGCCGGCATCCTGCGCGACCGGTTCTTCCACAAGATGAGCCTGGACGAGTGGGACGCCGTCATCAAGGTCCACCTGTACGGCAGCTACTACATGAGCCGCGCGGCCGCCAACCATTTCAAGGAGCAGGAAAGCGGCGCCTTCGTGCACATGACCTCGACCTCGGGCCTGATCGGCAACCTGGGCCAGGCCAACTACAGCGCCGCCAAGCTGGGGCTGACGGCCCTGTCCAAGTCCATTGCGCTGGACATGCAGAAGTTCAACGTGCGCTCCAACTGCATCGCGCCGTTCGCCTGGAGCCGCATGATCGGCTCCATCCCCACCGACACGCCCGAGCAGCAGGCGCGCGTGGCCAAGATCCAGCAGATGACGCCCAACAAGATCGCCCCGCTGGCCGTCTACCTGCTGTCCGACGCGGCCCGCGACGTGAACGCCCAGGTCTTCGCCGTGCGCAACAACGAGATCTTCGTCATGAGCCAGCCGCGCCCGCTGCGCTCGGTGCACCGCAGCGAGGGCTGGTCGCCCCAGTTCATTGCCGAGCACGGCATGCCGGCGCTCAAGGCATCGTTCGTGCCGCTGGACCGGTCCGCCGACGTGTTCAGCTGGGATCCTGTTTGAACGACACCCCCTGAGGCGCTATGCGCCTTCCCCCTCTCTACTCGCTTCGCGAGGGAGGGGGACGACACCCTCGGTGCGGGGCGGCCCTTCCTCGGTGTCCCTGAGTCGGGCCGCGCCAGTTGCGAGGGTTGAAGCGCGCCAGCGCAATCAAACACTGAGAGGAACCGTGATGGCCATCAGCTATCAGCACCTGAAACAGCGCCCCTTCGAGCCCGTGCGCCAGCACTATGGCGAGCGCGACACCATGCTCTATGCATTGAGCCTGGGCCTGGGCAGCGATCCGCTGTGCGCCGACGCCCTGCCCTTTTTCTACGAAGGGGCGCCGGGCGGGCTGCGCGCCCTGCCCTCGCAGGCCGTGGTGCTGGGCTACCCGGGCTTCTGGGCGCGCGAGGCCGATACGGGCATCGACTGGGTGAAGCTGCTGCATGGCGAGCAGCGCATGCGGCTGCACCGCCCGCTGCCGGCCAGCGCCGACGTGGTGGGCCACAACCGCATCACGCACCTGACGGACAAGGGTGAGGGCAAGGGCGCCATCATGGTCACCGAGCGGCGCCTGGAGACCACCGGCGGCGAGCTGCTGGCCACCGTGCAGCAGGTCAGCTTTCTGCGCGGCGATGGCGGCTACAGCCTGCTGGACGGCGGCCAGCCCAGCGACGCGCCCCTGGCGCCGCTGCGCCCCACGCCGGAGGACCGCGCGCCCGACTTCACCGACACCCAGGCCATACGCCCCGAGGCCGCGCTGCTGTACCGCCTGATGGGCGACTACAACCCGCTGCATGCCGACCCGGCCGTGGCGCGCAAGGCCGGCTTCGAGCGGCCCATCCTGCATGGCCTGGCCAGCTACGGCCTGGTGGCCCATGCCGTGCTGCGCCAATGCGGCGACCGCAATCCCGCGCGCCTGAAGGCACTGGATGTGCGCTTCACCGCGCCCGTCTATCCCGGGGAGACCCTGGTCACCGAGATCTGGCGCACGCCCGACCAGCCCTGCCAGCTGCAACTGCGCGCCCGCGTGCTGGAACGCGACAAGATCGTGCTCAGCCACGGCTACGCCGAACTCGCCTGATGCACGGCGGCCTCGCAAGAGGCCGCTCCTTCCCCTGCCCTGGAGTTCCCATGAACACCTCCCCCGTATTGACCTCCGTCCAGGACGGCATAGGCACGATCACGCTGAACCGGCCCGAGGCCCGCAACGCGCTCAACCAGGCCATGCGCCCGGCCCTGGCCGCCGCCGTGGCGCAGATGCGCGATGACGCGCAGGTGCACACCGTCATCCTCACGGGCGCGGGCGGCGCCTTCTGCTCGGGCGGCGACATCAGCCAGATGATGGATGCCAGCCAGGCCGGCCTGCCCTGGCGCCAGCGCATGCGCAGCCTGCACCAGTGGTTTCCCGAGCTGGTCAACCTCGAAAAACCCGTGATCGCCGCCGTGGACGGCCCGGCCTTCGGCGCGGGCCTGAGCCTGGCGCTGGCCGCCGACTTCGTGCTGTGCACGCGGCGCGCGAAGTTCTGCGCCGTGTTCGGCCGCATCGGCCTGGTGCCCGACCTGGGCGCCATGCACATGCTGCCGCGCATCGTGGGCCTGCAAAAGGCCAAGGAGCTGGTCTTCACCGCGCGCACCGTGCAGGCCGAGGAAGCCAGGTCGCTGGGCATGGTCTACGAGATCGTGGAAGACGGCGAGGCCCTGCAGGCCGCCGCCGTGGCACTGGCGCGGCGCTTCGGCGAGGCATCCACAGCCGCCATCGGCATGGCCAAGACGGCCATGAACCAGGCCTTCGAGCTGGACGCACGCGCCATGGCCGAGCTGGAAGCCTATGCCCAGACGATGTGCCGTGGCTCCGACTACCACCAGGAGGCGGTGCAGCGCTTCAAGGACAAGCAGCCCACGCGCTTCGACTGGGACCGCGCGCCATGAGCGTGCTGTCGCCGGACGCCCTGCAAGAAAGGCTGCAGGCCCTGATCCGCCCCGGCGACACCCTGTGGTGGGGCCAGGCCACGGCCGAGCCTCTGACGCTCACGCGCGCCGTGGTCGCGCAGCGCCATGCACTGGCCCGGCACGGTGGCCAGGGCCGGCTGCGCGTCTTCGTGGGCATGGGCGCATCGGACACCCTGCAACCGGCGCATGCCGACGCCATCGACTTCTTCGGCTACGCGGCCGGCGGCCCCCACCGCGCGCTGGCGCAGGCCGGAGTGCTGGACATCCTGCCCAGCCACTACTCCCACCTGCCCGGCCTGATCGACGAGGGCCTGCTGCCTGCCGACGTGGTGCTGCTCCAGGTCTCGCCACCCGATGCACAAGGCCGCTACAGCCTGGGCCTGGTCCATGAATACCTGCCGGCCGCCATACGCAAGGCGCGCGTGCTGATCGGCGAGGTCAACCCCGCCATTCCGTGGACGCACGGCAGCCTGCACCTGCAGGCCGGCGACTTCGCCCTGCTGGTCGATGCCGAACACCCTCCGCTGGGCCAGGCGCGCAGCGCGCCCGGCCCTGCCGAGCAGGCCATTGCCGGCCATGTGGCCGCCCTCATCGAAGACGGCGCCACGCTGCAGGTGGGCGTGGGCAACCTGCCCGAGGCCGTGCTCGCCGCCCTGCACGGCCACCGCGACCTGGGCCTGCACAGCGGCGCCGTGGGCGACGGCATTGCAGCCCTGGCCGAAGCCGGCGTGCTGACCCACGCGCGCAAGAGCCAGGACCGCGGCGTGGGCATCGGCGGCATCCTCATGGGCGGCGAATCGCTCAGGCGCTGGGCCCACCGCAACCCCGCCCTGCAACTGCGCGAGACGCGCTACACGCACGACCCCGAGGTGCTGGCCGCCAGCCACCGGCTGGCTGCCATCAATTCGGCGGTGGAGGTGGACCTCACGGGCCAGATCAACTCCGAGGTGGCAGGCGGCGTCTACGTGGGCGCCGTGGGCGGCGCCGTGGACTTTCTGCGCGGCGCGGCACGCAGCCGCGGCGGCCTGCCCATCATCGCCCTGCCCGCCACGGCCAGGGGGGCCACGCGCATCGTTGCGCGGCTGTCCGGCCCCGTCAGCACGCCGCGCAGCGACGCCGGCCTCATCGTCACCGAACACGGCGTGGCCGACCTGCGCGGCCAGACGCTGTCGCGCCGCGTGAAACGGCTGATCGACATCGCGGCGCCGGAGCACCGCGCCGACCTGGAACAACAGGCACATACCCTGCTGCGCCAATGCGGCGCAGCCTTTTCCTGATCCACTGATCCACTGATCGACTGATTCCCAAGGAGACAACACCATGCGCAGAGCCGCCATCGTCACCCCCCTTCGCACGCCCGTGGGCACCTTCGGCGGCAGCCTGCGGCCGGTATCGGTCGAGGAACTGGCCGCCACCACGGTGCGCGCCGTGGTCGAGAAAAGCGGCATCGACCCCGCACGCATCGACGACGTGGTCTTCGCCCAGTCCTACGCCAGCAGCGAGACGCCCTGCGTGGGCCGCTGGGCCGCGCTGCAGGCCGGCCTGCCGGTGACGGTGCCGGGCATGCAGCTGGACCGGCGCTGCGGCGGCGGCCTGCAGGCCGTGGCCACGGCGGCCATGATGGTGCAAAGCGGCGCCGCCGACGTGGTGATCGCAGGCGGCGTGGAGAGCATGAGCAACATCGAGTACTACAGCACCGACATGCGCTGGGGCGCGCGCTCGGGCAATGTGCGCTTCTACGACCGGCTGGACCGCGGCCGCGAGCGCTCCCAGCCCGTGGAGCGCTTCGGCAAGATCTCGGGAATGATCGAGACCGCCGAGAACCTGGCGCGCGACTACGGCATC
The DNA here is from genome assembly GCF_028401915.1 of Delftia sp. DT-2. Lineage (NCBI taxonomy): Bacteria > Pseudomonadati > Pseudomonadota > Betaproteobacteria > Burkholderiales > Comamonadaceae > Delftia > Delftia sp. DT-2. Next base: position 114,662 of record NZ_JAQOTI010000008.1, read on the forward strand.
AGCCGCGAGGCAGCCGACGCCTATGCCGTGCGCAGCCACCAGCGCGCCGCCGCCGCCTGGGAGGCGGGCCGCTTCGCCGACGAGATCGTCCCCGTCAAGGTGCCCCAGCGCAAGGGCGACCCCGTGCTGTTCACGCGCGACGAAGGCTTTCGCGCCGACGCCACCACCGACAGCATGGGCAAGCTGCGCGTGCTCATGCCCAATGGAACGGTCACGGCCGGCAACGCCAGCCAGCAAAACGACGCCAGCGCCGCCTGCCTGATCGTGGCCGAGGACAGGCTGGCCGAGCTGGGCCTCACCCCCATGGCCACCCTGGTGGGCTGGGCCGCCGCAGGCTGCGAGCCCTCGCACATGGGCATAGGCCCCGTGCCCGCCGTCAAGAAACTGCTGGCGCGCCTGAACCTCACGCTGGACCAGATGGACCTGGTCGAACTCAACGAAGCCTTTGCCTGCCAGGTGCTGTCCGTGCTCAAGGGCTGGGAGTGGAACGACCAGGGCGCCATAGACCACAAGCTCAACGTCAACGGCTCCGGCATCTCCCTGGGCCACCCCATAGGCGCCACCGGCGTGCGCATCCTGGCCACCCTGCTGCACGAGCTGGAGCGCCGCAAGGGCCGCTATGGGCTGGAGACCATGTGCATCGGCGGCGGCCAGGGGATTGCGGCGGTGTTCGAGCGGGTGTGAGGAACCCGTCATGTCGACACGTCCAGTGAATCTGAGCCAGCAACAACATCGAATCGTTGAAGCTCAGACCCAAGCGACCAAGCTGGAAACGCTACGGCAAGCGGCTATGCGGGGGTGGGCGGATGTCGCCTCGGGTCACTACATTGACGTGCCGGATGAAGACTTTGACCTCTTTATCGCGGATCTGGGAAGGCAGGCAGCCAGCCGAATCAAGGCTGGTGCCTGACGGCGGCCTCCTCAATCCGCCCGCGCCCCCGACGCCTTCACGATCTCTTCCCACTTGCGGGCCTCGGCCTGGATGTAGCGCGCGAACTCGGCGGGCGTGGAGCCCACGGGCTCGGCGCCCAGGCGGCGGTATTGCGCGGCGATCTGGGGTTCGGCAAGCACGCGGCGGGACTCGGTCCACAGTTTCTGCACCACGTCCTGGGGCGTGTTCTTCGGCGCCCACAGTCCGTACCAGGTGCTGGTGCGAAAGCCGGGCATGCCGGCCTCTTCCATGGTGGGCACATCGGGCAGGGAGGGCGAGCGACTGGCCGAGGTGACGGCCAGCGCACGCAGCCGGCCCGAGGCGATGAAGGGCATGGCCGAGGGCATGGAGTCGAACATGAGCTGGATCTGCCCGCCCATCAGGTCGGTCAGGGCCGGCGAGCTGCCCTTGTAGGGCACATGCTGCATCTGCGCGCCGGTCTTCAGGCGGAACAGCTCGCCCGACAGGTGCTGTGACGAGGCATTGCCGGCCGAGCCGAAGTTCACCTGCCCGGGATGGGCCTTGGCCCAGGCGATCAGCTCCTGCACATTGCGCACCGGAAGCTGGCTGCCCACGACCAGCACCAGCGGCACATCGACCAGCTGCGTGACCGGCTCGAAATCGCGGAAGGCGTCGTAGGGCGCGCTGGCATAGACGTAGGGGTTGATGACGTGGATGGAGGCGTTGACCAGCAGCGTGTAGCCGTCGGCCGGCGCCTTGGCCACCAGGGCCGCGCCGACCATGCCGCTGGCGCCGGCCTTGTTGTCCACGACCAGCGGCTGGCCCAGCGCCTCGCCCAGCCGCGTGGTGACCACGCGCCCGACCACGTCGGTAGGCCCGCCGGGTGGATAGGGCACGACGACGCGGATGGGCGCCTTGGGATAGCCCTGGGCCCCGGCGGATGGCTGCGCGCCCGCCGTTCTCCATGCGGCCAGCGCCGCAGCGGCGCCCAGCAGGGTGCGGCGGGAAAGCGCGGGGCCTGTGCGTTGCGTTGTCATACCTTGTCTCCTTGAATGGCGAGTGCGAGCTTGCCGGTCACATTGCGGCCGTGCAGCGCATCCAGCGCAGCCGGCAGTTCATGCATGGCGAAGACCTGGCTGACCTGGGGATCGATGCATCCCCGGGCCGCCCAGTCGAGCAGCGTGGCAATGACGGGCTGCAGCTGCGCCGCGAAGGCCTGGCGCTCATCGGCCGGCGTCCAGCCGATGTAGCGGCCGTAGAAGAAGCCGTGCAGCGTGAGGTTCTTGACCAGGGCCAGGTTCATGGGCACGGCGGGAATGGCGCCGCTGGCGAAGCCCACGCTCAGCAGCTGCGCGTTCTGCGCGGCCGCGCGCAGTGCCTGCAGCAAGAGATCGCCCCCCACGGGGTCGAAGACCAGGGAGGCGCCCCGGCCCTGCGTGGCCTGCTTGACCTGGGCGGCCAGGTCCTGCGGGGTGACTGCCTGGTGCGCGCCACGGCGCAGCGCATCGGCGCGCTTGGCCTCGGTGCTGGCGCAGGCGATGACCTGCACGCCGGGCGTCTGCCGGGCCACTTCCACCGCCGCAGCGCCCACGCCCGAACCGGCGCCCAGCACCAGCACCACATCGCCTTCCTGCAGGCGCGCGCGCCAGTGCAGGGCCGTGTAGGCCGTGCCGTAGGACAGGGCAATGGGCAGGGCCTGCAGCCAGGGCATGCCCGCAGGCAGGCGGTAGACGGTGGACGCATCCACCACCGTTTCCTGCGCAAAGGCACCCCAGTCGGCAATGAAGGCCACGGCATCGCCGGGCTGCAGGTGCTGCACCGCGCTGCCGCATTCCAGCACGCGCCCCACGCCTTCGGTGCCGGGCACGAAGGGCAGCGGCGGGCGCCGCTGGTAGCGGCCCTCGATCAGCAGGCCCGTGGCGTGGCTGACGTTGGCGTAGGCCACGGCAATCCGCGCCTGGTGCGCGCCCAGGGGCTGGCCGGGCCGATCCATGGACTGCAGGCTGACCACCTCGTGCGGCGCGCCGAATTGATGGCAGACCAGGGCCTGCATTGAGGTGTCCGGGCAGGTGTCCGGGTATGTGTCCGGAGAGGTGGGTGTGAACGTGGATATGGAAGCGCTCATGCCATGACCTCCTGCGCGCACTCGTGCACCACGCCGCTGGCCATCCATTGCTCCATCTCCTGCGGCGTGCAGCCGGCCTCGGCCAGGATCTGGCGCGTGTGCTCGCCCGTGCGCGGCGCGGCGCCAAGGGATGCACCGCAGGCTGCTGCGTCTGCCGGCCAGGGTGAAGCCGCATACAGCAGCGGCCCGAACCCGGGCTGCGCCAGCGTGGCGAACGATGCGCGGTGCACGGCCTGGGGATGCGCCACCACGTCGGCCAGCGTGCGCACGCCCGCATGCAGGGCGCCCTGCGCTGCCAGGCGCTGCTCCCAGTGGGCGCGCGGCTGCTGCGCCAGCAAGGCCTGCAGCCCGGCATGCAGGACATGGCGGTGGGCCATGCGGCCCGCATTGGAGGCAAAGCGCGCGTCCTGCAGCCAGTGCGGCAGGTCCAGCGCGCGGCACAGCCGCTCGAACTGGTCGTTGTTCAGGGCCAGCACGGTGATGAAGCCATCGGCCGTGGCGAACACGCCGTTGGGGGCGCTCACGCCTTCGGCGGGCAGGCCGCCGCGCAGCGCGTCTTCGGCCAGCACCGTGGATTGCAGGGCGCAGCAGACCTCGAACAAGTTCAGCTCCACATGGCGCCCGCGCCCGCTGCGCGCCTTGCCCAGCAGGGCCGCCGTGCAGGCCTGTGCGGCGTAGACACCGGCCGCGATGTCGGCCAGCAGCAGGCCCACGCGCTGGGGCTGGCCCTGCGCGTCGCGGTTGCTGGTCATCAGTCCCGTGTCGGCCTGCATGACGGAGTCGGTGGCGGGCCGGTCGGCATACGGCCCCGTGGGTCCGTAGCCGCTGATGGAGACGTACACCGGGTCCAGGCCGGCCGCGCGCAGGCTGTCGTAGTCCACGCCCATGCGCTGCACGACCTGGGGGCGGAAGTTCTGCACCACGATGTCGGCCTCGCGCGCCAGCCGCAGCAGCAGCGCGCGCCCCTGGGCCTGGCGCGCATCGACGGCAATGCTGCGCTTGCCCGCGTTGTAGGTGGCCGACAGGCTGCTGTGCCCATCGCGCGAGATGCCCACGTGGCGCGCCCAGTCGCCTTCGGGCGGATCGACCTTGATCACCTCGGCGCCCTGGCGCGACAGCAGGTGGGTGCAGTAGGGGCCGGCCACGCCCTGGCTCAGATCGAGCACACGGTAGTGCGCCAGGGGCGCCGGCGGCGCGGTTTGCAAAGCTTCTTGGTTCACGGTCTGCGGCCTTTCGCCATGGTTTCCTCCATGCTAGGGAGGCAGGGCTGGCGCCACAATCCTCGCCAGCAGGCCAGGCCTGGTGACTCCCGATCAACAATGGCCGGCCCCGGCCCTGCAAAGAATGCCGAGATGGACCTGAACCTGTGCCGCGTCTTCATCGACATCGCCGAGGCCAAAGCCCTCACGCGGGCGGCCGAGCGCGGCGGCATGACGCGCTCCAACGTCTCGCGCCGGCTGCGTGCGCTGGAGACCGAGATGGGCGCGCAGCTGCTGCGCCGCACCACGCGCAATGTGGAGCTCACCCAGGCTGGCCAGCTGCTGTACCGGCGCTGCCTGGCCATGATGGAGGAGCTGCAGCGCGCCCGCGATGCCATCCACCAGTTGCGCTCCACCGTGAGCGGCGAGGTGGGCGTGCGCGTGCCCACCGGCTTCGGGCATTTCTATCTCAAGCCGCTGATCCTGGGCTTTTGCCGCGAGCATCCCGACATCCGCCTGCGCCTGCTGATCAACGACCAGATGGCCGACCTCGTGGCCTCCAAGGTCGATCTGGCGGTGCAGATCACCTCCGCGCCGCTGGATGATCTGGTGGCCACACGGCTGTGCGATGTGCGCTGGAACTTCGTGGCCACGCCCGCCTGCCTGCAGGCGCTGGAGCAGTCGCTGGGCCGGCCCCTGCGCGCGCCTGCCGACCTGCTGCAGGCCCGCCTCATCCTGCCGCTGGCCATGGGCGGCAGGCTGGCCTGGCTGGCCGGTAGCGGCGACGATGGCGTCGCCGCTGCCCTCGATGTGCTGCCCTCGCTGCAATCGGGCGACTACCGCCTGCTGTACGACGCCGTGCTGGACGGCCTGGGCCTGGCCCTGCTCCCGGACTACGTGACCTCGGCCGCGCTGGCCGGCGGCACCCTGGTGGCCGTGCTGGACCAGGTGGTGTTCTCCGGCCTGGGCAATGCCATGTACCTGGTGCGCATGCCCGACCGCCAGCCCACCATGGCGGCCCGCGCCTTCCAGCAGTTCCTGCGCGAGGCCATCGTCACCGCCGCGCCCAGCTGGCAGGCGGGCACCGAGGAGGCGGGCGCGGACCTGTCTTCCTAGGACGTCCTAACAGCCGGCAAACCCCGGCTTAGGCAAAAGCAGATTCCCAAGACGCGCCCGCCTGCGCACCATTGCCTGCATGTCCGGCGCAGACCGGGCGCGCCGCCGTGCAGACCACGGCAGCGCTTCATTCATCTTTTGCAGGAGACATGCACATGCCCGCCCAACACCGCCGCAAGGCCCTGGCCACCCTGGCCCATGCCCCGCTTCTGGCGTCCCTGGTGACCGCCCTGGCCACCCTCCCCGCCGCCGCGCAGGACGCGCAGCCCGTGCGCCTCATCGTGGGCTACTCGGCCGGTGGCCCCGTGGACCAGGGCGCCCGCCTGCTCAGCGTGGCGCTGACCAAGGAGCTGGGTGCCTCGGTGGTGGTGGAGAACAAGCCCGGCGCCAACGCCACCATGGCAGGCAGCGAGGTCGTGCGCGCCAGGCCCGACGGCCTCACGCTGTGGTTCGCGGCCAGCCCTACCATCACCATCAGCCCCAACGTGATGAGCAAGATGTCCTTCGACCCGGCCCGTGACCTCACGCCCGTGGCGCCCGTGCTCAGCTACTACAACGTGCTGGTGGTCAACAACAACGAGCCCTACAGGACCACGGCCGAGCTCGTGGCCTATGCCAAGGCCCATCCGCAAAAGCTCAACTACGGCTCGGCCGGCGTGGGCGGCTCCAACCACCTGGGCGCGCTGCTGTTCGCGCGGCGCAGCGGCATCGAGATGAACCACATCCCCTACAAGGGAAACGCACCGGCCATGACCGACGTGATCGGCGGCCAGCTGAGCATGATGCTGGACATCATCAGCACCGCCAGCAGCTACATCCAGGGCGGCAAGGTGCGGGCCATCGCCGTCACCTCGCCGCAGCGCAATGCGTCCCTGCCCGATGTGCCCACCTTTGCCGAGTCCGGCATCGAAGGCCTCAAGGGCTTCGACGTGGGCGGCTGGTATGGCGTCTATGGGCCCAAGGGCATGTCGCCCGAACTCGTGGCCCGCCTGAACAAGTCCATCAACGCCGCCCTGGCCCAGCCGGAGCTGCGCAAGCGCCTCAAGGAACTGGGCTACGAAGAGTGGACCGGCGCACCCCAGAAACTGGCCGAGCGCGGTGCCAAGGAGCGCGCCATGTGGGCCACCGTCACGCAAGGCATTGTGGTGGACTGAGGGATACGCGGAGCATGAGTCAACGAATACACCATCTGCTGGACCGCTGGCTGGCCGAAGCGCCGCAGCGTCCCTTCATCCACCTGCCCGACGGCAGCAGTCTGAGCTTTGCCGACCTGGGCGCGCTGGCGGACACGGCCGAGGCCGAGCTGCGCGCGCTGCAGGTGCGGCCCGGCGACCGCGTGCTGGTCGTGGCCGAGAACTGCCCCGAGCATGCGGCGCTGATCCTGGCCTGCAGCCGCGTGGGCGCCTGGTCCTGCGGCGTGAACGCACGCATGGCGCCCGGCGAGATCGATGCCTTTGCGGCCAAGGCCGATGCGCGCGTGGTGTATTTCACCTCGGCCGCATCGGACAGCGCCAGCGGCCACGCGCGGCGCTTTGGCGCAGGCGACTCGGCCCTGGCCGGCATGCAGCACAGCCCCGTGCGCGCTGAGGCGGTGGCCGAATCCGGCGCGCTGCAGGACGAGGTGGCGGCGCTGATCTTCACCTCGGGCACCACGGGCACGCCCAAGGGCGTGATGGTGGGACATGACGCGCTGACGCTGTTCGCGCGCGTCTCGGCCACATCGCGCGGGCTGGGTCCGCAGGACCGCAGCTACGCCTTCGTGCCCATGACCCATATCTTCGGGCTGGGCACGGTGCTGCTGGCCTCGCTGCATGCGGGCGCGCAGATGGTGATGCGCCCGCAGTTCGACCCGGCCGACCTGCTGGATGCGCTGGCGCGCCACGGCATCTCGCAACTGCAGGGGCCGCCTGCGCTGTACGCGCGCCTGCTGGCCCATCTGCAGGAGCAGGGCATTGCACACCCTCAGGCGCCGGCGCTGCGCTATGTCTACACAGGCGCAGGCCCGCTGGACCTGACGCTCAAGAAACGCGTGGAGGCCGCCTTCGGCCAGGCGCTGCACCATGGCTACGGCCTGTCGGAATACGCAGGGTCGGTCCACCTCACGCGACAGGGCGAGCAGCGGCCCGACACCAGCGCCGGCTACGTGGTGGAAGGCGCCGAGGTGCGCGCCGTGGACCCGGCCACGGGCCGGCCCCTGCCGGTGGGCGAGCGCGGCGAGCTGTGGATACGCGGGCGCGGCCTGATGCACGGCTACTTCCGCGATGACCAGGCCACGGCCGCCGTGATGCGCGAGGGCGGCTGGTACGCCAGCGGCGACCTGGGCGAGCTGCATGCCGACGGCGCGCTCTTCGTGGTGGGGCGGCTCAAGGAAATGATCATCCGCTCGGGCTTCAACGTGTATCCGGCCGAGGTGGAACTGGCGCTCAACGAGCTGCCCGGCGTGCAGCGCAGCGCCGTGGTCGGCCGCCCCGAAACCGATGGCAACGAGGAGGTCATCGCCTTCGTCGAACTGCAGCCCGGCGCCACGCTGGACAACGCTGCCGCGCGTGCCCACCTGCGAGAACGGCTGGCGCCCTACAAGCTGCCCGCCCGCATCGTGCCCCTGGCCGAGCTGCCCACCAGCCCCAACGGCAAGGTGCTCAAGCGCCTGCTGCAGGAACAGGCGCTGCGCGCTTGAGCCAACACGCCCGCTGAATCGTTGCGCCGGTGCCACTGCCGGTGCAACCTTTCACCCTCCCTGCCCTGAATCCCGACGCGCGCCAAGGCCATCGCCGTCGGAAACCCTTATCTGCGGCATCGATGCAACACCCCTACGCCAAGCGTGGCACAGGCCTTGCACCCCTTCTTTCATGATGTAAAACTATGGAACTTAATATCTCGATAGTTTAAAAAGATTGATTAACTGAACGCTTGCCAGGCCCGGGCTGCAGGCAGCCGCAGTGGTGCACATCCCATGTGCCTGCTCACGTCTGCAAAAAGACAAGCCCCATTTCCGCAACCATTTGAATCAAGCGAATGAAAAAAATCCTCAATCTGATTTTCGGAGGTATTTTCCTGATCGCTGCCAGCTTGGTTCATGCGGCCTGGCCAGACCGGCAGATCACGCTGGTTGTTCCTTTCCCGGCAGGCGGTGGCACCGATATCGTGGGGCGCATCATCGCCAAGGAGCTTGCACAACGCCTGCGCGTCAACGTGGTGGTGGAAAACCGCCCTGGCGCCTCGGGCAACATCGGTGCGCGCCAGGTCTCCAAGGCCCGTCCCGATGGATATACGCTGCTGATCTGCTCCACGGCCCAGACCATCTCGGGCGCGCTGTACACGCAGGCCGGCTATGACGTGGTCAACGACCTCGAAGCCATCTCCACCATCAACGACGGTCCTCTGGTGCTCATCACACGCCCGGGCCTGAAGCTGGCGTCGGTGCAGGACCTGATCGAGCTGGCGCGGCGCAGCCCCGGCAAGCTGACCTATGCCACGCCGGGCTACGGCAGCGCGGGCCACATGGCAGCCGAGGCCCTGAGCCTGGCCGCCGACATACGCATGCTGCACATCCCCTACCAGGGCGCCGCGCCCATGATGAGCGACCTGGTGAGCGGCCAGGTCGATATCGCCTTCGACCTGCTGATCACGGCCAAGCAGTATGTGCACCAGGGCAAGGTCAATCGCGTGGGCGTGGCCACGCGCGAGCGCTCGCCCCTCATGCCCGACTGGCAGACGCTCAGCGAGCAAAGCCCGGCCCGGCTCGGCAATTTCAACGAGACCTCATGGAATGTGCTCATGGCACCCAAGGGCACGCCGGCCGCGATAGTGAACGCCATCAATGCACAGATGAAAAATATCCTGACCGACGAAAAGGTGCAGAAGAAATTCATGGAGCTTGGCAGCATTCCCCTTTGGAAATCCGTGGACAACACCAAGGCATTCGTATCCGACGACGCCAGAAAATGGAGAAAGGTGGTCAGTGATGCCGGCATCGCGAAAATCTGAAATACCCCCTTCGCCGCAGAAACTGGCAGGGCCCGATGTCAATGCGCTGCACGAATTGCTCAATGCGCTGAAAAAGCACGGCATCGACATCCCCTTCGAGCGGCTGGGACCCATCCTGGCGGAGCACCAGTTGCTGATGGAGCACCGCGGCCTCGTCAACGAACTGGCGCATGAGGCGGGACCCTCGCAGATCCACACCACCATCTCCCGTCAGAGCAAGCATGAGCGGCAGTCCTGAACTTTCGATACGACAGATGGCCAGCGCGCTGCGCGCCGGCAAGACCACTTCGGAGATGCTGACCCGGGCGGCGCTGGGACGCATCCGCGCCATGGACATCGACATCCATGCCTTCACCAATCTCGATGCCAGCGGTGCCATGGAGGCTGCGCGCAACGCAGACATGGCGCGCGGAGAAAGCGCCGATCTGCCGCTGCTCCATGGCATTGCCGTGGCCATCAAGGACGTCTACGACGTGGCAGGCCTGCCGACCACCTGCCAGTCCTGGCTGAGCCTGGACTATGTGCCCGAGGAGGATTCCACGCCGGTGCGGCGCCTGCGCGACGCCGGCGCCATCATCCTGGGCAAGCTGGCCACGCACGAGTTCGCCATCGGCGCGCCCAGCCCCGACCTGCCGTTTCCCGCGGCCCGCAACCCCTGGGACCTGGCCCATATTCCGGGCGGATCGTCGTCGGGCTCGGGCGCCGCCATTGCGGCAGGCTTCACGCGGCTGGCCCTGGGCACCTGCACGGGCGGCTCCATCCTCATACCGGCCGCCTGGTGCGGCGCCGTGGGGCTGAAACCCACCTACGGCCGCGTCTCCAAGCACGGCGTGTTCCCCCTGGCCTGGACGCTGGACCACTGCGGCCCGCTGTCGCGCAGCGTGGAGGATGCGGCCATCGCGCTGCAGGTGCTGGCCGGGCACGACCCGCTGGACCCGGCCAGCTCCACCGAACCCGTGGACGACTACTGCACGGGGCTGGAGCAGGGCGTGAAGGGCCTGACCATCGGCGTGCCGCAGGACCACTTCCAGTCGTCGCCCCAGGCGTCGCCCACGTTCCTGTCGGCCTTCGACCGCACGGCCGCGCTGCTGGCCGAGGCCGGCGCCCGTCCCATCCACGTGAGCCTGCCCCACAGCCAGCAGTTCCTGGCGGCCGGCCGCGTCATCCTCAGTGCCGAGATGTTCACCATCCATGCGCAGGACCTGCGCTCGCGCCCGCTGGACTATGGCGAGCTCACGGCGGCGCGGCTGCTGCTGGGCGCCACCGTGTCCTCGGAGGACTACCTGAACGCCCTGCGTGTGCGCCGCATGCTGGCGGCCCGCGTGGACGCTGCGCTGGACCGCTGCGACGTGCTGCTGACCGCCATCACCCTGGATACGGCGCCGCGCTTCGACCCCATGCCGCATTTCCGCCACTGGCCGGTGCAGACCCATGCTTTCAACGTGACCGGGCACCCGGCCGTCAGCGTGCCGGTGGGCCTGTCACCCCAGGGCCTGCCGCTGGCCGTGCAGGTGGTGGGACGCTACTTCGACGAGGCCCGCATCCTGCAGGTGGCCCGCGCCATCGAGCGGCTGACCGGCTGGGAAAACCAGCTGCTGCCCGACGGCACCTGACCGCCGTGCTTGGCTTGGACACAGCCGCAGCAGCAGCAGCAGCCCCGGTCCTCGCTGGTCGGCCTGACCTCCTATCAGGCCTCCATGCGGATGATCTGGCGTATGGCCTCGCCACGCGCCAGGCGGTCGAAGCCCTCGTTGATCTGGTCCAGCGTCAGGTGGCCGGTCACCAGCCGGTCCACCGGCAGCCTGCCGGCCGCATGCAGGGCCAGGTAGCGGTCGATGTCGCGGCGCGGCACGCAGCTGCCCATGTAGCAGCCCTTGAGCGTGCGCTCCTCTGCCACCAGGTGCCAGACCGGCAGGCTGATGGCCTGGGCGCTGGAGGGCAGGCCCGCCGTCACGGTCTGGCCGCCGCGCCGCGTGATGCGGTAGGCCATCTCCAGTGCCTTGGCCGAGCCCACCATCTCGAAGGCATGGTCCACGCCGCCGCCCGTCAGCGCCCGCACCTGCTTGACGGCATCCTCGTCGCCGGCGTTGACGGTGTCGGTGGCGCCGAAATCGCGCGCCATGGCCAGCTTGTCCGCATTGAGGTCCACGGCCACCACGCGGGCCGCGCCCGCCGCCGCCGCGCCCATCACCGAGGACAGGCCCACGCCGCCCAGCCCCACCACGGCCACGCTCTGGCCGGGGCTCACCCTGGCGGTATTGGCCACCGCGCCCACGCCAGTCATCACGGCGCAGCCGAACAGCGCGGCCAGCTCCAGCGGCACCGACTTGTCGATGCGGTGCACGCCGCGGCGCGAGAGCACGGCATGCTCGGCAAAGGCCGAGACGCCGACGAAGTGCGAGATGGGCTGGCCATTGCGCGACAGCCGCCTGGCACCCGACAGCAGGGTGCCCGCCACGCCGGCCTGGCCTGCGGGCTCGCACAGCACGGGCCGGCCCTCGGCGCAGGGCTGGCAGTCGCCGCAGCCGGGCACGAAGAGCATGACCACGTGGTCGCCCACCTCCAGGTCGGTCACGCCCTCGCCCAGCGCCTGGATCACGCCTGTGGCCTCATGGCCGAGCACGATGGGCGTGTCGCGCGGACGGTCGCCGTTGATGATGGACAGGTCGGAGTGGCACACGCCTGCGGCGGCCACCTTGACCAGCACCTCGCCGGGGCCGGGCGGCGCCAGGTCCACCTCCCAGATCTCCAGCGGTCGGCTGTCGGCATAGGGCGCGGCTGCGCCCGTTCTCGTGAGTACGGCGGCGCGTGTCTTCATGATGTCTTCACCAGCTTGCAGCTGCTCCTGGACAGCGGGCGGAAGGCCTCGTCACCGGGGATGGTGGAGAGCACCTTGTAGTAGTCCCAGGGATATTTGGATTCCTCGGGCTTCTTGATCTGCACCAGGTACATGTCGTGCACCATGCGGCCGTCCTCGCGCACCTTGCCGTTCTGGGCGAAGAAGTCCTCGATGGGCATCTGCTTGAGCTGGCGCGCCACCGCGTTGCCGTCGTCGCCCCTGGTGGCCTGCACGGCCTTGAGGTAGTTGGTGACGGCCGAGTAGGCGCCCGCATGGATCATGGAGGGCATCTTCTTCATCTTCTCGAAGAAGCGCCGCGACCAGGCGCGCGTGGCCTCGGTGCGGTCCCAGTAAAAGCCCGTGGTCAGCACCATGCCCTGGCCGTAGCGCAGGCCCAGCGCATGCACGTCGTTGATGAACAGCAGGCTGGGCACCAGGGTCTGCCTGGGCGCGATGCCGAACTCGTGCGCGGCCTTGATGGCGTTGACCGTGTCGCTGGTGGCATTGGCCAGGTTGATCACCGAGGCCTTGGAGGCCTGGGCCTGCAGCAGGAAGGACGAGAAATCGCTGGCATTGAGCGGATGGAAGGTGGTGCCCACCAGCTTGCCGCCGCCGTCCTTCAGGAAGTCGGTCACATTGGCCGTCATGGCCTTGCCGAAGGCATAGTCCACGCCCAGGATGAACCATTCCTTCTTGCCCTGCGCAAGGATGCCGCGCACCGCGCCGTTGGCCAGCGCATAGCTGTCGTAGGTGTAGTGGATGGCCGTGGGCGCGCAGTGCTCGTTGGTGAGGATGTCGGAGGCGCCGCCGGTGTTGATCACCATCTTGCCGCGCTCGCGCGCCAGGTTGTTGACGGCGATGGCGACGGCCGTGTTGTTGATGTCCACGATCAGGTCCACGCCGTCGCGGTCGAACCAGGTGCGCGCATGGGTGGCGCCCACGTCGGCCTTGTTCTGGTGGTCGGCCCAGACCACCTCGATCTTCCTGCCCAGCACCTGGCCGCCGAAGTCGGCCACGGCCATCTTCGCGGCCTCGACGGAGCCGCGCCCCGCCGTGTCCGCGTACAGGCCCGACATGTCGCTGAGCACGCCGATGCGCACCACGTCGTCCGATATCTGCTGCGCCTGCGCCGCCGCCGTCCACAGCAGGCCGGCGCCCAGCGCGCAGCCGGCAGCGCGCGCCTTGGTCAAGCCGCCTCGCATCAAGCCTTTCCGCATATCCGTCTCCTTGTCTCGGGGTTGTTTTTCTGGATACCGGAGGCAAGCCTAAGCAGGCAGGCCCGGACCGCCTATGCGCGATTGCGAAAGACCGGGTTGCAGCGCTGCGAAGCCGGGTTTGTCCCGGGTACGGGCACGCCGCCGTGCTCAGTCCGCCTGGATGCCGGCCACCTTGACCACCTGGGCCCATTTGCGCAGCTCGCTGCTCAGGCGCTCGCGCATCTGCTGCTGGGTGCCGGGGTCGGCCTCGGCGCCGGCCGTCAGCAGGCGCTCGCGCACGGCGGCATCGCGCAGCGCGGTGTTGAAGTCGGCATTGATGCGCGCCAGCACGGCGGGCGGCGTGCGGGCCGGCGCGAACAGCGCGGCCCAGGAATAGGCCTCGTACTCGGGCAGGCCCGACTCGGCGATGGTGGGCACCTCGGGCAGCATGGCCGAGCGCTGGCGGCTGGCCACGCCCAGCACCTTGATGCGGCCCGACTTGATGTGCTGCAGCGCACTGGGCGCATCGGCAAACATCAGCTGCACCTGGCCACCCAGCAGGTCGTTCATGGCCGGCGCGCTGCCCTTGTAGGGAATGTGCTGCAGCTTGATGCCCGCATGCATGTTGAACAGCTCGCCGGCCAGGTGCGTGCCGCCGCCATTGCCCGAGGAGCCGAAGCTCAGCCCGTTGCCGGACTTGGCCAGCGCGATCAGCTCGCGCACGTTGCGGGCGGGCACCGAGGGATGGGCCACCAGGAAGACCGGGAACATGGCGGCAAAGCTCACGGGCGCGAAGTCACGCTCTATGTCGTAGGTCATCTTCGGCTGCAGCGCCGGGTTGACCGCATGGTGGATGGAGCCCACGAACAGCGTGTAGCCATCGGCAGGCTCCTTGGCTGCGAGGGCCGCGCCCACCATGCCGCCGGCGCCCGCGCGGTTGTCCACGATGCAGGGCTGCGGCCAGATCTCGCCCAGCTTCTGGGTGAAGGCGCGTGCCGTGGTGTCCACCGGGCCACCGGGCGGAAAGGGCACGATGAAGCGCACGGGCCGCGTGGGCCAGGCATCGGCCGCAAACGCCGGCCGGACTGCAGGCAAGAGGCTGCCGGCCGCCAGCGCGCCACCGGCGGACAGCAGGCGGCGGCGGCGCGAAGAGAAGGAGGAAGTGGCAGAAGGCAGGAAGGAAGACGGGGGCATGGCGAAACTCCGGGCAACGGGCGGCGGCTTGCCGCGCGGCCCATTCTGGGCAAGGCGCCCTGCGCCGTGTTTCGCGAATGTGGAAGGCGCGCTTCCAGGGCTCCCAAGCGGTGGAAACCCTGGGAAGCGGTCCACCCCGATGCAGCCTAGTGGCTGATCATCCAGGGCCGCCGCGAGGGCGCGGACTTCGCGCCGTTGGGCGCCGTCACCGTGGCGCTGCGCCGCCCCGATCCGCAGCAGCCGCAGCCTGCCGGGTGCCTGAGCCGCGCATAGTCATAGTCGCGCGAGCTGGCGGGCTCGTGGCGCGCGCGCTCGTTGGTGTCCATGGCGCGGCGCGTGCCGTCGGCCATCAGTGCCAGCCGGGGCGCGGCGGCCAGCACGCGCGCAGCCGCCGTGCCGCAGCCGGGGCAGGCCGCGGGCTCGTCGCGCAGGCGCAGCGGCCGCAGGGCCTCGAAGCCGCCGCATTGCACGCAGTCGTAGTCGTAGGTGGGCATGGGCGGGCTCCTTGGCGTCAGCGCAGGTCGGGGGACAGGGGCATGTCCACGCTGCCGTCGAACTGGACGACGGGCCCTGCGGCGTTGGGGTTGATGTCGAAGTCGAAGATGCCCGTGGGCAGCCACAGCGTGGCGCAGGAGTTGGGCACGTCCACCACGCCGCTGATATGGCCCTGCACGGGCGCCGTGCCCAGGATGGAATACGCCTGGGCGCCGCTGTAGCCGAACTTCTTCAGGTATTCGATGGCGTTCAGGCAGGCCTGGCGGTAGGCCACGTTGACATCCAGGTAGTGCTGCCTGCCGCTCTCGTCCACCGAAATGCCCTCGAAGATCAGGTAGTCGTCATAGCGCGGCGTGATGGGGCTGGGCTTGAAGATGGGGTTCTTGATGCCGTACTTGGCCATGCCGCCCTTGATGAGGCCGACCTTCATGTGCACCCAGCCGGCCATCTCGATGGCGCCGCAGAAGGTGATCTCGCCGTCGCCCTGGCTGAAGTGCAGGTCGCCCACGCTCAGGCCGGCGCCGTCCACATAGACGGGGAAGAACACCTTGGCGCCGCGCGAGAGGTCCTTGATGTCGCAGTTGCCGCCATGCTCGCGCGGCGGCACGGTGCGTGCGCCTTCGGCGGCGGCCTTGTCGCGGGCCTCGCCGCGCATCTGGCCCATGTGGGCCGTGCCGGCCGACGGCGGGTTGGCCAGGCCGGGCACGCGCTCGGGATCGGTGGCGATCAGGGCGCGCTCGCGCTCGTTCCACATCTCCAGCATGGGCCGGTCAGGCAGGCAGCCGATGAGGCCGGGATGGATGAGGCCGGGGAAGTTCACGCCTGGTATGTGGCGCGAGCTGGTGAACATGCCCTTGAAGTCCCAGATCGATTTCTGGGCCGAGGGGAAATGGTCGGTCAGGAAGCCGCCGCCATTGTTTTTGGAGAAAAAGCCGTTGAAGCCCCAGAGGCTGTCGGGCTTGGCGCCGATGTCCAGCAGGTCCACCACCAGCAGGTCGCCGGGCTGGGCGCCCTTCACGCCCACGGGGCCGGACAGGTAGTGCACCGTGGTCAGGTCGATGTCGCGCACATCGTCGGCGCTGTCGTTGTTCCTGATGAAGCCGCCGGTCCAGTCGTAGGTCTCCAGGATGAAGTCGTCGCCGGGCTGGACCCAGCAGGCCATGGGAATGTCCGGGTGCCAGCGGTTGTGGACCCTTTCGTTGTCGGTGGGCGGGCGGTTCAGGTCCACCTTGATCAGCGTATCCGTCATGTGCAAAAACCTCCTGGGTGGGTGGGGATCGACAGCGGAGAACGGGCCGGGGTGCGGCACGCCATTGCCGGCCTTCATGTGGCGCCACGCCGTGACAAAGCGGCGGCGCGCCCTCGGTGCGCCGGCAGGCGGCGCAGGGCGGGTATGAAGAAAAGGCCGGGAATGCATAAACACCATAGCAGCCGTGCCTGCCGGCCCGCCTAGGCAGCAACCCTGGGTTGACAGCCGGACGCCGGCGCTGGTGAAGCCACCCTTCCAGATTGGCGAATTGAAGCGGCCCCGCGATGCGGGCATGCTGGCGGACAGCCGCTGCCCTGCATGCCGCCGGGCGCAGCGCCAAGAACACAAAGAATGGAAACACCGCCCATGCACCTGAGCGCACAGACCCACTACCAGGCCGAACTCGATGCCGGCCGTTTCTGCATACAGCAGTGCCCGCAATGCACGCGCCATGTCTTCACCCCGCGCGAGCTGTGCCCGCACTGCGGTGCCAGCCCGCTGCGCTGGGTGCGCGCCAGCGGCCAGGGCACGGTCTACTCCACCTCCACCGTCGCACGCAAGAGCGATGCCGGCGGCGACTACAACGTGGCCCTGATCGACCTGGACGAAGGAGTGCGCATGATGGGCCGCGTCGAAGGCATTGCGCCGGCCGACGTGCGCATAGGCCAGCGCGTGAGCGCCCATGTGGCGAGCAAGGACGGACGCGGCCTGGTGCTGTTCCAGCCCGCGCTGCAACCGGCTCCACAGGCTTCCCATGGAGGTGCAGCATGAGCGCCCGTATCCCCCAATCCACCCTGGACGCCGCCGCCGTGAACCGCCCGCTGCGCGGGCGCGTGGCCATTGCAGGCGCCGCCACCTATGGCTGCGGCGAGGCACCCGGCATGGACGACATGACCCTGCTGGTGCGCGCCGCCCATGCGGCCGTGGCCGATGCCGGCCTGACCATGCAGGACATCGACGGCCTGGCCACCTGCAGCGTCAACGCCAGCATGTGGACCATGCCCGTGATCGAGCACCTGGGCATCAACCCCACCTACGTGGACGGCACGATGATCGGCGGCAGCAGCTTCATCGCCCACCTGCTGCCCGCCATCCGCGCGCTGGAGGCCGGCCAGTGCAAGGCCGTGCTGGTGTGCTACGGCAGCGCCCAGCGCTCGGCCACCTTCGGCCGCAAGGAAGGCCAGGCGGCGCGGCGTTTCCTGGACCCGCAGCCCTATGAGTTCCCCTACGAGCCCGTGCTGCCCGTGACCGCCTATGCGCTGGCGGCCGCGCGCCACATGCACGAGTTCGGCACCACGCGCGAGCAACTGGCCGAGGTGGCCGTGGCCGCGCGTGCCTGGGCCCAGCTCAACCCCGAAGCCTTCATGCGCGACCCGCTGACCATCGAGGACGTGCTCTCGGCCCGCCCCATCGCCAGCCCCTTGAGCGTGCGCGACTGCTGCCTGGTGACGGACGGCGCAGGCGCCATCGTGCTGGTGCGCGGCGAGCGCGCCCGCGACCTGCCGCGCCCCCCCGTCTACGTGCTGGGCAATGCCACGGCCATCTGGAACCGCCAGATCTCCTGCATGCCCGACCTGACCACCACGGCTGCCGCGCAGTCGGGCGTCCAGGCCTTTGCCATGGCCGGGCTCACCGCTGCCGACATGGACATGGCCCAGGTCTACGACGCCTTCACCATCAACACCCTGCTGTTCCTGGAGGACCTGGGCTTTTGCGCCAAGGGCGAGGGCGGCGCCTTCGTGTCCGGGGGCGGCATTGCGCCCGGCGGGCGGCTGGCCGTCAACACCAACGGCGGCGGCCTGTCCTGCGTGCACCCGGGCATGTACGGCATCTTTGCGCTGATCGAGGCCGTGCGCCAGCTGCGCGGCGAGGCCGGCCAGCGCCAGCTGGGACGCCACCGCACGGCCGTGGTGCACGGCAACGGCGGCACGCTGTCCAGCCAATCCACGGCGGTGCTGGGAACCGCCGAAACCCTCTGAACCGCACAGGAAGCACACCGCAATGATCCGCGACCAAGAAACCCTCGAAGCCCTGCTGGACAGCGTGCGCCGATTTGTGCGCGAGCGCCTGGTGCCCGCCGAGAACGAAGTGGCCGAGACCGACGAGATTCCCGAGTCCATCGTGCAGGAGATGCGCAACCTGGGCCTGTTCGGCATGACCATCCCCGAGCAGTTCGGCGGGCTGGAGCTGACCATGGAGGAAGAGGTGCGCGTGCTCTTCGAGCTGTGCCAGACCGCGCCGGCCTTCCGCTCGGTGATCGGCACGACCGTGGGCATAGGCTCGCAGGGCATCCTCATCGACGGCACACCCGAGCAGCAGGCGGCCTGGCTGCCCAAGCTGGCCACGGGCGAGATCATGGCCTCGTTCGCGCTGACCGAGCCCGAGGCGGGCTCGGATGCGGCCTCGCTGCGCACCACCGCCATCAGGGACGGGGACCACTATGTGGTCAACGGCAACAAGCGCTTCATCACCAATGCGCCGCATGCGGGCATGTTCACGCTGATGGCGCGCACCGACCCGGCCAACAAGGGCGCGGGCGGCGTCTCGGCCTTCATCGTGGATGCGAAGTCGCCGGGCATCAGCTTCGGCAAGAACGACGTGAAGATGGGCCAGAAGGGCGCGCACACCTGCGACGTATTCTTCGACAACGTGCGCGTGCCGGCGGCCAACCTCATCGGCCTGAAGGAAGGCCAGGGCTTCAAGACCGCCATGAAGGTGCTGGACAAGGGCCGCATCCACATCGCGGCCGTGAGCGTGGGCGTGGCGCAGCGCATCCTGCGCGACGCGCTGAACTATGCGCTGGAGCGCAAGCAGTTCGGCCAGCCCATCTGCGAGTTCCAGCTGGTGCAGGCCATGCTGGCCGACAGCCAGGCCGAGCTGTATGCGGCCGAGTGCATGGTGATCGACGCAGCGCGCCGCCGTGACGAGGGCCGCAACGTCTCCACCGAGGCCTCGTGCTGCAAGATGTTCGCCACCGAGATGGTGGGCCGCGTGGCCGACCGCGCCGTGCAGATCCTGGGCGGCTCGGGCTACCTGGCCGAGTTCGGCATCGAGCGCTTCTACCGCGACGTGCGGCTGTTCCGCCTGTACGAAGGCACGACCCAGATCCAGCAGGTCATCATCGCGCGCAACATGGTGCGCGAGGCGCGCGCCGCATGAGCCACATGAGTGCACCGCCCCCCGACCGCAATGCCTTCATGCGGCTGATCGGCGCCTCGCAGGTGCCCGCGCCGCCCGGCAAGGTCCATGTGCGCCTGCCCCACATGCGCGAGGAACTGCTCAACCAGCTGCCCGCCGCGCACGGCGGCGTGCTCATGACGCTGCTGGACTCCGTGATGTCGCGCGCCGCGGGCGAGCTGCCCGGTGCGCCATCGCAGACCGCCGTGACGGTGGAGATGAGCAGCCGCTTCCACCGCCCGGGCAAGGGCGCGCTGCTGGCCGAAGGCTGGGTGGTGCACGCCAGCCGCAGCCTGTGCAGCTGCGCGGCGCAGTTGCTCGATGAAGACGGAAAGCTCGTGGCCACGGCCACCGGCACCTTCAAATACTGGCTGGCACCGACGGTATGAACACCCCCTGAGCGGCTACGCCGCTTCCCCCTCTCTCGCTTCGCGGGAGGGGGACGACGCCCTCGCTGCGGGGCGGCCCTTGCTCGGCGTCTCGCGCTTGGAACACGCCAGTTGCGTAGGCCGTGCGCAAGCACTGAATAGTTGAGTCCAAGCTACTCCAGCGTGAGCCGGCCCTGTGCGTCGGCCACCAGCAGCTCCACCAGCTCCTGGGCGAAGGACGGCAGGGCCTCCAGGCTGCGCACGCAGATCTGCATCTCGCGCACCGACCAGGCATCGGACAGCGGCACGATGGCGATGTCCATGGAATGCGCATGGCGGCTGGCGGCCGACTCGGGCAGCACGCCCACGCCCACGCCGGACTCGATCATGCGGCAGGCCGTCTCGAAGTTGCCCACCTGGATGCGCTGCTTGATGGGCCGGTGCAGCTGGTCGCTGGCCTGGCGCAGGAAGGCGTGGATGGCGCTGGATTCGTGCAGGCCCACATGGTCCAGGTCCAGCGTGTCGGCAAAGGCCATCTGCATCTCGCCATCGAGCGCATGGCCGCGCGGCACCACCAGCACCAGGCGGTCGCGGCGGTAGGGCAGGGTCTCCAGGTTCTCGGTGCGCACCAGGCCGGCGACGATGCCGATGTCGGTCTGCCCCTCGGTCACGGCACGCACGATGTCGTGCGACAGGCGCTCGCGCAGGTCGATGTTCACGTCGGGATTGCGGCGCAGGTAGTGGCGCAGCACGGGCGGCAGGAACTCGCCCAGCGAGGTGGTGTTGGCAAACACCCGCACATGGCCCTTGATGCCGCGCACGTACTCCTGCATGTCGCCGCGCAGGTGCTCGATCTGGCCCAGCACCATGCGCGCATGGGTGACGAAGGCCTGGCCCGGCGGCGTCAGCGTCACGCCCTGGCTGGTGCGGTACAGCAGCTTGGTGCCGATGCTCTCCTCCAGGTTCTTGATGCGGGTGCTGGCCGCCGGCAGGGAGATGAAGGAGAGTTCCGCGCCACGCGTCATGCTGTTGGCGTCGGCGATGTGCACCATGAGGCGCAGATCCACAAGATCGAAATGCATGGCCATCCGGCATTGTAGAAAGCCGCAGGCTCCGGCACTGAGCCGCGCGCGTCAGTACAAACCGCAGTGCCGGCCCGTGCGCGAACGCGCGCTTTCACAAATGCGAAGCCGCAGCAGGCCCGCGCGCCGTAGCATGGGCCCATCTGCCCGGGATAGCCGCCTCAGCCCATGAACCACACAGAAACCCCCTCCCCCAGCCCCATCCACACCACGGCCACCCAGACCGCAGGAGCGCTGGGCCATCTGCGCGTGCTCGACCTCTCGCGCGTGCTGGCCGGCCCCTGGTGCACCCAGAACCTGGCCGACATGGGGGCCGACGTGATCAAGATCGAAAAGCCCGGCGAGGGCGACGACACGCGCCACTGGGGCCCGCCCTTCTTTCCCGATGCGCAAGGCAATCCCTCGGACAACGCCGTGTACTTCGCGGCCTGCAACCGCAACAAGCGATCGGTCACCGTGGACATGGCCACGGCCGAGGGCCAGCGGCTGATCCGCGAGCTGGCCATGCAAAGCGACGTGGTGGTGGAGAACTTCAAGACCGGGGGCCTTAAGCGCTACGGCCTGGACTACGCCTCGCTGAGCGCGCTGAACCCGCGCCTGATCTATTGCTCGGTCACGGGCTTCGGCCAGACCGGGCCCTATGCGCCGCGCGCCGGCTACGACCTGCTGGTGCAGGCCATGAGCGGCCTCATGAGCATCACGGGCCGCGCCGACGGCGAGCCCGGCGGCGGGCCGCTGCGCGTGGGCGTGGCCGTGATCGACCTGTTCACGGGCATGTATGCCACCACGGCCATCCTGGGCGCACTGGAGGCCCGCCACCGCACGGGACGCGGCCAGCACATCGACATGGCCCTGCTGGACGTGGCCATGGCCGTGCTGGCCAACCAGGGCGCGGGCTTCCTGAACACCGGCCATGTGCCGGGCCGCCAGGGCAACACCCACCCCAGCGTCGTGCCCTACCAGGACTTCCCCACGGCCGACGGCCGCATGCTGCTGGCCATCGGCAACGACGGCCAGTTCGCGCGCTTTTGCGAGGCGGCCGGCACGGACTGGGCGAGCGACGAGCGCTTTGCCACCAATGCCGGCCGCGTCATCCACCGCGACGCGCTGATCCCGCTGATGTCCGATCTCACGCGCAGCCGGCCCACGGCCGAATGGATCGCGCTGCTGGAGGACAAGGCCGTGCCCTGCGGCCCCATCAACCACATCGGCCAGGCCTTCGACGATGCGCAGGTGCGTGCGCGCGGCCTGCGCGTGGAGCAGGAACGCTACCCGGGCGCCACGCCGCCTGCCGGCGAGACCATCAACCGCGTAGTGACCACGGCCAGCCCGCTGCGCCTGTCGGACACGCCCACCGTGCTGCGCCATGCGCCGCCGGCCCTGGGCCAGCACACGGACGAAGTGCTGCGCCAGCGCCTGGGCCTGGATGCACAGCAGCTGCAGGCCTTGCGCGACCAGGGCGTGGTCTGAACGACCGGCATCGGCAGGCACCTGGCACACGCTGTCGCGCGGCTGTCCTGACGTCCTGAAGGCTGGGGGCCGGCCCGTCGCACCGGCGCACATGACGGCACAAATGACGGAGCGAAAGCCGGTGCGAAGACGGTGCGAAGACGGTGCGGACGGCCGTGTCGCGCGCCCGCAAACCGCTTTTAGGACACGTCCTATCAAAAATCAGATAGGAAGCATTCTCATCATCTGGCGGTGCGGAAATAATCCCCACCACAGATGCACATA
This sequence comes from Delftia sp. DT-2, assembly GCF_028401915.1. Lineage (NCBI taxonomy): Bacteria > Pseudomonadati > Pseudomonadota > Betaproteobacteria > Burkholderiales > Comamonadaceae > Delftia > Delftia sp. DT-2. The sequence goes on from NZ_JAQOTI010000008.1 coordinate 137,315, forward strand.
GCCAATTCTTTCCTGTCCGAAATCCCTAGGACACCCATCCGCAGCACCTGGGCGCAGAAGGCGGCAGCCGCCGCCAAGCACCGGGCCGCAGCTGGCGTCCGGGCGCCAAAAGGTGTAGGCGGACGGCTCGGCATCTTCCGCATCCACCGCCCCTGCCCTGCATCAGGCCCGCGCATGGCCAGCCGCAGTCCTGCCGCCCTGGAAGGGCCTGCGCCATGAGACCCCGCATCAAGGGCCGCATCTGCCGGACCTCGGGCTGGTTCCCCCCCTGAGCGCACGCGCCGGCCTTCGTCATTGCCTTCGTTGATCCCTTTCCACCTTGCTCTGCACCGCAGGCCAGGTGTGCCCTGCTGCACGCCTTTTTTTGCTCCCTTGCCGTTCAAGGGATACGACTTCAGAACTTCGCCATGCAAGCCTTTCGCAACCTCAAGATCTCCTCCAAGCTGCTGCTGGCCTTCGTGGCCGTCCTGGCGCTGACCACCTTCGTGGGCCTCTATGCCGTGCTGCAGCTCAGCCGGATCAACCAGGCCTCCATCGATATCGCCACGCGCTGGATGCCTTCATCACGCATGCTGCTCGACATCCGCGCCACCACGGCCCGCTACCGCGTCAACGAGCTGCAGTACCTGATATCCACCAGCGAGCAGGACATCGAGGCCTTCGACAGGATCATGGGCGAGCTGTGGAAGAAGACCCAGACCAGCTACGACAACTACGCCAGCTTCATCAGCTCCGCGCCGGAGAAGGCCGCCTACGACGAACTGGGCCGGCTGCGCAACGAGTACGCCAAGGAGCACGCCATGGTCATGGCCCTGGCGCGCAATGACCGCAAGGACGAAGCCCTGGTGCTGGCCCAGGGCGAATCGCTGGAGCTGAGCCGACGCCTGTATGACCAGATCGACCGCATGGTGCAGATCGACCACGAAGGCGGACAGCAGGCCAACGACCACGCCAATGCCCTCTACCGCAGCGCACGCGGCTGGGTGGTCGGCCTGCTGGGCGCCAGCATTCTGCTGGGACTGGGACTGGCACTCACGCTGGCGCGCATCGTGGCGCGGCCACTGAACGAGGCCGTGGGCGTGGCCCAGGCCGTGGCCGAAGGCGACCTGACGCGCCGCATCCAGGCCACCACCACCGACGAAACAGGCCAGCTGCTGCACGCGCTGCACCGCATGGACCAGAGCCTCATCCACATCGTCAGGCAGGTGCGCAACGGCACGGACTCGATCGCCACGGCCTCCAGCCAGATCGCCTCGGGCAACAACGACCTGTCGCTGCGCACCGAGCACCAGGCCAGCTCTTTGCAGGAGACGGCCGCCTCCATGGAGCAGCTCACCGTCACCGTGCGCCAGAACACCGACAACGCGCGCCAGGCCAACCAGCTGGCAGCCTCGGCCTCGACCGTCGCCCAGCAAGGCGGCGAGGTGGTGTCCCAGGTGGTGGACACCATGGACGCCATCCATGCCTCCTCGCGCAAGATCGCCGACATCATCGGCGTGATCGACGCCATCGCCTTCCAGACCAACATCCTCGCGCTCAACGCCGCCGTCGAGGCGGCGCGCGCGGGCGAGCAGGGCCGGGGCTTTGCCGTGGTGGCGGCCGAGGTGCGCGCACTGGCGCGACGCTGCGCCGATGCAGCCAAGGAGATCAAGCTCCTCATCGAGGACTCCAACGGCAAGGTCAGCACCGGATCGGCCCTGGTGGCGCAGGCCGGCCAGACCATGCAGAACATCGTCAGCAGCGTGCGCAACGTGACCGACATCATGGGAGAGATCACCGCTGCCAGCGTGGAGCAGACGGCGGGCCTGGAGCAGATCAACCAGGCCATCTCCCAGATGGACCAGGTCACCCAGCAGAACGCGGCCCTGGTCGAGCAAGCCGCCGCAGCAGCACAGTCCCTGCAGGAACAGGCCTACGGCCTGCAGCAGGCCGTGAGCGTCTTCAAGCTGGAGCGCGGCATGGAACTCACCGCCCTGCCCGCCACCCCTCAGCCCATGCCGGCTCCAGACCTGGCCAGGATCACCAGCGCAGCCCAGTCAGGCCGCTGGGAAGCGCATTGATCAGAACGAATGGGCCATGCCCACGCCGAAGGCCGTGCGCGAGCTCTGGTTCTCGTAGCGCTGATGACCCAGGCTGGTGTAGAGCATGGTGCGCTTGGACAGCGCGTACTCGGCGCCCAGCGACAGCATGTTGTTGGTGTCTCGGTCCAGGCGCTGGCGCGCATAGCTGGCCTTGAGCGTGGTCGCGCCCATGCCGTAGGTGGCGCCCAGCGACACCATGCGCGACTTGTCGGGCCCCGTGCCGGGCGTGCCCGACTTGCTGCGGTCATAGGCCAGCATCACCGCTGCCGTGCCGATGCGGTATTTGCCGCCCATGTACAGGTCGGTGTCGCCGCTGCCGTTGCGCTCGTGCGCCACCATGGCCGCCACCGCGCCCTGGTCGTAGTTGACCGATACCGAACGCGCACGGCCCTGGCGGCCGGGCGCCTCGGTACGCTCGGGCGAGGCGCTCAGGTGCAGCGAAAAGCCGCCGAACTTGGGCGAGTCGTAGAACACGCCGTTGGACATGCGGCCGTACTCGGGCGAGCCGTTGTTGCTGGCGCGGTCGGTGGGCGTCAGGTAGTGGGCCATGTGCCAGGCCGGCGAGGCGATACGGTTGAAGTTGCCCCAGGGATCGAACTGCCATTCCTGGCTCCACATGGCGCTGAGCGCGCGGCCCAGTCGCAGGTGGCCCCAGTTGCCCTGCAGGCCCACGGTGGACTCGTCATGCCAGAAGGGCTTCTTCGGATAGTCCTCGGTCAGGCCCGTGTCCAGGTCGAAGCGCGTGCTCAGGCGGAAGGTGGCCTTCAGGCCGCCGCCCAGGTCCTCGAAGCCGGCAATGGCCAGGTTGCTGCGCTGAATCGTTCCCAGCTTGCTGGTCTTGTCGAAATCCCGGAACACACCCGCGTCCAGATAGCCACTGATGGTGACGTTGGAGCCGGCGCCAGATGACTGGGCGGCCACCGGCAGGGCGGCAGCGATGGCGAGAGAGGCAAGGGTCAAGCGGGAGGTACAACGCATCCTGAACGGGTTCCTGAAATGAAAGATGGCACAACACCGGCGCGGCCCGGGGGCATGCGCGAACGGCGACGGGGGCTGCCACAACGGGGGTGGCTGGAAAGGTGCGCGGCGGGCTGGTGACCAGCCGCGACTTGAAGGCAGCCAGGATGCAGATCGCAGCATGATCGCTGCACATTCGTCAAACATCCCGGCCAAAGACGTCAACCGCGCAGGTGGCGGGCAACAGGCGGCATTATGAAAGCAGGGGCCGGCGATGACCACGCCACCGTCAGGCCCGGTCAGTTTTCAGCGGCTGCGCTCGGTGCGCGACACGTCCCAGAGCCGGTTCATCTCGCTGCAAAAGGGCTGGGCACAGGGCGCGCGGCCCTCGTACTGGCAGCCTTCGGTGGTACAGAAATGCGACTGGTGCTCGAAGGCCCGGCGCTCGCGCGGCAGGGCGCCCGAAGCCTGGGCCGCCGCCATGTGCAGCCAGGGATCGTTGCGCTGCTGCAGCATCTGCTGCACCTCCTGCGCGAACGCGGGCGACAGCGACGCCACCGAGGCCAGCCCGGCCGGCGATGCCATGGCGCCACCGGGCTGGCGCAGCGGCTGCAGCTCCAGCAGCAGCAGGGCGCTGGTGCGCAGCGCATCGGCGCCACGCGGCTGCACCACCACGGCCACCGGCCCCGAGGCCAGCGATTGCAGCGATGCATCCAGCGGCAGGCGCAGGCCCGGCTCCGTGGCCTGCGCGCCCGCCAAGGGCAGCGCAGCGCCCGCAGGCAGGGCCGCCGCCGTGAAAGGGGCCGCACCCGGTGCGGAAGCCGATGCGGCCGCCAGCGCCATGGCCGCGCCCTGCGCCTGGGCCCAGGCCTGTGGCACCTGCAGGCTCAGCGTGAAGCCCCGCTCGCCCTGCGGCGTCAGCAACGTGCCCTGCTGCACCCACCAGCTTTGCAGGGCGGGCAGGGTCTGTGTGGCCCCCCCGGCAGCGCCGCCTGCAATGCCCCCTGCTGGGCGCGCCCCGGCCTGCGGCACCAGCCCGGATCCGGCCAGCAGCGCATCCATCACCTTGCCCTTGGCAGCCCCCACGGCCAGCGTCACTGCGGCAGCGGCGGGCGGCATGGAGGCCGCAGGCGTTGTCGATGCAGACGGGATGGGCGGTCCGGCCTGGGCCGATGGAGCGCTCCGGGGATCCTGCCCGCCAGGCGCCGTCGTGCCTGCCGCCAGCGCCTGGAGCAATGCCGCCGAGCCCGGCTGGGCCGCCAGCAATTGCAGGGCCTGGCCCTGCTGGGTGCCCACCTGGGCCAGCAGGGCCTGCAGCAGCCGGCCCAGCGCCTCGGACACGCCGCTGGCCGGCCACTGCGGCGCGGGCGCGCCGGGGCTGGACTGGACCTGGCGCGCCAGCTGGGCCACCAATTGCTCGAAGGCCTGCAGGCGCAGGCTTTGCAGCATCTCGGGCGACCAGCGCACGGCCGTGGCCGCTGGCGGCGTGACGGGAATGGAGGGTGAGGCGGGGGAAGCGGGTGAGGCCGGCGCCACCGCAGCGGACGGAGCCTGTGGCGCCACCGGCGCGCCAGCGGCCGGGCCGGAGACAGGCGCCGCCACGGGCAGCGGCAGCCCTGCGGCTGGGGACGGGACGGGCGGCAGCGGCGAACTCATGTCAGAGGCTTCGCCCGCGCGATCAGGCCGATTCCGGGTAGAACAGGCGGCGCGTGGGCGTGCTGCCCACGGCCTTGGCGATGGCGCCGATGTGGTCCGGCGTGGTGCCGCAGCAGCCGCCCACAATGTTGACCAGGCCTTCGGCCGCGAACTCATGCACCAGGCGGCTGGTGACTTCGGGCGTTTCGTCAAAGCCCGTGTCGCTCATGGGATTGGGCAGGCCGGCGTTGGGGTAGCAGCTGATGAAGGTCTCGGGCGCGGCCTTGTTCAGTTCCTGGACGTAGGGGCGCATCAGCGCCGCGCCCAGCGCGCAGTTCAGGCCGATGGACAGCGGGTTGGCATGGCGCACGCTGTGCCAGAAGGCCGTCACCGTCTGGCCGGACAGGATGCGGCCCGAGGCATCGGTCACCGTGCCGCTGATCATGATGGGCAGGCATTCGCCGCTTTGCTCGAAGGCCTCGTCCACCGCGAACAGCGCGGCCTTGGCGTTGAGCGTGTCGAAGATGGTCTCGACCAGGATGACGTCGGCGCCGCCCTCGATCAGCGCCAGCGTCTGCTCCAGGTAGGCCTGGCGCAGCTGCTCGAAATTCACGTTGCGCGCGCCCGGATCGTTCACGTCGGGGCTGATGCTGGCCGTCTTGGGCGTGGGACCCAGGGCGCCGGCCACGTAGCGCGGATGGCCGGGCGTGCTGTACTTGTCGCAGGCCGCGCGGGCCAGCCGGGCGCTCTCGAGATTCATCTCGCGCGCCAGATCGGCCATGTGGTAGTCGTCCTGCGCAATGGTGGTCGCGCCGAAGGTGTTGGTCTCGATCAGGTCGGCGCCGGCGGCCAGGTACTTCTCATGGATGTCGCGGATCACGTCGGGGCGGGTGAGCGACAGCAGCTCGTTGTTGCCCTTGACGTCATGCGGGAAGTCCTTGAAGCGGTCGCCCACGCTGCCCGGGCCCGTGTAGCCCTGGCCCCGGTACTGGGCTTCGCCCAGCTTGAAGCGCTGGATCATGGTGCCCATGGCGCCGTCAAGAATGACGAGGCGCTTGGCAAGGATGGCGGGAAGCTCTTTGGCGCGGGTGTACTGGGGCAGGCTCATGGGCAGCGATTGTAGGAATTCCGGGGCGGCCGTGCCGGGCACGAGGATTCCCCCAGAAAAACGGCCTGCGCCCCAAACAAGAGGCGCGACCTATGAAACTAGCGCACCCCCACGCCAGAGACACCGAGGAAGGGCCTATGCCGGCCGCGCCGCCCCGCACCGAGGGTGTCGCCCCCCTCCCGCGTAGCGAGAGAGGGCGCCGTGCAACGGGGGAAGCGGCGCAGCCGCTCAGGGGGTGCTAACCATTTCAGCTGCAGACAGAGACGACTTGAGCCGGCTGGCGGCTCAGGCTCACATACACATGGCCCACGCCGCTGTCGAAATACGCGGCCTCATGGCGGCCCAGCTCCACCGATTCGCCGTTCTCGAACAGGATGCGCACCCGGCCCGAGAGCACCATCACGAACTCCTGGCCCGCATGGCGGATGGTCTCCGAGAATTCCCCGGCCTCGCGCGCATTGATCACGGCCACCAGGGGCTGCATCTTCTTGCCCGGGAAGGCGCCGCACAGCACGCTGTAGAGGTACTGGTCGGTCTCGTAGCGCTGCACGTCCTCGAAACGGTCCTTGACCACGGTGGGCGTGTCGCCGGCCGCCTGCTGGGCGTCCCCGACCATGAACAGCCGTGTCATGTCGATGTCCAGCGCATTGCCCAGCATGAGCACCTTCTCGTAGCTCAGCGCGATCTGGCCGCGCTCGGCCTTGGAGATGGTGGACACGGCCAGGCCGCTGCTTTCGGCTACCTGCTGCAGCGTCAGGCCGCGCTCCTTGCGGGCCTTGCGCAGCTTGGCCCCCACTTCGTGCTTGCCTGCGGGCAGGGCGGCGGCCGTGCGGGCGCCCGGCAGCACGGCGGCAAGGACCTGGTCTGCCGTGGGAAGCGGACTGGAACGAGGGCTGGGGCCGGGACCAGGGGCGGGACTGGTGCGAGGACGGGGGCTGGGCATGAAGCGGGCGATCGGGGCTGGCGACCGCCCGATTCTAGGGTCAGGCCCGCTCCCTCAGGTGCCGCGCAGATCGGCCTGGGGCGCCGGCCTGCGGCCCATGCGCAGCCAGCCTGCCAGCGCGCAGGCCATGAGCGCGAAGCCGATGTAGCCATAGACCGGGTACACCATGCCCACCAGCGTGATGAAACCCGCGAAGCTGCCGCCCAGTGCCACCACGCCCGCCACGCCCGTGCCCCAGCGAAAACGCGGCGTGCCGGCCGGCAGGATGCGGGCCACGAAGGCATAGAGCATGCCCACGGCGGTGTTGAGGATCATGCCGAAGATGACCAGCGACATCAGGTGCCCCAGCCAGGGCGAGATCTGCGTGGCCAGCGCCAGCATGGGCATGGACAGGCCGCCCAGCGTGTCCATGCGCCAGACCATGGCGGCCGCGATCAGCAGCATCAGCAGGCCCAGCAGCAGCCCGCCGGCCACGCCGCCCCACAGCGCCACTCGGCGCGAGCTGGCCTGGCCGCCCATGATCACCAGGAAGGGCATGCCCGCCACCACGTTGTAGGAGACATAGAGCAGCGCGGCCACCAGCCAGTGCCCCGCACCCCGGGGCTGGGCGGCGGTGGCGGCCTCCAGCGCGGCCGGCTCGCCCTGGGGCGTCACCAGCACGTAGCCTGCGACCACCACGGTCATGAACACCAGCAGCGGCGTGACCGCGCCGATGAAGGCGATCACCCGGCCCACGTCCAGGCAGACGATGAGCACCGTGGCCACGGTGGCCAGCACGCTGCCCCAGACCTCGGGCAGGCCCAGCCACTGGTGCAGCAGCGAGCCTGCGCCCGCCAGCATGACCACCGTGATGGCGAAGAGGAAGAAGGTGATCAGCACATCGAACACCATGCCCACATGCCGGCCCAGCAGGGCCTGCACCACCTCCTTGTGCGAGCCGGCCTGCAGGCGCTGGCCCATGGTGGAGAACGCCATGGACAGGAAGACGAAGGCCAGGGCCGCCACCAGGCAGCCCGCCAGGCCGATGGCGCCAAAGCCCGCGAAGAACTGCAGTATCTCCTGCCCCGAGGCGAAGCCCGCCCCGACGATGACGCCGACGAAGGCGCCGGCAATCCTGCTCACTTCCTTGAATGCACCCATGCCTGTCTCCTTGGATTGTTGTGTGTTGCGGGGGCTGAAAAAGCGAAAAGGCAGGCGTCTCAGGCCGCGAAGCGCTCCGGACTCAGCCGCCGGGCATCGACGCCCTGGGCCAGCAGCTCGGCGGGCAGCGGCTCGCGCATCAGCAGCGCGGCCGCGGCGGCCGAGGCGCCGGCGGCCGTCTGTATGCCATAGCCGCCCTGCCCTGCCAGCCAGAAGAATCCTTCACGGCGCGCGTCCCAGCCGATCACGAAGTCGTCATCGGGCGCAAAGCTGCGCAGCCCGGCCCAGACATGGCGCGGCCGGCGTATGCGCAGGCGGGTCAGTGTCTCGATGCGGTCTATGCCCATGGCCACGTCCAGTTCCTCGGCCACCACGTCATGCGGCGGCACGGGATCGGCATTGGCGGGCGAGCCCAGCAGCTGGCCGGCATCGGGCTTGAAGTAGAAGCTCTCGTCCACGCCGATCACGGCAGGCCAGCCGTGGATGTCCTCGCCCTCCGGTGCGGCAAAGGTGAAGGCCGAGCGGCGGCGCGGCTCGATGCCCAGCGGCTGCGCGCCGCACAGCCGGGCCACGGCATCGGCCCAGGCGCCTGCGGCATTGACCACGGCGCGGGCACGGACCTGCGACCCGTCCTGCAGCACCAGGGTCCACAGGCCCTGGCCATCACCATCCACCTCGCGCTCGGCGCCGGACAGTTCGGCGCCGCAGCGCAGCCGCGCACCGGCACGCGCCATGCCGCGCAGAAAGCCCTGGTGCAGTTCGGCCACGTCGATGTCCATGGCGTCCAGGTCATGCACGGCACCCACCAGCTGACTCTCGTCCAGGCAGGGCACCAGGGTGCAGGCCTGGCGCGCGTCGATGCGCTCGGCGCGCAGGCCGTCGCGGCGGTACATGGCCAGGGCATCGTCGAGTAGGGGCTCCTGGCCGGCCGTGCCTATGTAGAGCACGCTGCGCGGCTGCAGCAGCGCGTGCTCGCAAAAACCTTCGGGCGGCGCGCTGTAGAAGGCGCGGCTGGCGCGTGTCAGCGCGCGTATCTGCGCGGTGCCGTAGCTTTCCATGAACATGGCGGCCGAGCGGCCCGTGGCGTGGTAGCCGGGCTGCGGCTCGCGCTCGAGCACCAGCACCGAGGCGCCCGCACCGGCCAGCCGCCAGGCCACAGAGGCGCCGGCCATGCCGGCACCGATCACGGCGAAATCCAGAACCTGGCTTTCCATCATCCATCGCTCCATTTTTTCCAATGAGAAAATTATCCGATAAGAAAAAAATGAGGCAAGCCCCTGGTCCTCGTGGTTTTCACCGGGTACGCCGGACAAGAAAAAAAGGGACGGCGCCTGGCCGTCCCTTTTTGCAACGCACGCCTTGTGCTCAGGCTGGCGGCAGCTTCCCGTCCCAGCCACCGGCCAAGGCCTGGTACAGCGCCACGGCAGCGCGCAGGCCGCGCGCACGGCTGTCGGCGGCGGCGTCCTGGGCCGCGTAGAGGTCGCGCTGCGCATCCAGCACTTCGTACAGGCCCACGCTGCCCAGGTGGTAGCGGCGCAGCGCCAGCTGTTCTGCGCGCTGGCGCTGCTCGGCGGCCTGGGCCAGGTGGGCATCCTCGGTGCGCGTGCGCTGCAGGCGCACCAGGGCGTTCTCGGCGTCCTCCAGCGCCAGCAGCACGGTCTGCTGGTACTGGGCCAGCGCGGCCTGGGCGCCGGCCTCGCTGGCCGCGATGCGCGCCCGCACGCGGCCCACGTCGAGGAAGGACCAGACCACGCCCAGGAACACGCTGCTGGTGGCGCTGCCGCCCTCGAACAGCGCGCCGCCATGCAGCGCCGTGCTGCCCAGCAGCCCGCCCAGCGACAGGCGCGGGAACAGGTCGGCCGTGGCCACGCCGATGCGCGCCGTGGCCGCATGCAGCCGTGCCTCGGCCACGGCCACGTCCGGACGGCGGCGCAGCAGGCCGGCCGGCGTGCCGGGGTCGATGGCCGGCGGCAGCTGCGGCAGGGCGGCAGGCACATCCAGCGCGGCGATCAGCGCATCGGGCACCTGGCCCGTGAGCACGGCCAGCCGGTGCTGGGCCATGGCGATCTGCGCCTGCAGTGCCGGGATGCGCGAGCGCGTGGCCTCCAGCTGGGCCTGGGCGCGCGCCAGGTCGAAATCGGTGCCGCTGCCGTGTGTGAGGCGCAGCTGCACCAGGCGCAGCGTGTCCTGCTGGTTGGCCGCATTGGCCTGGGCCAGGGCCAGGCGCTGCTGCCAGCCGCGCAGGTCGGCATAGCTGCCCGCGACCTGGGCCGCGATGGCCACCTGCAGCGCCGCGAGATCGGCCGCGTCGGCGCGCAGGTCGGCACGCCGCGCCTCGATGTTGCGCCGCACGCGGCCGAACACGTCGATCTCCCAGCTGGCCGACAGCCCGGCCGTGTAGCTGCGCTGGCTGCGCGGCCCGTAGAAGGCCTCGCTCTCGCTGCGCTTTTGCTGCGTGGCCTGGCCCGACATCGTGACCGTGGGGAACTGGTCGAAGCGGCTTTCGCTCAGCAGCGCCTGGGCGCCGTCCAGCCGTGCCAGCGCCACCTGCAGGTCCTGGTTGCCGCCCAGCGCCTGCTCCACCAGCCGCGTCAGCTGCGGGTCCTGGAACTGGCGCCAGAAGGCGGCATCGGGCTCGGCCTGCGGGGTGGCCGGTGCAGGCTCGGCCCGCGCGAACTGTGCTCCGGCCTGCGGCGCCGCAGGCGCCTTGAAGTCGGGGCCGACCGCGCAGCCGGCCACAAGCCCGGCAGACGCCAGCGCCAGCGCGTGTCGGCTCAGGGATTTGCGGATTTCAGACATGGTGGGGCTCCAGGGGTGCGGCTTTGTCGGAGGGTGGGGAGGCAGGCGCGGCATGTGCAGGCGCATGCCCCGTCAGCGCCCGGCCCGAGAGCCGGCGCAGCGTGACGTAGAACACCGGCGTGAGGAACAGGCCGAACAGGGTCACGCCCAGCATTCCGGAGAACACCGTCACCCCCGTGGCCGCGCGCACCTCGCTGCCCGCGCCGCCGCCGATGAGCAGGGGCACGGCACCGGCGATGAAGGCGATCGAGGTCATGACGATGGGCCGCAGCCGCAGGCGGCAGGCCTGCAGCGCGGCATCGACGATGCCCACGCCGCGCAGCTCCAGCTCGCGCGCGAACTCCACGATCAGGATGGCGTTCTTGCAGGCCAGCCCCATCAGCACCACCAGCCCCACCTGCACGAAGACGTTGTTGTCGCCGCCGGCCAGCCAGACGCCGAACAGCGCCGCGCAGATGCACACGGGCACGATGAGGATGACGGCCAGCGGCAGCGTCCAGCTCTCGTAGAGCGCGGCCAGCACCAGGAAGACCAGCATCACGGCGATGGCGAAGACCACGGCCGCCGCATTGCTCTGCTCCACCTGCTGGTAGCTGAGGTCGGTCCAGGCCAGCTCGATGCCGCGCGGCAGCGTGCGCTGCGCGATCTCCTGGAGCTTGGTCAGCACCTCGCCCGAGGACAGCACGCGCGGGTCGGAGTCGCCGATCAGGTCGGCCGCCGGGAAGCCGTTGTAGCGCAGCACCGGGTCGGGCCCGAAGCTGGGCACCACGGTGACCATGGAGCCTATGGGCACCATCTCGCCGCGCGCATTGCGCGTGCGCAGCCGCGCGATGTCCTCCACGGCCTGGCGGTGGTCGGCATCGGCCTGCAGCATCACGCGCCAGACGCGGCCGAAGGCGTTGAAGTCGTTGACGTAGACCGAGCCCAGGTAGGCCTGCAGCGTCTGGAACAGGTCGGTCAGCGCCACGCCCTGCGCCTTGGCCTTGGTACGGTCCACCTTGACTTCGAGCTGCGGGATGTTGGACTGGTAGCTGCTGACCGGATAGGTCATGCCCGGCGTTTTGGCGATCTCGGCCTGGAAGGCCTGCAGCGCCTGCTGCAGCGCCGCGTAGCCCAGGCCCGCGCGATCCTGCAGGAACAGCGAGTAGCCCGAGCCGTTGCCCAGGCCCTGGATGGGCGGCGGCATCAGCGCGTAGGCGAAGCCGCCCTCGATCTGCGCGAACTTGGCGCCCAGCTCGGCATTGATCTCCTCGGCGCTGCGCGTGCGCTCGCCGAAGGGCTTGAGCATGATGTAGGAGCTGGTCAGGTTGGGCGTGGTCGTGGTCTGCAGCGCATTGAAGCCTGCGAAGGCAGCGACTTTGTCCACGCCCTCCACGCTGTGGGCCAGCTCCACGATCTGGCGCGTCACCTCGGAGGTGCGGCCCAGCGAGGCGCCCTCGGGCAGCTTGGCGCCGCCGAACAGGTACAGCTTGTCCTGCAGCGGGATGAAGCCGCCCGGCACGGCCTGGAACAGCACGGCCGTGCCCGCCAGCAGCGCCGCGTAGACCGCAAACACCAGGCCGCGGCGGCGCAGCGACTGCCCCACGGAGTTCTGGTAGCCGTGCGCGCTGCGGTCGAAGAAGCGGTTGAAGGGCCGGAAGAACCAGCCCAGGCTGCGGTCCAGCCCGCGCGACAGCAGATCGCGCGGCGCGCCGCGCGGCTGCAGAAGCTTGGCCGCCAGTGCAGGCGACAGCGTCAGCGAGTTGATGGCCGAGATCACCGTGGAGATGGCGATCGTCACGGCGAACTGCTTGTAGAACTGGCCCGTCACGCCGCTGAGGAAGGCCATGGGCACGAAGACCGCGCACAGCACCAGGGCGATGGCGATGATGGGGCCCGAGACCTCCTTCATCGCCAGGTGCGCCGCCTCCAGGGGCGTGTGGCCCTCCTCGATGTAGCGCTCCACGTTCTCCACCACGACGATGGCATCGTCCACCACGATGCCGATGGCCAGCACCAGTCCGAACAGGGTCAGCGTGTTGATGGAGTAGCCCAGCAGGTACAGCCCCGCGAAGGTTCCGACGATGGACACGGGCACGGCCAGCAGCGGAATGATGGAAGCACGCCAGGTCTGCAGGAAGACGATGACCACCAGCACCACGAGGATCACCGCCTCGATCAGCGTGCTCTGCACCGCCTTGATGGAGTCGCGCACGAAGACCGTGGGGTCCCAGACGGTCTCGAAGTTCACGCCTTCGGGCAGATCCCTGGACAGGCGCTCCATGGTGGCGTAGACCTCCCGCGCCACGCCCAGCGCATTGGCGCCCGGCGACAGGAAGATGCCCACGGCCGCCATCTGCCGCGTGTCGCTGAGCGAGCGCATGCTGTAGTCGCTGGCGCCCAGTTCGATGCGCGCCACGTCGGACAGGCGCACGACCTGGCCGTCGGCACCACCCTTGAGCACGATGGAGCCGAACTCCTCGGCCGTCTTCAGGCGGCCGCGCACATTGATGGACAGCAGCTTGTCCGAGCCCTTGGGGCTGGGCTCGGCGCCCAGCTGGCCGGCCGATACCTGCACGTTCTGCTCGCGGATGGCGGCGATCACCTCGGCAGCGGTGAGCTGTCGTGCGGCCACCTTGCTGGGATCCAGCCAGACGCGCATCGCATAGTCGCCTGCGCCGTACAGCGCCACCTCGCCGATGCCGGGGATGCGCGCCAGCTCGTCCTTGATCTTGAGCGTGGCATGGTTGCGCAGGTACAGCGCATCATGGTTGCCGTCGCTGGAGGTCAGGCCCGCATACATCAGCGGCGTGGACGAGCGCTTTTGCGTGGTGACGCCGTACTGGCGCACTTCCTCGGGAAGGCGGCTCTGCGCCTGGCTCACGCGGTTTTGCACGCGCACGGCTGCCGTGTCGGGGTCCACGTCGGCGCGGAAGGTGGCCACCACCTGCAGGCTGCCGTCCGAGGCCGCGACCGACTTCAGGTAGATCAGGCCTTCGACGCCATTGATCGCCTCCTCCAGCGGCACGGCCACCGACTCGGCGATCTCCTTGGGATTGGCGCCCGGATAGGTGGCGCGCACCACCACGCTGGGCGGCACGACCTCGGGATACTCGCCCACGGGCAGCTGCGGAATCGCAACCAGGCCCACGGCGAACAGGATGATGGAGAGCACGACCGCGAAGATCGGGCGGTCTATGAAGAATTTGGAGAAATCCATGGTGCGTCCCGGTTCACTGCGCGGCCACGGCCGACCCCTGGGCCACCGCCGCCTGCCCATCGCCGGGAGCAGGCTTGGGGCTGACCGGCATGCCGGGGTAGTAGATGCGCTGCAGGCCGCCGACCACGAGGCGGTCGCCCGCCGCCAGCCCCTTGTCCACCACGCGCCGGCCATCGACCATGCGGCCCAGCTCCAGGTCGCGGCGCTCGGCCTTGTTGCCCTCGCCCACCACATAGACGTACTTGCGGTCCTGGTCGGTGAGCACGGCCTTGTCGTCGATCAGCAGCGTCTGCCGCTCGCCGCCCAGGCCCTGCGCGTCTTGCAGTTGCACACGCGCGAACAGGCCCGGCGTCAGCAGGCGGTCGGGATTGGGCAGGCGGGCGCGCATGCGCACCGTGCCCGTGCCCGCGTTGAGCTGGTTGTCGGTGAAGTCCAGGCTGCCCGCATGCGGAAAGCCTTCGTCGCCAGCCAGCCCCACACGCACGGGCCGCTGCACGCCGGGCCGCCCCTTGGTGTTCTTGACGGCCTGCTGCTGCCGCAGGAAGCTGTGCTCATCCGCATCGAAGTAGACATACACCGGGTCCTGCGAGACCACGGTGGTCAGCACGCTCTGGTCGGCCTGGGCCAGGTTGCCCACGGTGAGCAGGGCGCGGCCCGCGCGGCCGGAGACCGGCGCGCGCACCTCGGTGAAATCCAGGTTGAGCCGCGCGGCCGCCAGCGCGGCCTCGGCGGCACGCACCTGGGCGGCGCTCTGGGCCATGGCGCCGGCACGCGTGTCGGCTTCCTCGCGCGAGACGGCATGCTCGGCCACCAGCTGGCGGGCACGCTGGTCCTGGGTGCGCGCCAGGGCGGCGCCGGCACGCGTGCGCTCCAGCTCGGCCTCGGCGCTGGCCAGGGCCGCGCGGTAGGGCCGCTGGTCGATCACGAACAGCAGCTGGCCCTTCCTGACCTCCTGCCCCTCGCTGAAGGCAATGCGCTCGATATAGCCCGACACGCGCGGGCGCAGCTGCACGGAGTCCACGGCATCGATGCGGCCGTTGAACTCGTCCCAGACACGCACGCTGGCCGGCACGACCTCGCTCACCAGCACCTCGGGCGCAGGCGGCGGGCCGTCGCTGGCATGGGCATCGCCCACGGCCTGCGGGCGGCAGCCGGCAAGCAGGGCCAGCGCCGCCAGGGCGCCTCCGAACAGGGCACGCCGCAACGGCGGCGGGGGAAGAACTGGCATGGATCGACTCTCCTTGAGGGGGATGGGCAAGGCCCTGCTGCCGGGGTCGGTGCAGGGCCGGAAAAAGGGGGCTGTACCGCAGGCTCTGAAGGCCTTGCCGGCGGCTGCTCACAATGGGTTGCATTCTTCAAGTTCAAGTGAACTTGAAGTCAAGATCCAGCCACAAAGACACCACGAAAATTGAGGACGGTTTGCCAGGGGAATCAATGGCCGGATCGGACAAGCGCAGCGGCCATCGGCACTGCGGCGGGCACGCGGCGGGCGGCGCCCGCAGGGCATCGAGGCACTACACTGCGATGCCATCTGACCCTGCGTTGGCCAGTGGGAAACGACGGCCGCGAACACTTTGCGGCCCCGGTTGGTCCCGCCAGCCAACCCCATATGGAAAAGCACTGGATGCCTGCCGCATGAACCTGCTTGCTCAAGCCGTACTGTCCCGCCCGCAGGGACGCAATGAACGCATCAGCACCGTGACGTTGGTGGCCCTGGACCCGCAGGGGCGCGACGCGGCGGCGCGCCATGTCGTGACCTTGCAGGTCACGCAATGGAAGGCCGGAGTCGTCGCGCAGGTCGATGACAGCACGCTGACCCCGTTGCCGCTGGCACTGGAGCCTGCACGCCAGCGCGCACTGGCCTATCTGCGCCAGCGCCTGGCGGCCGGCGATGTGCTGCAGTCCCAGCAAGGTTTTGCCGAGCTGGATGGCGTGCAAGCCTTGCCCTTGGCTGGCCACGCCCAGGAACCGGCGCCGCAGCCGCCACAGCTGCCGGAGTCGCCCGTGCAGGCCGCCGCCATACCGGCCCTGTGCCGGCGCCTGGACGGCAATGCCTGGCGGCTGATGCCCGCAGGCCAGCAGGCGCGCCTGGTGTGGCGCCTGGCGGAATATGCGGATGCCGCGCGCGGCGGCGGCGCCCAGCGCCTGCTGCATGCGCAGGTGCCGCGCCTGGTGGCCCTGCTGGGCACAGGCGACGACCTGCTCGACTACTGCCTGGCCTATCTGGTGGGCCGCCTGGGCGATGGCGGCGCGGCGGTGGCCATGCAGGCGCTGTCGCAGCGCGGCGCCAGCGAGGCCACGCGCGACCTGGCGCACCAGGCCTGGCTGGCGCTGCTCGCGCCGCAGGAGCGCCAGGCGGCGCTGCAGGAGCACCGGGATCAGTGGGAGCAGTGGGTACAAGGGGAGCAAGGGGCACAGGGGGAACAAGAGACACGCACCGCCCCGCCGGAGGACGGCCCGCAGGCGCAGCATGCCGTGTTCAACGCCCTCACGCCCCAGGCGCTGCTGGCGGCCGATACGCTGGGAGCGCACGATGGCGCCGTCCACCGGCAGCTGCTGGCCTGGATGGAGCGCATCCCTTTCACACGCCCCTGGTGGCCTGCCATACGGCGCATCCACAAGCGTGCCGAGTGGCGGCGCGACCACGCCCTGCTGGCCGTGCTGCATGCCCGCTTCGATGGCCCGCGCGACGAGGGTGCCGTCTTCAGCCGCGACACCTCCCTGTACCTGCGCCTGCGCGGCTGGCGCCAGCTGCGGCGCATGGTCTCGGCCGGGCACAGCGAAGGCGCCGCGCAGGCCACGGCCCTGCTCCAGGCCATGGACCGCCGCTGCGCGGGCCAGGCTGCCTCGCGCTCCGGCCGCCTGCCCGAATCGCGCTGGCTGCTTGCCGCCCGGCTGCTGCTGCCGCGCTGGCCGCAGCTGCATGCCTCGGCACGCGCCCATGGCTGGTACACCGACGAGCCGCTGGACCTGCAGCAGCTGCCCGCGCAGCGCGTGGAAGGGCTGTCGCCCCTGTGGGACGCCCACCCCGAGCGGCTGCTGCAGCTGGTGGGCCGCTCGCAGTCCACGCTGCTGCTGTGGTCGCTCACGCGCGCCCTGCAGGACCAGAAGGCCTTTCTGGACAGCCTGGATGCGGCGGCCGCCGCGCCGCTGCTGCACCAAACCTATGCGCCCGCCGCCGCCTTGGGCCTGGAGATTGCCCAGCAGCGCATGGTCGCTCTCACCGACGATGCGGCGCGCCGCCCCTGGCTGCTGGCGCTTGCGCAATGCGGCGAGGGGCCGGCCGCCCGCTACCTGGGCGCCTGGCTGTCGCGCGACCGCGCAGCCGCCGCGCGCGATGCCGAGCTGGTGGCGGCCCTGCTGCTGTCGCCCGCCGCCAGCTCGCGCACGCAGGCACTGGCCCTGCTGCTCTATGCCGATGGCGCCGCCGTGGCCCTGGCCCTGCTGGCGGCGCTGCCCACGCTGGATGCGGACGGCGCTGCGCTGGCCGACATCCGCGATGCGGTGCAGGCCCTCTTCGCGGACAAGGCACCGCTGGTCGCGCACGCGCCCGGCGTTCCGGCCCCGCCGCTGCACCACCTGCTGGCGCATTCGGTGACGGCACTGGTGGAGATGGCGACCGCCTGGCTGCTGGCGCACCCGCAAGGCCTGCGCACCCTGCCTGCGGCGGCGCTGCGCGGGCTGCTGGAATCCGAGGAACCTGCGCGCATGGCCTGCGGCATACGGCTCATGGGCAGCCTGGCCGACGATCTGCTGTGCGAGCAGGCCGACATGCTGGCCGGGTTCGCGGTATCGCCCCATGCCGCCTTGCGCGCAGCGGCCGCGCCCCTGGTCGAGCGCCTGGCCGGCACCCCTCTGTACAACGCGCGCTGCAACGCCCAGATCGCCGAACGCCTGCACGAGGTGCTGTTCCGCGCGGAAAAGGCCGAAGGCGTCCACGACGCGGCGCTGCGCCTGCTCACCGGCCCGCTGGCCGCCGTGGCCCCGGCCCGCGAAGCCTCGGGCATCTGGCGCGCCCTGCAGGCCCAGGCCACGGGTGCGCAACGCTACGGCGCCTGGGGCCTGAAGGCGCTGGACATCCAGGCCTACACCCTGCGCCAGTGGTCCACGCTGGCGCGGCATGCCGATGCCGATGTGCGCGCACTGAGCCGCCAGAGCATCGACACGCGCCTCACGCCCATGGAACAGACCCGGCCCGAGCAGGCGGAACAACTGCTGCCGCTGGCCGACGCCCTGTTCGCCGACACCCAGCAGTACGCACGCGAGATGTTCGGCCAGCGGCTGCCGGCCAATGCGCTCACGCCCGAGCTGCTGATCGGCTGGGTGGACCATCCCCAGTCCTGGGTACAGGCCCTGGGCCGCCAGCGGCTCGAGCAGCACATGAGCGCGCCCGAGGCCAGCCTCTACCTCGCGCGCCTGGCCCAGCACCCGGCCCCCGGCGTGCAGCTGTTCGTCACGCAATGGCTGCTGGCCCTGCCCGACGAGCCCGCGCCCCAGCGCGCCACGCGCCTGCAGGAGCTGCAGCCCTACTTCCTGGCCGTGCTCAGCCAGGTGCACCGCGCGCGCGCCAGCAAGACGCGCGTGCTGCATTTCCTGCGCGGCCAGGTCGATGCGCCCGAGACTGCGGCCGTGGTCGCGGCCATCTTCGCGCGGCAGGTGGTCAGCGCCAGCCAAGCCGACCAGCCCGACTATGTGGCCGGGCTGCGCGACATCGTGCAGCGCCATCCCCATCTGGCGCAAAGCTTCATGCAGCCCCTGGCGGCGGAGCGGCGCGGCCAGGCCCCGTCTTCCACCTGAGCGCCTGTTCACAGCACGGAGTCGAACGGACATGGAATTTCGCTATCAGTACTACGGCAGCACGCAGGTCAGCGACACGGCCACGCAACAGGCGTTTTCCTTCGCGCCCGACCTGCTGCGGCCTCCCACGCGCTTCGACGGCCTGCTCCGGCGCGACGGCCCGGCCTTCCTGCAGGTGCGCGAAGGCCTCAGCGCGCTGCACAGCGTGGTGGTCAGCGACATGCGCACGCGCGGCCGCGACAAGACGGCCTACCGCGAATGGCTGCAGGAGCATGAGTCCCAGCTGCTGGCCGGCTTCATGGCCGACACCGGCGGCGCCCAGGCGCGCGCCAAGGAAATCAGCGCCGAACTCAAGGACCTGCGCGAGACCCGCAACCAGGTGCTCGCGCCCTTCTACAAGGCGCAGCGCAAATACTTCGACTGGCTGTACCAGGCCAACCGCGATGCCTGGTACGTGCTCGACCCCGTGATCACCGTGCACCCGGACCGGCTGCTGTTCGAGGCCTTCAGCCAGGACGAGTCCAGCTACTGCGCGGTCAGCATCCGGCACGAGGCCTTCGAGCATGCGGGCGAGCGCATCTGCGGCACCACCAACATCGACTACTCGGCCAGCCTCTACGAAGAATTCCAGAAGATCCGCAGCTACCGGGACACGCGGCTGACGCTGGACCCGGCCGGCTTTGCCGTGCAGGTGGGCGCCGATCCGGCACTGCGCGAGGAAAAGATCGACCTGCCCGACAGCTGGCTGCGCGGCTTCGTGCAGGTCTCCAGCGCCATGGCCCTGCCCGCCACCGTGGTGGAACTGCACCCCATGGACCTGTTCAACATCTGCGCGCGGCTGCGTGCCCGGCGCGAGCGCCATGGCCCGCGCGCGCTGCGCTTCGAGCTGACGCCGGGGCAGCCGCCCGCCGTGGTGTTCGAGCCCTGGGAGGAACGCCTGGCCACCCGGCGCTCGCACGTCGTCAGCGATGCCTTGGGCACGGGCGGCGGCACCATCCGCCTGTGGGGGCGCCGGCGCCTGCTCACGCTGGAGCGGCTGATCCCGCAGGCCACGCGCGTGCGCGTGCACCTGCTGGGCAGCGGCATGCCCAGCTTCTGGGTGGTGGAGCTGGGCCAGGTCACGGTCACGCTGGGCCTGTCGGGCTGGAGCGCCAACGACTGGGCCGCCAGCGCGCGCTTTCACCTGATGGCGCCGCAGGCCGAGGTCACGCCCGCCCAGGTCGAGGCCGTGGGCCGGCAACTGCAGTCGTGCTGGCAGGCCGGCGCGCAGGAACTGGCCCAGGCCACGGGCCTGGTTCCGGCCCAGGTGCACACGGCCATGACACGCTGGATGCAGGCCGGGCGCGCGGTCTACGACCTGGACGCCGGGCGCTACGCCTGGCGCGAGCTGCTGCGCGAGCCGCTGACGGCGCAGCAATTGCAGCCCGCCAACCCCGAGGAGGACAAGGCGCTGGCCCTGGTGCGCGGCAAGGCCATTGCCCCGCCGCGCATCGACCGCAAGGACGGCTTCAGCCGCATCACCGGCCAGATACCGCGCGCCGATGGCAAGCGCCTGTTCGACACCCAGCTCGAACTCAACGCGGACGAGCGCCTGACCGATGCGCGCTGCAGCTGCAACCACTACCAGCAGCACCGGCTGCGCCAGGGGCCCTGCGAGCACATGATTGCGCTGCGCCTGGTGGCGCAGGCCCAGCTCGATGCCGCACGCCAGCCGGCAGGCCCGCAGCAGGCGGCCGCAGCAGGACAAGGAGAAATCGCGTGAACCGCCTCAATTGCTCTACACTGCCACGCGGAGCGACGCGCAGGCTCTTGCAACCCGGGTGGTGTTTCGCCACCCTTGTGAACTGCCGTTTCATGCACCACGGGCGCCGTTTTCACTGTGCCACCCCAGCGACGGTATGCGTTTTCCTGAGTGGCTTGCTACAAGCGAAACACGCATACCGTCGCGGGGTGGCGTCGAGCGAACAGCTCCCGTCCCGTGAGCCCTGCGGGCTCTTCGACGAGAAGCGCGTCGCTCCACCTTCTTGCCCGCCTCGCACCGGCCGGGCCCGCCTTGCAGGGGTTGCCGCATGAGCCAGCCGCAACCCACGCGCGCCGAGATCTACGAGCGCATCAAGGCCTCCAGCAAACAGGAAGTCATCCTCGAGGAAATGCAGCGCCTGGGCTTCTGGCCCAAGGGCGAGGGACAGCCGCAGCTGGCCGCCGCCCACATCCAGCGCGAAGGCGAGCTGCAGCGCGAGCTGGCCGAGCTGCGCCAGCAGATCGCCGTGCGCCAGAACCCCGAGCGCGCACTGCGCCAGATGCGCAAGGAGCGCATGCAAAAGGCGCTGGCCCAGCGCGAGGAAACCAAACGCCGCCAGGCCCAGGAACGCCATGACAAGGCGCTGGCCTGGCATGCCAGGCGGTCCACGCGCGTGGGCTATCTGGGCCCCGGCGTCTCCGCGGCCCTGCAGGATGCCGCCCGGGATGGCACGGAGCGCTGGCAGGCCGATCCGCAGCGGCTCGCCCGGCATGGCCTGCCGCAGCTGGCCGATGCCGCCCAGCTGGCGCAGGCCATGGGCATCACCGTGGCCGAGCTGCGCTTCCTGGGCTTTCACCGCGAGGTGGCCCGCACCCACCACTACCACTCGTTCACCCTGCCCAAGAAGACCGGCGGCGAGCGGCTGATCTCCGCGCCCATGCCGCGCCTCAAGCGCGCGCAGTACTGGGTGCTGGACAACATCCTCGCCAAGGTGCCCGCGCACGATGCCGCGCACGGCTTCCTGGCCGGCCGCTCCATCGTGAGCAATGCCGCGCCGCATGCGGGCCACGACGTGGTCATCAACCTGGACGTGAAGGACTTCTTTCCCAGCATTGCCTTCGGCCGCATCAAGGGCGTGTTCCGGCATCTGGGCTACGGCGAGGCCATGGCCACCCTCCTGGCCCTGCTGTGCAGCGAAAACCGCGCCCAGGCCTGGCAGGTGGATGGCGAGAAGCTCTTCGTCGGCGGCAAGGCGCGCGAGCGCGTGCTGCCCCAGGGCGCGCCCACCAGCCCCATGCTCACCAACCTGCTGTGCCGCCGCCTGGACCGCCGCCTGCTGGGCCTGGCCAGGCAGCTGGGCTTTGTGTACACGCGCTATGCGGACGACCTGACCTTCTCGGCCTCGGGCGAGGCCGCGCGCGACAACGTGGGCCGGCTGCTGGGCCGCGTGCGCTGGATACTGCGCGACGAAGGCTTCACGCCCCACCCCGACAAGGAGCGCGTGATGCGCAAGGGCCGCCGCCAGGAGGTCACGGGGCTGGTGGTGAACGCGGACAAGCCCGGCGTATCGCGCCAGACGCGCAGGCGCCTGCGCGCCGCCCTGCACCGCGCCACGCAGGCCGGGACAGGCCTGCCCGGCCTGCCAGGCCAATCTGTCCAGCCTGCCCAGGCGCCCCACTGGCAAGGCCAGCCGGCCCATGCCTCGCAGTTGCTGGGAATGGCGCAGTTCGTCCACCAGGTCGATCCCGTGCAGGGCGGGCCGCTGCTGGCACAGGCCCGGCAGCTCACGCGCAGCCCTGTGGACCGGGCGAACGACGCCCTGCTCGAGGCCAGCCGGCAGGACCGCGCCGCCGCGCGCGCCAAGCCCCCCGCAAACGCCACGTTCCGGCGCCTGGCAGCCAGCGGGCAGGCACCTGCGCTGGCCAGCGGCAAGCCATGGTGGCAGCCGGCCGCACCCGCAGCGCCCGTGCTGGAGAAGACCGACCAGCAGCGGCGCGAGCAGCGCCAGGAGGAACGGCAGGCCGCCCGACAGGCGGCTGGCCCTGCCCCCGGCGCCGCAAGCACCCTGCCCGCGGCATCGCCATCACCGGCCGCACCGGACCCGAATCCGCCCGCATCGAAAAGGCCGCCGATGGCCGGCCTGCTCACCTACTGGGCGCAGATCGTGATCTGCTTCCTGCTGGGCACCGTGTTCCAGGCCCGGCTGATCACGCTGATCGGCATCGTCCTGGTCGTCATCCTCAGGTACCGGCGCATCCAGCGCTGGGATGTCTTCGGGGCGGCGATGGTGGTGGCCGTGCTGGTCGGCCTGGGATTGCGGCTTTCGTAGCGATCAGCGCACCGCGCTGCGCAGTGCCAGAAAGCGGCGCGGCGAGGTGCCCACGGCCTTGCGGAACATGGTCACGAAGGCCGGTGCGCTTTCGTATCCCAGGGCATCGGCCACGGTCTGGATGCGCAGCCCCTGGGACAGCTGCTGCAGCGCGGTGAGCACATGCAGCTGGCGGCGCCACTGGTTGACGGTGAGGCCGGTCTCGGCCAGGAACAGCCGCGTCATGCTGCGCTCGCTCATGCCGATGCGCTGGGCCCAGTCGGCCAGCCGCGCCTGCAGCTGGGGCTGCTCGCACAGGGCGCCGGTCATGCGGCGCAGGCGGCGGTCGCGCGGCAGGGGCAGGTGCAGGCCCTCGGGCTGCGCGTTCTGGATTTCATCGAGCAGGACCTGCATGAGCCGGCCATCGCCGCTGTCGGGCTCGTAGTCCTGCGGCAGGCCCTGCACGCGCTCCAGCAGGGCATGCAGAAAGGGCGAGACGGCCAGCGCATGGCAGGGGCCGGGCGCGGGGCGCGCCGCGCCGGATTCCACAAAGACGATATGGCCGCTGGCCGCACCGCTGCAGCTGACGCGGTGCAGCGTGCCGCCCGGAATCCAGGCGGCGCTGCGCGGCGGCACCACGCAGACGCCGGCCTCGGTCTCCAGCGTGATCAGGCCCGCATTGGTGACCATGAGCTGGCTCTTGCGGTGGGCATGGAAGTCCATTGCCCAGTCACCCGGGCCCGAGCGCATCGGCAGGACGATCACGGGACGGTCCACATGGTCGGGATCCCACCTCTCGGGCAGGACTTTGAGCAGGGCGGAATCCACGGCATTCATGGTGTTTCTCTCAGTTCATGTCAATCGGTCATCAATCGGACCCGAGCAGCTCCCGTGCACGCTGCTGCGCCTCCTCGGGGGAGGCCACCAGCAGCATGGGATAGCCCCAGGCCTTGCCGAACATCTGTGCGAAGGCCTCGGCCTCGGCGCGCTTGTGCGCATCGGGCTCGGCGTGGACCAGGGCGCGCACCAGGCTTTTGAGCTCGGGGCGGCGGGCCTTCATCCACAGCACGACCTGCTTGCGCTCCTCGGGTGAGCGCTCCTCCTGGGCCATGTCGCCGTCGCTGAAGAAGACAAAGGCCTGGCCGCGGGCCAGCAGGGCCGAGAAGTCCTCCAGCAAGCGGTCCACGGGCACGGCCTTGTCGCGCTCGTAGCCCATGCGGACCAGGGGAAAGCTGCTGCTGTCGATGTACATGGAAACCTCCGGCCGATGCCATTCAATACAAATGAGACCCATTACTGTATGAATGAACGGCAGCTGCGTCATTGCAGCACTCGGCCAAAGAATTTCGCAGTCCGGCCAGGACGCTCGCATGGGCGGTACAGACCCGGTTGCCCTGTTCCTGCGCTTTCGCTCAGAATGGCCGCATTCTTCGAGTTCAAGTGAACTTGAAGTCAAGCCACGAAGGAAAGCCACCATGAAAACCGAGGATGATCCGCTGCTCAGCATCGGCGACGTGGCGCAGCGCAGCGGGGTCAAGGCCTCGGCGCTGCGCTTTTACGAGTCGCTGAACCTGATCGAGTCCGTGCGCAGCGCCAGCGGCCACCGGCGCTACCACCGCTCGTCGCTGCGGCGCATCGCCTTCGTGGTGTTCGCCCAGCGCATCGGCTTCACGCTGGAGGAGATCGCCGAGCAGTTGGCCAAGCTGCCCAGCCGCCATGTCCCCACGGGCGGGGACTGGCAGAAGATGTCGCGGGTCTGGAAGCAGCGGCTGGACGACCGCATAGGCGAGCTGCAGCGGCTCAGCGAGAGCCTGGACCAGTGCATTGGCTGCGGCTGCCTCTCGCTGCGCCACTGCGTGCTGCACAACCCCGGCGACCTGTGCGCACAGAACGGCCCCGGGCCACGCCGCTGGCTGGGCGACCCGCCGCCCGTGGCCATGGGCGGGCCCTGCCCGGGCCACTGCCACGACGAAGGCTGATCAGGACACGCGCCGTGTCGTGACGAAGTCCAGCGGCAAGCGCTGGTGGCAGCCCGCCACCCCGACCGCGCCCGTGCTGGAGAAGACCGGCCAGCGGCGGCGGCCATTCCGTCATATAGATCCATGCCTGCATTCAGAAAAAAAATTAAGCAGCCACATGGAACTTCAAATTCATTTACTTACATTTATAAGATTATTCTGAAGAAGTCCTCATGATCGATTGATCTCAATCTTGTCTATGATCCCTTCCATCGAAAAGACCAGGTAGGTCGCCCATCGAAGGCAGTTCATAAAATGGAATGCCGATTCAGTACAGTGCAAACCATTAAATCGAGGATTGACGGCTGAGGCGAGGCGCGAAGCAGCAACGTATCAATGGTTTTTCAGCGGCTCTAAGAAAAGAAATCTTTATGGCTACCAAACGTCCGGCCTTCAGCCAAGCATGGCATGCCTTCATGGCAGTGCGCATTCCCGTTAAAGAGGTCGGCCGAAAGATCGGCGGCATGGTTCAAAAGAACACCGAGCTCGACCCAAAGCTTGGAGGCTTTGAGAATGCCTGTCCGATCCGGATGAGCTATGTGCTCAACATGACGGGATTTCCAATTCCGAAGGGCAGCACCTACAAAACCGTGAGTGGGGCTGACGGTAGACAGTACATGTACAGAGTGGCAGAAATGATGGCGTATTTGGAAAAGACTTTTGGCAAGGCTGAAAAAACCGTGCGTTCGCCGAAGACGACCGACTTTATTGGTATGAAGGGAATCATCGTCGTCAAGGGCCACGGATGGGGCAATGCAATCGGCCATGTGACCCTATGGAACGGCACGGAATGCTCTGACACTTGCCACTTGATGTCGGACCCTGACAACGGCACGTTCGTGCCCGACATTGCATCCATTTGGGTATTGCCATGAAGCCCTCAGTCCTGCTATGGGTCTTGGCTGGTATCGCTTGCGCAACGGTGCAGGCGCAGACGCTCCCGCAAACAAGCAAGTACAGCCAGAAGACCCTTCTGAAGAATTGGGCGCTCAGCATTTGCTTGGCGCAAGTGGCTCAGGACGAGCGCACTGCCAGGGACGCCGGGTCCACCGCCGGAGCCTACCTGGAATTTGGTCAACAAGACTTGGCCGTGTATGACGACCTCCGGGCTCTGGTTGCCAAGTATGTTGCCCTGAAATACGGCGGTTCAGTGCCCTCGGAATTCAACACAATGAAGTGCATTGACCTGTTTCACAGCAAGGAGCTAGACCGGATCACCTCCAAGGCAGTGAAGACTGTAAGGGTCAGGTAGGCCGGGACACAGAAAGGGCCAGCCGGTCAACGCTGCAAGGCAAAACGCCCAAGCAGACGATGAATATCTGCGGCCCCGGCGCGGCGCCGTGTCAGGTCGGCTTGCGCACGAAGTCCAGCACCGCCTGCAGCATGCGCTGCAGCGTGGGCTGGATCTGTTCGGCGCGCTCGGGCAGGTAGTCGAAGGGCAGCGCTTCCTGCATGTAGCTGCACTGCGTCATCTCCAGCTGCACGGCGTGGATGCCGGCCTCGGGCTGGCCGTAGTGGCGCGTGATGTAGCCGCCCGTGAAGCGGCCGTTGAGTATGGCGGTGTGGCCCGGCGCGGTCTGCGCAATGGCCAGCAGATGCTCGGCCAGTTCCAGCGCGCAGCTCGTGCCCTTGCCGGTGCCCAGGTTCAGGTCGGGCAGCTTGCCTTCGAAGAAACGCGGCAGCACCGAGCGGATGGAGTGCGCGTCCCACAGCGCCACGGTGCCGTGCACGGCCTTGAGGCGGTCCAGTTCGGCGCGCAGCTGTGCGTGGTACGGGCCCCAGATGGCCTCGCGGCGCGCGGCGATCTCGGCGTCTGCGGGCACATCGGCCGGGTCGGCGTACAGCGGCGTGTCGTCGAAGGTGTCCACGGGGCACAGGCCGGTGACGCTCTGGCCCGGGTAGAGGCTGGCGCCATCGGGCGGACGGTTCAGGTCCACCACATAGCGCGAATGCGTGGCCACGAGGATGGAGGCGCCCATGGCCCTGGCGAACTCGTACAGGCGCGGCAGGTGCCAGTCGGTGTCGGGCACGTGGCGGGCTTCCTCGGTCAGGCGCGCGGCGATGTCGGGCGGCACATGGGTGCCCGCATGCGGCATGGAGATCAGCAGCGGCGCCGTGCCCTGGTGGAAGACGAAGGGAGGGGGAGCGGTATCGGTCATGGCGTGATTCTGGAACGTTTCTGGCGGGTTTCGCGGGCCCATGGCATGCGGGGGCCTCAGGATTGCAGGGTGGCCGCGCGGGCCGCGACAAAGCCATGGGCTGCCGCCTCGTGCAGCGCATGCCGTCCCGCCTGCACGCGGCGCTCGCCCCCCACCCACAGGCTGTGCAGCGCGCTGCTGCGGTGGCTGCCGAAGACATGGGCCGAGACCATGGCCTGCACCGGCAGGCCGGCCAGCGCCACATGGTCTGCGTCCAGCGCCAGGAAGTCGGCCTGCTGGCCCACGGCCAGCCCGGCCACGGGGCGGCCTGCGGCCTGGGCCCCCCCCTGCACGGCGGCGGTCCACAGCGCGGTGCCCACCTGCGGGTCGGGGCCGGCCAGCACGTTGCGCTGGCGCAGCGACAGGCGCTGGCTGTATTCGAGCATCAGCAGTTCCTCGGCCGCGTTGACGCAGGCATGGCTGTCCGAGCCCACGCCCCAGGCGCCGCCGTGGCCCAGCCATTGCGGCATGTCGAAGATGCCATCGCCCAGGTTGGCCTCGGTGGTGGGGCAGATGCCGGCCACGGCGCCGCTGCGCGCGGCGCCCGCGTATTCGCCGGGCGTCATGTGGGTGGCGTGGACCAGGCACCAGCGTGCGTCCACGGGGGCGTGCTCCAGCAGCCATTGCACGGGGCGCTGGCCGCTCCAGGCCAGGCAGTCGTCCACCTCCTGGGTCTGCTCGGCAATGTGGATGTGGAGGGGCGCGCGCGCGTCCAGCGCCGTCAGGCCCTCCACGGCCACGCGCAGGCTGTCGGGCGGCACGGCGCGCAGCGAGTGGGGCGCCAGGCCCAGGGCCGCGCCTTGTGCGCGCGCCTCGGGCAGCAGGCGCTGCAGCAGGGCCAGCATGTTGTCGGTGCTGCGGATGAAGCGCGCCTGGTCGGCGCGCGGCGGCTTGCCGCCGAAGCCGCTGGTCTGGTAGAGCACGGGCAGCAGGGTGATGCCCATGCCGGCCTTGCGCGCGGCGCGCAGCAGGGCCAGGGACAGCGTGGCGTCGTCGGCGTAGGGCCGGCCATCCCGGTCGTGGTGCACGTAGTGGAATTCGCAGACCGAGGTGTAGCCGGCCTCCAGCATCTCCACGTACAGCCAGGTGGCGATGGCCTCCAGCGACTCGGGCGTGATGCGCGCGGCAAAGCGGTACATGAGGTCGCGCCAGCTCCAGAAGCTGTCCTGGGCCTCGGCGCGGTATTCGGTCAGGCCTGCAAAGGCGCGCTGGAAGGCATGCGAGTGCAGGTTGGGCATGCCGGGCAGCACGGGGCCGGGCGCGCGCGGCGCGCTGCCGGGCGGGGCGTCGGCCTGTACGGCCAGCAGGCGCCCTGCGCCATCCCAGCGCAGCAGCACATTGCGCGCCCAGCCCGTGGGCAGCAGCGCGTGCTCGGCGAACAGCGTGCGGCTGTCGGAAGTCTGGTCGATGCCGCTCATTGCCCGGCCTCCAGGATCTCGGCCAGCGCGCGCACGAAGCGAGCGTTGTCGGCCTCCGTGCCCACGGAGACGCGAATGAAGTGCTCGAAGCCCGGCTCCTTCCAGGGCTTGACGATCAGGCCCCGGGCCAGCAATGCCTCATTCACGGGACCGTTGGGACGGCCGATATCGATGAACAGGAAGTTGGCCGCCGAAGGCGCTATCCGAAGTGCGGGCAGTGCAGGCAGGGCGGCCAGCCGCTGCGCCAGCACATCGCGCAGGCGCACGGTCTCGGCCACGCCGCGCTGCATGAAGTCCTCGTCGCCCCAGGCCGCCAGCGCCGCCGCCTGGGCGGCCTGGTTGACGTTGAAGGGCGTGCGCACGCGGTCCAGCAGTTGCACCAGGGCCGCGTCGCTGGCCAGTCCGTAGCCCACGCGCAGGCCCGCCAGGCCCCAGGCCTTGGAGAAGGTGCGCAGCACGATCCAGGGCATGGCGCGGCCGCGCAGCAGGGCCAGCACGTCGGGGTAGCCTTCTGCGTGCAGGGCGTACTCGTAGTAGGCCTCGTCCACCACCAGCAGGGTCTGCGGCGGCGTGGCGTCCAGCAGGCGCGCGAAATCGCGGGCGCTGAACATGCAGCCCACGGGATTGGAGGGATTGGCCAGCATGGCGATCTTGGGGCCGCGCGCCAGCGCCTGGCACCAGGCATCGACATCGAAGCCCAGCGCGGGCGTCAGCTCCAGCAGCTCGACGCGGGCGCCCATCATGCGCGGGTAGATCTCGTGCAGGCCGAAGGCCGGGCGCTGGGTGAGCACGCGGTCGCCGGGCGAGAGAAACGCCTGGCAGAGCATCTGCAGGATGTCCTCGGAGCCGTTGCCCACGGCAATGGCCTCGGCCGGCACGCCGGTGCGCGCCGCGATGGCCGCGCGCAGCGCCGTGCATTGCGCATCGGGATAGGTGCCCACGTGCAGGGCCAGGTCGGCCAGGGCGCGGGCCACGGCGGGGCTGGCGCCAAAGGGGTTCTCGTTGCTCGCCAGCCGCGCGATCTCGGTGACGCCGTAGCGCGCCCGCACGGCCTCGGAGGACAGGCCTGCGTTGTAGGGCGGCAGCGGCGGCACTTCGGGGCGTGCCAGGGTGTGGATCGCGTGGAGGGCGGGAGCGTTCATAGGTCGAATACCTTGCCGGGGTTGAACAGATGCAGGGGGTCCAGCGCCTGCTTGATGGCGCGCATGACGGCCAGTTCGGCCGGGGTGCGGCTGGCGCCGAGATAGGGCTTCTTGTGCAGGCCGATGCCGTGCTCGGCCGAGACGCTGCCGCCGAACTCGCCGACCAGGTGGTACAGCGCGGCCTCGACGCCTTCGCAGTCGCCGTTGGCGGTGGCACCGTCCACCGAGACATGCAGGTTGCCGTCGCCCACGTGGCCGAAGAACAGCGTGTGGTGGCCGGGCCAGCGCGCGTCGAATGCGGCGCGGCAGGCATCGGCGAAGCGGCCGATGTTGGCCTGGGGCAGGCTGACGTCGAAGTTGACGGGCGGATGCATGTTCGTGTTGAGCTCGGCCGGCGCCTCGCGCAGCTTCCACAGCTGGCGCGCCTGTGCCACGGACTGGGCGATGACGGCATCGGCCACCTCGCCGGCCTCCATGGCCTCGCCCAGGGCCTCTTCCACGTCGGCGCGCAGCGTGGCCTCGTCCTTGCCGTCCACATCGATCAGGGCCAGCAGCGCATGCGCCTGGCCAAAGGGCGGCTGCAGCTTCTGCCAGCGGATGGAGGCCTGGATGAAGCTGTCCCACATCAGCTCGAAGGCCGCCACGCCGTTGCCAAAGCGCGATTGCATGCGCGCGAGCACGGACAGCGCCGCATCGAAGTCCGGCACGGCCACCAGGGCCGTGGCGCGGGCCTGTGGCGCGGGACGCAGGCGCAGCAGCACGCGCGTGACGATGCCCAGCGTGCCCTCCGAGCCGATGAAGAACTGCTTGAGGTCGTAGCCCGTGTTGTTCTTGAGCATGGGGCGCAGCATGGGCAGCACCGTGCCGTCGGCCAGCACCACCTCCAGGCCCAGCACCTGCTCGCGCATCATGCCGTGCTGCAGCACGCCGTTGCCGCCCGCATTGGTGGCCACGTTGCCGCCGATCTGGCAGCTGCCGCGCGCGCCCAGGTCCACGCCGAAGACCATGCCTGCGGCCACGGCCGCCTCCTGCACGGCCTGCAGCGTGGCGCCGGCCTGCACGGTCATCAGCGCGGTGCGCGCGTTCACGTCCTCGATGGCATTCATGCGCTCCATGGAGACGGCCACGGCACCCGCCACGGGCACGGCCGCACCGGCCAGGCCCGTGAGCCCGCCCTGGGGCACGACAGGCACGCGGTGGGCCGTGCACAGGCGCATGAGCGCGCTGACCTCGTCGGTGCTGCGCGGGCGCACCAGGGCCAGCGGGCGCTGGGGCGGCGTGCCGCTCCAGTCGGTGTGGTAGCGCTCGGGCACATCGTCGCCGCGCTGCGCCACTTCGGCGCCCAGGGTGGAAATCAATTCATCGAGAAACAGTGCATGGGGCATGGGACAGGCTTTCAGTGGCTCCCCTGCCCGCGGGTCCGCACGATGCGGCCCTGTCGCACGATGGTGCAGTCAGGCTTGCTGCCGAACCAGTAGGCCAGCTCGGCCGCATGGCGCACGGGCCAGAGCACGAAGTGGGCGGGACGGCCGGCCGCGATCAGGCCATGCTCGTCCTGCAGGCCCAGGGCGCTCGCGGCATGGCGGGTGATGCCCGCCAGGGCCTCGGGCACGGTGAGCCGGAACAGGGTGCAGGCCATGTTGGCCATGAGCAAAAGGCTCAGGCAGGGGGAGGTGCCCGGATTGTGATCGGTAGAGACGGCCATGGGAACGCCCGCGGCGCGCAGGCCCGCGATGGGCGGCATGTGGGTGTCACGCAGCGTGTAGTAGGCGCCGGGCAGCAGCACGGCCACGGAACCCGCGCCGCGCATGGCGGCAATGCCGGATTCGGACAGGTGCTCGATGTGGTCGCAGGACAGCGCGCCATAGCGGGCCGCGAGGGCCGCCCCCTCCATGTTCGACAGCTGCTCGGCATGCAGCTTGACGGGCAGGCCCAGGCGGCGTGCGGCCTGGAAGACCTGCTCGGTCTCGGCCAGCGAGAAGGCGATGCGCTCGCAGAACACATCGACCGCATCGACCAGGCCCTCGGCCGCCAGCGCGGGCAGCATGGTGCCGGCGACCAGGTCGATGTAGTCCTGGCTGCGCCCTGCGTACTCGGGCGGCAGCGCATGCGCGCCCAGGAAGGTGGTGCGCACGGTCACGCCCAGGGCCTGGCCCAGGCGCCGGGCCACGCGCAGCTGCTTGCGCTCGTGCTCCAGCGCCAGGCCGTAGCCCGACTTGATCTCGATGGCGCAGACGCCCTCGTCCAGCAGCTGCTGCAGGCGCGGCAGGGCCTGGGCGAACAGCTCGTCCTCGCTGGCCTCGCGCGTGGCACGCACGCTGGAGACGATGCCGCCGCCGGCGCGTGCCACTTCCTCGTAGCTGGCGCCGTCCAGGCGCATGGCGAATTCGTTGGCGCGCTCGCCGCCATAGACCAGGTGGGTGTGGCAATCGACCAGGCCCGGCGTGGCCAGCATGCCCTGGCCGTCATGGCGCGGCAGGGACGCATATGCGGGCGGCAGGGCCTGCTGCGGCCCCACCCAGGCCACGCGGCCCTGCTGCACCACGATGCAGGCATCCTCCCCGTCATCCACGGCCTGGCCGGCCTCGAACATGTCAGGCGCCAGGCGCAGGTTCTGCCAGCAGCCGTCGGCCGAGGAGGATGGAGCGAGTGCGGAAGCAGGTGCAGAAGCGGATGCAGAAGCGGGTGCGTGGGGCTCGGTCATGGGGTGAGTCCTTGGATGTCGTGGTTCGTCAGCAGGCTTGCAGCAGCACCTGCACCAGCCGCGCGTCGTCGGTCTGCGGCACCAGCTGCTGCGGGTCGGGCTGCTGCGCGCTCCACCACATGCCCTGGCCGGGGATGAGCGCAGCGCCATCCGCCTGCCAGTTGCCCTGCAGCACCATGCACAGGCCGGCGTCGGCGCGGCCGGCGTCGGCAGCGCTGTCCAGCACCTGGACCTGCGCCCGCCACCGGCCGCGCCGTGCCATCACGTTGAAGTCGGTGGAAGTGCCGCCCAGCAGCGAGCAGCCCAGCGCCACATCGCCGGAGAAGGCAAACGGCTGCCAGCGCGCGTCCAGCACATGGTCGATGCCTTCGCCGCGCAGGTGCACGCCGTCGCCATCGAGCAGCATGATCTGCCGGTCCACGCCCGCAAAGGCCGAGAACGGGCCGGGCTGGTCAATGGTGGCCACGCTGATGCGCCAGCCAAAGGCCTCCATGCCCGCCCCGGGCGGCCAGCAGGCGATCTCGCGCGTGCTGCCGCCCCCGTTCTTCCAGGGGCTGGCGGCGATCTGGTTCAGGTCGAAATGCTGCATGGCCGTGGTGTCCTGCAAGCGGCTCACTTGACCATGGGCAGGTTCAGCTGATGGCGCTTGGCCGCAGCCACGGCAATGTCGTAGCCCGCATCCGCATGGCGCATCACGCCGGTGGCCGGATCGTTCCAGAGCACGCGGCCCAGGCGGGCGGCGGCCTCGTCCGTACCGTCGGCCACGATGACCACGCCCGCATGCTGGGAGTAGCCCATGCCCACGCCGCCGCCGTGGTGCAGGCTGACCCAGGTGGCGCCGCCTGCGGTGTTGAGCAGGGCGTTGAGCAGCGGCCAGTCGCTGACGGCGTCCGTGCCGTCCTTCATGGATTCGGTCTCGCGGTTGGGGCTGGCCACCGAGCCGCAGTCCAGGTGGTCGCGGCCGATCACGATGGGGGCCTTGAGTTCGCCGTTCTTCACCATCTCGTTGAAGGCCAGGGCCGCCTTGTGGCGCTCGCCCAGGCCCAGCCAGCAGATGCGCGCGGGCAGGCCCTGGAAGCTGATGCGCTCGCGCGCCATGTCCAGCCAGCGGTGGGTGTGCTTGTTGTCGGGGAACAGTTCCTTGATCTTGGCGTCGGTCTTGTAGATGTCCTCGGGGTCGCCTGACAGGGCCACCCAGCGGAACGGGCCCTTACCTTCGCAGAACAGCGGCCGGATGTAGGCGGGCACGAAGCCGGGGAAGTCGAAGGCGTTCTTCACGCCCTGGTCCAGGGCCACCTGGCGGATGTTGTTGCCGTAGTCCACCGTGGGAATGCCCATGGCCTGGAAGTCCAGCATGGCCTGCACGTGCTGGGCGCAGCCCTGGGCGGCGGCGGCCTTGAGCTGGGCATGGCGCGACGGGTCTGCCGCGGCGGCACGCCACTCGTCCACGGTCCAGCCCACGGGCAGGTAGCCGTTGATCAGGTCATGGGCGGAGGTTTGGTCGGTCACGATGTCGGGGCGGGCGCCGCCGGCCTGGGCGCGGCGCACCAGCTCGGGCAGGATCTCGGCGGCATTGCCCAGCAGGCCGATGGAGATGGCCTCGCCCGCGGCCGTGTGCTGGGCGATGAGCTCCAGCGCGTGGTCGATGTCGCGCGCCTGCTTGTCCAGGTAGCGCGTGCGCAGGCGGAAGTCGATGCTGCTTTGCTGGCATTCGATGGCCAGCACGCAGGCGCCGGCCAGCACGCCGGCCAGGGGCTGGGCACCGCCCATGCCGCCCAGGCCCGCCGTGAGGATCCACTTGCCCGTGAGGTCGTTGTTGTAGTGCTGGCGACCGGCCTCGACGAAGGTCTCGAACGTGCCCTGCACGATGCCCTGGGCACCGATGTAGATCCAGCTGCCGGCCGTCATCTGGCCGTACATGAACAGGCCCTTCTGGTCGAGCTCGTTGAAGTGCTCCCAATTCGCCCACTGGGGAACGAGGTTGGAGTTGGCCAGCAGCACGCGCGGTGCGTTCTCGTGCGTCTTGAACACGCCCACGGGCTTGCCCGACTGGATCAGCAGCGACTCGTCGGCCTCCAGCTTTTTCAGCGACTCCAGGATCTGGTCATAGCACTCCCAGTTGCGCGCCGCGCGGCCGATGCCGCCGTAGACCACCAGGGCCTTGGGGTTCTCGGCCACGTCGGGGTCCAGGTTGTTCTGCAGCATGCGGTAGGCGGCCTCGGCCAGCCAGTTCTTGCAGTGCAGTTCGCTGCCGCGCGGGGCGCGGATGACGCGGCTGGCGTCATAGCGGGGATTGGTGGCAGCGGTGGCAGCGTTGGCGTTGAGGATGGCGTCGTTGGCGTTCATGGCGATCTCCTGGGTGCGTAGGGTGAGCGGTTGCAGGGTTCAGGCAGCCTGGTGGCTGGGCAGGTGGCGGACGATGGCCTGGGGCCAGTCCGTGGCAAGCGCCCACTGGCGCATGGTTTCGATGTCGGGTGCCAGGTAGCGGTCACGGTCCAGGTGCGGAACCTGGCTGCGGATCAGCGCGTACTGCGCCTCGATCAGCTCGGAGCTGTTCAGGCTGCGGTCGAAGTCCATGCCCTGGGCGGCGGCCATGGCTTCCACGCCCACGATGACGGCGGTGTTGCGCGCCATCTCGCCCAGGCGCCGCGCGCCGTAGGTGGCCATGGAGACATGGTCTTCCTGGTTGGCCGAGGTGGGCAGGCTGGTGACGCTGCTGGGATGGGCCAGGCACTGGTTCTCGGCAGCCAGGGCGGCGGCCGTGACCTGGGCGATCATGAAGCCCGAGTTCACGCCGCTGTCGGCGATCAGGAAGGCCGGCAGGCCCGACAGGCCGGTGTCCAGCAGCAGGGCCATGCGGCGCTCGGAGATGGCGCCGATCTCGGCCAGGGCCAGGGCGATGATGTCGGCCGCGAAGGCCACGGGCTCGGCGTGGAAGTTGCCGCCCGAGATCACGTCGCCGTTGTCGAAGACCAGCGGGTTGTCCGAGGCGGCATTGGCCTCGATCACCAGCACGCGGGCCGCATGGCTGAGGTTGTCCAGGCAGGCGCCCATGACCTGGGGCACGCAGCGGATGGAGTACGGGTCCTGCACGCGGCCGCAATGGGGGTGGGAGGTGTCGATGGCGCTGCCGTCCAGCAGCTCGCGCACGGCGGCGGCCACGGCGATCTGGCCAAGCTGGCCGCGCGCCTCATGGATGCGGGCGTCAAACGGCTTGACCGAGCCCTTGATGGCCTCCAGCGTCAGGCAGCCCGCCACCAGGCCGGCGGCAAACACGCTCTCGCCCTGGAACAGGCCCACCAGGGCCAGGGCCGTGGATACCTGGGTGCCGTTGAGCAGGGCCAGCCCTTCCTTGGGGCCGAGCACGAAGGGCTCCAGGCCCACGTGGCGCATGGCCTCGGCGCCGGACACCACCTGTCCATCGATCTTGGCCTGGCCTTCGCCGATCAGCACGCAGGCCAGGTGCGACAGCGGCGCCAGGTCGCCGGAGGCGCCCACCGAGCCCTTGGCAGGGATCACGGGCAACACGTCGGCGTTGGCCAGGGCCAGCAGCGCATCGACCAGCTCGGGGCGCACGCCCGAGTGGCCTCGCGCCAGGCTCACGGCCTTGGTGGCCAGCACCAGGCGCACCACGGCGTCAGGCAGCGGATCGCCCGTGCCCACGCTGTGCGACAGCACCAGGTTGCGCTGCAGCTCTGCCAGGCGGTCATGGGCGATCTTGGTGGAGGCCAGCTTGCCGAAGCCGGTGTTGATGCCATAGACGACCTGGTCCTCATCCACGATGTGCTGCACATGGGCCTGGGCGGCGCGCATGCGCTCGTAGGCGGGCGCCGCCATGGACAGGCGCACGCCGCCCTGCTGGATGGCCCGCAGCTGGGCCAGGCTGACCTGGCCGGGCTGCAGCGTCAGCGCGGTGCCGGGACGGGAGGTGAGGCCGGGAGTCGTGATGGTGTTCATGGTGATGCCCTGTCGGTGTCTGGAAGGATGTGCCAGGATGGATGTCTATGCCTGTCTATACAATATCAATCGAAGCGGAACAGCGCAAGAGCGGGAACCCCGCCTTTCCGGCCTCAGCCGTCGTGCGATCCGCCGTCGGTGCGAAAGCGGCTGCCCAGCCGGTAGCGCATGCCCGGATGCACGCAGTGCACCCAGGTCACGGGCGTGCCCAGGTACCAGGTGCGGCGCGTCAGCGTCAGGCAGGGCTGGTCGGTCTCCATCTGCAGCCAGCGCGCCTGCTCGGGCGTGGGCAGCATGGCGTCCACCACATGCTCGATCTGGTCGAAGGGCACGTTGCGCACCAGGTACACCGAAGGCTGGATCAGCGAGAAGTCCTGCTCCATGAAGTCCGGCGCCATGCGCGGGTTCACATGGCGGTCTTCCAGCTGCACGGGCACGTCGTTCTCGAAATGCACGCCCTGCAGGTGGAACACCGAGCTGCCGGCGGACAGCTGCAGCGAAGCCGCCGCCTCGGGCGAGGCCGACTCGCGGCGCACGCTGATCAGCTCGAAGCGGTGGTCATGGCCGCGCTGGCGGATTTCCTCGGCGATGTTGGCGATGCGCAGCAGCGTGGACTGCGGCTTTTCCTCGGCCACGAACGAGCCCACGCCCGCCACCCGCACGATCACGCCCTGCTCGGCCAGCTCGCGCAGCGCGCGGTTGGCCGTCATGCGGGCCACGCCGAACTCCTGCACCAGCTCCTGCTCGGACGGCACGCGCTCGCCGGCCGACAGCGAGCCATCGGCGATCTTGCGCATCACATGGTCCTTGACCTGCTGGTACAGGGCCATGGGCACCTCCGCCGTCGTTGCGGAAAGACGAGAAGCCGTGGAGCGGGAAGACATGGTGTGGGCAGTGGTCATGAAAAGCGTCAGTGTGCAGCAGCAGCCAGCGACTCTGCGCGAATCTCTTCGGTCAGCCGGGCTTTCAGCTCCATGAACTCGGGCGATGTCTTGACCGTGTAGTGGCGCGGATGCGGCAGGTTCACGGGAATGTCGGCCTTGATGCGGCCCGGCCGCGCGCTGAACACGGCCACGCGGTTGGCCATGAAGATGGCCTCGTCGATGTCGTGGGTGACGAACATCACGGTCTTGCGCTCGGCCTCCCAGATTCCCAGCAGCAGCTCCTGCATGAGCACGCGGGTCTGGTTGTCGAGTGCGCCGAAGGGCTCGTCCATGAGCAGGATCTTGGGATCGTTGGCCAGCGCGCGCGCAATGGCCGTGCGCTGCTGCATGCCGCCCGACAGCTGCTTGGGAAAGTGGTTCTCGAAGCCGCGCAGCCCCACCTTGGCGATGAAGTAGTCGCTGCGCTCCTTTTGCAGCGCCTCGCTCACGCCCTTCTCGCGCAGGCCGAAGCGG
Organism: Delftia sp. DT-2; assembly: GCF_028401915.1. Classification (NCBI taxonomy): domain Bacteria; kingdom Pseudomonadati; phylum Pseudomonadota; class Betaproteobacteria; order Burkholderiales; family Comamonadaceae; genus Delftia; species Delftia sp. DT-2. The sequence goes on from NZ_JAQOTI010000008.1 coordinate 174,857, forward strand.
ATGTTCTGGGCCACCGTCAGCCACGGGAACAGCGTGTAGCTCTGGAACACCATGCCGCGGTCGGCGCCCGGCCCGTCCACGGCGCGGCCGTCCAGCAGCACCTGGCCCGTGGTCGGGAAATCCAGCCCCGCCGCAATGCGCAGCATGGTGGACTTGCCGCAGCCCGAAGGGCCGAGGATGGTGACGAAGTCGTTCTCGCGGACCTCGAAATCCACAGGCAGCAAGGCCTGCGTGCTCGTGCCCTTGTGGCTGGTGAAGGTGCGCGAAACACCTTGAATGGACAGCAGATTCATCACAGGGTGCTCCACTCGAACATGCGACGGTTCAGCGATTTGAAGATGAAATCGGACACCAGGCCGATGAGGCCGATCACGATGATGCCGAAGATGATCTGGCCCGTGTTCAGCAGCGCCTGGCTGTCGGTGATCATGTGGCCGATGCCCGAGGACGAGCCGATCAGCTCGGCCACGATCACATAGGTCCAGGCCCAGCCCAGCACCAGGCGCAGCGTCTCGGCAATGCCGGGCGCGGCGCCCGGGATCAGCACGCGGCGCACCACGCCGGTGTTGGAGGCGCCCAGCGTGTAGGCGGCCTCCACCAGGTCCTTGCGTGCGCCGCCCACGGTGACGGCCACCATCAGCGTGATCTGGAACACCGAGCCGATGAAGATGACCAGCAGCTTCTGCGTCTCGCCCACGCCGGCCCACAGGATCAGCAGCGGGATGAAGGCCGAGGCCGGCAGGTAGCGGCAGAACGACACGAAGGGCTCGAAGAAGGCCTCGACCGGCTTCCAGGCGCCCATGGCGATGCCCAGGGGCACGGCCACGACCGAGGCCAGGATGAAGCCGCCCATCACGCGCCAGACCGTCATGCCGATGTCGTGCAGGAAGCCGTACTCGGTGAACAGCAGCACGCCCTCGCGCGCCATGGTCATGGGGCTGGCCAGGAAGGTCGGGGAGACGAAGCCGCCCAGCGTCACAGCCGCCCAGACGAGAAAGAACAGCACGAAGAAGGCCACACCCAGCACCCACTTGGCCGTGGGGCTGACGGGCTCCAGCGGCGCCATGCGGCGGCGGCGGACGGGGGCTGGCGCCGCGGCGGGCGCGGGAGCGTGCGGTGTGGCGTGGGTCATGGGCTTGTTAGCCGGCTGGACTGCGGAAGTGGATGCGGCTTGCATGGTCATCCCCTGGCGGGCTTACTGGATGAAGCTGGCGTCGTACATCACGCCATAGTTCTCGGGGATGGAGCGGATGATGCCGGCCTCCTTGAGGATCACGGCCGATTCCTTCATGAACGGCACCAGCTCGTTGGCGAAGAATTTCTGGTTGGCTTCCTTGTCGGACCACTTGAGGTAGGAGGCCGACTTGCCGAACTGCTCGCCGCTTTGCTTGACGGCCGTGCCCATGATCTCGAAGGACTTGGTCTTGTCGGCCTCGATCATGGCCACCGCATCGAAATACGACTGGGCCAGGGCCTTGGCGGCGGCCGCGTTGGCCTTGAGCCACTTGGGATCGCAGCCCACGGTGTCCATGACCATGGGGTAGTCGATGGTGGTGGCCAGGATCTTGCCCGCCGCCGGGTTGGCGCGGATGGTGGACAGGTAGGGCTCGTAGCTCATGGCCGCATCGTTCTGGCCGGCCACGAAGGCCTGGGCCGCGGGCTGGGGCTCCAGGGAGACGGTCTTCACATCCTTCATGGTCATGCCGTTCTTGTGCAGCATCCAGGCCAGGCCGAAGTACGGCGCCGTGCCCGGCGCGCTCACGGCCACGGTCTTGCCCTTGAGGTCGGCAAAGCCCTTGACGTCATTGCGCACGGCGATGCCGTCGGCGCCATAGGACTTGTCCATCTGGAAGATCTGCACGATGGGCACGCCGTTGGTGTTCCAGGCCACATGCGTCTCGATGGTGGTGGCCGCGCACTGGATGGCGCCCGAGGCCAGGGCCAGGTGGCGGTCCTTCTGCGGAATCATCTTCAGGTCCACCGCCAGGCCGTTCTTCTTGAAGATGCCGGCCTTGTCGGCCAGGGTCAGCGGCGCGAAGCCGGTCCAGCCCGACATGCCCAGGGTGATCTTGGTCTCCTGCGCGGCAGCGGGCTGCAGTGCGGCGGCAAGGCAGAGGGCGGCGGCCAGCGGCCCCAGGGGCAGGCGGCGGAACGTGGGGATCGAACTCATGTGGCACTCCTCGGTCGGGAAAGCAAGTTGGCAATGGCAGTTTCGGGGTCCGCGGGCAGACCGGTGCGGAAGCCCGAAGTGTGTTTTTGCCGACCAAACATGTATATACAGGATTACCCGGCAAACCTGGCAAGGGCGGAAACCTGCATCCATCTGCGGTCAACACAGAGTGCGGGAGCAAGCACCGTGCCAACCCATCTTGTCCATACAAGCTGGGGAAAGTCCCTGGTCGCGATTCACCACCGTGGTGCAGGCCACCGCACGGCGCGCCGCTACGGTGCAATCACAGCCCGCGCCACCTTCAAAAAAGGTGCAATCAGCGGCGAGGCATTGCCCGCCGGCACGGCCAGCACCACGGGCTGGGGTGCCACGCGGCCCCGGATGCGGCGGCAGGCCAGGCGCTGGCCATCGTGGGCGCGGTCCACCACCGGTCGCGTGGTCAGCACGCTCAGGCCGTGGCCATTGGCCACCATGGAGCGCAGCATCTCGATGGAGGCGAACTCATGGGCCACCAGCGGCGTCACGCCGGCCTCGCGGAACAGCGACAGGAAATACTCGCGGCTGTGCGGCAGGTTGATCAGCACCAGCGGGTGGTCCGCCACTTCGGCCAGGCTCACGCTGGTCCTGGCCGCCAGCGCATGGCGATGCGGCAGCAGCACATAGGGCGGCAACGCCGCCACGGGCAGCAGCTCCATGCGGGGACGCGCCAGGCCCGTGTTGTACTGCAGGGCCGCATCGAGCTCGCCGCGCTCCACCTGCTGCGTGAGCGAGGCGATATCGCCCTCCACCAGCTCCAGTGCAATGCCGGGATGGCGGCGCTGCATCTGCGCCAGCAGCGCCGGCACCCAGCGCGCGCCCAGCGTGCTCAGAAAGCCCAGGCGCAGCACGCCCGCCACCGCCGCCGTGCGCGGCCCCTGCAGGCTGCGTGCGCCGTCCAGCAGCGCCTGGGCATCGCGGCTGCGCACCGCGCCGGCCGCCGTGAGATCCAGCCCCCTGGCATGGCGGCGCACGAACAGCGCCTCGCCCCACTGCGCCTCCAGGTCGGCAATCGCCTTGGAGATGGACGGCTGGGACACGCCGATGGCTTCTGCCGCGCGCGCCGCACTGCCATGGCGTGCAGCGGCCACGAAGTACTCAAGCTGCCGGAGGCTGATATGGATCATCTTTTTGAATGCATTGCATCAGGATTGAATATTTTCCATTGATTCAATTGCGGGCCAGCATGCAGCCATCCACCACCTGTCCATGGCTGCATCAATGACCGAATCCGCCTCGCCCCCAGCCCCTGCCAGTACCGCCCGCCCGCTGGACGGCGTGCGCATCCTCGACTTCACGCGCGTGCTGGCCGGGCCGCTGTCCACGGCCCTGCTGGCCGACCTGGGCGCCGAGGTCGTCAAGATCGAGCCGCCGCAGGGCGACGACTACCGCGCCATCGGCCCCATGAACAACGGAGAAAGCGCGCTGTTCACGGTGATGAACCGCAACAAGCAAAGCCTGGTGCTGGACCTCAAGCACCCCGAGGCCGTGGCCCTGGTCCGCGAGATGGCCGCCCAGGCCGACGTGGTGGTGGAGAACTTCCGGCCCGGCGTGGCCGAGCGCCTGGGCATAGGCGCAAGCCAGTTGCGGGCGCTCAATCCGCGCCTGGTCTACGTCAGCGTCTCGGGCTTCGGCCAGACCGGGCCGCTGGCCCACCGGCCGGCCTACGACATCATCGTGCAGGCCATGAGCGGCCTCATGGAGGCCACGGGCGAGCCCGATGGCGCGCCCACCGTCGTGGGCGAGGCCGTCAGCGACGTGGTGGCCGGCCTGTTCGCCTCCTGGGCCACGCTGGCCGCGCTGCTGCAGGCCCGCGCCACCGGGCAGGGCCAGCAGGTGGACGTGGCCATGTTCGACACCACGCTGAGCTTTCTGGCCACCTCGGTGGCGCGCTACCTGTTCACGGGCCGGCCCGCGCGCCGCGTAGGCAACCGCCATCCGCTGTCCGCGCCGTTCGGCGTGTACCGCGCAGGCGACGGCCACTTCGCGCTGGCCGTGCTCAACAACAAGCTGTTCGCCGCCGCCCTGCAGGCCATGGAGCTGGGCAGCCTGGCCGGCGACCCGCGCTTTGCCAGCGACGAATCACGCTCGGCCCACGAACCCGCGCTGCGCGAGGCCATCGAGGCCTGGGCAGGCCGCCATGAAGTGGCGCAGGTGGTGGCCGCGCTGGATGCAGCGGGCGTGCCCGCCGCACCCATCTGGAACATTGCCCAGGCGCTGGAGTCGCCCCAGAGCCAGGCGCGCGGCCTGCTTGGCGCGGTGCAGGACCCGCGCCTGCCCGGCCTGCGCCTGCCCACCCAGCCCGTGCATTTCAGCGGCGCCGCGCCCAACCGCGCCGAGCGCGCACCGGCCCTGGGCGAGCACACCGACGCCCTGCTCTCGCAGTGGCTGGGCCGGGGCGCCGAAGCCATTGCCGCGCTGCGCGCATCCGGTGCCCTGGGCACTGCGGGCGCGGCCCCCTCTTCCCCATCACATTGAGCAACCGAAATGAACTTCCAACGACTGGGCACCACCGCCGACGACCACGCCATTGCCGATGCCGTGGCCCGCTTTGCCGACGACGCACTCGCCCCGCTGGCGCAGCGCATGGACGAAGAGGCGCTGTCCGCCACCTGCCATGTGCCGGGCCTGTCGGCCCTGGGCGTGATGGGCATGAACCTGCCCGAGGCCCTGGGCGGCCCCGGCGTCACGCCCACGGCCATGCTGCTGTCCCTGGTGGCCATCTCGCGCGCCTGCGCGGCCACCTCGTCCATGATCGGCGCCCACTACCTGGGCACGGACGCCGTGCTCATCGGCGGCGACGACGCCCAGCGCCAGCAGTGGCTGCCGCGCTGCGCCAGCGGCCAATGGCTGGCGGCCTTTGCGCTGACCGAACCGCGCGGCGGCTCGCACCCGGCCGACATGCGCACGCGCGCCGTGCGCGATGGGGACGACTATCTGATCACGGGCGTCAAGCACTTCATCTCCAACGCCGCCGAGGCGCGCTTCATGGTCGTCTTCGCCAAGACCGACATGGAGGCCGGCGCGCGCGGCGTCAGCGCCTTCATCGTGCCGCGCGATCTGCCCGGCATCCAGGTCTCGGCGCCCGAAAAGCTCATGGGCATCCGCGGCGGCCATGCCTTCGAGGTCTCGCTGGACGGCGTGCGCGTGCCTGCCAGCCACCGGCTGGGCGCCGAGGGCACGGGCTTCAAGACGGCCATGAAGGTGCTGGACAACAGCCGCCTGGACGTGGCGGCCACCGCCCTGGGCGTGGCCGAGGCCGCCCTGGCCGCCGCCGCGCAATGGGCCAGTCAGCGCCTGGTCGGCGGCGAGCCGCTGGCCACGAAACAGGGCATCCAGTGGAAGCTGGCCGACATGAAGCTGCGCCTGGAGGCATCGTGGGCGCTGACCATGCAGGCCCTGGCCTTGCGCCAGGCAGGCCAGCCCTTCACCCAGCACTCGGCCATGGCCAAGCTGCATGCCTCGGAAATGGTGGGCTTCGTCACCGACGAGGCCCTGCAGATCCACGGCGGCTACGGCTACACGCGCGAAATGCCGCTGGAGCGCCTGGTGCGCGATGCGCGCATCCTGCGCATCTACGAAGGCTCGTCCGAAGTGCAGCGCAGCATCATTGCGCGTGGAGTGCTGGGCGGCAGCTGAATGCAGCAGCGGGTGGCTAGGAGAAATCTGAAAATGGCACCCTCGCGCCCGGAAAAGGCCGTTGATGCAGAGCGGTTCAAACCCCAGGTCTTCCCTGGACCTTGCGAGGGGGCGCAAAATGGCGGCTGTTGCGGCCTTCGGGCCGCAGCGCATTTGTTGCGGGAAGCGCCCGCATCCCGCCCCCTCCCGCGCCAGCCGCCCCTGCCGAAAGAAGCCTCCGTTGTCCGCCGCGCATTCCGTCCTGCAAGCCGTGTTCGGCTACGAACAATTCCGCGGTCCGCAGGAGGCCATCGTCTCGCACGTGGTCGCCGGCGGCGATGCGCTGGTGCTCATGCCCACGGGCGGCGGCAAGAGCCTGTGCTACCAGGTGCCGGCCATCGTGCGCCAGCAGCAGGGCCACGGCGTGGCGGTGGTGGTGTCGCCGCTGATCGCGCTCATGCACGACCAGGTGGGCGCGCTGCACGAGGCCGGTGTCAGCGCCGCCTACCTGAACTCCACGCTGTCCTATGACGAGACGCAGGAAGTCGAATGGCGCCTGCAAAGCGGCGACATCACCCTGCTGTATGCCGCGCCCGAGCGCCTGAACACGCCCCGCTTCCTGGGCCTGCTCGACGACCTGCATGCCCAGGGCAAGCTGTCGCTGTTCGCCATCGACGAGGCGCACTGCGTGAGCCAGTGGGGCCATGACTTCCGGCCCGAGTACCGCGCGCTGAGCGTGCTGCACGAACGCTATGCGGGCGTGCCGCGCATCGCGCTCACGGCCACGGCCGACGCGCTGACGCGCGCCGACATCGTCGAGCGGCTGCAGCTGGAGAGCGCACGGCACTTCGTCAGCAGCTTCGACCGCCCCAACATCCGCTACCGCATCGCCGAGAAGAAGGACGTCAGCAACCAGCTGCTGCGCTTCATCGAGCGCGAGCACGAGGGCGAGGCCGGCGTGGTCTATTGCCAGTCGCGCAAGCGCGTGGAGGAGCTGGCCCAGACGCTGAGCCAGGCCGGCGTGCCCGCCCTGCCCTACCACGCGGGCCTGCCCTTCGAGACGCGCCAGCTGCACCAGGACCGCTTCCTGCGCGAGGACGGCATCGTCATCGTGGCCACCATCGCCTTCGGCATGGGCATCAACAAGCCCGATGTGCGCTTCGTGGCCCACGTGGACATGCCCAAGAACATCGAGGGCTACTACCAGGAAACCGGCCGCGCAGGCCGCGACGGGCTGCCCGCCGATGCCTGGATGGCCTACGGCCTGTCCGACGTGGTCAACCAGCGCCGCATGATCGACGAAAGCCCGGCCGAGGACACCTTCAAGCAGGTCATGCGCGGCAAGCTCGATGCCCTGCTGGGCCTGGCCGAGGCCACGGACTGCCGCCGCGTGCGGCTGCTGGCCTACTTCGGCGAGCAGTACGGCCTGGGCGCACCGGGAGAAGACGCAGAGACGGACATTGAAGGCCGGCCGCTGCAGCGCGTGGCAAAGACCGCCTGCGGCAACTGCGACAACTGCCTGGAGCCCCCGGCCCTGTGGGATGGAACGGACGCCGCGCGCAAGCTGCTGTCCACCATCTACCGCGTGCACGAGGCCAGCCAGCTGACCTTTGGCGCGGGCCACATCATGGACGTGCTGCGCGGCAAGGACACCGAGAAGGTGCGCCAGTACGGGCACGAGAAGATCTCCACCTTCGGCCTGGGCAAGGACTACAGCGAGCCCCAGCTGCGCGGCGTGATGCGCCAGCTGCTGGCCACCGGCGCCCTGGGCCTGCACAAGATCACCAGCGAGAACAGCGGCCACAGCTTCGACACCCTGTGCCTGGCCGAAGGCTCGCGCGAAGTGCTGCGCGGCAACGTCCAGGTACAGCTGCGCGAGGCCGTTGCAGCGCCGCGCACGCGCACCTCCAAGCGCGCCACCCAGCCCAACGCGGCCGCCGCCAGCCTGGGGCCTGATGCCCAGGTGCGCTTCATCAACCTCAAGGCCTGGCGCGCCGAGGTCGCGCGCGAGCACAACCTGCCGGCCTATGTGATCTTCCACGACGCCACGCTGGCCGCCATTGCCGAGCGCAACCCGGCCTCGCTGGACGACCTGCAGGGCATCAGCGGCATGGGCGCCAAGAAGCTCGACGCCTATGGCGCCGAGGTGCTGCGGGTGGTGGCCACGGGCTGAGGCGCATAGCCCTCATGCACATCGCATGGGGCAGGGCTTCACCATGAGAAAAGGCCTGCACCTCCATGGCGTCAGGCCTTTTTCGTGAAACCGGAACCCCTTACTGCGCCAGCACCCTGAAGGTCAGCGTGTAGTTGTTGCCGTACTGCGGCGCGGCGGCGCCGGCGGGGGCGTCGGCGCGGTAGCGCACCAGGGCCAGGTAGATGCCTGACTTGGGCAGGGCGTAGGAGATGCGGCCCTGGCCATCGGTGGTCAGTGCATCCACGCTGTGCTGGCTGGCCAGGTCCATGGCCGAGCGGAAGATTTCCACCTTCTGCGCGGCCAGCGGCCTGCCGTCGTATTGCACGGTGAAGTCGAACTTCTCGCCCGCGAACAGGTCGGCCGGATGCGTTACGGGCACGATCTCCAGGCCCTTGCCTGAGGGCGCGAGCGCAGCCCGGCTGGGCTTGCCCACCGTGATGTAGGTCTCGGAGACCGACAGCGACTGGTAGTGGCTCAGCAGCCTGGCATCGGCCGGCGTGGGCGTGGCGGGATCACGCGCGGTCTCGACCTTGCCGTTGCGCTCCCACGAACGGAAGACGGCGCCCAGGCGCGGGCCGGTGCTCACGCGGTAGGTGCCCTTCTCGTCGGGCAGCTGGTGCTCGGCCACGGTGCGGGTCTTGAACTGGCGCACATCGGCCACGGGCGTGACCGAGCCGTCGGGCGCCGTCACGGTGAAGCGCGTTTCGCCAAAAGCCACTTCGGGGATGAAGAACTTGTCGGCGAAGCTGGCGTCCACGCTGATGACGGCCCGGGGCGAAGCCTCGAAGCTGGTGGGCAGCAGGTAGGGCGTATGGGCCTGGGCGGAGATGCACACGGCCGACAGCAGCGGCAGCCGCCAGGCCAATCGCTTGGATAGGGTTCCAGCCATGTCCGCTCAGGGCTTCTTGACGTCGTTCTTGTCCACGACGCCATCGGCGTTGACGTCGGCTTCCTTGAAGCTGCGTTCGGCGATGGCCATGTCTTCTTCCACGGTGTATTTGCCGTCGCGGTTCCTGTCCACGATGCCGAAGCGCACATGGGCCTGCTTCATGGACTGGGCATAGCGCTCGTCGGGCTGGCGGCCCGCGTACTGCTGCTTGAGGCGGGCCTCGAACTCGTCCACGTACTCCTTCTCGCTGAGCCAGCCGTCGCCATTGGTGTCGCCGGCCAGGAAGCGCTGCTTGCGCACGGTGTCGTACTCCTGGCGCGTGACCACGCCATCACGGTTGGCGTCGTAGCTGCCCATGAAGGCAGACTGGCCATGCCCGCCCGCCGGCTGGGCCGGGCCGCTGGCGGACGGTGCCGTGGGCGATGCGCAGGCGGTGAGCAGGGCCGCCAGGCCGGCAGCGGCCAGCATGCGGTGGGACAGAGAGAACTCGATCATGAAACGACTCCTGAAGTAGGCAGATACAGCGGCGGCTGCGATGGTGGTGGAGGCGTTCCGGCCGACACCGCCGCTGTAGGGAAGGCCGGCCGGCCCCTGGAGAAACTCCTCGGATCCGCGCCACGCGGCAAGTGAAGGTGGCGTGGGTGCAATGGCATGGTGCGCAGGGTGCTCAGAACGCAACGTTCATGGACACGGCGAAGGTGCGGCCCGGGTTGCTCAGCAGCTCGATGTCGCGGCGGTCGCGCGCCACGCCGGGCTGCAGGCTGCGGGTGCTGGAATAGTCCCAGTAGCGCTTGTCGCCCAGGTTGTAGATGCCGGCGTTCAGGCGCACGTTCTTTGCGACCTGCCAGTAGCCGGCCAGGTCGAAGATGGCATAGCCGGGCACGCGGAACAGCTCGGTGGTCGAGTCGGTCAGGCCGGTGCCCGCGTTCTGGTAGCTGTCGCGGTTGGTGGCCACGGCCTGCTTGCCCGCGACGAAGGTGCCGGTCAGGTTCAGGCCCCATTGCCGGGCGGGTGCGTCATAGCCCACGCCGACGATGGCCTTGCGCGGCAGCACGCTGTCCAGCGGCACATCCTTGTCGCCTGCGTAGTAGGACCTGGAGGTGCCGCGGCTGATGCCCAGCGCCCAGGTGGAGTACAGGCCCCTGGCGGCGGGCATCCACTGGCCGTGGTCCAGGCGCGCGCTGGCCTCGAAGCCGTAGATCTTTGCGCTGTCGCGGTTCTCGGCCTGGTAGATGGTGCCGATGTGGGCGGGCACGTTGACGAACAGGTCGGGACGGCCCGCGCGCAGGTAGCGCGTGTAGGCGATGAAGTCGGAGTACCTGGTATAGAAGACCGAGCTGTTGAAGGTCACGCCCGGCGTGGGCGAACCCTTGAGGCCGAAGTCGAAGGCATTGCTGCTTTCCTCCTTCAGGTTGGGGTTGCCGACCAGGGCGTACTGGCCTGCCGCGTTGTAGTTGCTGGCCATGTTCCACGAGCCGAAGATCTCGCCGGCCGAGGGCTCTCGCCCGCTGCGCTTGAACTGGGCATAGGCGCTGAACGTGGGCGTGAGGTCATAGACCAGGGCGAGGCTGGGGCTGAGGATGGTGTTGCCGCGCGTGCCGCCGTAAATCTTTTCCACGTCGGCGGCCGTGAGCACGCCCGAGACGAAGTTGTCCAGGTCGCGCGTCTTGATCTCCACGCGGTCCACGCGCAACGCGGGAATCAGCGCCAGGCGGCGGCCACCGGCCTGGAAGCTGATCTCGTCCTGCAGGAAGGCGCCGTAGCGGCGGGTGGTGGTGTCGGGCTGGGGCTTCATGCTGCCGGACACGGCCCAGGGGCGCTCCGTGTCCTGGGTCGAGGCATTGACGCCAAAGCTCAGGCGGTGGCGGTCGATGCGCTTGTCGCCCGTGCTCGAGAAACCCCAGGTGCGCGTCTCGTTGCCCGAGACGTTGTGCACCTTGGCGCCCGTGGCCAGCGTGGTGGTGTCGGTGACGTCGTTGGTGTCCGTGTTCTGGAAGAACAGCCGCGTGTCCAGCTGGTCCACCCAGGCGCCGGCCGGGGTCCACAGGTGCTGCAGCTGCAGCGTGTTGCGGCTGGTGTCGCTGTTCTGGCGCGAGCTTTCGGTGATGCTGGTGTTGGTGGTGTCCCAGCCATGGAAGGAGGTGTCGTTCTTGCGGCGATACAGGTCGGCCGACAGCACCAGGCGGTGGGCCGGGTTGATGCGCAGGCCGCCCTTGAGCAGCAGGGCGTTGGAGTTCCAGTCGTCGGGATAGCTGTTGACGATGGCGCTGTGGTTGCGCGTCTCGTGGCCGTCGCGGCGCGAGTAGGCGATCAGGCCGTCGAGGTCGCCCGAGCGGCCAGCGGCCGTGAAGCTCTCGTTCCAGGAGCGGTCGGCCGTGTCATGGCCGATCTTGCCGCCCAGGTAGGAGGTTTTGCCGCCCACCAGGTAGTCCTCGGCGGACTTGGTGCGAAAGCCCACCGAGCCGCCGATGCCACCGGCCGCGCGCCGCGCCGTGGTGGTGCCGGAGAGGATGTCCACGGCCGAGAACATCTCGGGGTCGATGAAGTCACGGCCCACGCCGAAGGTGTTGGCGCCGACACGGCTCACGTAGGGGCGCGTGGTGGCGTCGGGCATCTCGACGCCGTCCACATCCATGCCGATGCGGTTGCCCTCGATGCCGCGGATGTTGTAGCCCGTGGTGCCCGAGCGGTCGAAGCTGCTGCGGTTGCGGCTGGTGCCCGAGGCCGTGCCCGGCGCGGAGACCAGGGGCTGGTAGCGCACCACATCGGCCATGCTGCCGGCCTGCTCCAGCGCCGGGCCGCTGACGGTGGTGGAGGCGCCCGGGGTTCGCTGCGCGGGCTCGGCCGTGTCGACCACGTCGACCTGGGCCAGTGCCTTGGTGGGGGCCTGCGCCATCAGCCGGGCCTCATCGTCCAGGGCCTGAGGCCGGGGCTGGGCCCAGGCGCCGGGCGAGGCCAGGCCGATCACGGCGGCCTGCACGGCCACGGCCAGCAGGCTGGGCCGCAAGGCCGGCGCAGCGCAGGGATTCCAGAAAAGGGAGACAGGGGCGCAGGAGCGTGAAGATGGAGCCATGGCAGGAATCGGGGAACGAGGGTTGCTGGCTAGCTGCCGACCTCTTCGCGGAGTGCTCTTGCGAGACCATTGATTCCCCCCGGGTGTGATTTCTTCCTGCTGGCTTTCCGCGATTCTCCCACCAATTGATAATGATTATCATTTGTTTTGTATCATTTACGTCACAGGGGCAGATCACGGTCCCGCGCGGACCTCCTCCACAAACCCCACACAAAGACTCGACAGCGCAGCAAGATTGCCCGCTCACACTGCGGCGGCTGAATATCTGGAGCCCTTTGCTGTGACCAATAACGCCCAACTCCTGGCCGACGAAGCCAAGTACTGCTCGTTCGGGGATACCGTCCACTACGTCAATCCCCCCAAGATCTTTTCGGGCTGCGAAGGCAGCTACATGTACGACGAGGCCGGCACGCACTACCTCGATCTGCAGATGTGGTATTCGGCCGTGAACTTCGGCTACAAGAACAAGCGCCTCGAGCAGAAGATGATCGAGCAGCTGCAGACCCTGCCCCAGGTCGCCAGCCAGTACCTGCACCCCACCAAGATCGAGCTGGCCAAGTTCATCGCCCAGGATGCGGAGCGCAAGTGGGGCCATGCCGGCCGCGTGCACTTCAACGTGGGCGGCGCCCAGGCCATCGAGGACTCGCTCAAGGTCGTGCGCAATGCCAGCGGTGGCAAGAGCCTGATGTTCGCCTTCGAGGGCGGCTACCACGGCCGCACGCTGGGCGCCTCCAGCATCACCTCCAGCTACCGCTACCGCCGCCGCTACGGCCACTTCGGCGACCGCGCGCAGTTCATCCCCTTCCCCTACCCGTTCCGCCGCCCCAAGGGCATGACGTCGGAGGAATACGCGGACTCCATCGTCCGGGAATTCGCGCGCAAGTTCGAGAACGAATACCACGCCATCTGGGACCCCAAGACCAACCAGTGCGAGTACGCAGCCTTCTACGTGGAGCCCATCCAGGGCACGGGCGGCTACGTCGTGCCGCCGCCCAATTTCTTCAAGGGCCTCAAGAAGGTGCTGGACGACCACGGCGTGCTGATGGTGGTCGATGAAATCCAGATGGGCTTTTGGCGCACCGGCACGCTGTGGTCGGTGGAGAACTTCGGCGTCAAGCCCGACGTGCTGGTCTTCGCCAAGGCGCTGACCAACGGCCTCAACGCCCTGTCGGGCCTGTGGGCGCGCGAGGAACTGATCAACCCCACCATCTTCCCGCCGGGATCGACGCACTCCACCTTCGCCTCCAACCCGCTGGGCACGGCCCTGGGCCTGGAAGTCATGAAGATGACCCACGAGATGGACTTCGGCCGCCAGGTGCGCGAATCGGGCGCCTACTTCCTCGAAGGCCTCAAGGAGCTGCAAAAGCGCCACAAGGAAATCGGCGATGTGGACGGCCTGGGCCTGGCGCTGCGCGCCGAGATCTGTACCGAGGACGGCTTCACGCCCAACAAGGCGCTGCTGGACAAGATGGTGGACATCGGCCTCGAAGGCGGCCTGGAATACAAGGGCAGCAAGCGCGGTCTGGTGCTGGACGTGGGCGGCTACTACAAGAACGTGATCACCTTCGCGCCCTCGCTGATGATCTCGCGCCCCGAGATCGACGAGGCCATGGTCCTGCTGGACCAGTTGCTCACGAAAGCCAAGGCGGCCTGAAGGCGCGATGCCCGCAGAGCGCCTGCACAACCAGCTCGAACCCCCAGGCCTGCTCGCGCAGTTCGCGGCCCATCCTCCCGAGGGCTTCGCACTGCTGCAGGACTGGCCGGCGCCGGCCTTCACGGCGCCCTTCGATCTTCTGACCACGGCGGACGACGCGCTCAAGGCGCGTCTTTTGTCGTTGCCCGGTGGCGGCTGGCTGTCGCGCCGGCTGCGCCTGTCCACCGACTTCGTGGGCACCACGGTCAGCGAGTACGCCGTGCTGCCCATGGGCATCCCTGCCGCCCAGCAGGCTGCCGCGCTGCGTGCGCGCGCAGGCCGGCGCATGCTGACCATCGTCAAGGACCTGCCCCAGGATTCCCCGCTGCTGCCGGACGCCGACAACGCCCATGCACGGGCGCTGGCGCAGGCCCTGGCCGATGCGGGCTTCATCCTGGTCGAAGGCCAGGCCCTGGCCCATGTGCCCATCGACTTCTCCAGCCTGGACGAGTACCTTGCGCGCCTGTCCAGGAGCCGCCGCCAGAACCTGCGCCGCAAGCTCAAAAGCCGCGCGCAGCTGCAGGTGCAGCGCATTCCCACGGGCGCGGCCTTTGCCGATGACGCCTGCGTCGATGCCTACTACGCGCTGTTCGATGCGGTGTATGCGCAAAGCGAGATCCACTTCGACAGGCTCACGCGCGATTTCTTCGCGGCCGTGCTGCGCGATGCAGGCAACGGCGGCCTCGTCTTCGAGTACCGCGCGCTGCAGGACGACGGCGCGCCCGGCGTGCTGCTGGGCTGGAACCTGTGCTTCGAGCACGGCGGCAAGCTGATCGACAAGTACATCGGCCTGTCCTACCCGGCCGCACGCGAGGCCAACCTCTACTTCGTGAGCTGGATGGTCAACCTCGAATACGCCATCGAACGCGGCCTGAGCCACTACGTGGCCGGCTGGACCGATCCCGAGGTCAAGGCCCAGCTGGGCGCCAGCTTCACCTTCACGCAGCATGCGGTCTTCATCCGCAACCCGCTGCTGCGCGCACTGGGCCGGCGCTTTGCCGGCCACTTCGAAAGCGATCGCCAATGGAGCGAACAGAACTGAATGCCCAGCCGGTCGTGCTGGATGTGGATGGCTCGGTGGGGTCCTTGCCCGGCGAGCTGCGCCTGCCGCTGCAGCACTGGCAGGAGCAGGTGCGCTTCGGCTGCGGCCTGCGGCGCTTCGCGCGGTTCCGCGCGGCGCTCGATGCACAGCTGCCCGCCGCGCATGGCACGGCCCTCATGGGCAGCGGCGACTTCCACCATCTGAGCTGGCCGCTGATCGAGCGCTGCATCGCGGCGCGGGCCCTGTCCTCAGGCCGGCCGCTGCGCGTGGTCGTGCTGGACAACCACCCCGACAACATGCGCTTTCCCTGGGGCGTGCACTGCGGCTCCTGGGTGCGCCGCGTGGCCCTGCATCCGGCCGTCTCGCATGTGCACGTGGCCGGCATCACTTCCGGCGACATCGGCCGCGCACACGCCTGGGAGAACTACCTCACGCCGCTGCGCGCGGGCCGCCTGAGCTACTGGAGCGCGGGCGTGGACACGGGCTGGGCGCGCCGCCTGGGCGTGGACTCGGCCTTTCGCAGCTTTGCCAGCGTAGCCGAGCTGTCGCGCACGCTGGCGCGCATGCTGCGCGAGCAGGCCCAGCCCACCTACCTGAGCATCGACAAGGACGTGTTCGCGCCCGAGGTGGTGCGCACCAACTGGGACCAGGGCCGCATGCTGGAGAGCGAAGCCATGGACATCATTGGCGCGCTGTCCGGCCAGATCGTGGGCAGCGACATCACGGGCGATGTGTCTTCCTGGCGCTACGCGACCTGGTGGAAGCGCTGGATGAGCGCGGGTGACGGCCAGGACACGCAGATCGGCGCGCAGACGCTGGCCACCTGGCAACTGGGCCAGCATGCGTTCAACGAGCGCCTAGTGGAGCGTCTGCAGCAGGCCGGCTGAGGCCCCACCGGAGCTGCGGCGACCGGGGCTGCGAGGTCAGGCGGCGGCCTGCTTCGTGGCGCTTTCCAGCACCTGGACCAGATCGCCAAAGCGCGCGTCGTCGAACCACAGGCTGTTGCCCACGGCCACCAGGCGCCGTGCCCAGTCGCGCCCCTGGTCCACCACGTCCTGGCGCGCCAGGCCCAGCACATGGTCGTAGCGTCCATAGTCGGGCAGCACATGGACGAAGGGCAGCGACAAACCCCAGCCCCGCCCCCATTGCGCGCGCAGCAGCGCATCGCGCGTGGCGGCATCGCGCAGGCGCAGCAGCAGCACGGGCCAGACGCCTTGCGCACCCGGCACGGTGTCGCCCACCACCTCGATGCCATCGATGGCCGACAGCCAGGCGCCGCGCTCACGCGCCTGGCGCTGCAGTTGCTGCTGGAAATCCGCCAGCCGCGCCAGCGCGCGCCGGCCCACGCGGCGGCGCCAGGCGCCCAGTTCATGGCGGGCAATGGCGTCGTCGAAATCATCGCCGGCGGCCTGCACCCAGTCGCTGCGCGACAGCGCATCGCGCAAGGGGCGGCCATAGGCCAGGTCCAGCCCGGCGGGGCGGTACAGCGCCGCATAGCCCAGCAGCTCCAGGCTGCGGCGCAACTCCCAGCCCCGGTCCTGGCGCACGCTGGCTGCATGTGTCTCGCGCAGTGCCTCGCGCAGCGCGGGGTCGCGCGCCAGCAGCACGCCGCCCTCGAAGGTGGTCAGGCCCTTGCCCACGGCCAGGCTGTAGAAGCCCACATCGCCCTGCCAGCCCACGGGCTCGCCGCGCAGGCGCGCGCCCAGGGCCTGGGCCGCGTCCTCCACCACCCAGGCACCCACGGCGCGCGCGCAGTCCAGGGCCGTGTCCACGTCGGCCACGCGGCCGCACAGATGCGTGGGCAGCACGGCCAGGGTGCGTTCGCTGCACAGGGCGCGCAGATGGTGGCGGCTCATGTCCAGCGTGTCGGGGCGCAGGTCGCACAGGCGCAGCTGCAGGCCGCAGTGCGCCACGGCCAGGGCCACCAGCGGGCAGGTATAGGCGGGGGCGATGACTTCGCTACGGCCCGGCGCCAGGCGGCGCAGGGTCTGCAGCGCCACCATCAGCGCCGAGGTGCCAGAGCATTCAAGCTGCACGGCGGGCACGCCCAGCCACTGCGCCAGCGCCGTCGCCAGGTCTGCATCGCCCCAGGGCAGCAGGTCGGCCGCGCGCAGCGGCAGGCCTGCCGTGGGCGGCAGCACGCGTTCAGCCATGGCGCGTGCCGTGCTCGGCCGAGGCCGCCAGATGCGCGGCACCCGCGCTGGCCGAACCCGCGCCCGGGTTGCCGCCCGCATGGCCCGGCGTGTCGTCGTCTGCGCCGGGCCCCTCGGCCTCCTGCGTCTCGCTGACGGCCAGGCAGGCGATGCCGGCCACGATGAACAGGCAGCCGATGATCTGGGGCATGCCTATGCGCTCGTCGAACAGCCAGTACGACAGCGCCAGCACGGAAAGAATCTCCAGATGCGATGCCGCAAAGGCCGGGCCGATGGGCGCGCGCTTGAGCAAGGTCATCCACGAGAAAAAGGCGCCGATGTAGCCCACGAAGGCGCCATAGATCCAGGGCTGGCCGAACACGCGCGCCAGCCAGGCCGTGGAGAACTCCAGCGGCAGCGCCGCATTGCCGGCCTGCTTGAAGCTCAGCTGGGCCAGCGTGTCGAAGGCCATGAGCACCAGAAAGCCAATGAAATAGAAACGTTTCATCTCAGTTATTCACGGGGCTGCGCGCCGCCCGCATCGTATGAAACTGGCGAGCCCCAAAGCCAGGGACACCGAGGAAGGGCCGCCCCGCACCGAGGGTGTCGTCCCCCTCCCGCGAAGCGAGAGAGGGGGAAGGCGCGAAGCGACTCAGGGGGTGCTGTTTCATCTCAATGCAGGCCCACGATGGCGACGCCTATGGACACCAGAACGATGCCTGCCACCCGCATGGGTGCCAGCTTCTCGGCAAACAGCAGCCGGCCCGCGATCATGATGGCCACGATGTTGATGGAGCCCAGCAGCACGCCCTCGGACAGCGGCACCAGCGAGAGAAAGGCCAGCCACAGCACGAACTCGGCCACATAGCAGCCCACGCCCAGCCACAGCCAGGGCCTGGAGGCCATGAAGCGCCAGCGCGCCAGGCCGTCGAGGTCACCGGGCTGGCTGGCAGCGGCCTTGAAGGCCAGCTGGCCGCCGCTGTCCACCAGCACGTTCAGCACCCACAGCGTGATGACCAGCGGCGAGAGATCACTGCCCATGCGGTGCAGCCTCCACAGCCCGGCCTTCGCGGGGGGCGGCGCCGCTGGCGATGCGCGCCACGAACTCGGTGGTGCGCGCGATCACGGTGCGGCGGTCGCGGTCGATGGTGACCATGTGGTAGCTGTTGTCCAGCAGCACCAGCTCGACATGGGCCTGGCTGGCGCCGTGCACGATGTCGTGGGCGTTGGCCACCGACGAGATGTCGTCGTTGCGCGCATGGATGACCAGGCAGGGCGAGCGCAGCTGGGGCAGGCGCGCCAGCACATGGGCCGAGAGGCGGCGCAGCTCGATGATGGACCACCAGGGATTGCCCGGCAGGCCGGCCGCCGCGCTGTCGCCCGAGTGCATCTGCTCGACCACGCGTGCGCGCAGCGCCTCGTCCTTGATGCCGTAGGGCGGCTGCTCCATGAACACGCTGCGGCGGCCAATGCCCAGCGCGCGGAACAGCGGCAGCAAAAAGGCCAGGCGCGTGTAGAAGGGGATGCTCCAGCCGTCGTAGCGGAAGGTGGTGGACAGGGCGCAGACGCCGTCCACCTTGTCGGGATGACGCTGGGCCACGGCCAGCGAGAGCACGGCGCCCATGGACAGGCCGCCGACCACCACATGGTCCACATGCTGCGACAGCCGCTGCAGGCCGCCTTCCACGCTGGCCAGCCAGTCGGTCCAGCGCGTGTCCACGAGATCTTCCATGCTGCCGCAATGGCCGGCCAGCTGGACCGCATAGACGGTGAAGCCCTGCTTGTTCAGCCCCTTGGCCAGCAGGCGCATCTCGGCCGGCGTGCCCGTGAGCCCGTGCACCAGCAGCACGCCGGTGCGCGCGGCAGCGCCCGTGCCGGGCATGACGAATTCATGCTCGGTCACGCAGACGCTGTCCAGCCCCGTGGCAGGCTCGCTGCGCTGAACCAGGGAGAGCCCATCACTCAAATTCATGTCAATTTTCCATGACGCTGCGCGTCGCCCTCTGTCCATGAAAATGGCGTGCCCCGAAGCCAGAGGCACCAAGGAAGGGCCTGGGCCGGCCGCGCCGCCCCGCACCGAAGGTGTCGTCCCCCTTGGGGGGCGCCGTGCAACGGGAAGGAGCGAAGCGACTCAGGGGGTGGTATGTCATGCCAGCGCCTCCAGGCCCAGGACGACCTTGTCGAGCAAGGCCGTGGCCTGCTCGAAATGCTCGAAGGGCGCATGGGCGATGCCCCGGCTTTCGCAGTGGGCGATCAGCTTGTACTTGGCCAGCACGAAGTCGGCGCGGCCCGAGACGCAGAAGTCCGAGGTGCTGTCGCCCACATAGAGCACGCGGCCATGCTGGGCCTGCTGCTCGGCCAGGCGCTCGCACTTGCAGTTGCCGCTGGCGCGCGCGCACTGCGCGCTGGCCCAGGGCGAGTCCAGGCGCCAGCTGCGCTCGCCGGTCGGCACCAGACGGTTGGCGATGACCTGCAGATGGCCCAGGCCATGGCGCTCCAGCACATGGCGTATGGCGTAGTCGATGCCGTCGCTGACCACCTGCACCACCATGCCGTGGGCCTGGGCGGCCGCCACGAAGCCGGCAAAGCCGGGATCGATCTCGATGGTGTCCAGGTGGGCGCGCAGCTCGGCCTCGTCCATGTCCAGCAGCGCGACCTGGCCCTTCATGCATTCGCGCGAGCCGATCTCGCCGCGCTCCCAGGCGTCTTCCAGCTCCTGCCAGCCGGGCTTGCCGAAGCGGTTGAGCAGGGTGTCGGTCACGTCCAGCAGGCTGATCGTGCCGTCGAAATCGCTTTGCACCATCCAGCCGGGCGCGGCGGTGTCCAGATACAGGGGAATGCGCTTATTCATGGAACTGCACCCTTACGTTTTGGCCCACGCGCACGGCGGCGGCGGGAGCTTGCTCGAAGACCAGCACACATTCGATGACACGCACCGGCCCGCGCTGCTGGTCGTCCTGCAGCCGCGCCGTGCCATAGACGGGGCTGATGCGCAGCACGCGTGCCGAAGGCAGCTGCTGCTGTGCGAAGCCATCGGCATCCAGCGTCACCGTGGCCCGCATGCCTTCGCGCACGGCGGCGGCGAAGCTTTCGTTGATTTCGGCGCGCACCTGCAGCGGGCGCTGCGGCAGCAGCACCACGGCCGGCGTGCCGGGCACGGCCTGGCTGCCCGCGTGGGTGGCCAGGCGCACCACGGTGCCGGCCTCGGGCGCGCGCAGTTCCTGGCGCTTGTGCTGGGCGCGCAATTGTTCGAGCTTGCGCTGCGCCACCTGGGCCTCGGCCGCGGCCACGTCGATCTCGGCCTGGGCATCGCGCAGCGCCTGCGCGGCCTCGTCCACGTTCTGCGCATCGGCGGCGCCTTCGCGGGCCGCGGCCTGCCAGCGCGCCAGGGTCTGCTTGAGCTGGGGCAGGCGCGCGGCGCGTGCCTTCTGGCGGGCCTTGGCCAGCTGGGCCTCGGACTCGGCCACGGCCAGGTCGGCCTGGCCCGTCTCGTCGGCCAGCCTCAGCAGCAACTGGCCGCGCTGCACGGACTGGCCTTCCTTGACGGACAGCTGCTGCACCACGCCGGCCACGGCGGGCGACAGGTCCAGCAGCCCGCCTTCCACCTCGATCTTGCCGCGCGCCACGGCCACGGCCGCCGGGCCGCTTTGCTGCGCCCTGGAGCTGGCCTGGCCCGCATTGGCGGGCGCATCGTGCGAAGGACCGCAGCCCGCCAGCAGCGCGGCGGCGGCCAGCGCCGCAGCCAGTCCGGCAGTGGAAGCGGCAAGGCCGCTCAGGGGGTGCTTCATTGTTTTTCCTTCAACGGGGAGGTCTGGCGCCAGTCGCTGCGGATGGCGCCGTCCTCCATGCCGAGCACGCGGTCGGCATGGCGCACCAGGCGCGGGTCATGGCTCACGCACAGCACGGTCGTGCCATGGTTGCGCGCCGCGCGGTGCAGGATGTCGATGACGCGCTGGCCGCTTTCGGCATCCAGCGCACTCGTGGGTTCGTCGGCGAACAGCAGCTGCGGCGCCTTGGCCATGGCGCGCGCAATGGCCACGCGCTGCTTTTCGCCGCCCGACAGTTCGGCCGGGCGCATGTGGGCGCGGTGGGACAGGCCGACCTCGTCCAGCGCCTGCTGCGCGCGGCGCAGGGCCTCGTCGCTGCGCAGGCCCATGTAGCCCAGGGGCAACTGCACCTGCTCGATGGCCGTCAGTGCCGGGAACAGGTTGAAGCCCTGGAAGACGAAGCCCGTGTGGCGCAGGCGAAACTTCTCCAGCGCCCGCGTGCCCAGCTTGCCCAGGTCCTCGCCCAGCGCCATGGCGTAGCCGCTGTCCGGCGCCTGCAGGCCCGACATCAGCGACAGCAGGGTGCTCTTGCCGCAGCCCGATGGGCCAGAGATCAGGCTCAGTTCGCCCGCGTACAGCGATACCGACAGGCCCTGCAGCACCTGCACGCTGACCATGCCCGACAGGAAGGACTTGCACAGCCGCACGGCCTCCAGGCTGGGCGCCGTGCGAGGCACCGCCGTGGGCGCGGGGGAAGAGGCATTCATCACGTTCATGGTGTCTGGAAGTCTTCAGCGCAGCAGCGTGGCCGGGTCGGCGCGCAGCAGGCTGCGCATGGCGCCCAGGCCCGACAGCAGGGACAGCACGGCCACCAGCACGGCACAGGCCAGCACGGCCGATGCGTTCAGCGCCACGGGCACGCGGTAGGCCGTGGCCACGGCCAGCAGCACGGCGCTGGCCAGCGCGGCCATCACGAAGCCCAGGCCGCCGATCCAGCAGGCCTGCTCCACCACCACGCGGCCCAGGGCCGCGCGGCTCACGCCCAGCGCGTTGAGCACGGCGTACTCGCGCGACGAGGCAGCCACCACGGCCTTGAGCGACTGGCTGGTGACCACCGAGCCCACCAGGCAGACGATGACGGCCATGAACAGCACGCCCGCGCCGGCGCCCGTGTCGAACATCCAGTAGCGCTGCGAGCGCCGCGCGAATTCCTTGGCTGTCCATGCCTCGTAGGGGCCGAAGCTGGGCGTGGACTGGTTCAGGCGCTGCTGGACGGCCTTGGCCGAGGCGCCGGGGCGCACGCGCGCCACGAAGTAGGTGCTGCCCTGGCCCGGGTCACCGCCAATCTCGCGCGCCGTGGCCAGCGAGGCCAGCACGTTCACGCCGCCCAGGCCGCGCAGGCCGTCCACGGCGGCCACCACCTGCACGCGGTGGTTGTTGACCCAGGCCACGCCGCCCTCGCTGGCGCCCAGCGTCTGCAGGTCGGCCCGGTCCACGATCACGGCGCCGGGTTCGCGCAGGCGCTGCCGCTGCCAGGGCTGGAGCACGCGGGAAAACAGCATGGAGGCATCATCGGTGGCAATGCCGGACAGGTAGACCGACACGCCGCCGCCGTGTTCGCTGGCCGCGCCGCCAGCCGGCGTGCTGGAGCGCCAGTCGCCATCGACCCAGACGTAGGGCTCGACGGCAGTGATGTCCGGGTCCATGCGCAGGCGCATGTCCACGTCGCGGCCGATGGTGCGGCCGAAATTCACGCTCTGCGTGCCCGGGTAGCCGATCCACAGATCGGCCGAGGACGCCGTCACATACAGCGCGGCCGATCCGAAGATGCCCAGCACCAGCGCGGCCTGCATGGCCAGCAGCACGCCGGAGAAGCCCACCGCGAAGACGGAGGGAATGAACCGGCGCCACTCGTGCACCAGCGTCTTGCGCGCCAGCGCGATCATGAGGATGCCCCCCGAGCCACGGGCGCAGGGCCGTTGCCGGAATCGTCCTCCGGCCTGTCCTCGGCAGGCAGCGGCGCGCCGCCCAGGGCCTTGTACAGCGCCACATAGGCCAGGGCATGGGCGGCCAGGGCGGTGGTCTGCTCGCTGCGCGCCTGCAATGCGGCGCGCCGGTACGCCAGACCACCGAACTCGCTGTCCAGGCCCAGCTTCTGGCGCTGGTGCTGCACGCGTTCGCGCTCGGCCAGCACCTGCTGCGAGTCCTGCAGCGCGGCGATGCGCTGGCGCTGGGCACCGATGGCGGCCAGGGCGGATTCGACCTCGGCCACGCCGTCCAGCACGCTCTGGCGGTAGCCCTGGATGGCAGCCTGCAGCGCCAGCTCGCTGGCATCGGCCTGCGAGCGGCGGCGGCCCCAGTCGAACAGGGGAATGTCGATCTGCGGCCCGAAGGTGGGCGCGTTGTCCTGCGTCGTGCGCAGGTTCTGGGTGATGTTGAACGAATACAGCAGCGAGCCGCCGATCACGAAGCGCGGGTACAGCGCCGCTTGCGCAATGCCCTGCTCGGCTGCGGCGCGTTCCACGCCGGCCTGCGCCACCTGGATGTCGGGGCGCGTGCGCAGCAGGTCGGCCGGAAGGACCGCCACGCCCAGCGCCTGCGGGCCGGGCAGCGGCGCTGTCGCATCGGCCTGCAGCCATTGCGCATCGGGCCGTGTGCGGCCCAGCAGTGCGGCCAGCATGTGGGCGCTGCGGGCCTGGGTTTCACGCAGGCCCGCACGCAGGGCAGCGCTCTGGCCGGCCTGCAGCTGCAGCTGGCGCACGGCCTCGGCCGTGCCCAGGCGCTGCTGCTGGCGCACCTGGGCCAGTTGCAGGGCACGCGCATCCAGCTGCGCCTGCTCGTCGATCAGGGCCAGCTGGCGCTGGGCCATGCGGATGTCCAGGTAGCGGTGCACCACGTCGGCCACCAGGGCCACGCGCGCTGCCTGCAGGCGGCCCCGTGCATCGAGCACGGCAGCTGCGGCATTGCGCTCGCCGGCCTCGCGGGCGCCGAACAGGCCCAGGTCCCAGCTCACGTCGATGCTGGCGTGGAAATACGAGTCGATGGCTGCGATGTCCTGCAGCGTGCGCGCACCGGCCGTGAACACGGGCCGGAAGGCAGCGCCGGCCGTGCCCGCCAGCAGCCGCTGCTGGCGCAGGCGCGACTGGGCCTGGGACAGATCGAGGTTGGCGGCCAGCGCCTCCTCGACCAGGGTGTTGAGGGATTCATCGCCCCAGGCCTTCCACCAGCCCTGCAGGTCGGGTGCGGCGGCCGAGCCAGGTGCACCCGGCGCGGCGGCGGGCAGGGGCTGTGTCCACTGCGCAGGCACCGAGCCGTCGAGCTGTGCCGGGGGCGGCGATGAGCAGCCGGCCAGCGCCAGGGCGGCGCCCAGGCACAGGCTGGAGAGGCGTTGCGTCGCGGCGGCGTGGTTCACGGGATGGACAGGCGGGAGGGGATGATCGAGGGGGAGGACCGGGAAAACGAGGCCAGGGAACCATGTCCCCGGATAGCCATTGGACGCGGCCAAGCTTGCGCGAGGTTGCAGGCTTTATGGAGGGAATATGGAGACATACGGCCCGTGCAGCCTCGGCCCATAATGGGCCCCCGAGGCCACGCCAGGCCGCTTTTGCGCAATGAACTCCACAGCACAGCCAACGGCAACCACCCCCCTCGTGCTCGTCGTCGAAGACGAGCCCGCCATCGCCAGCATCCTGACGGCCTATCTCGAGCGGGACGGGCTGCGTTCGCGCATGGCCTCGGACGGGCAGGAGGCGCTGCAGCTGTTCCGCCAGCTGCGGCCCGACCTGGTGCTGCTGGACATCCACCTGCCCGGCATGGATGGCATCGACGTGCTGCGCGCCATCCGCGATGACAGCCAGACGCCCGTGATCATGGTCACGGCCCTGGCCGACGATGTGGACAAGCTGCTGGCCCTGCGCCTGGGCGCCGACGACTACGTGGTCAAGCCCTTCAATCCGCCCGAGGTCGTGGCCCGCGTGCGCGCCGTGCTGCGACGCACCCAGGCGCGCAAGAACCCGGCACCCGCGCCCATCCGCGTGGGCCCCATCGAGATCGATACCGAGGCGCACAGCGCCGTGGTCTACGACAACGAGGGCCGCGCCCTGCCGCTGCCCCTGACGCTGACCGAGTTCCGCCTGCTGGCCTGCCTGGCGGCCCAGCCCCGGCGCTGCTTCTCGCGCTCCCACCTGATCGAGCACTGCCTGCCCGAGAGCGATGCGCTGGAGCGTGTCATCGACTCGCACCTGTCCAAGCTGCGCCGCAAGCTGCAGCTGGCCGGCCAGGAAGGCCTGATCGAAACCGTGCGTGGCATCGGCTACCGGCTATGGCCCTGGGACTGAGGCCCAACCGCATCTGGGTGCGCTTCGGCCTGTGGATCACGGCCACCGTGCTCAGCACCATCGCCCTGCTGGCCATCGGCGTGCTGGTGTTCTCCGAGATCCAGTACCGCGACTTCTACAACAGCCTGCCGCCGGCCGTGCAGATCGAGCTGGACGAACTCAACGCCCAGTCGCTGGAGGACAGCCCGCGCGCCATGCAGATCTATGGCCAGTACTGGACGGGCGATCTGCTGTTCGGCGAGAAATGGTCGCTGGTCATCGGCCTGCTGGTGTGCCTGCCCTTCGGACTGGCCGTGGGCTTTTGGGTGTCTCGCCTGGTGACGCGGCCCCTGGCGTCCATGGTCGAGGTGGCCAAGCGCGTGGAGCTGGGCGACTTCAGCGCGCGCGCCCTGCCCGGCAAGGCCCACGGCGAGATGGCCGAGATGGTGGTGGCCTTCAACCGCATGATCGATTCGCTGGAGACGCTGGAGACCGAGCGCCGCGCCACGGCGGCCTCGATCTCGCATGAGCTGCGCACGCCGCTGACGGTGCTGCAGGCGCGACTGCATGCCATCTGCGATGGCGTCATCGCGGCGGACGACACCGAATTGAACACCCTGCTGTCCCAGGTCGAGCACCTGGGCCGGCTGGTGGACGACCTGCACACGCTGTCCATGGCCGATGCAGGCCAGCTCTCGCTGCAAAAGCAGCGCATGGACCTGACCCTGCTGGTGGCCGAGACGCTGGACCAGCTCCACCCCCAGCTGCAGCAGCACGGCATGCAGCTGGACCTGTCCCTGCCCGGCCCCACCGACGAAGGCATGACCGACATCCGCGCCGATGCCGACCGCATGCGCCAGATCCTCTCCAACCTGGTCAGCAACGCCATGCGCCATGCGGCCAGCGGCGCCTGGCTGGGCGTGGCGCTCACGGTGGAGTCCGATATCGAAGGCCGCGCCTGGACCGTGCTGCGCATCAGCGATGCAGGCCCCGGCCTGCCCAGCGAGCTGCGCGCCCACCCCTTCCAGCGCTTTGCCCAGGTGCCCGGCAAGCGCCGCCGCGAGGGTTCTGGCCTGGGCCTGTCCATCGTCAAGGCGCTGACCCTGTCCCAGGGCGGCAGCGTGGAGGCCGACGATTCCGAGCGGGGCGGCGCCCGCTTCACGCTGCGCTTTCCGCGCATCTGAGTCTCGGGCCCCTGGGCCCTGAGGGACTACGCAGCCTGCGCCTTGCGCAGCAGCGCATGAATGGCCCAGCCCAGCGGCTCGCGCAGTTGCTGCGGCGTCTGCTGCGGCCCCAGCGCCAGCAGCGACTGCGACACCCAGCCATAGGTCATCGTGTGCAGCAGCCGCGCAAGGGGCTGGGCCGGCTCGGGCAGCGGCGGATCGCAGTCCTGCAGCGCCATGGCCCACAGCTGCACATAGGCCTGGTAGTGGCGCCGGAAGGGCTCGGGCGCGGACACCTTGCGCTCGAGCATGAACAGCGCAGCCCACATCGGCGCCTCGCGCGCAATGCCGTCCACCAAGGTGTCCAGCAGCCGGTCCACGCGCGTGGCCGGCGCCATGTCGGCGCATCCCTGCAGCGCCTGCAGTCCCTGGGCATGCAGGGCCTGCACCTGGCGGTGGATGCACATGGCCGCCAGCGTGTCCATGTTGCCGAAGTATTCGTAGAAGGTGCCCAGGCCCACGCCGGCCACGGCCGCCACCTCGCGCACCGTGGTGCGCTCGTAGCCCTGCTCGATCACAAGCCGAACAAAGGCGTCCTGCAGCGCCTGCGAGGTGGCCTGCGCGCGCGATTGCAGGGGGCGGCGCCGCACTTTGGGCGGCTGCGGCTGCTGCCTTGAAACCCGAACACCTTTGCTGGGCATTTTTCCTAGACTTTTGCGTTGAGACCCACGATCACGGAGACACGCATGAGCACCGGCCAGACTTTGCAGACACGGCACACCTGGAACACGCACGACGTCCTGAACCAGGTCGACGAACTCACCGACTTCAACCTGCTGGAGGCCGACCCCGCCCTGGCCGAGGCCCTTCAGCGCAGCGGCGCTGCGCGCCACATCCCTTCGTTGTCGCGCTATGCGCAGCAGTTGGGCGAGCGCGCCACCTGGGAGCTGGCCGAGCAGGCCAACCGCCACACGCCCGAGCTGCACCGCTTCGACGCACGCGGCCGCATCATCGACGCCGTGGAGTTCCACCCGAGCTGGCACACGCTGCTGGGACTATACCGGCAGCAAGGGCTGATCTCCCTGCCCTTCGAGGACAGCAGCGCGGGCCGCTGGAGCGCCTGGGCCGCAGGTTTTTACCTGCACGGCCAGGTCGAACAGGGCACGCTGTGCCCGGCCACCATGACCACGGCCGCCATCCCGCTGCTGCAAAAGGAACCGGCGCTGTGGCAGCAGCTGCAGGGCAAGCTGTTCAGCCACAAATACGATCCGCGCGACCTGCCCGTCGCCGACAAGGCATCGATGTGGCTGGGCATGGGCATGACCGAGAAGCAGGGCGGCTCCGACGTGCGCGCCAACACCACGGTGGCCATGCCGGTGCACGCCGGCGGGCGCGGCGGCGAGTACCTGCTGCGCGGCCACAAGTGGTTCTTCTCGGCCCCCATGTGCGATGCCCACCTGGTGGTGGCGCGCATGGGGGAAGGCGGTGGGCAGGCCTGCTTCTACGTACCGCGCTGGCGCCCCGACGGCACAAAGAATGCGGTGCGCGTGCAGCGCCTGAAGGACAAGGTCGGCAACCGCAGCAACTCCAGCAGCGAGGTGGAGTTCGAGGACGCCTGGGGCATCCTGATGGGCGAGGAAGGCCGGGGCATTCCCACCATCATCGAGATGGCCACCTACACCCGCCTGAACTGCGTGCTGGGCAGCGCCGCCATCCTGCGCTCGGCCACGGTGCAGGCCCTGGCCTATGCGCGCCGGCGCAGCGTCTTCGGCAAGCGGCTGGCCGAGCAGCCGCTGATGCGCAGCGTGCTGGCCGATCTGGCGCTGGAGAGCGAGGCCGCGCTGCAGATCGCCATGCGCCTGGCCCAGGCCTACGAGCGTGGAGGCGACGAGGGTGATCCGCTGGAGCGCGCCTGGAAACGCATCATGACGCCGGCGGCCAAGTTCTGGGTCTGCAAGCGCGGCGTGGAGCTGACGGGCGAGGCCATGGAGGTGCTGGGGGGCAACGGCTATGTGGACACGGGCGTGATGGCGCGCCTGTTCCGCGAGGCGCCCGTGAACTCGATCTGGGAAGGCTCGGGCAACGTCATGTGCCTGGACGTGCTGCGCGCCATCTCGCGCGAGCCCGACGGCGCACAGCTGCTGCTGCAGGACCTGATCGACACGGCAGCGGGCGAGCCCGCGTTGCTGCAGCAGGCGCAGTCGCTGGCACGGCGCCTGTCCGGCCCGCCTGACCAGCTCGAGGCCCAGGCACGCCGCCTGGTGCAGGACCTGGTGCTGCTGGCCCAGGCCTGCCTGCTGCGCCGCCATGCGCCGCCCGCCATGGCCGACGGCTTCATCGCCACGCGCCTGGGGGCGCAGCAGGGCGCCATGGTGGCGGGCGCCTTCGACCCGGCAGGCCTGGACATCGCCGCCATCCTGCAGCGCGCGCTGCCCGCCTGAAGCGGCCACCGGCCCACCACACAACAAAGCACAAGGAGACAAGACATGAACCTGCTCGACGCCTTCGACAGCGCCGTGCGCAAGACGCCCGCCAAGGCCTTTCTGCGCGACCGCGGCGCCTCCATCAGCTATGCCGACATGCAGCGGCGCTCGCAGCGCGCTGCCGCCGTCCTCCAGGCCCAGGGCGTGGGCCGGGGCGACACCGTGGCCCTGATGTGCCTGAACACGCCGGGGTTTGTCGAAGCCCTGTTCGGCGCCTGGCGCCTGGGCGCCGCGCTGGTGCCCGTCAACCACAAGCTGCAGGCGCCCGAGCTGCAGTACATCCTCGGCCACGCGCAGTGCAAGGCCCTGGTGTTTGACGCCGCACTCGCGCCCGTGGTCGCCGCCGCGCAGCACCCCTGCGCCCGACTTGTGACCGAGGCGCAAGAGGCCGTCCCGGGTGTCCAGGACTGGGACACGCTGGTGGTGGCCGCCAGGCCCATGGAAGGCGCGCGGCCCGCCGATGGCGACATCGCCCAGGTGCTCTACACCTCCGGCACCACGGGCCGGCCCAAGGGCTGCCTGCTGAGCCACCGCGCCGTCACGCTGGCGGCGATCACGGCCGCGCTGGGCCTGTCCATCACGCGCGAGGAACGCACGCTGATGGCCATGCCCATCTGGCATTCCTCGCCGCTCAACAACTGGTTTGGCGGCACGCTGTACATGGGCGGCACCGTGGTGCTGCTGCGCGAGTACCACCCGCAGCATTTCCTGCAGGCCGTGCAGGACGAGGGCGTGACGCTGTACTTCGGCGCGCCGGTCTCCTACTTCGCGCCGCTGCAGATGCTGCCCGACTTTGCCCGCTACGACCTGAGCAGCGTGCGCGCCTGGGTCTACGGCGGCGGCCCCATAGGCGCCGACATGGCGCGCAAGCTGGCCACGGCCTACCGCAGCGACCGCTTCTACCAGGTCTACGGCATGACCGAGACCGGGCCCACGGGCACCACGCTATACCCCGAGGAGCAGGTGGAGCGCGCAGGCTCCATCGGCCGCGTGGCCCTGCCCGGCGTGGACATGCGCGTGGTGCGCGACGACGGCGAGGATGCCGGCCCCGGCGACACCGGCGAGATCTGGCTGCGCACCGGCAGCGTGATGGACGGCTATCTGCACGACGCCCAGGCCACGGCTGCCGCCTTCGCACCGGGCGGCTGGTACCGCACGGGCGATCTTGCGCGCCTGGACGACGCGGGCTATCTCTTCATCGTGGACCGGACCAAGGACATGGTCATCACAGGGGGCGAGAACGTTTATTCCAAGGAGGTGGAGGATGCGATCTCGGCCCATCCCCAGGTCGCCGACGTCGCCGTCGTGGGCCGGCCCCACCCCGAATGGGGCGAGACCGTCATCGCCCATGTGGTGCTGCGCGGCGAGACCGCGCCCGGTACCGAGGCGCTGCAGCAATTCCTGGCCGACAGGCTGGCACGCTACAAGATCCCGCGTGAATTCGTCTTTGCGGCCAGCCTGCCGCGCACGCCCACAGGCAAGCTGCAGAAATTCCTGCTGCGTCAGGAGCGCAGCGCCCCCTGAGGCGCCGGCCCCCTGCGTGGCCTGCTTCGCGGCCTACTTGGCGGCCTACTTCGCGGCCTTGAAATCCGACTCGCTCATGCCCCGCCGCCAGTAGGCCACGACCAGCTGCTCGTGCTTTTCCAGCCCGCGCTCCTCGCGCGCCCACTGGCGCACGGCCTGGGCGGTGTCGAACTCGCCAGCGGCCCAGACGAAGCGGCTGGCGGGATGACCGGCCAACGCATCCGGCCAGCGCACGGCGCGCAGCGCGTCGATCAGCAGCGTGGTGGTCCCGGCCTCGGCAGCGCCGCGGTGCAGCCAGTGCCATTGCAGGCCTGCGGGCGCCTGCACGGGCTGCTCGTCCTGCGGGCCCTGGACTTCGGCGAAGACATGGCCGCGCGTGTGCGCGGGCAGGGCGGCCGCAATGCGCAGCATGGCCGGCAGGCCGGTGTCGTCGCCGGCCAGCAGCATCCAGTCGGCCGGGGTGGCCGTGCGCCCGCCGGGGCCGGTCATGCCGATGCGCTGGCCCGGCTGGGCGCGCGCGGCCCAGGCCGACCCGGGGCCTGCATCCTCGTGCAGCACGAAGTCCACGTCGATCCATCCGTTGGCGCCGTCTTGGGCCATTCCCATCGCACGCATGGTGTACGTGCGCATGTCCAGGCGCATGTCACCCTCGGGCAGGCGCAGCAGGCCGCTGGCCGACAGCGTGGGCCATTCGGGCTCGGTCACGCCCGGCTGCGGAAACAGCAGCTTGACGTGGATGTGGGTGTCCTGCGCATAGCGCGCCATGTCGTCGCAGGCAAAGCGTACGCGGCGCATGTGCGGCGTGAGGTCGCGCACGGCCAGCACCCGCAGCTCGCGGAAGGCCGGCGGGCGCTGCAGCGCGGCGCCGTCACCCTCCCAGGCCAGGGAGCCGTCGGCGGCGCCCGTGGACTCCAGCAGCAGGTGGGCCAGCATGAGCTTCATGTCCTGCAGCAGCTCCACGCCGGGTGCCGCCACCTCCGCATGGACGCGCCCGTCCTCCAGCCACAGCTGTCCCCGGCCGCCTTCGTAGTCGGCCACCCAGCGCGTGCCTTCGCGGCGCACGGTGATGTCGTGCTCCTGCATGTGCCCGACGATGGCGGCAATGGCTTCGTCGGGCCTGTCCATGTGCACCGAGGTGCGCGCCTGCAGCTGTGTCATTCGCGTATGTCCTTTCTTTTGCCAGATTGCAGCACCGCCTGGCGCAAGCAGGCTTTGCGGCAGGCCTGCCGATGTTTGCGCCACGCGCCAAAGACGCCCGCCGGGCGTCAGACCCGGGCACGCACCAGCTTGGGAGAGATGCCGAAGCGGCGCTTGAAGGCCGTGGAAAAGTTGGCCGCGCTGGAATAGCCGGCCCCATGCGCGACCTCGGCCACGCTGCAGCCCGTCTGCTCCAGCGCGGCCCAGGCGCGCGCCAGCCGCTGCTCGCGCCGGTACTCGTCGATGCTGGAGCCATAGGCCAGGCGGAACTGGCGCTGCAGCGCACTGGCGCTCAGGCCCACTTCGCGTGCGATCTCGGCCAGCGTGCGGCAGCCGTCGCCGCCGCTGTCCAGCAGGGCCTTGAGGCGCGCCATGCGCCGGTGCTCGCGTATGCCCAGCACGCCCGGCACGGTCTGCGCCGGATCGGGCTCGGGCGCCTCGAGGGACTGCACGGCCTCGTGCACCAGCTCCAGCGTGCGGCTGGCCAGCAGCAAGGGCGCCGAGCCCTCACGTGCCAGCTGGATGATCTGCTCGGCCACCGCCACGGCACGCGGCGAGGGCTGCCAGGGCCGTATGGCCAGCAATTGCTGCTCCATCCAGTGCTGCAGCAGCGGCGGCGCCGCCATGGGCAGGGTCTGCGCGGCAAACCACTGCGGCTGCACGGTGATGCTGAGCTTGCGCTCGAACTTGCCGCGCCGCCACTGCCGCATGAACATGTCGCCGGGCCGCGTGTGGATGACGGCCCCGCAGGCCTGCACATGGGCACCGGCGGCGCTGGCGGGCGCCACCTGCAGCTGCAGACCCTGGTTGCCGAAGGCCACGTCCACGCACCCCTCCAGCAGCACGACCATGTGCAGGCCCGGCACGGCCGGCGAACGCGTGCTCATGGTGCGAAGGTCGCGGGCCTCCACGCCATGCAGCCACAGGCCGGGCTGGACCTGCCAGGCCTGCAGGTGACCGGCCAGCAGCGCATCCTGCGCCGTGACCTCGGCATCGAGGATGCGGTAGTCGGGCCCGCTGAAATCACAGGCACGCAGCGTGCCCCGCCCCAGCCAGCGCGGAGGGCGTGCAGGTGTTTGGACAGAGGAGAAAGCCATGGCCAGCCGGAGCGGTGCGCGCCCCACAAACAAGAATGATTCTTATTTTATGAAAGCCCCCTGCACCACGCTGGCTGCGGGGAATCCATTGCACGGCCTGGCGCGCGCAGGCCCGCGTGTGCGCCACAATGCGCCATGCTCAGCCTCCAAGACATCCAGAACGCCGCCGGCCGCCTGCGCGGCGCCGTGCTCGAAACGCCCTGCGTGGAATCGCGCACGCTGTCCCAGATCACGGGCGCGCAGGTGTATCTCAAGTTCGAGAACCTGCAGTTCACGGCCTCGTTCAAGGAACGCGGCGCCCTCAACAAGCTGGCCCAGCTCTCGCCCGAGGAGCGCGCACGCGGCGTGGTCGCCATGAGCGCCGGCAACCATGCCCAGGGCGTGGCCTACCACGCGCAGCGCCTGGGGGTGCGTGCCGTCATCGTCATGCCGCGCTTCACGCCGGGGGTGAAGGTGGAGCGCACGCGCGGCTTCGGCGCCGAGGTCGTGCTGCACGGCGACTCCCTGGCCGAGGCGCGCCAGCACGCCTACGCGCTGGCCGAGCAGCAGGGCCTGTGCTTTGTCCATCCCTATGACGACGAGCAGATCGCGGCGGGCCAGGGCACCCTGGCGCTGGAAATGCTGGCCGAACAGCCGGATTTGGACCTGCTGGTCGTGGCCATTGGCGGCGGCGGCCTGATCGCGGGCGTGGCCACGGCGGCCAAGGGGCTGAACCCGGACATCGAAATCATCGGCGTGCAGACCCAGCGCTTTCCGTCCATGTTCAATGCCGTGCGCCAGGCCGAGCTGCCGATGGGCACCTCGACCATCGCCGAAGGCATTGCCGTCACCCAGCCCGGCGCGATCACGCAGGAAGTCGTGGCACGCCTGGTGGACGACATGCTGCTGGTCGATGAGGGCGACATCGAGCAGGCCGTGCTCATGCTGCTGGAGATCGAGAAGACCCTGGTCGAGGGCGCGGGCGCCGCAGGCCTGGCCGCGCTGCTGCGCCATCCGCAGCGCTTTGCGGGCAAGAAGGTGGGAATGATCCTGTCGGGCGGCAATATCGATCCACTGCTGCTGGCAGCCATCATCGGGCGCGGAATGGTGCGCTCCGGGCGGCTGGCGCGCATCAAGGTCAGCGCGCGCGACGTGCCCGGCGTG
Organism: Delftia sp. DT-2; assembly: GCF_028401915.1. Taxonomy (NCBI): domain Bacteria; kingdom Pseudomonadati; phylum Pseudomonadota; class Betaproteobacteria; order Burkholderiales; family Comamonadaceae; genus Delftia; species Delftia sp. DT-2. The sequence continues at coordinate 208,394 of NZ_JAQOTI010000008.1, forward strand.
CTGGCGCGCATCACGGCCACGGTGGCTGCAGCGGGCGCCAATATCGAGGAAGTCCACCACCAGCGCGCCTTCACCATGCTGGCCGCGCAGAGCGTGGAAATCGAGCTGGTGCTGCAGACGCGCAACAAGGCCCATATCGACGAGGTCATAGCCGCCCTTCAGGCCGAAGGCATGCAGGTCAATGCCGTCTAGCAGGCCCGGTGTCATGGCTTTCCCCGAAGGCGCCAGGGGACAGGCCTGCCTAGAATCAGGCATCCCCATTGGCAAGCCAGGAGCTTTTGCATGACGCACGATCCCGCAGCGCACCACGGCGAGCAGCCGGCCCCCGAAGACGCCACCGAGGCCGTCGTCCCCTACATGCCTGTCATCCTGCCCCTGGCAGGCGCCGTGCTGATGTTTCTGCTGGCCTTCATTGCCGTCAACATGGCCTGATTCCGGCCCTCCTGCCCCTGCACCAGGCCCCGCTTTGCGGGGCTTTTTGCTTGCCTTTTCAACAGGCAATTTCATCGTTCATATTGCATACTTCAATGCATAGAATGCATAGTTTTTGCCATTCGTTTGCTGACAAATTCGTGACCGCTCCCTAGAATCGAATCCCCAGCCGGTGCGCCGCCAGCTTCCGCCAGCGCCGCTTCGCCGCCCAGAGAAGAGCTTCCTTCGCGCGCCGACTGAACGAGAGCCCGTTTCTCAAAGTTGGCGCGGTGCAGCAGGCGCGTCCCCTTTGAAAAACTGGTTTTTTCAATTGAAGGAAGCTCCGCGATGAACGCACCCGTCATACAAGGCCTGAACATCCAGGCCCCCGCCTATGTCAAGAACAGCCGCCTGATCGCCTGGGTGGCCGAGATGGCCGCACTGTGCAAGCCCGCCAAAATCCATTGGTGCGATGGCTCGCAGGAGGAATACGAGCAGCTGTGCCAGCAGCTCGTCGATGCCGGCACCTTCAAGAAGCTCGATCCCGTCAAGCGCCCCGGCAGCTACCTGGCCTGGTCCGATCCGTCCGATGTGGCGCGCGTCGAGGACCGCACCTACATCTGCTCGGCCAACAAGGAAGACGCAGGCCCGACCAACAACTGGATGGCCCCGAACGAGATGCGCGCCACGCTGCAGCCGCTGTTCGACGGCTGCATGGCCGGCCGCACCATGTATGTGGTGCCTTTCTCCATGGGCCCGCTGGGCTCGCCCATCGCCCACGTGGGCGTGGAGCTGTCCGACAGCGCCTATGTGGCCGTCAACATGAAGATCATGACCCGCATGGGCCGTGCCGTGTATGACGTGATCGGCGTGGAAGGCGAGTTCGTGCCCTGCGTCCACACCGTGGGCGCGCCCCTGGCCGAAGGCGAGAAGGACCAGACCAGCTGGCCCTGCAACAAGACCAAGTACATCGTCCACTACCCCGAGACGCGCGAAATCTGGAGCTATGGCTCGGGCTACGGCGGCAACGCCCTGCTGGGCAAGAAGTGCTTTGCGCTGCGCATCGCCTCCACCATGGGCCGCGACCAGGGCTGGCTGGCCGAGCACATGCTCATCCTGGGCGTGACCAACCCCGAAGGCAAGAAGTACCACGTGGCTGCGGCCTTCCCCAGCGCCTGCGGCAAGACCAACTTCTCCATGCTGGTGCCGCCCAAAGTCTTCGAAGGCTGGAAGGTCACCACCATCGGCGACGACATCGCCTGGATCAAGCCCCAGGCCGACGGCTCGCTGCGCGCGATCAACCCCGAAGCCGGCTATTTCGGCGTGGCCCCGGGCACGAACTACCACACCAACCCCAACTGCATGGCCAGCCTCGACAAGAACGTGATCTTCACGAACGTCGCGCTGACCGACGACAACGACGTGTGGTGGGAAGGCATGGACAAGGACACCGGCAAGCTGCCTGATCACCTGATCGACTGGCAAGGCAAGGACTGGACGCCCCAGATCGCCCGCGAGACCGGCGCCAAGGCCGCCCACCCCAACGCCCGCTTCACCGTGGCCGCGACCAACAACCCCGCGCTGGATGAAGCCTGGGACGATCCCAAGGGCGTGAAGATCGACGCCATCATCTTCGGCGGCCGCCGCTCCACCACCGTGCCGCTGGTGACCGAGGCCCGCAACTGGACCGAAGGCGTCTACATGGCCGCCACCATGGGCTCGGAAACCACGGCCGCCGCCTTCGGCGCCCAGGGCGTGGTGCGCCGCGACCCCTTCGCCATGCTGCCGTTTGCCGGCTACAACATGAGCGACTACTTCCAGCACTGGCTCACGCTGGGCGCCAAGATCCAGGCCCAGGGCGCGGCACTGCCCAAGATCTTCACCACCAACTGGTTCCGCAAGAATGCCGACGGCAAGTTCGTCTGGCCCGGCTACGGCGAGAACATGCGCGTGCTCAAGTGGATGATCGACCGCCTCGAAGGCCAGGCACAGGGCGAGCAGACCGCCTTCGGCATTGCGCCCCAGTACGCCGAGATCAACTGGACCGGCCTGGACTTCTCCGCCGACCAGTTCGCCAGCGTGACCAGCATCGACAAGGCCGCCTGGGCCGAGGAAATGCAGCTGCACACCGAGCACTTCGACAAGCTGGCCCACAAGCTGCCCCAGGAGCTGCTGGTGACCAAGGCCGAACTGGAAAAGCGCCTGGGGACATAAAGCTCCCCCTGAGCGGCTACGCCGCTTCCCCCTCTCGCTTCGCGGGGGGGGACGGCACCCTCGGTGCGGGGCGGCGCGGCCGGCGTAGGCCCTTCCTCGGTGCCCCTTGCTTTGGGCAGCGCCAGTTTCATGGACTGTGGAAGATGCACAGAACAATGAATCCCTGAGTAGCTCTCGACCCATGGAAAAAGCCTCGCACTGCGAGGCTTTTTTTGTGGCGTTTCAACGACGCCCCCCAGACAACAAAAAAAGCCGCGCCTTGTGGGCAGCGGCTTTTTTTGTGGACAGCGCCAAAAACTGGCGTGACCTAAAGCGAGAGACACCGAGGAAGGGCCGCCCCGCACCGAGGGTGTCGTCCCCCTCCCCCGCGAAGCGGGTAGAGAGGGGGAAGCGGCGTAAGCCGCTCAGGGGGAGCTTAGTTACCTTGCCTATCCATGGCGCGGGCCAGATCGGCCATCAGGCGGGCGTCCTGCAGGGCGGCGTTCCAGATGCGCTCGTCAGCGGCGGCCTGCTGGCGGCTCTCGGTCCAGGCGCGGTAGCCGGCACGGGCCATCATGGCGGCGCGGCGGGCGGGGGCGGAGAACAGGGCCAGGCCCATGAAGGCGGCAACCCACAGCACGACCCAGGCGCCCAGCATGTGGCCGTCGGTCCAGTTGTGGGCGACCTCGTTGACCACCACCATCAGCGCGGCCACCAGGGCAGCGAGCAGCAGGGCGCTGGCGCCGCGCTTGCCGGAGAAACGCTTGGCAGCGCTCTTGCGGTCGTCGGCGGCTTGATAGACATGCACCACACCAGGGTGCTCGACACAGTAGGAGTTGTAAATGAAGTTGCTCATGGCAGATAAACCCAGTTAAATGGCCGCTTTTGACGGCGTGGCGGGCGACTAGGGGTAACTATAGGGTTTACCCTAGAGTTCTTCAAATTTATATCTTGAATCTGTAGCATTCACACCAGTGATGACTCAGCGCTCGCTGCCACGGCCATGTCCGCCCTGAACTTCCGCACACTGGATCTGAACCTGCTGCGCGTCTTCGACGAGGTGATGGCGGAGCGCAGCCTCACGCGGGCGGCCCACAAGCTGGCCATCACCCAGCCGGCCGTGAGCAATGCGCTGCGCCGCCTGCGCGAGGCGCTGGGCGACGAGCTCCTGGTGCGCCAGGGCCAGGGCGTGGAGCCCACGCCGCGCGCGCTGGCGCTGTGGCCCGTGATCCGCGAGGCGCTGCAGCAGCTGCAGGACACGCTGACGCCAGGCGAATTCCACCCATCCACCGCCACCGCCACCTTTGTGCTGGCCATGGCCGACGCCACGGCCGCCACGCTGATTCCTCCCATGTTCAGCCTGCTGGAGCGCGAGGCGCCCGGCATCGGCATCCGCGTGCTGCCGCTGACCACGCGCGACCCGCGCAGCCTGCTGGAGGCCGGCGAGGCCGACATGGCCGTGGGCTACTTCCCCGCCGCGCTGGCCGACCTGACGGCGCGCGCGCAGTCGGGCGCCCTGGTGGCCTTCGACAGCCGGCGCCTGTATGAAGGCGAGTACCTGTGCGTGATGCGCCAGGGCCATCCGCTGGCCGATGTGCCGCTGACACTGGACAACTACTGCGCGGCGCGCCACATGCTGGTGAGCTTCTCGGGCCGCTCCTTCGGCTTCATCGACGAGGCCCTGGCCTCGCTGGGCCGCACGCGCCAGGTGGTGCTTACCGTCAACCAGTTCTTCACGGCCGGGCGCGTGGTCATGACCTCCAACCTGCTGACCATATTGCCGCGCCACTTCGTGCCCGTGACCGGCATGGCCGACAAGCTGGTGCTGCGCGAGCTGCCCTTCGACGTGCAGCCCGTGCACGTGGACGCGCTGTGGCGCCGGCGCGGCCAGCATCCTCAGGCCTACGACTGGCTGCTGCGCACGCTCACGCGCTCTGCAGAGGCGACCTTCCCGCACACCTGAGCGCCGTTTGCGGGGCGCCCGCGCCAGCGCAGGTTCTACACTTGGCCGCATGAAGATCCAGCTGCTGTCCGACCTGCACCTCGAGGCCCATCCGCATTTCATCGCCGAGCCCGCACCCGATGCCGACGTGCTGGTGCTGGCCGGCGACATAGGCTCCTACCAGAGCGGCAGCCTGCTGCCGGGCCAGGATTTCGGGCTGGAGCGCTTCTCTCCCCTGCCCCAGTACGCGGGCTGGCCCTGCCCCGTGATCTTCGTGCCGGGCAACCATGAGTACGACATGCAGGACTTCGACGCCGCCCACGCCCGCCTGCGTGCCACCTGCGAGCGCATGGGCATGGTCTGGCTGGAGCGCGAGACGGCCGTGCTGGACGGCGTGCGCTTCGTGGGCACCACGCTGTGGAGCGACTACGACGCCATGTCCATGCATGAAGGCGTGACCGATCTGGCCCGGCTGCTCAAGCTGCGCGAGAAGGCCTTTCGCGCCGCCAATTTCTACCTGCAAAAGACCGGCGGCACGCGCGACGGCGAGCCCTTCCTGGCCGAGCCCATGCGCGAGCAGTCGCTGGTCTGCCAGCAATGGCTGCGCCAGGCGCTGGCCAGGCCCTTCGATGGCCCCACGGTGGCCGTCACGCATTTCGCGCCCAGCCTGCGCAGCGCCGACCCGCGCTACGGCCTGGTGCCGGGCACGGCCGGCTTTTGCAACGTGCTGGATGAACTGCTGCCCTTTGCCGATCTGTGGCTGCACGGCCACCTGCATTCGCCCAGCGACTATGTGGCCGAGGGCCTGCGCGGCGATGGCAGCGCCTGGCGCTGCCGCGTGGTGGCCAACCCGCTGGGCTACGCGCGCAAGGGCGAGCAGGAGGGGTTTTCGCCGCGCTCTACCATCGAGTTGCCGGTGCATGCGACCGCAGGGGCGGCAGAGGCACCGGCCCGTGCTTGACCTGGATCAAGCACTCCACCCCGGCTTGGGCTTAGTCTCGGGCCATATCCAAGGAGGACCTTCATGAACATCCTGCTCGCTGTCGATGGCAGCCCCTACACCCAGAAGATGCTGGCCTACCTGACCTCGCACCCGGAGATCCTGGGTTCGGCCCACAGCTACAGCGCCATCACCGTCCAGCCCCAGCTGCCGGCCCGCGCGCGCGCCGCCCTGGGCAAGGACGTGGTGGACGAGTACTACGCCGAGGAGTCGACCAAGGTGCTGGACCCCGTGTGCAGCTACCTGGCCGAGCACGGCGTGCAGGCAGCCCGCCTGAGCAAGGTCGGCCCGATTGCCGACTCCATCATCAAGGCGGCCGAAGAAGGCAAGTTCGACCTGCTGGTCATGGGCACGCATGGCCACGGCACGCTGGGCCGCCTGGTCATGGGCTCGGTCAGCACCCAGGTGCTGGCCGGCAGCCAGGTGCCTGTGCTGCTGATCCGCTGATCGACCGCTCGATACGCTGCCCCGTGCACACGCAGCGCCCATAACCAGAAAAAGCAAAGCGCGGGCATCACGGCGCAATGAGGCAAGGACGGCACCCTGAGGGAGCCGTCTTTTTTTTTTGCATGGTGCCTTCCCACCATCCTGCGAGCCTGCCGTCACCGGGCTGTCACAGCCGCCTCTTACAGTCGCGCGATTTGTCACACAGGGGGATGGTGAGCATGCGCGCGAGTACTTTGGATTGGCGGCACAAGGCGATTGCAACGGCCTGCCTGGCCCTGTGTGGCGCTGCATGGTCCGCGCCCTTCACCCCGGGCAACCTGGTGGCCTACCGCGTGGGCACGGGCACAGGCGCGCTGCCCGTGTTCCTGGATGAGTACCGCGTGGACGGCACGCTGGTGCAATCGCTGCCGCTGTCAGGCGGAGCGACGCCGCTGACGGCCAGCAGCAAGGGCTCGGAAGGCCTGCTCAACCGCTCGGACAATGGCCTGTGCCTGGTGGTTCCTGGCTATGCCGTGGCCACCGGCGGCACCGAGCCCAACGGCGTCACGGCAGCGGCGGCCCCGCGCGCCGTGGCCGTGGTGGGGTTCGACTCCGACGTGAAAAGCCTGCGCGCGCTCGGCACCACGGCCTTCAGCAAGGACACCATCCGCGCAGCAGCCAGCAGCGACTGCGGCGCCGTCTGGGCCAGCGGCAAGGGTACGGCCACGGCCAACAATGGCATCTGGCATGTGGCTGCCGACGGCACGGGCATCTCCCAACTGAACAGCAGCAATGTCCAGGGCCTGGCGGTCGCCGGCGGCCAGTTGATCGCCGCCATCAACGGAGGCTCGCTCAACCAGATCGGCACGAATTTGCCGACCACGGGCATCCAGACGGCCCTGCCCCTGGCGGGCCTGACGCCCTCCACCTACCGCGGCATCGCCTTCCTGCAACTCGATGGCGGCCCCGCCCTGGCGAACACCGTCTACGTGGCGGACAACGATACCGGCGCCATCCGGAAATTCCGCCTCTCGATGGACGGCACCAGCTGGCAGCCCGCAGGCTCCATTGCCGGCCTGTCCAAGGTCCACGGCCTGGCCGCCTTCGATACCGGCGGCGGCAATGTGATGCTGATGGCCACCGACACCACGGGCCGCCTGTACCGCGCCTTCGATCACGGCGGCTACGCCGGCACGCTGTCGGGCACGGCCGAGTCCATCGCCGCGCCGCAGGACGGCGTGTTCTATGGCGTGGCCTGGGCCCCGCTGGAGACCGTGCCGGCGACCGTGCCCGCCGCCCCCTCCAACCTGGCGGCCACCCCGGCCGGCAACCGCGTGACGGCCGCCTGGGACGCCGTGCCGGGCGCCGCCTACTACGTGGTGGAGCTGTCGCAGGACAGCTTTGCATCGGTAGCCTCCACGGCCGTGGCCCTGGGCAACAGCCAGGCGCTGGAAGGCCTGCAGCCCGGCAGCTATACGCTGCGCGTGCGCGCCGTCAACGGCCTCGGCGGGAGCACGGCTGCAGTGAGCGTGCCTTTCATTGCCTCGGCCCCGCCGACGGCCTCGCTGCCCGAACTGACCGCGTTTTCCGGCGTGGTCGGCGACGCCAACGACCCCCTTGCCTCGGCAGGCATCGGCTTCACGGTGCAGGATGCGGGGGGCGCTGGCGGCGTACAGGTCACTGCGCGTTCGAGCAACCAGGCCGTGGTGGCCGACGCCGGCCTGGCCGCGTCCAACCAGGCCGGCAACGCCGTGCTCAGGATCACGCCCACGGGCGTGGGCTATGCCGACATCACCGTCACGCTGACCAACGCGGGCGGCGCCTCCGTCAGCCGCACCATCAAGTACGCGGCCTCGGCCAACACCGCAGCCAACACCAGCCCGCGCTGGCTGGCCGGGCGCTCGGACGCATCGACGGCCATCGTCATCGATGCCGCCACCATGCTGGTGGGCGACGACGAGGCGCCCGCCCAGGATGCCTCGGGCAATGCGCTGCCGGCCGGCAACTCCTTCTCGGCCTATGGCCCGGCCGGCGGGCTGCCCATCAAGCCGCTGATGCTGGACAGGACCGCCCTGGGCCTGGCCGATGCCGCCGCCTGCACCGCCCCCGGCCTCACGGGCCTGGACAGCTGCAAGAGCGACGAGGAAATGGACATCGAGGCCAGCTTTGCCCTGGGCAGCCGCGTGTACGTGGCGGGCTCGCACTCCAACAACAAGAGCGGCAAGTCGCGCACCGACCGCTGGCGCCTGGCTGCGATGGATGTGACCGGCTCCGGCGCCTCCACGGCGCTGACCGCCAGTGGCTACTACCGCTGGCTGCGCGAGGACCTGCGCAGCTGGGACGCGGCCGCGCATGACGGCCTTGCCGCCAACTACCTGGGCCTGGTGGCCAGCTCGGACGGCGGCGCCACCAAGGCGCCCGAGGCCGAGACGATGAGCGGCTTTTCCATCGAAGGCATGTCCACCAGCCCCGACAACGGCGCCGCATGGCTGGGCTTTCGCGCGCCGCTGGTGCCGGCGCCGGGCGCGCCCGCCGTCACGGCCGACGACGCCACGGGCCGCACGCATGCGCTGATCGTGCCCGTGACCAACTTCGCGGCCCTGCCTGCGGCCGATGGCGGCAGCAAGGGCAGCGCGTCCATGGGCCAGCCGATTCGCCTGGACCTGGGCGGCCGCGGCATCCGCGAAATCCGCAAGAACGCAGTCGGCGAGTACCTGATCATTGCCGGTCCCTCGGCCAGCGCCACGGGCACCGCGCCGCGCAACTTCCAGCTCTATTCCTGGGACGGCCGCGTGAACAGCGCAGGCCTGGCCCTGAACCTGCGTCCGCGCGCTGCCGACCTGGCCGCCATCACCGCGCCCCACACCGCCTGCTCGGCCGAAGGCATAGGCGCCATGCCCGCCAGCCTGGACGCGGGCGGCAGCGTGGACATCCTCAGCGACTGCGGCGATGCCGATTTCTTCGGCGATGGCACCGTGGCCAAGGACCTGCCCTATGCCGCCTGGAAAAAGGCGCGCCTGGACAGCCTGGCGGTGCCGGCGCTGTCCACCGTGGCCCTGTCCGCCCAGGCAGTGGACCAGACATCGGCCGTGGTCCAGGCCACGCCCAGCGTGGGCGGCAGCCTGCGCGCCGTGGCCCTGCCTGCCAATGCGCCCGTCCCCAGCTGGGAACAGGTCATGGCCGGCCTGGATGCCGCCGGCCTGCCGGCCCCTGCCAGCAACACGGTCAGCACCGCAGCCGGCACGGCCGCCACGCTGTCCTTCACCGGCCTGGACCCTGCCGTGAGCTACCGCGTGCATGCGGTCAACCTGCCGGCCTCGGGCACGGCCAGCGCGCCGGCTGTGCTGGCCCTGAGCAAGCCCGTGCCCATCGGCACGCAGATCGGCACGGGCAGCAACACGGCAGGTGTCAGCAACGGCACGGGCAATGTGGGTGCGGACCAATGGCAGTTCGCCTCGAACTCGGCAGGCTTTCAGCCCGCGCCCTCGCAAAGCCCGCTGCCGGGCGGCCTGCGCATGCCCTACGGCAGCCTGAGCTTCGTGCTCATGGGCGGCACGCCGGGCTCCATGGCCACCATCCGCATGGACCTGCCTGAAGCCGCACCCGCCCAGGCCACGCTCTGGAAGTACGGCCCCACGGCCGCCACGCCCACGGCGCACTGGTATGAGCTGGCCGCATCGGCCTACCGCTTCGCACCCGACCGCCGCTCGGTGAGCTTCGACATCACCGACGGGCAGACGGGAGACAGCGACCTGACCGCCAACGGCGTCATCGTGGACCCCGTGGCGGTGGCCGCGCCTGCGGCCCTGCCGCCCGGCGCCACGGCCACCCCCGTGCCCGGCCTGTCCACACTGGCCCAGGCGCTGCTGGCGCTGGCCCTGGGCGGCATCGCCGCACTGCGCCGCCGCCGCGGCTGACGCCAGCACCGGCCAGCCCCCGCCAACACCGGCAGCGCCCGGTGCCCCCTCAAGCCCCTGCACGGTTCGCCGCGCAGGGGCTTTTTGCTGCGGCCTGGGAAAACCCTGAATCCACCGTGTTGACGGGGCTTGTTGCAAAAACAATAATTACCACGTTAACTAAATCCACACCATGCAGATTCAGCCTTTTCTCCTGGATGACGGCCTTGCGCTGGGCACGGTCTACGGCACGCTGCTCAACCAGCAGGCCACCGTGCAGCGCCTGTCGCCGCAGTTCGACAGCGCGCCCTACAAGGCCGCTCCGCGCGCGCCCGTGCTCTATCTCAAGCCGCGCAACACCTGGGCGCGCGATGGCGCTGCGGTGGCCGTGCCGGCCGATCCCGGCGAGGTCCGCGTCGATGCCAGCATCGGCCTGGTGATCGGCCGCAGCGCCACGCGCGTCAGCGAAGCAACGGCCCTGGACCATGTGGCCGGCTGGCTGATCGCCAGCGACCTCACGCTGCCGCACGAGAACTACTACCGCCCCGCCATCCGCCAGCGCTGCCGCGACGGTTTCTGCCCGCTGGGCGCCCTCGTTCGCGGCACAGGCTTTGACGCACAGGCGGCCACGCTCACGGTGTCCATCAATGGTGAACAGGTCTGGCAGCGCGGCTTTGCCGACCTGGTGCGCCCGCCCGCAAGGCTGCTGGCCGACGTGACCGAATTCATGACGCTGTCGCCCGGCGACGTGCTGCTGCTGGGCCCGGGCGAGGGCGCGCCGCTGGCGCGGCCCGGGGACCGCGTGGTCATCGAGGTGCCCGGCCTGGGCCGGCTCACGCATTCGGTGGTGGCAGAACAGGGAGCAGCAGCATGAAGCACGGACGCGTCATCTTCGAAGGACAGACCCTGCAGGTCACCGAAGGCCCGCACGGACAGGTGCAGCTGCCCGATGGCCGCCTGGTGGCGGAGACCGCCGTGCAGTGGCTGCCGCCGCTGCAGTTCGGCACCGTCTTCGCGCTGGGCCTGAACTATGCGGACCATGCCAAGGAAATCGCCTTCAACAAGGCGCCCGAGGAGCCGCTGGTCTTCCTCAAGGGCCCGAACACGCTGAACGGCCACCGCGGCCGCACGTACCGGCCCGCCAACGTGGCCTACATGCACTTCGAATGCGAGCTGGGCGTGGTCATCGGCAAGACCTGCCGCAACGTGCGCCGCGAAGACGCCTACAGCGTGGTCGCCGGCTACTGCACGGCCAACGACTACGCCATACGCGACTACCTGGAGAACTTCTACCGGCCCAACCTGCGCGTGAAGAACCGCGACGGCGCCACGCCCGTGGGCCCGTGGTTCGTCGATGCGGCCGATGTGCCCGACCCCATGAACCTGCGCCTGCGCAGCTGGGTCAACGGCGAGCTCAAGCAGGACGGCAGCACGCGCGACATGGTGCATGACATCCCCTCGCTGATCGCCCACCTGTCGGGCTTCATGACGCTGAACCCCGGCGACCTCATCCTCACCGGCACGCCCGACGGCGTGGCCGACTCCCGCGTGGGCGACGAGATCGTCACCGAGATCGAAGGCCTGGGCCGCCTGGTCAACACCATCGTCGGCGACGCGCCGGCCGCCTCCTGAACCCACCGCACACGCCAAGGAATCCCCATGCGCATTGACCACCTGATCGACGGCAAGGCCGTCGCCGGCAAGGACTATTTCGAGACCGTCAACCCCGCCACCCAGGAGGTGCTGGCCGAGGTTGCTGCAGGCGGCGAGGCCGAGGTGCAGGCCGCCGTCGCCGCCGCGAAGAACGCCTTCCCGAAATGGGCCAACACGCCCGCCACCGAACGCGCCAAGCTCGTGCGCAAGCTGGGCGACCTGATCGCCCGCCATGTGCCCGAGATCGCGCAGACCGAGACCAACGACTGCGGCCAGGTCATCGCCCAGACGGGCAAGCAGCTGGTGCCGCGCGCGGCCGACAACTTCTACTACTTTGCCGAGATGTGCACGCGCGTGGACGGCCACACCTATCCCACGCCCACGCACCTGAACTACACCCTGTTCCACCCCGTGGGCGTGTGCGCGCTGATCTCGCCCTGGAACGTGCCCTTCATGACGGCCACCTGGAAGGTGGCGCCCTGCCTGGCCTTCGGCAACACGGCCGTGCTCAAGATGAGCGAGCTGTCGCCCATGACGGCCGCGCGCCTGGGCGAGCTGGCGCTGGAGGCCGGCATTCCGCCCGGCGTGCTCAACCTGGTGCACGGCTACGGCAAGGACGCGGGCGAGCCCCTGGTGCGCCACCGCGATGTGCGCGCCGTCTCGTTCACGGGCTCGACCCAGACCGGCAACCGCATCGTGCAGGCCGCCGGCCTCAAGAAGTTCAGCATGGAGCTGGGCGGCAAGAGCCCCTTCGTGATCTTTGACGACGCCGACTTCGAGCGCGCGCTGGATGCGGCCGTGTTCATGATCTTCTCCAACAACGGCGAGCGCTGCACGGCCGGCAGCCGCATCCTGGTGCAAAAGGGCATCTACGCGAAGTTCGTGGACCGCTTCGTGGAGCGCGCCAGGAAGATCACCGTGGGCGACCCGCTGGACGAATCCACCATCGTCGGCCCCATGATCAGCGCCAGCCACCTGGCCAAGGTGCGCCACTACATCGAACTGGGCCGCAAGGAAGGCGCCAGCATGCTGTGCGGCGGCCTGGATGCGCCCGTGCTGCCCGAGCGCGTGCGCAAGGGCAACTACGTGCTGCCCACGGTGTTTGCCGACGTGGACAACCGCATGCAGATCGCCCAGGACGAGATCTTCGGCCCCGTGGCCTGCATCATCCCCTTCAGCGACGAGGCCGAAGCCGTGCGCCTGGCCAACGATATCCAGTACGGCCTGTCCAGCTACGTCTGGACCGAGAGCGTGGGCCGCGCCCACCGCGTGGCCGCCGCCATCGAGGCCGGCATGTGCTTCGTCAACAGCCAGAACGTGCGCGACCTGCGCCAGCCCTTCGGCGGCACCAAGGCCTCGGGCACGGGCCGCGAGGGCGGCAGCTGGAGCTACGAGGTCTTTTGCGAGCCCAAGAACGTGGCCGTATCGCTGGGCTCGCACCATATTCCGCACTGGGGCGTCTGAACGGGCGACCAGCGACAACGACAAAGAGAACCGAGGAGACAAGACATGCAACGCCGCCATTTCCTGCAATCCACCGCAGCCACCACGGCCGCAGCGCTGATGCTCCCGGGCCTTTCCCAGGCCCAGCCCGGCAGCGCGGCCGGCACCTGGCCCGCCAGGCCGCTGCGCATCATCGTGCCCTTCACGCCGGGCGGCACCACCGACCTGGTGGCGCGCCTGGTGGGCACCGAGCTGGGCAAGTCCCTGGGCCAGCCTGTGATCGTGGAGAACAAGCCCGGCGCGGGCACGGTGATCGGCGTGGACTATGTGTCCAAGCAGCCGGCCGACGGCTACACCCTGGTGTGCGTGGCCAACAGCTTCACGGCCAACAAGACGCTGGTGAAGAACCTGCCCTACGACACCACGCGCGACCTCAAGCCCGTGGCGCTGATGGGCCTGTCCGAGCATGTGCTGGCCACCCACCCGGGCAGCGGCCTGAAGACGCTGGCCGATCTGCGCAGCCGCGCCAAGGCCAGGCCCGGCGAGCTCAGCTATGCCTCGTTCGGCAACGGCACCTCGGCCCATCTGTCGGGCGCCCTGCTGTGCCAGGAGATGGGCATCGACATGGTCCACATCCCCTACAAGGGCCAGGGCCCGGCGCTGGCCGACCTGCTGGGCGGCCAGGTGGACGTGATGTTCGGCAACTGGCCCGAGTTCCGTGGCCATGTGCAAAGCGGCAAGCTGGTGGCCCTGGGCATGGCCACGCGCCAGCGCTCGCAGTTCGCTCCCCAGGTGCCCACGCTGGCCGAGCAGGGCGTGGCGCTGGAATCCAACTCCTGGCAGGGGCTGCTGGCACCCGGCGCCACGCCCGATGCCCTGGTGCAGCGCATCAACGCCGCCGTGGTCAAGGCCCTGGCCGAGCCCGCCGTGGTGGACGCCTTCGCGCGCGGCGGCATCGTCTCGCAGGCCGGCACGGCGCAGCAGTTCGCAGCCTTCGTCACCAGCGAAATCGCCAAGTACGAAGCCATCATCCGCCGCGCCAACATCACGCTGGGCTAAGGCTGGACCACCGGGAGACGCCATGAGCCTGTACACCATGCAGAAATTCCTGTTCCAGCTCAACCGCGAGCCCGAGGTGCAGCGGCGCTTTGCAGAGGACCGCGCCGCGCTGCTGGCCGAGTACGCGCTGGAGCCCGAGGAGTACGAAGCCATGTTCCACGGCGACATCGGCAAGCTCTACGTGCTGGGCTGCAACGGCCAGCTGCTGATGCACTTCGCGCCGCTGCTGGGCATGCCCTGGGCCGACTACCTGCAGGCCATGCGCGACGGCGTGCAAAAGCACGGACCGGTGCGCGCGGGCGTCTACGCGATGACCACCGGAACCAACGAAAAGATCGCAGGAGTTTGAGATGAGTCTGGTATTTGCAGGCGTTTGCAGCCATGCGCCCGGCATCACGGGCCGCGCACACCTGGCCGATCCGGTCACCAAGGATGCCTTCCATGCCGCCTTCCGCGACATGGGCGCACGGCTGGAGGCGGCGCGGCCCGATGCCGTGATCGTCATCGCGGCCGAGCACTTCGCCAACTTCTTCATGAACAACATGCCGGCCTATGCCATCGGCATGGCAGACCACTACGAAGGGCCCATCGAGGACCCGGCCTGGCTGGGCATAGAGCGCCACCGCATCCCCGGCAATGCCGAGCTGTCGCGGCGCCTGATCACCGAGGTCATGCAGACCGTGGACGTGGCCTTTGCCGAGGAGTGGAAGTTCGACCACGGCATCATGGTCCCGCTGCACTTTCTGACGCCGGCCTATGACAAGGACATCATCCCGGTCAACATCAACTGCCAGGGCCCGCCGCTGACGCCGCTGCACCGCGCCTGGGCCTTTGGCGAGGCCCTGCGCCGCGCCTGCGACAAGGCGCCCGAGCGCATCGCCATCGTGGGCACGGGCGGCATTTCGCACTGGCCGGCCACGCCCGACTCGGGCAAGGTCAACTGGGAATGGGACCAGCAGTTCATGGACCGCTGGTGCCGCAACGACCGGGACGCGCTGCTGTCGTACACCGACGCCGAGACCTACCGCGACGGCGGCCAGGGCGGCTTCGAGATCCGCAGCTTCATCGCCGTGGCCGCCGCCGCGCGCGGCGCGGGCCAGGTGCTGTACTGCCAGCCCATTCCCATCTTCGCCGTGAGCTGCACGGCCGCCACCATGGAGGTGGCCTGAATGCCGCACGTGGTCATCCTCTACACGGCCAGCCTGGACGCGCACACCGACATGACGCAGCTGTGCCGCGCCCTGGCCGACACCATGCTCACCGTGCGCGCCGAAGACGGCGCCCAGGTCTTTCCCACGGGCGGCACGCGCGTGCTGGCCTACCCCGCGCCGCACAGCGCCGTGGCCGATGGCGGGGCCGCGGGCCGCGCAGCGGGCGGCGATGGCGACTACGGCTTCATCTACATCAACCTGCGCATGGGCCGGGGCCGCTCGGCCGCCGTGCAGCAGCAGGCCGGCGACGCCCTGCTGGCCTGCGCGCGCCGCCATCTGCAGCCGCTGTTCGCGCAGCGCCACCTGGGCCTGACCGTGCAGGTCGATGAAAGCCCGGGCCAGGTGTATGACGGCAAGCACAGCACCCTTCATCCCCTCTTTTCCAGGCCTTGAAATGTTTTCCCAAGAACTGTTGACCCAACTGGCCCAGGAGCTGGACCGCAGCGAGAAGACGCGCGTGCAGGTCGAGCATTTCTCCAAGCGCTTTCCCGGCATGACCGTGGAGGATGGCTACCGCGTCTCGCGCGAATGGGTGCGCCTGCAGATCGCGGCGGGGCGCAAGGTGATCGGCCACAAGATCGGCCTGACCTCGCGCGCCATGCAGATATCGAGCCAGATCGACGAGCCCGACTACGGCACCCTGCTCGACAGCATGCTCTACCGCTGCACGCCGGGCCAGGTGCTGGACATCCCGGCCGCGAATTTCATCGCGCCGCGCGTGGAAGTGGAGCTGGCCTTCGTGCTCAAGGCGCCGCTGCGCGGCCCGGGCCTGCCCGGCGGCAAGGAGATCACGCTGCAGGACGTGCTGGACGCCACCGACCACGTGACGCCGGCCATCGAGATCATCGACGCGCGCATCGAGCAGTTCGACCGCCACACCAAGGCCATGCGCAAGGTCTACGACACCATCAGCGACAACGCAGCCAATGCGGGCATCGTCACCGGCGCCGGCCGCGCTGACCCCCAGGTGATAGACCTGCCCTGGTGCGGCGCCATACTGCGCTGCAACGGCGTGGTCGAGGAGACCGGCCTGGCTGCCGGCGTGCAGGGCCATCCCGCCATCGGCGTAGCCTGGCTGGCCAACAAGCTCTCGCCCTGGGGCGAGGCCCTGGAGGCCGGCCAGACCGTGCTGGCCGGCTCGTTCACGCGCCCCGTGGCCGCCAAGCCTGGCGACCTGTTCGATGCCGACTACGGCCCGCTGGGCCGGCTGCAGTTCCGTTTTGTCTAGGCGCCGTCGTCCCGACGCCTGCCCCGCCCTTATTGGAGATTTCCCATGCCGCTTGCACTGCGCGACCCCAGCCTGCTCAAGAACCTCTGCCTGATCGACGGCCAATGGCTGGCCGCCGACGATGGCAGCCGCATCGACGTCCACAACCCCGCCACGGGCGAAGCCGTGGGCCATGTGCCCCGCATGGGCGAGGCCGAGACGCAGCGCGCCATCGCCGCCGCCGAGCGCGCCTTCGCCCTCTGGAAGCAGCAGACCGCCGAAGCCCGCGCACGCCTGCTGCATCGCTGGTTCGAGCTGATGATGGAGAACCAGGAGGACCTGGCCCTGATCATGACCAGCGAGCAGGGCAAGCCCCTGGCCGAGTCGCGCGGCGAGATCGCCTACGCGGCCTCCTACGTGCAGTGGTTTGCCGAGGAAGCGCGCCGCATCTACGGCTCCACCGTGCCCGCGCCCTGGGCCGACAAGCGCATCATCGTGACCAAGGAGCCGGTGGGGGTCTGCGCCGCGATCACGCCCTGGAACTTCCCGGCCGCCATGATCACGCGCAAGGTCGCGCCCGCCCTGGCGGCGGGCTGCACCATCATCGTCAAGCCCGCGCAGCAGACACCGCTGTCGGCCCTGGCCATGGCCGAGCTGGCCCAGCGCGCCGGCATTCCCGAGGGCGTGTTCAGCGTGATCACGGGCTCCTCGCGCGCCATCGGCGGCGTGCTCACGGCCAGCATGGCCGTGCGCAAGCTGACCTTCACGGGCTCCACCGAAGTGGGCCGCGTGCTGGCCGAGCAATGCGCGCCCACGCTCAAGAAGATGTCTCTGGAGCTGGGTGGCAACGCGCCCTTCATCGTCTTCGATGACGCGGACCTCGATGCCGCCGTCGAAGGCGCCATGGCCTCCAAGTACCGCAACACCGGCCAGACCTGCGTGTGCGCCAACCGCCTGCTGGTGCAGGACGGCGTGTACGACGCCTTCATGGCCAGGCTCAAGGTCGCCGTGCAGGCCCTCAAGGTGGGCAACGGGCTGGAGGCCGGCGTGGGCCAGGGCCCGCTGATCGACCAGGCCGCCGTGGACAAGGTCGAGGAACTGGTGGCCGATGCCGTGAAGAACGGCGCCGAGGTCGTGCTGGGCGGCAAGCGCCACGCGCTGGGCGGTACCTTCTACGAGCCCACCATCCTGGCCAACGCCACGGACCGCATGCGCATCGCCAGGGAAGAGGTCTTCGGCCCCGTGGCGCCCGTGTTCCGCTTCAAGACCGAGGAAGAGGCCATCCGCATGGCCAACGACACCGAGTACGGCCTGGCCGCCTACTTCTACGCCCGCGACGTGGGCCGCGTGTGGCGCGTGGGCGAGGCGCTGGAGTACGGCATGGTGGGCATCAACAGCGGCATCATCAGCACGGCCGTGGCGCCGTTTGGCGGCGTCAAGCAGTCGGGCATGGGCCGCGAGGGCGGCGCCGCCGGCATAGAGGAATACCTGAGCACCAAGTACCTGTGCATGGGCCACTGAGGCCCGGACAATCACACCATGCAGACACCTGTGAACCGCTTCAAGGCCGCCATTGCGGCCGACCAACCCCAGATCGGCCTGTGGCTGGGCCTGGCCGACGCCTATTCGGCGGAAATCTGCGCGGGCGCCGGCTTCGACTGGCTCCTGATCGACGGCGAGCATTCGCCCAACGACACGCGCACCCTGCTGGCGCAGCTGCAGGCCATCGCGGCCTATCCCGACAGCCATGCCATTGCCCGCGTGCCCATGGGACACGGCGAGGTCGGCGAGATGCTGATCAAGCAGTACCTGGACATCGGCGTGCAGACCCTGCTCGTGCCCATGGTGGACACGGCCGAGCAGGCCGCACGCATCGTGCGCGCCGCGCGCTATCCGCAGGCCGACGGCCAGGGCGGCATCCGCGGCATGGGCGGCGCACGCGCCTCGGCCTGGGGCCGGCGCGCCAACTACGCCCATGAAGCCAACGCCCAGGTCTGCGTGCTGGTGCAGGTGGAGACGCGCCAGGCGCTGGCCCACCTGGACGCCATTGCCGCCACCGAGGGCGTGGACGGCGTCTTCATCGGCCCGGCCGACCTGTCGGCCTCCATGGGCCACATCGGCAACCCCGGCCATCCCGAGGTGCAGGAGGCGATTGCCGACGCCATCGCGCGCATACGCCGCGCCGGCAAGGCGCCCGGCATCCTCACGCCCAACGAGGCCCTGGCGCGCAAGTACCTGGAGCTGGGCTGCACCTTCACGGCTGTGGGCCTGGACACCAGCGTGCTGGTGCAGGCCACCAGCGCCCTGGCTGCGCGCTTCAAGCAGGCAGCGGCCCCCGCGCCGAAAAGCCAGACCTATTGAGGCCCCGGCCTGACAAGGCGCGCGCAACGCCGCTCCGGGGAGGGAGCGGCGGCTGCATAGAATCCAGCCGACAGATGCTGCCGAACATGCCCCAGACCACGACCTCTTTTGCCCCCGAGCCGCTGCGCGCCTTCTCGCGCTCCCTGCCCATGGCGCTGCTGCGCGCACGCGAATCGGTCATGGTGCGTTTTCGGCCCATGCTGCGCGCCCATGGCCTGACCGAACAGCAGTGGCGCGTGCTGCGCGCCATGGCGGCGGTCACGCACAGGCTGCGGCCCATGGAGCTGTCGCAGGCCACCTACATCAGCATGCCCAGCCTCTCGCGCCTGCTCAAGACGCTGGAAGGCCGGCAGCTGGTGGAGCGCTCGCGCCACGCCAGCGACATGCGCGGCGCCGAGTTCGAGCTCACGGCGGCCGGCCACGCCATCGTGGCCGAGATCGCGCCACATTCCTCCGAGACCTATGCCGAGATCGAGCGCCTGGTGGGCCATGAAGAGATCGAGCAGCTCTACGCCCTGCTCGACCAGGTCGTGCAGCGCCTGGGCGCGGCCGACGGCAGCCAGGCCGAGGAATAGCCGCCCCGGCACGCCGGTCGGGCACTGCCGGGCACAATCGCCCCATGCCGCAGCCGATTGCCGTCATCGACTTTGAAACCACGGGCATGGCGCCCGCCCAGGGCGCGCGTGCCACCGAGGTCGCCATCGTGCTGATCGAGGGCGGCCAGGTCGTGGACCGCTTCCAGAGCCTGATGCGCACGGGTGCCTGGATACCGCCCTTCATCACGCGGCTGACCGGCATCACCAATGCCATGGTCGCAGCCGCGCCGCCCGCCGAGGACGTGATGCGCGATGCCGCCCGCTTTGTGGGCAGCGCGCCCATGGTGGCGCACAACGCGGCCTTCGACAGCAAGTTCTGGCAGTCCGAACTGGCCCTGGCCGGCGAGGCCGCGCCCCAGCCCTTTGCCTGCACCGTGCTGCTGTCGCGCCGCATCTATCCCGACGCGCCCAGCCACAGCCTGAGCCGGCTCACCGCCCACCTGGGCCTGCCCGTGGCCGAGCGTGCCCACCGGGCGCTGGCCGATGCCGAGATGGCCGCCGCCCTGCTGGCGCGCATGCAGCAGGACCTGTGCCGGCGCTATGCGCTGGCCTGGCCCGAGCATGCACTGCTGATGCGGCTGCAGCGCTGCGCGCGCGCCCGCATGGCAGGCTGGCTGCAGGAGAACGCCGCGCCCGCCCAGATGCGCATGGCGCTGTGAGCCGGCACAGCGCACGCAAGGCAAAGACCTCCCTGGCCAAATCCCCATCGGCCGCATCTGCCGGCATCCGCACCCATAATGCACGGTTGCTGCCCGGCTACGGGCGCCCGTCCCAAACGCGGCAGCCCTGCTGCCGCCTTGCTGCCGCCTGGTTCTTGCACCCGTGAATTCCGCCCTGCCTCCTGCCGCCATGGCCAACCTGGCCCCTCAGGCCCCGTTCTCGTCGCGCGAGTTCCGCGACGCGCTGGGCCAGTTCGCCACGGGCGTGACCATCGTCACCGCGCGCAGCCCGCAGGGCCATCCGGTGGGCGTCACCGTGAGCTCGTTCAACTCGGTCTCGCTCACACCGCCGCTGGTGCTGTGGAGCATGGCGCTGTCGGCGGCCTCGCTGCCGGTGTTCCAGCATTGCTCGCACTACGCCATCCACGTGCTGTCGGCCTCGCAAAAGCCCCTGGCCGAGCTGTTCGCGCGCAAGGGCGTGGACCGCTTCGCCAACACCGCCTGGCGCAGCTCGGCCCAGGGCGTGCCGC
Source organism: Delftia sp. DT-2 (assembly GCF_028401915.1). Lineage (NCBI taxonomy): Bacteria > Pseudomonadati > Pseudomonadota > Betaproteobacteria > Burkholderiales > Comamonadaceae > Delftia > Delftia sp. DT-2. The sequence goes on from NZ_JAQOTI010000008.1 coordinate 228,981, forward strand.
TGCTGACCGAAGCCACCACCGTCTTCGAGTGCCGCAACCGCCATCGCCATGAAGAGGGCGACCATGTGATCTTCATCGGCGAGGTCGAGCAGTGCAGCCACCAGGCCGGCCACACGCCGCTGCTGTACCACGCAGGCCGCATGCACACGGGCGGCCTGGGCTGAGCCCGGGCCCGCGGCAGCCCTCTCGTCGGCTCTCTCGGCAGCTCCCCCATTCCCGTGCCTTCCCGCCTCCGGGTAATCCCCGGTCCGGGAAATCGGTGTCTGCGCATATTGTATATACAGGCTTATACATCTGATCGCAGACCCATCCGCAGGCCGATGAAGCCCGTGGATGCGGCGGCCATTTCACCAATGACGGGGGGAGACAGCACATGAGTTCACCATCTGCAGGCAGCCTGCACCGAGGGCTGTCGGCCCGCCATATCCGCTTCATGGCACTGGGCTCGGCCATAGGCACGGGGCTGTTCTACGGCTCGGCCAAGGCCATACAGCAGGCGGGGCCCTCGGTGCTGATCGCCTACCTGCTGGCGGGCGCGGCGGTCTACATGGTGATGCGCGCGCTGGGCGAGATGGCCGTGCACAACCCCGTGCCCGGGTCCTTCGGCCAGTACGCCAGCGACTACCTGGGGCCGTTCGCCGGCTTCGTCACGGGCTGGACCTATACCTTCGAGATGGTCATCGTCTGCCTGGCCGACGTGACGGCCTTCGGCATCTACATGGGGTTCTGGTTTCCCGAGGTGCCGCGCTGGATCTGGGTGCTGTCCATCGTCTGCTTCATCGGCGCGCTCAACCTGTGCTCGGTCAAGGTGTTCGGCGAGATGGAGTTCTGGCTGTCCCTGCTCAAGGTGGCGGCCATCATCGCCATGATCGGCGGCGGCCTGGGCATCATGGTGTTCGGCTTCGGCATGGCGGCCGGCCAGGCGCCCACCGGCGTGCAGAACCTGTGGGTGCACGGCGGCTTCATGCCCCATGGCGTCTCGGGCCTGATCGCCTCGCTGGCGGTGGTGGTGTTCGCCTTCGGCGGCATCGAGATCATCGGCATCTCGGCCGGCGAGGCCAAGGACCCGGCGCGCGTGATCCCGCGCGCCATCAACGCCGTGCCGCTGCGCATCCTGCTGTTCTATGTGCTCACGCTGTTCGTGCTGATGAGCATCTTCCCCTGGCCGCAGATCGGCAGCCAGGGCAGCCCCTTCGTGCAGATCTTCAGCGGCCTGGGCATTTCCTCGGCCGCCACCATTCTCAACATCGTGGTGATCTCGGCGGCCGTGTCGGCCATCAACAGCGACATCTTCGGCGCCGGCCGCATGCTCTACGGCATGGCGCACCAGGGCCAGGCCCCCGCCGGCTTCGGCCGTGTCTCGCGCCATGGCGTGCCCTGGATGACGGTGGTGGTGATGGCCGTGGCGCTGCTGGCCGGCGTGGTGCTGAACTACCTGATTCCCGAGGACGTGTTCCTGCTGATCGCCTCCATCGCCACCTTCGCCACGGTCTGGGTCTGGCTGATGATCCTGCTGTCGCAGTTCGCGGCGCGCCGCCGCATGAGCCCGCAGCAGGTGGCCGCGCTGAAGTTCCCGGTCCCGCTGTGGCCCGCCGCGCCGCTGGCCGCCATCGCCTTCATGCTGCTGGTGCTGGGCGTGCTCGGCTACTTCCCCCACACCCGTGCAGCCCTGGTCGTGGGCGGCCTGTGGATCGTGCTGCTGGGCGCCGCCTACCTGCTGTGGGTGCGCCCCGCCGCCGCGCGTGCGCAGAGCGAGGCCATGCGGCCTGCGGCGAACGCGAACCCTTAGTCGAACTCGACCTCGGTGGCCACCACCATCGCGCCATCGTCCGAGAGCCGGCCCTTGACCTCGACCACGCGCCCCACGGCAATTTGGGCAGCGCTGCCATCCTCGAAGCGCGCATTGCGATAGTCCACGCGCACGCCGCGCAGCTCGAAGATGCCGGCCAGGCTGTCGACAGCGGTGATGCGGCCCTCGATCTCGAAGCCATCGTCACTGTCCAGCCGCAGCTTGCGCTCGACCTCGGAGGCGCGAAGCACCCCGTCCTGGAACATGCCTTCGACCTCGACCAGGTCGCCCACGGCAAGGCCTGCGGGCAGGCGTGTGGCGCTGCCCGCGTCCACGCTCAGGCCGTCCACGACGAAGCGGGTCGGCGAGTCCATGCGGGTGATATGGCCGGTGACGTCGGCCTCCACGCCTGCCTGTTCGGGCAGCGTGGGACGCTGCACCGACAGTGCGGTGGCCACCCACAGGCCGGCGGCATCTGGCTGGCGCGCCAGGCGCAGGCTGACCACGTCGCCGGCAGCCAGCGCGGCGGCAACCTGCACGCCGCTCCAGTTGACGACGGCCTCGCCGATGCGCAGGGTGCGGCGCGACATGTCAACGGCATCCACAGGCGCGCGCAGGCGCCAGGTCTCGTCGGCGTCATCCTCGATCTCGATGCGGCTGGCAAGAATGCGGCCCTGCGCATCGCGCAGGCCGTGGACTTCCAGCACACGGCCGACCTGCAGCGCCGCCGCGCGGCCGTCCTCGAACACCGTGGCCGCATCGACGATCACGGTCTGGCCCAGTACGGTCAGCCGGTCGCCCACGACCGCGCTCAACGGACCTTCCAGATCGCTGCGCACAAGAATCTGGCGGGCCATGGCGCGCGCCACACCATCGCTGCCGGTGGTCACGGGGTCGGCCGTGACATGGACCGCCATGCCCAGCTTGAGCGCATCGCTGGCCAGCAGGACGCCATCGCCATCGGTGATCCGGGCCTGGCGCTCGTCATACCGCACCCCATTGACCAGGATGGAGCCGAAGCCGTCAATGGTGCCCGACGCATAGCTGGCGCTGGGAGTGACCGGCGTGGGACGGGCTTGTCAGCCCCGCCGCCGCCACCGCCGCAGGCGGCCAGCAGCACGGACAGCGAGAGCGCGCCAGCGCCCAGGGCCCGGTGCAATGGCGGGGCGGAGCGGGAAAAGCGAAGAAAATGCATGGTGTTCGATGCCAGAAAGAAACAGATGAAAAGGCACCGCGGCGGGGCCATCGGTGCAACCGCCTGCAGTGTCGGCAAAGGCGCCTAAACCGCGCATGAATGGCGCGTTCATGCACTGTTTAAGAACGTGCACATAAGATGCGTGGCCGTGAAACTCCGCCTCGCACTTGCTGCCTTGCTGGCCTTGCCGCTGGCGCCCGCCTCTGCCACCACGCCAGCGGAGCATGAAAGCGTGCGCCGCGAGGTGCAGTCCAAGCGCCTGCGGCCCTTGGCGGAAATCCTCCAGGAAGTGCAGCAGCGCCACAAAGGGCGCGTCATCGACATCGAACTCGAGCGCGGCGCCGACGGCCGGCGCTGGTACGAAATCAAGCTCGCCAATGGCCAGCGCACGGAGATCTATATCGATGCAGTCACGGGACAGGACATCCCCCGGCCGGGCGCCACCACCGCCGTGCTGATACCCATGTCCGCCGTGGCGGCAGCCGTCACCCGCTTGCATCCCGGCACCGTGCTGCAGATCGAGCTGGAGGAAACGCGCAGCCCCAGGCCCTACTACGAGATCCAGCTGCTCACGCGCGAAGGCCGTGAGCAGCTGCTGCGCGCCGACGCCCAGACGGGCCGCATCCTGGCGGAGCCTGTCCTGAGCCGGGAGCAGGCCGCCACGCTGCAACCGCTGCCGCGCATTCTTGAGGAACTGGAGCGCAAGTACCAGGCCCGCGCCACAGAGGCCGAGCTCAAGATCGACGTCCGGCAGCGCGCCTACTACGAGGTCGAGTTGCAGCTGAGCGCCGGCCGCAGCATCGAAGTGCATGTGGATGCGTACAGCGGCCAGCCCATCGAAGAGGACGGACTGCGCTGATGCGGGTGCTCATCGTCGAAGACGACGCCGATCTTGCTGCAGGCCTGCAGGCCATCCTGCAGGAGGCCGGCATGCTGGCCGAGTGCTGCGCGGACGGCCGCCTCGCCCAGGAACTGGGCAGCGTCGAACACTATGACGCCGCCTTGCTGGACCTGGGGCTGCCAGGACAGGACGGCGTCTCGGTGCTGCGCCATTGGCGCGAGCAGGGCCGCTCCTTTCCCGTGCTGGTGCTCACGGCCCGCAACCGCTGGAGCGACAAGCTCACGGCCTTCCAGGCCGGCGCGGACGACTACCTGACCAAGCCCTTTCTGCACGAGGAGGTCGTCACGCGGCTGCGCGTGCTGCACCGGCGCGCAGCAGGCGGCAGCCGGCCCCTGGTGCAGATAGGCCCGCTGGCCTACGACACCATGGCAGACCGCTTCACGCTCGAAGGTCGGCCGCTTGCGCTGACCGCGCAGGAGCAACGCATCCTGAGCTTTCTGACCAACCGGCATGGACAGCTCGTCAGCCGCGCCGACATCAGCGAGCATGTCTACGCACGCGACCTGGACCCGGACTCCAACACCGTGGACGTGCTGGTCGGCCGCATCCGCCGCAAACTGTCCCCGCATGGCCTGATCCATACCGAGCGCGGACGGGGCTTTCGCCTGCAGCAGGCCAGCGGCGACCATGCGTCCTAGGCACTGGGGCCTGTCGGAGCGCCTGCTGGCACTGAGCCTGGTGGCCACGCTGGCCTGCGGCACGGCCGCCAGCTGGCTGCTGCGCGAGCAGTTGCACGACGCGGTGCTGCGCAGCTTCAAGGCCGGCCTGCAGGACCGTGCCGAGCGGCTGCAGGCCGAGCTGCAGTCCCCTGGGCCCCTGACCGGACAGGGCACGCGGCTCAATCGCGGCGAGTTCGGCCGCATTTTCTCGGGCTGGTACTGGACACTGGAGCAGGACGGGCGGCTGCAGCAGTCGCGCTCGGTCTGGGACGACAGCCTGGAGCTGGACGACGCCCGTCCCTGGCCCCGGCACAAGGACAGCGAGACGCTGCTGTCGCTGCGCGGGCCGCAGGGGCGCGAACTGCTGGGACTGCGCCGCAGCTTCGATGTCGCGGGCCGGCGCGTGCAGTTGCATGTCTTCGGCCCGCTGGACGGTACGCGCCAGGAATGGCGCCGCATCGACCGCATCCTGCTGGTCACCGAGCTGGGCCTGGTCGCCGCGCTGCTGCTGTGCACGGTGGCACTGGTGCGCCTGGGATTGCAGCCGCTGCGCAGCCTGCAGCAGGCGCTGCAGGACATGGAAGACGGTACACGCACGCAGCTGGGGCGGCACTTCGGCCCCGACCTGGACCCGATTGCCGAGGCCGTGGACCAGGTGCTGCAGCGCAATGCCCAGGTCGTGGAGCGCGCGCGCCACCAGGCGGCCGACCTGAGCCATGCGCTCAAGAAGCCGCTGGCCGTGCTCGGCATCCAGGCACGCGGCCATCAGGTCGATGGCCCGTGGCTGCGTGACCAGGTACAGGCCATGTCCCACACCATCGACCGCCATCTGGCGCGCTTTGCCAGCGGCGCCGGCAGCGCCGGCAGCGTGGCGCTGGATGAGGTGCTGGCCCGGCTGCTGGATGCCATGCGCCAGATCCACGCCCAGCGTCGCCTGTCCTGGTCCATCCAGACCTCCACGCCGCTGCCCGGCCATGGGCTGCGCTGGCGCGGCGCGGCCTCGGACCTGGAGGAGATGGCGGGAAACCTGCTGGACAACGCAGGCAAGTGGGCGCGCAGCCGCGTCACGCTGGCCGTGTGCCAGGATGGCACGACGACGCTGCTGCAGATCGATGACGACGGCCCAGGCCTGGCGCCGGAGCATCTCGCGCAGGCCATGGAGCGCGGTGTCCGCTTCGACGAACAGGCCCAGGGCCACGGCCTGGGCCTGGGCCTGGCCATCGTGCGCGACATCGCCGAGACCTATGGAGGATCGCTGGAGATGGGGCCGAGCCCGCTGGGCGGGTTGCGCTGCACGCTGCGCCTGGGCTGAGCACGGCGCCGGGCGGCGCTCAGCGCGCGGCGTCGGGCAGTTCGATCTTGACTTCGAGCACTTCCAGGTTTTCCTGGCGCTCCAGGTGCACCTTGATGTCGTTGACGTCGATGTCCACGTACTTGGAGATCACCGCCATCAGCTCCTTTTGCAGCGCAGGCAGGTAGTCGGGACCGCCGCCGTTGCCGCCCACGCGCTCACGCGCGAGGATGATCTGCAGGCGCTCCTTGGCCACCGAGGCCGTCTTCTTCTTTTCTCCGAGCAGGAAAGAGAGCATGGACATGGCCGCTTACCTCCCCCCGAACATGCGTTTGAAGAAGCCGGGCTTTTGCGCTTCGGTGAAGCGCATGGGCTTTTCCTCGCCCAGGAAGCGCGCCACCACGTCCTGGTAGGCCTCGGCCACGTCCGAGCCCTGCATGTGCACGGCGGGAATGCCCTGGTTGGAGGCCTGCAGCACGGTTTCGGACTCGGGCACGACGCCGATCAGCTCGATGCGCAGGATGTCCTGGATGTCCTCCAGCGACAGCATCTGGCCGTCCTGCACGCGGTTGGGGTTGTAGCGCGTGATCAGCAGGTGTTCCTTGACGGTCTCGCCCGCGATGGCGCGCGCGGTCTTGGAGCTGAGCATGCCCAGGATGCGGTCGGAGTCGCGCACGGAGGAGACTTCGGGGTTGGTCACGACCAGGGCCTCGTCGGCGAAGTGCATGGCGATCAGCGCGCCGCTTTCGATGCCGGCCGGCGAGTCGCAGACGATGTACTCGAAGTCCATGCCTGCCAGGTCGTCCAGGATCTTCTTGACGCCGTCCTGCGTGAGCGCATCCTTGTCACGCGTCTGGGAGGCGGCCAGCACGAAGAGGTTGTCGCACTGCTTGTCCTTGATCAGGGCCTGGTTGAGGTTGGCCTCGCCCTGGATGACGTTGATCAGGTCGTAGACCACGCGGCGCTCGCAGCCCATGATCAGGTCCAGGTTGCGCAGGCCCACGTCGAAATCGATGACGGCGGTCTTGTGCCCGCGCAATGCGAGGCCCGATGCGAAGCTGGCGCTGGTGGTGGTCTTGCCCACGCCACCCTTGCCGGAGGTCACGACGACTATTTTGGCCATGTTTGCACGGTTCCTTAAAGACTGGAGAGCAAAGAAGAAGGGTCCGGTGTCATACCGGCTCGATGAGGATTTTCTCGCCGTCGAGACGCACCTTGGCGGGCCTGGCGGCCACATCCGCGGGGAGATCGGTCTCGATTGTGCGATAGATGCCGGCAATCGACAGCAGCTGTGCTTCCATGCAGGTGCTGAAGATGCGCGCCTCGGTGTTGCCGCGCGCCCCGGCGATGGCCCTGCCGCGCAGCGGCGCGTAGACATGGACGTTGCCGTCGGCGATGACTTCGGCACCATAGCTGACCATGGCCAGCACCACGATGTCGGTGCCGCGCGCATAGACGCGCTGGCCCGAGCGCAGCGGCTTGTCCACGATGAGGGCGTCGGCCTGGGGAGCAGGCACCTCGCGCACCACCTCGACCTCGCGCACGACTTCCTGGATCTCGATCTCGGGCACCGTGGGCCGCACGGGTGCGGCCTCGGGCGCAGGCGCCAGGCCTGCGGCACGCGCCGCCTCCATCTGCGCCGGGCTGCCGCCGCGCACGGCCACGGGCACGGTGCGGTGAAAGCGCAGTGCCTCCACGAGCACGGCGAAGTCGATGGCCTCCTCGGCATCACGCACATGGGCCAGGTCGATCAGCACGGGGTCGTTGTCGAAGAAATCCGGGTCGTCGGCCAGGCGCTGGGCCAGGTCGGCCACGAGCGCACGTACGTCGGTATCCCGCAGGGTAACGGCCACCACGGGCAGCTGCGCGCTCTTGAGGTCGAAGCTGGGGCGGGCAGTACTCGTCGTTTCAACGGCCATGGGACTGGGAGTGCGGTGGATGGGAGAGTTGCCTCTCGACGCGCAAAGTGTACTGTGTGTGCAGTACATGGGCGCCCACTCCCGCTGGGAGGCGGGCCCCGGGGAGTGTCCATTTGTGTTGTGTCACACACGGCCCATGCCCCCGTGGCGGGGGCCGGGCGGGCCCGGTCACTGAAACCGGGGCTTACGCTTCTCCACGAAGGCCATCACGGCCTCGCGGTGGTCGGCGGTCTTGTGGGCCAGGGCCTGGTAGCCGGCCGACAGCTCCAGCAGCGACTCCAGCGTGCTGTGCTCGCCCTCGCGCAAGAGGCGCTTGGTCATGCGCATCACGGCGCCGGGGTTGGCGGCGATCTTGTCGGCCAGCGCGCGTGCCGTGGGCAGCAGCTGGTCGGCCGGCACGACGCGGCTGACCAGGCCGCAGGCCAGGGCCTGCTGCGCGTCGATGGCCTCGCCCGTGAACGCCATCTCGGCCGCCTTGGCGCGGCCCACGGCGCGCGGCAGCAGCCAGGCGCCGCCGTCGCCCGGCACGATGCCCACGCGCACGAAGCTCTCGGCAAAGGTGGCCGTCTCGCTGGCGATGCGGATGTCGCACATGCAGGTCAGGTCCAGCCCCGCGCCGATGGCCGGGCCGTTGACGGCGCAGATCACGGGCACGTCCAGCTGGGTCAGGGCGCGCGGAATGCGCTGTATGCCCTGGCGGTACTCCTCGCGGATGGCGTCGGGCGTGAGCGCGTCGTCGAAGAAGCGCTGCATGTCCTTGACGTTGCCGCCCGAACTGAAGATGGGGCCGGCGCCCGTGAGGATGACGGCCTTGACCGAGGCATCGCGCCGGATCTCGTCGCAGACCTGCGCGAATTCCTCCACGGCCGTGTTGCCCGTGAGCGCATTGCGCGTCTCGGGCTGGTTCATGGTGAGGGTCCAGATGGCGCCGTCGCGGGCGATGTTCAGAAAGGACATGGAGAAGACTCCTTGAGCAAGGGTTTATGAGGTGATGTCGGTGGTCGAACGGATCAGGTCCAGCGTGCTGCCCGCGTGGCCATGGACCAGCGCGGTGCCTGCCACACCGTGCCAGTACGACTCGGAGCCCGCCGTCTGGCGCCAGGCATGCAGGCGGCGCGTGAGCAGTTGCAGGTCGTATTCCTCGGTGAAGCCCATGGCGCCGTGGATGGCGTGGGCCGCCTCGGCCACGGCCAGCGCGGCCTGGCTGCAGCGCGCCTTGGCCACGGCCACGCGCAGCCGCTCGGGGAAGATGCCCTGCCCCGCGCAGCCCAGCCGGGCGGCCATGCGCGCGGCGAAGACATGCTCGCTCATCACCGCCAGCTGGTGCTGAATGGCCTGGAACTTGCCGATGGGACGCCCGAACTGCTGGCGGTCATTCGCATACTGCAGCGTGCGCTGGAACACCTCCATGAGCGCGCCCGCCAGCTGCGCCGCCACCAGGCCGGCCTGCAGCGTGCGCAGGTCCAGCCCACCCGGCAGGGCGATATCGGGAGCAGGTGCCGCGCGGACCTGATCGGCGCTCCAGCGCAGGTTCACGTCCAGGCAGAAGGCCGCCGGCTCGGACTGCGCCTGCGCCACGGGCAGCAGGCTCCAGCCCTGCGCATGCTGCACCAGCACGCTGTCCGCCACCGCGCCCAGGCGCGCGGGTTCGCAGTGCAGGCTGCCATCCGGCTGGAGCAGGCCTTGCGCCAACGCGATGGCGCCTGGTGGACGCTCCGCCCCCGCGCCAGCCAGCAGCGCGCGCGCCAGCATGGTCTCGCCCAGCGGCACGGGCAGCGCATGGGCGCCGGCCAGCGACCACACATCGAACAGCTGCGCCAGCGCCAGCCCCGCGCCGCCCGCGTGCTCAGGCACCAGGGCATCGGCAAAGCCGGCCTGCTCCAGCGATTGCCACAGCGCCCGGGGCGAGCCCCCGGCCTCGATGGCGCGCACCTGCGCGGGCGTGCACTCGCCCTGCAGCAGCTGGCGTGCGGCATCGGCAAACAAATCGTCTTCCATGTCTCTCTCCATTCATGACACATGACGCCAGGCCTTGGGCGTTCCGTTTGAAACTGGCGCACCTTTAACACCAGGGACACCGAGGAAGGGCCTACGCCGGCCGCGCCGCCCCGCACCGAGGGTGTCGCCCCCCGCGAAGCGAGAGGGGGCGCCGTGCAACGGGAAGACGCGCAGCGGCTCAGGGGGCGCTTCGTGTCAACGAAGCCCCAAACCTCGCGCGATCATTCCGCGCAGGATGTCGCGCGTGCCGCCGCGCAGTGAATACGAAGGCGCAACCTCCGTCACGTAGTTGAGGGTGCGCAGCAGCTCCAGCGGAACCTCGGACGCCTCGCGTGCGAACAGGTCGTCGGCGATGGCGGCGGGAATGGACTGCTCCAGCGTCGTGCCCAGCTCCTTGACCAGGGCCGCTTCGACGATGGGGCTTTCGCCGCGCACCAGCTTGTCCTGCACGGCCACCGACATGGCGCGCAGCGGGGCCAGCTCGGTGAACACGCGGCCGGCCAGGCGCAGCGCGCCTTCGCTGCGCTCGCCCGTTGCACGCAGCCAGGCCAGCCATTCGTCGAACAGCACGATGCTGGAGAACAGCCGCTCGGGCCCGCTGCGTTCGAAGGCCAGCTCGGCCGTGACCTGCTCCCAGCCCTGGCCTTCCTGGCCGATCAGGGCGTCGGGCTGCAGCTGCACGTTGTCGAAGAAGACTTCGCAGAAATGGCTGTCGCCCGAGAGGTCGGTGATGGGCCGCACGGTCACGCCCGGCAGCGACAGGTCCACGATGACCTGGGACAGCCCCTTGTGCCGGTCACCCGCCTCGCCCGAGGTGCGCACCAGGGCGATCATGTAGTGGCAGTGGTGGGCGTTGGTGGTCCAGATCTTCTGGCCGTTGAGCACGAAGCCCTTGTCATTCGGCACGGCTCGCGTCTTCACGCTGGCCAGGTCCGAGCCCGCGCCTGGCTCGCTCATGCCGATGCAAAAGAAGGCCTCGCCCCGGCAGATGCGCGGCAGGTAGAACCGCTTTTGCGCCTCGGTGCCGTACTTGAGGATCAGCGGGCCGCTCTGGCGGTCGGCAATCCAGTGCGAGCCCACGGGCGCGCCGCAGGCCAGGTATTCCTCCACCAGCACGTAGCGCGTGAAGGCGCTGCGCCCGCCGCCGCCGTACTCGCGCGGCAGGGTGACGCCTATCCAGCCCTTTTCGCCCAGCTGCCGGCTCAGTTCGGCGCTGTAGCCGCCCCAGGAGCGCGCACGCACATGGGGCGGCAGGCCGCTTATGGCCTGGGCGAGGAAGGCGCGCACCTCGGCGCGCAGGGCTTCGTCCTCGGCGGGGATGCGGGTCAGGGCAAGGGAATCAAGCACACTCATTGCAGGGCTCCATGGTTGGACCCCACTCTAGGCAGCCGGTCTGGCGCAGTCCAATATTAAAAACCGAGCCACTGATACCGTTTGAATATCAGGCAGCCTGTGCCTTGGCATGCTGCGCCGCAAAGCCCACATACCAGTCCAGGCAGCCCGGGTTGGCCATGGCCTCCTTGTTGACCACCTTGTCCAGCGGCTGGCCCAGCATCAGCTTCTTGATGGGCAGCTCCTGCTTCTTGCCGCTGAGCGTGCGCGGGATCTCGGCCACCTGCACGATCTCGTCGGGCACGAAGCGCGGCGACAGGGCCTGGCGGATGGCGCCCTGCAGGCGCGCGCGTAGGGCGTCGTCCAGATCCACGCCCGGGCGCAGCACCACGAACAGCGGCATGTAGCTTTCGCGGCCCAGGTATTCGAGGTCCACGACCATGGAGTCCAGCACTTCGGGCAGGGCCTCGACGGCGCTGTAGATCTCGCTGGTGCCCATGCGCAGGCCGTGGCGGTTGATGGTGGCGTCGCTGCGGCCGTAGATGATGCAGCCGCCCTCCGGGAGGATGCGTATCCAGTCGCCGTGGCGCCAGACCGGGCCCATGGCGGCGGGGCCGTCACCGCCGCCGGGCGCGCGGCCGTGGCCGGCCGGGTACATGTCGAAGTAGCTGGACAGGTAGCGCTTGCCGTCCGCATCGCCCCACAGGTACAGCGGCATGGAGGGGATGGGCTGGGTGCAGACCAGCTCGCCCACCTCGTCGATGACGGGCTGGCCCTGCTCGTTCCAGGCCTCCACGGCCGCGCCCAGCTGCCGGCACTGCATGATGCCCGGCTGCTGGGGCAGCTCGCGGTGGCCGCCGATGAAGGCGCCCGCGAAGTCGGTGCCCCCCGAGATGTTGTTCCACCAGATGTCAGGCCGTCCCATGCTGGCGAACTGCGCCGTGCCCCAGCTTTGCACCTCGGGCGACAGCGGCGAGCCCGTGGTGCCCAGGCTGCGGATGCGCGACAGGTCGCCGCACTGGGCCAGGTCCACGCCGGCCTTCATGCAGTTGGCGTAGAAGGCCGCGCCCGAGCCGAAGCTGGTCACGCCGGTCTCGGCCGCGAAGCGCCACAGCACGCCCCAGTCGGGCCTGTCCTTGCTGCCGCCGGGGCTGCCGTCGAAGATCACGCAGGTGGTGCCGCCCAGCAGGCCCGAGACCTGGGCATTCCACATCACCCAGCCCGTGGAGCTGTACCAGTGGTAGCGCTCGCCCCAGCTGTTGGGGTGGTAGCTGCAGCCTACGTCGTTGTGCAGGGCCTTGAGCTGCAGGGCCACCAGCACCATGCCGCCATGGCCGTGGACGATGGGCTTGGGCAGGCCGGTGGTGCCGCTGGAGTAGACGATCCACAGCGGGTGGTCGAAGGGCAGCCATTCGGGCTCGAAGGCCGCCGTGGCCGCGTCGTCGCGGGCCGTGACCTGGCCGTAGTCGGCGGCATCGGCCAGCCTGGCCTGCAGGTCCAGGTTGGGCACAAGGACCACATGCTCCACGCTGGGCAGGCCTGCGCGCAGCTCCGCCAGCACGGCCATGCGGTCGATATCGCGCCCGGCGTAGTGCACGCCATCGACGGCGATCAGCGCCTTGGGCGCGATCTGGCGAAAGCGGTCCAGCACCGCGTTGGTGCCCATGTCGGGCGCGCAGATGCTCCAGACGGCGCCCAGGCTGGCCGTGGCCAGCAGGGCGACCATGGCCTCGGGGATGTTGGGCAGGTAGGCAGCCACGCGGTCGCCGCGGCCCACGCCCTGGGCCTTCAGGTGCAGGGCCAGGGCGGCGACCTGGCGGCGCAGGTCGGGCCAGGACAGTTCCCGGTGGCGGCCCGTCTCGTTGCGGCTGACCACGGCGGGCATGCCGGCCGCATGGGCGGCATCCACATGGCGCAGCGCCTGGCGCGTGTAGTTGATCTGGGCACCCGGAAACCACTGGGCGCCGGGCATGGTGTTGCGCTCCAGCACGGCCGTGTGCGGCGTGGGCGACTGCAGCGCGTTGTAGTCCCAGATGCTTTGCCAGAAGGCGTCCAGGTCGGTCACCGACCAGCGCCACAGCGCGTCGTAGCTGTCGAACTGCAGGCCGTGGCGCTCGCGCAGCCAGTCCTGGTACAGGCGGATCTGGGGGATGAAGGCAGGGGTATGGCTCATGACCGGCCACGGTACGCGCGCGCTGCCCGCGAGCCCAGACGGGAAAGCCACTAGCTTGGCACCTGGGCGACAAAGTCTGCGGGCCGGATCGCGTATCTGCGCACAAACACTGGGAAAAAATTTCCGCTCGCCCCCTCCTGCCAGAAAACAAATGCCTCTAATATCGCGCCAATTTTTTACAAGGAGCGATGCCACATGGGCCTTTTCCAATGGACGGAGAAATCCGCCGACCAGCTGCAACGGGGAGGCGTGATCGGCCCCGATGAGCGCCTGCCCTGGCCCCAGACCGGGCTGATGGGCATACAGCACGTGATCGCCATGTTCGGCTCCACCGTGCTGGCGCCCATCCTCATGGGGTTCGACCCCAACGTGGCCGTGCTCATGAGCGGCATCGGCACGCTGATCTTCTTCCTGATCACGGGCGGCAAGGTGCCCAGCTACCTGGGTTCGTCCTTTGCCTTCATCGGCGTGGTGATCGCAGCCACGGCCTATGGCGGCAAGGGCGCCAACGGCAACATCGGCGTGGCGCTGGGCGGCATCATTGCCTGCGGTGCGGTCTATGCGCTGATCGGCCTGGTGGTGCAGATGGTGGGCACGCGCTGGATCGAGCGCTTCATGCCACCCGTGGTCACGGGCGCCGTGGTGGCCGTGATCGGGCTGAACCTGGCGGCCATACCCGTCAAGAACATGGCGGCCAACAACTTCGAGTCGTGGATGCAGGCCCTGACCTTCGTCTGCGTGGGCCTGGTGGCCGTGTTCACGCGCGGCATGGTGCAGCGCCTGCTGATCCTGGTGGGCCTGATCGCCGCCAGCCTGCTGTACGGCCTGTTCACCAACGTGCTGGGCATGGGCAAGCCCGTGGACCTGTCGGGCGTGATCAACGCCACCTGGTTCGGCCTGCCCCAGTTCCACGCGCCCGTGTTCAGCGGCCCGGCCATGGTGCTCATCGTGCCCGTGGTCATCATCCTGGTGGCCGAGAACCTGGGCCATATCAAGGCCGTGACCGCCATGACCGGCAAGAACCTGGACCAGTACATGGGCCGGGCCTTCATCGGCGACGGCGTGGCCACCATGGTCAGCGGCGCGGCCGGCGGTACCGGCGTGACCACCTATGCCGAGAACATCGGCGTGATGGCCGCCACGCGCATCTACTCGACGGCCGTGTTCTTCGTGGCCGCCGTCCTGGCCGTGCTGCTGGGCTTCTCGCCCAAGTTCGGCGCGCTGATCCAGGCGATCCCGCTGCCCGTGATGGGCGGCGTGTCCATCGTGGTCTTCGGCCTGATCGCCGTGGCCGGCGCCAAGATCTGGGTGGACAACCGCGTGGACTTCTCGCAGAACAAGAACCTGATCGTGGCGGCCATCACCCTGATCCTGGGCACGGGCGACTTCACGCTCAAGTTCGGCGACTTCGCGCTGGGCGGCATCGGGACCGCGACTTTCGGCGCCATCATCCTGTACGCGCTGCTGGATCATGCACGCAATGATCAGCCGCTGATTCATTGAATGTGAGCACACGCAAACATTCTTTGAGCCTTTGACTGCGCGGCAGGGCCTTTACGGGGAAACCCGAGGGCCGCTGCCAGCGCTGCTACCATCGGTTTCCGGAGATATACCGCCCTTGCGTTCTTGCATGGGGCGGTTTTTTTTAGGCTTGCAAGCCAGCGCTGCGGCACCCTGCCGGCTGGCGCGAGCCGTCAGCCGGAGCCATAGATGTCCCTCGCAGACCGCGTACGTTTCCCAGAATTCCTTTCGCGCACCATGACGGCCGAGCAGGCCGCCGCCCTGATCCCCCACGGCGTCAACGTCGGCATGAGCGGGTTCACGGGCGCGGGCTACCCCAAGGCCCTGCCCCAGGCCATCGCCCAGCACGCCAAGAGCGAACACGCGGCCGGCCGGCCCTACAAGATCAATGTCTGGACCGGCGCCTCCACGGCCGCCGAGATGGACGGCGCCCTGGCCGAGGCCGGCGCACTGGGCCAGCGCCTGCCCTTCAACACCGACCCGACCTGCCGCGCCAGGATCAATGCCGGCGAGATCGACTTCATCGACATGCACCTGTCCCACGTGGCCCAGCATGCGTGGTTCGGCTTCCTGGGCCCCATGAGCGTGGCCGTGGTCGAGGTGCTGGGCGTGACCGAGGACGGACGCCTCATCCCCTCCACCGCCGTGGGCAACAACAAGACCTGGCTGGAGATTGCCGACAAGGTGATCCTGGAGGTCAACACCAAGCCGCCGGCCAAGATGGAAGGCATGCACGACATCTACTACGGCACGGCCATCCCGCCGCGCCGCGTGCCCATTGCCCTGACCCATGCCGATGACCGCATCGGCGAGCCCTACCTGCGCGTGGACCCGGCCAAGGTGGTCGCCGTGGTCGAAACCCACAAGGGCGACCGCGACAACGTCTTCGCCCAGCCCGACGCCAACTCCAACCTGATCGCCGCGTCCATCATCGACTTCCTCGCGCACGAGATGAAGATGGGCCGCCTGCCCAAGGAGATGCTGCCCATCCAGTCGGGCGTGGGCAACGTGGCCAACGCCGTGCTGGCCGGCCTGCTGACGGGGCCGTTCGAGAACCTGCTGGGCTTCACCGAGGTGCTGCAGGACGGCATGCTGGACCTGCTGCGCGCGGGCAAGATGAGCCGCGCCTCGGCCACCTCGATCTCGCTGTCCGGCAGCGCCTACAGGGACTTCGAGGAGAACATCGACTTCTACCGCGAGCGCATCATCCTGCGCCCCCAGGAGATCAGCAACCACCCCGAGCTGGTGCGCCGGCTGGGCGTGATCGCCATGAACTCCATGATCGAGGCCGACATCTACGGCAACATCAACTCCACCCACGTCATGGGCACGGGGATGATGAACGGCATCGGCGGCTCGGGCGACTTCGCGCGCAACGGCTACCTGTCCTTCTTCGTCACGCCCTCGGTGGCCAAGGGCGGCAAGATCAGCTGCATCGTGCCCATGTGCTCGCACGTGGACCATACCGAGCACGACACGCAGATCATCGTCACCGAGCAGGGCCTGGCCGACCTGCGCGGCCTGTCGCCGCGCAAGCGCGCCCAGGTCATCATCGACCGCTGCGCCCATCCCGACTTCCGTCCCCAGCTGCAGGACTACTTCGACCGCGCCCAGCGCCAGGGCGCGCTGCACACGCCGCACATCCTGGGCGAAGCGCTGAGCTGGCACCAGCGCTTTGTCGAAACGGGCGACATGCGCGCCTGAACCGCGCAAGCGCGCCAGCGCGCCAGCGCGCAGTCTCCTGGGCTACAGGCGGCCATCGGCATGGCTGCCCGGACTGGCGTAGCATGCAAGGACGGCCCACGGGGCCGTCTTTTTCGTTGCACCCACAGGACTTCTCCCATGCCGATCTGGAAGCGCAGCTTCACCCTTGAAGACATCACCTCGCTGAGCGCCGACACGGCCGTCTCGCACCTGGGCATCGAGTTCACCGAGATCGGTGACGACTTCCTGCGCGGCCGCGTGCACGTGGACCAGCGCACCTGCCAGCCCTACGGCATCCTGCACGGCGGCGTGAACGTGGTGCTGGCCGAAACCCTGGGCTCGGTGGCCGCGGCCTGCTCCATCCCCGATGGCTGGCGCAGCGTGGGCCTGAACGTCTCGGCCAACCATGTGCGCGCCGCGCGCCAGGGCTGGGTCACGGGCACGGCCCGCCCCGTGCACCTGGGCCAGACCACCCATGTCTGGGCCATCGAACTGCACGACGAAACCGGCCGCCTGACCTGCACCTGCAGCCTGACCATGGCGCTGCTGCCGCCCACGCATGCGCAGAACGTCAAGCTCGCGGCGCAGCCGCCGGTGGCGGCCCAGCCCTGACAGCTTGATGGACCGAGAACCCTCGCGCTCTCGGTCACGTTGCTGTTGTCCGTTGTATTTCTTCTTCAGTTATTGATAATTGCCTAATCAATACAACAGACTCCGGCATGCCCGCTCCTGGCTCCGCGCTCGAACAAGCCGTTCTGGCACTGGCCGAACAACGGCCGCTGCTGCGCGCACGCGACCTTGCCGCGCTTGGCCTGCCGACCATGGCGCTGAGCCGGCTGGTCGCGGCAGGCCGCCTTGAACGCGTTGCACGCGGCCTGTACAGCCTGCCGGGCCGGCCGCTCAGCGAGCACCGCTCGCTGGCGGAAGTGGCCCTGCGCGTACCGCAAGGGGTGGTCTGCCTGCTGTCCGCGCTGCGGGTCCACGGCATAGGAACGCAGGCGCCCTTCGAGGTGTGGATGGCCATTCCCCATCACTCGCCCACGCCCCGCATAGACCAGCCTGCATTGCGCGCCATCCGCATGTCCGGTGCGGCACTGTCCGAAGGCGTGGAAACCCTGCAGATCGATGGCGTCGGTGTCGCCGTCTTCAACGCATCGAAGACCGTGGCCGATTGCTTCAAGTACCGCAACAAGATCGGCCTGGATGTGGCGCTGGAAGCACTGCGCGACGGATGGGCACAACGCAAGCTGACGGCCGACGCGCTCTGGCACTACGCCGCCATCGACCGCGTCAGCAATGTGATGCGCCCCTACCTTGAAAGCATCGCCGCATGAGCCGCGATATCGCAGCCTCGATCCGTGCACGTTTGAAGCAATGCGCGGACGCCCGCAGGCAGGACTTCAACCTCACGCTCACCCACTATGGCCTGGAACGCCTGCTTGCCTGCTGGGCATGGCAGCGACCTTCGAGCGCCGCCAACTCGCGCTGCCCGCAGGCCTGCCTGCCGGATTGAGCGATGGCTTCAGCAGCGATGCGGCCAAGCAGGCGCAGTGGGCCGCCTTCCTGAAGAAGAACCGGCTTGCAGCGCTGGAGCTGGCCCCTGTCGTGGCAAGGCTGCGAGAGGAATTCCAGCAATGCGGCATCTTCTGATACCGCCTGGAAGTCCTCCACATCCCCCGCCATCTCAAACCCCCAGCAACTCCGACAGGCGCTCCGGCTGCGCCAGCAGCTCCCGCGAGTCGGCCTGCAGCGCCAGCCGGCCCTTGGCCATGACCACGGCGCGGTCGGTGTGGGCCAGGACCTTTTTGTAGTCGCGGTCCACGATCAGGGTGGAGATGCCGGTGCTGCGGATGGCGGCGATCACGCGCCAGATTTCGGCGACGACCAGGGGGGCCAGGCCTTCGGTGGCTTCGTCGAGGATGAGCAGGCGCGGGTGCGTCATCAGCGCGCGGCCTATGGACAGCATCTGCTGCTCGCCGCCAGAGAGCTGGTCGCCGCCGTTGGCCAGGCGCTCCGCGAGCCGGGGGAAGGTGTCGAGCACGCGCTCCAGCGTCCAGTGGCGCTCGCCCTGCAGGCCGGGGCGGGCGCTCATGACCAGGTTCTCGCGCACGCTGAGGTTGGGGAAGATGCCTCGCCCCTCTGGCACATAGCCAATGCCCAGCCGCGCCATGCGCTCGGGCGGCGCGCCCGTGCAGTCGCGGCCATCGGCGCGCAGGCGGCCACGGCGCGCGGGCACATAGCCCGTGAGCGTGCGGATCAGCGTGGTCTTGCCCATGCCGTTGCGCCCCAGCAGGCCCACGGCCTGGCCCGCGCCCAGCGCCAGGCTCACGCCCTGCAGGATGTGGCTGTCGCCGTAGTAGGTATGCAGCTCGTCGATGGCGAACATGGGCTCAGTCATCGTCTTCTCCGAGATAGGCAGTACGGACCACGGGATCGACACGGATCTGCGCGGGCGTGCCCGTGGCCACCACGCTGCCGTTGACCATCACGGTGATGCGGTCGGCGATGCGGAACACGGCGTCCATGTCGTGCTCGACCAGCAGCACCGCATGGCCGCCCTTGAGCTCCTGCAGCAGGGCCAGCATGCGCTCGGTCTCCTCGGCGCCCATGCCGGCCAGCGGCTCGTCCAGCAGCAGCACGCGCGGGCCGGTGGCCAGGCACATGGCCACTTCCAGCTGGCGCTTGGCGCCATGGCTCAGTGTGCCGGCCACGGCCAGCGCCAGCCCGGCCAGGCCCGCACGCTCCAGGGCCGCATGGGCCTGGCGCAGGCTGGCCGCGCAGCGCTGTGCGGACAGACCCAGCTGCCAGGGCCTGAGCGCCATCTGCGCCTGGGCCGCGAGCCGGCAGTTCTCCAGCGCCGAGAACTCGGGAAAGATGGTGGTGCGCTGGTAGCTGCGGCCCACGCCGGCACGCGCGCGCCGGGGCTGGGGCATGCGCGTGACGTCCTGCCCCGCGAGCGCGATGCGCCCCGCGCTGGCCGCCAGCTCGCCCGAGAGCATGTTGACCAGGGTGGACTTGCCCGCGCCGTTGGTGCCGATCACGGCGTGGACCTCACCCTCGTGCAGGTCCAGGTCCACGCCGCCCACGGCCGTGAGCCCGCCGAAGCGGCGCGTGAGGCCGCGCACCGAAAGCAGTGCCGCATCAGCCATGTCCGGCCTCCTTGTGGTGGACCTCGTTGTGCACTCCAGCGCGTTGCCGTGCAAGGCCCGCCAGCCCGATCAGCCCCATCAGTCCTTTCGGCAGCAGGGCCACGAGCACGATGATGGCCAGGCCCAGGCTCAGCTGCCAGTGGTCGGCCATGGGGCCGACGATGGCATGCGTGGACAGCACCTCCTTGAGCGCGACGAAGGCCACCGTGCCCAGCACGGCGCCGCGCAGCGAGCCCAGGCCGCCGAGGATGACCATCAGCAGCACCTCACCCGAGTGGTGCCAGGACAGCAGCTCGGGGTTGACCACGGCATCGCGCACCGCCAGCAGAAAGCCTGCCACGCCGGCCAGCATGCCGGCCAGCACGAAGGCCGCGAGTTTGTACCCGTAGGTGGTGAAGCCGGCCGCACGCATGCGCTGCTCGTTGACGCGTATGCCCGCCAGCGCCGCGCCGAAGCGCGACTGGCGCAGCCCCGCCAGGAAGGCATAGACCAGCACCAGGGCGGCCAGCACCACGTAGTACTGCACGCGCGGGATTTCCATGTCGATGGCGCCCAGCGCGGGCCGGGCCATCAGGTAGATGCCATCGCTGCCGCCGCCTATGCCCGTGTCGTGGACCACGAAGTAGGCCATCTGTGCGAAGGCCAGCGTCACCATGATGAAGTAGATGCCGCGCGTGCGCAGGCTCAGCAGGCCCACCAGCAGCGCATAGCCGCCCGAGGCCAGCAGCGCCCAGCCCAGCATGGCCGGCAGGCTGCCGCCCTCGTTGCCTGCGGACAGCACGGCGGCATAGGCGCCCAGGCCCATGAAGGCCGCATGCCCCAGGCTCACCAGGCCCGTGCCGCCCACCAGCAGCTGCAGGCTGAGCGCGAAGATGGCCAGGATCATGGTCTTGACCACCAGGCCCGACAGATAGTCCGACCACCAGGGGCCGGCCAGCGCCAGCAGCGCCACGCAGGCCAGCGGCACGGCGCAGGCCTGCCATCGGCAGGCGCGCTGCGGCATCTCTACGGGCTGCATAGGCTGCAGGGGCTGCACGGCAGCTGCCAGCAGGGCCGGAGAAGGATTGGATACGGCCATTGTTCAGCTCCTTTGCCCCATCAGGCCCTGGGGCCGCCACACCAGCACCACCGCCATCAGCAGGTAGACGCTCATGCCGCTGAGCTCCTGGAAGAACAGCTTGCCGAAGGTATCGACAAAGCCCACCAGCAGCGAGGCCAGCAGCGCGCCCGTGATCGAGCCGATGCCGCCGATCACCACCACCACGAAGCAGATGATGAGCACGTTGCCGCCCATGCCCGGATAGACCGAACTCATGGGCGCGGCGATCATGCCCGCCAGTGCCGCCAGCGCCACGCCGATGGCGAAGACGATGCGGTACAGGCGCTTCACGTCGATGCCCAGGCCGCGCACCATGTCGCGGTTGCTGGCGCCCGCGCGCACCATCATTCCCAGGCGCGTGCGGTTGACCACCCAGTACAGCGCCAGCGCCACCAGCAGGCACACGCCCGAGGCGAACAGCCGGTACCACGGATAGCTCATGAGCCCGCCCAGCGAGAAGCTGCCCGACAGCCAGCCGGGCAGCGGCACGCCATGCACGTCGTTGCCCGCCAGCAGCGAGCGCAGCTCCTCGAACACCAGGATCAGCCCGAAGGTCATCAGCACCTGCTGCAGGTGCTCGCGCTCGTAGAGGTAGCTGAAGAAGGCCCACTCCAGCGCATAGCCCAGCACCACGGTCAGCGCCACGCCGGCCAGCAGCATGGTGATGAAGTGCTGGCCCAGCAGCGGGGACAGCGCAAAGGCCATGTAGGCGCCGATCATGTAGAAGCTGCCATGGGCCAGGTTGATCACGCCCATGATCCCGAAGATCAGCGTCAGGCCCGAGGCCAGCAGGAACAGCAGCAGCCCGTACTGGACGGCGTTCAGGCACTGCACGAGAAAGGTGGCAAGGTCCATGGCGATGTCCGTATGCGTCCGTATATGAGTGCGCCCCGCGCCTCACATGCGGCAGCCGCGGCCGGTATCGCCCAGGGCCTTGATGGCCACGCCCATGCGCTGGTTCTCCTTGCCCACGACCTTGCGCAGGTACATGTCCTGCACGGGGTTGTGCGACTTGCTGATGGTGAAGTCACCGCGCGGGCTGGGGATGGTGGCCTTCTCGATGGCCTGGCGGAACTCGGCCTTTTTCGCGATGTCGCCGCCCGCCGCCTTCAGGCCCACGCCCAGCATCTGGGCGGCGTCGTAGCCCTGCACGGCATACACATCGGGCATCAGCTTGTAGGCCTGGGCATAGGCGGAGCGAAAGCGCCGGTCGCGCTCCGTGCCCAGCTCGTCGGCGTAGTGCAGCGTGGTCAGCACCCCCTGGGCGGCCTCGCCCTGGGCCTCCAGCGTGCCGTCGGTCAGAAAGCCCGAGCCGTACAGCGGGATGGTTTTGTGCAGGCCGGCCGCGTGGTAGTCCTTGACGAACTTGACGGCGCCCGCGCCCGCGAAGAAGGCAAACACCGCATCGGGCCTGGCCGCCGCGATCTCGGTCAGCAGGGCCTGGAACTCCACGTTGGGAAAGGGCACGGTGAGCTGCTTGCTGACCTTGCCGCCCTCCTTCTCGAAGCCCTCCTTGAAGGCATTGGTCATCTCCTCGCCGGCCGCGTATTTCCAGGTGATGGTCATGGCGGTTTTCCTGCCTTCCTGCCTGGCCGCCACCACGCCCATGGGATAGGAGGACTGCCAGTTGGAGAAGGACGAACGGAAGATGTTGGGCGCGCACATGGCGCCCGTGACCGCATCGGCGCCCGCATTGGGCACGATGAGCACGGTGCCGCTTTCCTTGGCCGCGCGCGCCATGGCCATGGCCACGCCCGAATGCACGGTGCCCACCAGCACATCGACCTTGTCGCGCTTGATCAGGCGGTTGACGTTGTCCGTGGCCTTGGCCGGATCGGACTCGTCATCGACCTTGAAGAACTCGATCTCGCGCCCGCCCAGCCTGCCGCCCTGCTCGTTCACGAACATGCGAAAGCCGTTCTCTATGGCCGAGCCCAGCGCCGCGTAGGTGCCGCTGTAGGGCAGCATGAAGCCGACCTTGATCCTGTCCTGCGCATATGCGCCGCAGGACAGGGAGGCCGTCAGGGCGAGGGCGGCCCAGTGTTTGCGATCGATGTTCATGCGTGTCTCCTTGTGGTCGATGGGTCTTGCTTTTGTCAGGGGAATCGGAAGGGGCTGTTCAGCCGACGCTGGCCTCGCGTTCACGCAGGCGGAAACGCTGGATCTTTCCGGTGGCGGTCTTGGGAAGTTCGTCCACGAACTCGATGAAGCGCGGGTACTTGTAGGCGGCCAGGCGCTGCTTCACGAAGGCCTTGAGCTCGGCCTCGGTGGCGCTGCAGCCGTCCTTGAGCACGACGAAGGACTTGGTCTTGAGCAGGCCGTCGGCGTCGGTCTTGCCGATCACGGCGGCCTCCAGCACGGCCGGGTGCTGCATCAGCGTGGCCTCGACCTCGAAGGGCGAGACATAGATGCCGCTGACCTTGAGCATGTCGTCGCTGCGCCCGGCATAGGTGTAGTAGCCATCGGCGTCGCGCACGTACTTGTCGCCGCTCTTGAGCCAGCCGCCCTGGAAGGTCTCGCGCGTCTTGTCCCGGTTGCCCCAGTACATGAGGGCGGCGCTGGGGCCCTGGATGAACAGGTCGCCCACCTCGCCATCGGCCACGGGGCGGCCGTCCTCGCCGCGCAGCTCCACGCGATAGCCGTCCACGGGCTTGCCCGTGGTGCCGTAGCGGATGTCGTCGGGCCGGTTGGACAGGAAGATGTGCAGCATCTCGGTGGAGCCGATGCCGTCCACGATGTCGGCGCCGAAATGCGCCTTGAAGCGCTGGGCGATCTCGGCCGGCAGCGCCTCGCCGGCCGAGGAGCACATGCGCAGGCTGACCTGCTCGCGCGCGGGCAGCAGGGGCGAGGCCAGCATGCCCGCAAAGCCCGTGGGCGCGCCGAAGAACACCGTGGGCCGGTGCTGCACCCAGCGCGCGAAGGTGGCCTCGGGCGTGGGCCGCTCGGCCATCAGCAGCACGGTGGCGCCCACGCTCAGCGGAAAGCTCAGGGCATTGCCCAGGCCGTAGGCGAAGTAGAGCTTGGCGGCGGAAAAGCAGATGTCGCCCTCGCCCAGGCCCAGCACCGGGCCGCCATAGAGTTCGGCCGTCCAGTACGGATTGGCATGCGTGTGGACCGCGCCCTTGGGCTTGCCCGTGGAGCCCGAGGAATACAGCCAGAAGCCCGGGTCATCGCCCAGCGTGGGCGCCGGTGCGGGCAGCGGCGGCTGCGCCGCCAGCCAGGGCTGCAGGGGCGCAAAGCCTGCGGCGCGCGCCGCCGCTTCGTCGCCGGCCACCCAGACATGGCGCACCTCGTTGGGCGCCCGGTCCAGCGCCTGGCGCAGCAGGGGCAGCAGCGCATCGCAGGTCAGCACGGCCTGGGCGCGGCTGTGGCCCAGCATGTAGGCGTAGTCGTCGGCCGTGAGCAAGGTGTTCACCGCCACCGGCACCACGCCCGCATACAGTGCGCCCAGAAAGGCCACGGCCCATTCATGGCGGTCGTGCATGAGCAGCAGCACGCGCTCCTCGCGGTGGATGCCCGCCGCCAGCAGGCCGCTGGCCATGCGCTGCGCCTGCTGCTGCAGCTGGCCGTAGCTCAGCGTGCCGTGGTCGTCGATGTAGGCGATCTTGCCGGGCCGCCCCTCATTGAGCGCGAACAGGTGCGCGGCGAAATTGAAGGGCTGGGTGAAGTCGATCATCGGGGTCTCCTTCGACATCGGGCATCCGGCCCGACTTGTGATCTTCCGCGCAACATGCAATATTGTGCGTGCACCGGAAAGATAGTTAGAACACCACCGAGCGTCAAGCACTATATTGCATGGCTGGTGTTAACCCCGACTGTTTATCATTCACGCCCTCTTCAAGGAAACTCTATGGACCAGTTCGAGACGGCAGCCCAGTCCGCCGGGGCGGCGGATTCCCTCTCAGAAGCCCCCAGGAACCAGGTGCTGCAGGCGCTGGGCGAGCGTGTGCGCAACCTGCGCTCGCGCCGGGGCATGACGCGGCGCGCCCTGGCGGCGGCGGCCGATGTCTCGGAGCGCCACCTGGCCAACCTCGAATACGGCACGGGCAATGTGTCGGTGCTGGTCCTGCACCATATTGCACAGGCCCTGCAATGCTCCATGGCCGAGCTGCTGGGCGACGTGACCACCACCAGCGCCGAATGGCTGCTGATCCGCGAGCTGCTGGAAGGCCGCAATGAAGAGGATCTGCGCCGCGTGCGCCTCGCCGCAGGCGAGCTGCTGGGCACGGCGCCCAGCGACCGTCAGCGCCACACGCGCATCGCCCTGATCGGACTGCGCGGCGCGGGCAAGTCCACGCTGGGCCGCATGCTGGCCGAGCAGCTGGGCGTGCCCTTCCTCGAACTCAACCAGGAAATCGAGCGCATTGCGGGCTGCAGCGTGCGCGCCATCCACGACCTGTACGGTGCCAACGCCTACCGCCGCTACGAGCGCCGTGCGCTGGAGGAAGCCGTGCAGATCTACAGCGACGTGGTCATCGCCACGCCGGGCGGCATCGTCTCCGACCCGGCCACCTTCAACGAGCTGCTGTCGCACTGCACCACGGTCTGGCTCAAGGCCCAGCCCGAGGAGCACATGGCCCGCGTCGTGGCCCAGGGCGACACCCGCCCCATGGCCGCCAATCCCGAGGCCATGGACGATCTGCGCAGCATCCTCGAAGGCCGCGCCGGCTTCTACGCCAAGGCCGACCACGTGGTGGATACCAGCGGGCAGACGCTGGAGCAGAGCTTCGATCAGTTGAAGGCACTGTTCCTGCCCGCACGCTGAGACGGCGGCAGCACAACCCACGGCATCCAGGCCCCAGGCCTGGATTTTTTTCGCCTGTGCTGGCTGGTGTTTACCCTGGATATGGTCCAAACACGCACTATCGTGCGTGTTGCTGCGTGCATTTTCTGAGCGAATCTGCATAATTGTGCCTGCACCGTATCTGCGACTGCACTATTTTTCATCCAAGAGGCCGTCCATGCACCCGTCCAGCCCCACTGTCGATTACCGCACCGAGCCCGTCCAGTACCGCCACTGGTCGTTCACCGTCGAGGGCGCCATCGCCCGCATGCAGCTGAACATTGCCGAGGACGGCGGCATACGGCCCGGCTACAAGCTCAAGCTCAACAGCTACGACCTGGGCGTGGACATCGAGCTGCACGATGCGCTCAACCGCATCCGTTTCGAGCATCCGCAGGTGCGCACCGTCATTGTCACCAGCGGGCGCGACCGCATCTTCTGCTCGGGCGCCAACATCTTCATGCTGGGCGTGTCCAGCCATGCCTGGAAGGTGAACTTCTGCAAGTTCACGAACGAGACGCGCAACGGCATCGAGGACAGTTCGCGCCACTCGGGCCTGAAGTTCCTGGCCGCCGTCAATGGCGCCTGCGCGGGCGGCGGCTACGAGCTGGCCCTGGCCTGCGACGACATCGTGCTGATCGACGACCGCTCCTCCTCCGTCTCCCTGCCCGAGGTGCCGCTGCTGGGCGTGCTGCCCGGCACGGGCGGCCTCACGCGCGTGACCGACAAGCGCCATGTGCGCCATGACCTGGCCGACATCTTCTGCACCAGCGTCGAAGGCGTGCGCGGCCAGCGCGCCGTGGACTGGCGCCTGGTGGATGCCGTGGCCAAGCCCGCGCAGTTCGACGCCGTGGTGGCCCAGCGCGCGCAGCGCCTGGCCGAGGGCAGCACGCGCCCCGCCAATGCGCAGGGCATCACGCTCACGCGCCTGGAGCGCGAGGCCACGGACGACGCGCTGCACTACCGCCATGTCAGCGTGCAGATCGACCGCGCGCGCCGCAGCGCCACGCTGACCGTGAAGGCGCCCACGCTTGGGCAAGGCCCGCAGCCGGCCACCATCGAAGCCATCGAGCAGGCTGGCGACGCCTGGTGGCCGCTGGCCATGGGCCGCGAGCTGGACGACGCCATCCTGCACCTGCGCACCAACGAGCTGGACGTGGGCACCTGGCTGCTCAAGACCGAAGGCGATGCCGCCGCCGTGCTGGCCGCAGACGCAGCCCTGCTGGCCCACCAGGACCACTGGCTGGCGCGCGAGACGCTGGGCCTGCTGCGCCGCAGCTTTGCGCGGCTCGATGTGTCCTCGCGCACGCTGTTCGCGCTGATCGAGCCCGGCTCCTGCTTCGTGGGCATGCTGGCCGAGCTGGCCTTCGCGGCCGACCGCGCCTACATGCTGGTGCTGCCCGATGACACCGAGCGCGCCCCGCGCATCCAGCTGGACGAATTCAATTTCGGCCTGCTGCCCCTGGTCAACGACCAGTCGCGCCTGCAGCGCCGCTTCTACGAGGAAGCCGCGCCGCTGGAGGCCGCGCGCGCCGCCACGGGCCGCGCGCTGGACGGCGACCAGGCCCTGGCCCTGGGCCTGGTCACGGCCGCGCCCGACGACATCGACTGGGACGACGAGATCCGCATCGCCATGGAAGAGCGCGCCGCCATGTCGCCCGATGCGCTCACGGGCCTGGAGGCCAACCTGCGCTTTGCCAGCCGCGAGAACATGGTCACGCGCATCTTCGGGCGCCTGTCGGCCTGGCAGAACTGGATTTTCAACCGCCCCAATGCCGTGGGCGACAAGGGCGCTCTCAAGCTCTACGGCACGGGCCAGAAGGCCGGCTTCGACTTCAACCGCGTCTGACCGCAGGCACGCCCCGAAACATCCACGGAGACCCCACCATGAGCGCCATCAACTACAGCGAGAAGATCCCCAACAACGTCAACCTCGGCGAAGACCGCACCCTGCAGCGCGCGCTGGAGAGCTGGCAGCCCAACTTCCTGAACTGGTGGGGCGACGTGGGCCCCGAAGGCTCCACCGACTACGACGTCTACCTGCGCACCGCCATCAGCGTGGACCCGCAGGGCTGGGCCCAGTTCGGCCACGTGAAGATGCGTGACTACCGCTGGGGCATCTTCCTGAACCCTGCCGAGGCCGACCGCAAGGTGCACTTCGGCGACCACGCGGGCGAGAAGGCCTGGCAGGACGTGCCCGGCGAGCACCGCGCCAACCTGCGCCGCATCATCGTCACCCAGGGCGATACCGAGCCCGCCTCGGTGGAGCAGCAGCGCCACCTGGGCCTGACCGCGCCGTCCATGTACGACCTGCGCAACCTGTTCCAGGTCAACGTGGAGGAAGGCCGCCACCTGTGGGCCATGGTCTACCTGCTGCACAAGCACTTCGGCCGCGACGGCCGCGAGGAGGCCGAGGCCCTGCTGGAACGCCAGTCCGGCGACGAGAACAACCCGCGCATCCTGGGCGCCTTCAACGAGAAGACGCCCGACTGGCTGTCCTTCTTCATGTTCACCTACTTCACCGACCGCGACGGCAAGTTCCAGCTGGCCGCGCTGGCCGAAAGCGCCTTCGACCCGCTGGCGCGCACCACCAAATTCATGCTGACCGAGGAGGCCCACCACATGTTCGTGGGCGAGTCCGGCGTCTCGCGCGTGCTGCAGCGCACCTGCCAGGTCATGAACGAGCTGCGCACCGACGACGTGGGCCGCCTGCGCGCGACCGGCGTGATCGACCTGCCCACGCTGCAGCGCTACCTGAACTTCCACTACAGCGTGACCATCGACCTGTTCGGCGCCGACCAGTCCAGCAATGCCGCCACCTTCTACAGCAGCGGCCTCAAGGGCCGCTACGAGGAAGGCAAGCGCGCGGACGACCACCGCCTGCACGACCAGCACTACAAGGTGCTGGAAGTGGTGGACGGCAGGCTGCAGGAAAAGGAAGTGCCCATGCTCAACGCGCTCAACGAGGTGCTGCGCGACGACTACATCAAGGACTCCAACGCGGGCGTGGGCCGCTGGAACAAGGTCATGGAAAAGGCCGGCATCGATTTCCGCCTCACCGTGCCGCACAAGGCCTTCAACCGCCAGATCGGCGCGCTGGCAGGCGTGCGCATGAGCCCCGACGGCCGCGTGGTCAGCGAGCAGGAATGGCGCATGCGCGAGGGCGAATGGCTGCCCTCGGACGCCGACCGCGCCTTCGTCGCCTCGCTCATGGGCCGCTGCGTGGAGCCGGGCCAGTTCGCGGGCTGGATCGCGCCGCCGGTCATGGGCATCAACCGCCAGCCCGTGGATTTCGAATACGTGCGCTTCAACTGAAGCGCCGCGCCAGCAGGGAGTCGCCCATGACAGTCGCCTTGGTAGAACACGGCATCCTCACGCAGCACCTGATCGACCCGGAGATCTGCATCCGCTGCAACACCTGCGAGGCCACCTGCCCCGTGGGCGCCATCACGCACGATGACCGCAACTACGTGGTCCTGGCCGAGCAGTGCAACGGCTGCATGGACTGCGTCTCGCCCTGCCCCACGGGCGCCATCGACAACTGGCGCAAGGTGCCGCTGGCGAGCGCCTATCCCGTGGCCGAGCAGCTGCTCTGGGACGAGCTGCCCGAGGAGCTGCCGCCTGAGGCGCTGGTCCAGGCACAGGACACAGGGGACGCACCTGCCGGCGAGGACCTGAGCCAGGCCCAGGCCGTGATCGCGGCGGCCTCCACGCGCGCCCGGCCCGATGACCAGGCCGATACCCAGGTGTTGCGCAGCGCCAGCTACGGCGCCACCGTGCCGCCCTGGTCAGCCGCCCATCCGTACACCAACCTGCATGGTCCCAGAAGCCCCGTCACGGCGACCGTGGTCGGAAACCTCAACTGCACGGAGGCGGGCTTCGACAGCGAGACCCACCACATCGTGCTGGACTTCGGCAGCCAGCCGTTCCCCGTGCTCGAAGGCCAGTCCATCGCCGTCATCGCACCCGGCACCGATGCCCAGGGCCGCCCGCATGTGGCGCGCCAGTACTCGGTGGCCAGTGCGCGCAATGGCGAGCGGCCCGGCTACAACAACCTGGCGCTGACCGTGAAACGCGTCACCCAGGACCACCAGGGCCGCCCCGTGCGCGGCGTGGCCAGCAACTACCTGTGCGACGCACGCATCGGCGACAGGGTCCAGGTCATAGGCCCGTTCGGCCAGTCGTTCCTGATGCCCAACCATCCCCGCTCGCACATCGTGATGATCTGCACGGGCACGGGCAGCGCCCCCATGCGCGCCATGACCGAATGGCGCAGGCGGCTGCGCAAGAGCGGCAGGTTCGAGGGCGGCAAGCTCATGCTGTTCTTCGGCGCACGCACGCCGCAGGAGCTGCCCTACTTCGGCCCGCTGCAAAGCCTGCCGCGCGACTTCATCGACAACAACCTGGCCTTCTCGCGCGTGGCCGGCCAGCCCCGGCGCTACGTGCAGGACCTGCTGCGCGAACGTGCGGCCGACCTGGCGGCCCTGCTGCGCGACGACAACGCGCACTTCTACGTCTGCGGGCTCAAGAGCATGGAGGAAGGCGTGGTGCTGGCACTGCGCGACATGGCGCAGCAAGCCGGGCTGGACTGGGAACAGGTCGGCGCGCGCCTCAAGCGCGAAGGCCGGCTGCACCTCGAGACTTACTGAAGCCGGTGGGTCTCCCGGACCTGTCCATACGCATCGCCGGCCAGGGCCTGGGCCAGTATCCAGGCAGGGTCCACCAGCTCGGCACCGCGCGCCAGCGGCGACTGCGGCAGGGCCAGCGGGATCTCGGTGCAGCCCATGATCACGGGCACATCGCCATGGCGCTGCAACAGCGGCGCCAGCACCTCGCCGAAGCAGCGCGCGGCCAGGTCCATGTCGCCCTGCTTGACGCCGTCGTAGATGCCCTGCATGAGCCGCGCGCGACCATCGGCATCGGGCCGCAGCGCGGTAATGCCGCACTCGGCCAGTGCCGCGTCGTACAGGCCGCTGTCATAGGTGCCCTGCGTGGCCAGCACGATGGCCTGTTGCGCGCCGCCGGCCTGCAGGTGCAGGGCGGCTTGGCGCGCGATGTGCAGTACATGCAGCTGCGGAAAAAGCGCCTGCAGCTGCCCATGCCAGGCATGGGCCGTGTTGCAGGCCAGGGCCACGCTGCGCACGCCCAGCGCCGCCATGCGGCCCACGCCCTGCAGCAGGTGCTGGGCCGGCCCCGTGGGCGACTGCGGGTCCGCGCGCAGCGCCGCGCTGCGGTCGGGCATGGGCAACTGCACCAGCCAGTGCTCGGGATAGGCCTGGTCATGCACGGGCAGGCCCTGCTGCTGCAGGTGCGCCGTGCAGGCCTGCACGAACAGGCGCACGAAATCCGCGCCTGCGGCCGGGCCCATGCCCCCGAGAATGCCCACCGCGCGCGGGGGCTGAAGCTGCTGCTGCATGCTGCGATCCGAAATCAAAAAGCGGGTTTGTCGCTGAGGTCCTGCAGGTTTTTCTGCAATTGCTCGCTCATCGGCAGGCCCAGGGCCACGTTCCTCGGGGCAATGGGCTGCATGAACCACTTGTCATACAGCCTGGCGAACGCGCCCGACTTCATCATGTCGCCGATCACGCCATCGACCAGCTGCTTGAACTGGGCATCGTCCTTGCGCAGCATGCAGGCATAGGGCTCGACCTGCAGCGAGTCGGCCACCACCTCGAAGTCCCCGGGGTTCTTGGCCGTGGGGATCAGGCCGAAGAGCAGGATGTCGTCCATGCCGAAGGCCGCGGCGCGGTCGTTCTCCACCAGCAGGAAGCCGTCCGCATGGTCCTTGGCCATGACGATGTTCATGCCCCAGGCCTTGTCGGCATTGGCCTTGCGCAGCACCTGCAGGTTGGTGGTTCCCGTGGTGATGGCCACGGTCTTGTCCTTGAGGTCGGCGTAGTTTTTGATGCCCGAGCTCTTCTTCACCAGCAGCCGCGTGCCCGTGTAGAAATGGTTGATGGCAAAGGCCACCTCCTTGCCGCGCACCGTGTTGTTGGTGGTCGAGCCGCATTCCAGGTCGATGGTGCCGTTGGCCAGCAGCGGCATGCGGTTCTGCGAGGTCACGGCCTGCCACTGCACCTTCAGATCGGGTCGGTTCACCGCCTTCTTCACGGCCTCGGCCACGGCCTGGGACATCTCCACCGTCATGCCGATGGGCTTGCCGTTGTCCAGGTAGCTGAAGGGCACGGAGGACTCGCGGTAGGCCAGCGTGATGCGGCCGCTGTCGCGCACCTTGGCCAGCGTGTCGGCATGGGCTGCAGCCAGGCCTCCCAGGGCCAGGGCCGCGCACAGCGCGGTGGTGTGAAGTTGCATGCTTGTCTCCTCGTCTTTGGTGGATGTGCGGCCAGTGTAGGAAGGGCGGCGGCCTTTGCGGAATGACAATATCGGGCCGGTCCATGCCCGCCGGTTATGGGCTGTCGCCCTGCCCTGAGCAGCAGCCCCCGGCCATAACCTGCGTGCATGGCCTGTGTGCCAAATGCCATGGCCCGGCCTGCCGCGCGCGGCCTACAGTGCAGCTGCATGGAGAAACGATCAATGCATGTCTGCATCGTGGGCGCCGGCATCGTCGGCCTGGCAACGGCCTGGGCGCTGCGGCAGGCCGGCCACCGCATCACCGTGCTGGACCGCGCACAGGGCCCCGCCCAGGGCGCCAGCGGCGGCAATGGCGCGCAGCTGAGCTATTCCTACGTGCAGCCGCTGGCCGATCCCGGCATCTGGAAGATGCTCCCCCGCCTGCTGCTGCAAAAGGATTCGCCGCTGGCCTTCCGCCTGCGCGCCGACCCCGCGCAATGGGCCTGGGGACTGCGCTTTCTGGGCGCCTGCAATGCCCATGCCTCGGCCGAAGGCACGCGCGCCCTGCTGGCCCTGGCCGCCGAAAGCCGCCAGGCCTTCGAGTCGCTCCAGGCCGTCGAAGCACTGGCCTGCGACCTGCACACGCCGGGCAAGCTGGTGCTCTACCCCACCCAGCAGGCGCTGGATGCCGCCGCGCAGCAGGTGGCGCTGCAAGCGGGCCTGGGCGGTGCGCCGCAGCGCATCGTCAACGCCGCCGAAGTGGCGCGCATCGAACCCGCGCTCGCCGGCTACGCGCAGCGCATTGCAGGCGCCGTACACACGCCCAGCGAGGCCGCCGCCGACTGCCGCCTGCTGTGCGAACAACTGGCCGCCCGGCTCACCGCACGCGGCGCCGAACTGCGCTACGGCGTGGAGCTGCAGGGCTTCGAGCGCGAAGGCGACGCCATCACCGGCCTGCGCACCGCCGCAGGCCCGTTGCCGCTGCGCGCCGACCACTACGTGCTGGCCAGCGGCTGGGAAAGCGCGGTCCACGCGCGACAGCTGGGCCTGCGCATTCTCGTCTACCCGCTCAAGGGCTACAGCATCACCGCCGATGCCGCCGCGCAACTGCCGCACGCCGCACCCCGGGTCAGCGTCACCGACACCGCACGCAAGGTCGTCTTCGCACGCATCGGCGAACGCCTTCGCGTGGCCGGCATGGTGGAGATCGTGGGCCGGGACACGCGCACCGACCCGCGCCGCATCGCCAGCCTGCGCCGCTCCACGCAGGAGGTCTTCGCCGACCTGCCGCTGGACGGCGACCTCCACCCCTGGACCGGCATGCGCCCCGCCACACCCACCGGCCTGCCCCTCACCGGCCGCCAGCGCGGCGGTCCGCGCAACCTGTGGCTGCAGACGGGGCATGGCGCGCTGGGGCTGACGCTGGCGTTCGGGTCGGCACAGAGGCTGGTGGGGCAGATGGAGGCGGACGATCTGTAGAACCCGGTCCCGCAGCCACCTATGTCATGTCGCCACTCAATCTCCGTACGAGTTGCCAGTCGTCCTTGGACCAGCCATGTCGGGCATCCACCGACATGGCTGCGGCGCCAATCAAGGCAAGCCAACCGCTGGCCTCCACACTTCTCAACGGCTCCCATGACGGCCGCTGGGCTATTTGCTGCCAATCCGAACCATGGCAGCCAGTGCACTTTGTCAGCGTGTCATCAGGCCGCAGTGGTTCGACCGTGACCGTCCCGGGTGGCACTTCGCCCCACTCAGCGATAAGCGTGTCCAGCGAAACCGTTGAAGGCACGCCGCCTCGACCCAAAAACCACTTGAGAAAGCGCTCCCAGAGCGAAACATCGGGCGGCGCATTCCGTGAGTCGGTGTCGCGTGCTTTAAGCCAAGCGTCGTGAGACATTATCTTGGCGTAGACCACCAAAATGCATCTGCTGGATCCTGCCTGACAGATGGTCACCGTATCTCCACGCTTCCATTGTCCAATCGACAACGATGAGTTGACCGTCCCCAAGATAAATTTAGCAATATCGGCATCGTTCCAACCGCGCGGATCTTCTTGGGTGTCGGATACGCCACGCCAACTCGCGGCAATGAGCAGTGCGGCAAGCGCGATGATCACCAGTGAGCGCCACGTTTCGGAGAGGCGTGGTGAGATTGATGTTGTCTGACTAGCCACCACAGCATCTCCTCACTAGCTCCTGAGCCATATCAGTCGCACGCTGGCGCCCTTCCGGCGGCACCCGCTGGTCTATGCTCTGAAGCAAATTGGCTTGCAAGGACACATCGCCGCTGGCTTTGGCATTCGCATATAAGTAGGCCCATACCTCGGCCGGCCGCGGCTCTCCCCATGTGGGGTTGTATCGGATGGAGGCCATCATGATCAGCGCATCGACATAGCCTCGGTCGATCAGGGCATTGAGGTAGGCCAGGGTGGTGCGCCGGAATTCGTCGAGGCGCTCTGGGTCCTTCATCACATGCTCCAGATCCCGGGTCCAGTAGGCCCCCCCGTAATTCATCATGCTCTGGGGATCGCCCTGGGCCGCTAGCAGGGCGGTCCATCCATCTGCCCTGGCATATGCGTCCTCGGGAAGCTCACCGCAGCCGGGCCGCGCCTTGGCCCCTTCCTCACGCAGCAGAGTCTGGGCCATCGCATGTCCTGCAGGATCGGAAGCCGGGGAAGCCCACTGCGCCATGCGCCCGTAGAGGGACACCATCCAGCAACGCTCCAATGCCTTGTGGAGTTTGGCGACTTCGCCGGCCTGGTCCAGCGTGACCTCGCTGCGGGCAAGCCGGTTGTACAGAATCTCCGCCGATGCATCCACGACAACGGCAGGAAACGCCTTGGCTCTAGGTGCCGCGGGGGGCGCCACCGGCACGGGCGCCGGTACGGAAGCGATCGCCGGTGGAGCGGGAGTTTCAGGTGCTGGCGCAGCAGGCTCGGAAGCTTGCGCAGGTGGCTTGGTTGCGCTCACCTGTGCATGCCTGACCTCAGGCGCTGGTTCGGCAAAAAAGATGAGCGCCAGCCCACCGGCAAAGGCAAGAGCAGCACATGCCCAGGCAACGACCTGCCAGCGCGGACGCAAAGCTCCTGAATTTCTCATGACCCTCCTTCATGACGATGCAGTTGTCAGATCCCGGGCAATGATTGTGAATAATTCTCATTAACAAATCAATCGATCATGAGAATTCAGTTGAATTTGGCAATCGATCGTGCCAATGACCACGGCGCACCAGCCGCAGTCCAGCAGGCATGCTTGTATGAACGGCTTCAACCAGCCAGCAACTCGCGCAAGGCCTTGCGCATTTCCTCGGTCATTGCCCGCGCCAGCACCGACCCCGGCCGCTGGGGCAGGCTCAGGGCATTCACACCCACCGTGATGCGCGGCAGCAGGGGCACGACATGGACCTTGCGGCGGTCGGCGGCCAGGGCGGTGCAGCCGTCCATGATGGCGGCGCCCAGGCCGTACTCGGCCATGGACAGGGCCGCGTGGTAGGTCTGCACGGTGACCACGGGCGACAGGCCCACGCCGTGCTCGCGGCAGGCCTGGCCCAGGCGCATGCCCAGCGGGTCGCGCGCATCGAGAGCGACCACGGGCAGCTCGGCCAGGTCCTTGAGCTCCATCCCCTCTTCGCGCACGCGCGAGGGCGGCAGCAGGCCCTTGGGCAGCACGCAGAACATGTCCACCTCGGCCAGCAGCTCATGCTCCAGCGCGGGCTGGCCCACGGAGCTGATGACGAAGCCCACGTCGGCCTCCTGCAGCAGCAGGGCCGAGACCACCTGGGGCGTGTGCAGCGCCTGCACATGGACCTGCACCTGCGGGTGGCGGCGCCGAAAGCCGGCCACGGCGCGCGGCAGCACCTCGCGGCTGAGCGCGAAGACGGTGAGCACGGTGAGCCGGTCCGCTGCCCGGCCATGGCGCAGGTTGTCGGCCAGGCGCTGGACCTCGTCGAGCTGCTCGAACAGCTTCTCGATGTGGGGGAACAGCGCCAGCGCCTCATTGGTGGGCGTGAGCCGCCCGCGTGCGCGCTGGAACAGCGCAAAGCCCAGCTGCAGCTCCGCGTGCTGCAGGGTGCGGCTGACGGCCGGCTGGGTGATGTTGATCAGCCGTGCGGCAGCGCTGACGCTGCCGGTCTGCATGACGGCATTGAAGACCTCGATGTGGCGCAGGCGCATGGGCCGTCCTCAGCACGGTCACTCTTGAGCGGACTGCGCGCGCGCCAGCCGCTCGCTTTTCCAGTACACGTCGTCGCCGCCATCCATGCGGTTGAGCACGCGTGCCAGCACGAACAGCAGGTCGGACAGGCGGTTCAGGTATTGGCGCGGCGCGGGCCGCATGGCCTCGCCCTGCTCCAGCGCCACCACCATGCGCTCGGCGCGGCGCGCCACGGTGCGGCAGACATGGGCCTGGGCCGCTGCGCGGCTGCCGGCCGGCAGGATGAATTCCTGCAGCCGGGGCAGCTGCGCGTTGTAGTGGGCCAGCGCTTCATCGAGCTGCAGCAGGGCGTCGTCCTTGAGCAGTTCATAGCCGGGAATGGACAGCTCGCCGCCGAGGTTGAACAGCTGGTGCTGCACATCGACCAGCAGCTCGCGCACGTCCTCGGGCAGGGCCTCGCACAGCAGCAGGCCGATGTGGGAATTGAGCTCGTCCACATCGCCCATGGCGTGCGGGCGGCCGCTGTTCTTGGAGACGCGCGTGTTGTCGCCCAGGCCCGTGCTGCCGTCGTCTCCGGTGCGCGTGGCGATCTGTGTCAAACGGTTGCCCATGGGCGTTCTCCTTGGCGGTGCGGGGGTGGAAAGCCGGACCCGTAACGGCCCAACACCCAATTGTGCGTTACAGGCGGCACGCAAATGTTGTAGCAGGCAACAGCCGGCAAAAGTGCTGGCCCTGCTGCGCTGCAACAGGTGGAATGCAGTCATGTTCCACGTTCGACAAGGAGTTCGACACATGACCTCTCAACTGCGCAAAGTCTCTGGTTTTGAAATCCGCAGCGTGATGTTGTTCGCGGCCATTTCGCTGGGCAGCGTTGCTGCCATGGCGCAGACATCTACTCCCGCTGCGCCTCCTTCGCAGGCCTCCTTTGGAGCCGGTAGCGGTCCTGCCACCGGCGTACAAGCAGCGCCGGCCCCTTCGTCGGCCGGCGCCAACGAGGTGCAAGCCGCATTCGACCGCGCCGACACCAACCGGGACGGCAAGCTGAGCAAGAAGGAGGCCGAGGCCCTGCCCGCCGTGAGCAGCAATTTCGCCCAGATCGATGCCGACAAGAACGGATCGCTGTCGCGCGATGAATTCAGCAAGGCTGTCCAGCCGCGCTGACACCCGGATGCCTGGCGGCTGACCCACACGGTTGGGCGGCAGGGCCGGTGGTATTCTTTCCAGTTCCCCCTGGAGAACACCGATGAACGCCCCTGTCGCCCCCGTCCGCCTGCAGCCTGACTTCGCTCAGCGCTCCATCCCCGAAGCCTTCCTCCAAGCCCTGGCCCAGCGTTTCGGCGCCCAGTGCTCCACGGCTTTGGCGGTGCGCGAACAGCACGGCCGCGACGAGGGCGCCATCCAGGCGCCCCCGCCTGCGGCCGTGGTCTTTGCCGAAAGCACGCAGGACGTGCAGGACGCGCTGAAGCTGGCCGACCAGCATGCCGTGCCGGTCATCCCCTACGGCGCCGGTTCATCGCTCGAAGGCCATCTGCTGGCCGTCGAAGGCGGCATCAGCCTGGACCTGAGCCGCATGAACCGCATTCTCTCGGTCAACACCGAGGACCTGACGGTCACCGTGCAGCCCGGCATCACGCGCAAGCAGCTCAATGATGCCATCAAGGACACGGGCTTCTTCTTCCCCATCGATCCCGGCGCAGATGCCTCCATCGGCGGCATGACCGCCACGCGCGCCAGCGGCACCAATGCCGTGCGCTACGGCACCATGCGCGAGAACGTGCTGGCGCTGGAAGTGGTGACCGCCAGCGGCGACATCATCCGCACGGGCACGCGCGCCAAGAAGAGCAGCGCGGGCTACGACCTCACGCGCCTGATCGTGGGCAGCGAGGGCACGCTGGGCGTGGCCACCGAGATCACGGTGCGCCTGTACCCGCTGCCCGAGGCCGTGAGCGCGGCCATCTGCTCCTTCCCCAGCATCGAGGCCGCCGTGCGCACGGTGATCCAGACCATCCAGATGGGCGTGCCTATTGCCCGCGTGGAGCTGGTGGACGTGAACTCGGTGCGCATGGTCAATGCCTACAGCAAGCTCACGCTGCGCGAGGAGCCCATGCTGCTGATGGAGTTCCACGGCTCGCCCACGGGCGTGAAGGAGCAGGCCGAGATGGTGCAGGACATTGCGGGCGAGTTCGGCGGCAACGCCTTCGAATGGGCCGAGCGTCCCGAGGACCGCACGCGATTGTTCACGGCCCGCCACAACGCCTATTTCGCGGCTGTCTCCAGCCGCCCCGGCTGCCGCTGCATCACCACCGACGCCTGCGTGCCCATCAGCCGCCTGGCCGATGCGCTGCTGGACTCGGTGCGCGAGGCCGATGACAGCGGCATTCCCTACTTCCTCGTCGGCCACGTGGGCGACGGCAACTTCCACTTCGGCTACCTGATCGACCCGGACAACGAGGACGAGCGCTCGCGCGCCGAGCAGCTCAACCACCAGCTGGTGTCGCGCTCCATTGCGCTGGGCGGCACCTGCACGGGCGAGCATGGCGTGGGCATCCACAAGATGAATTTCCTGCGCGAGGAAGCCGGCGACGGCGCGGTGCAGATGATGCGCTCCATCAAGCAGGCGCTGGACCCGAAGAACATCCTGAATCCCGGGAAAATCTTCAGCCTCTGAGTCCCTCCGCCTCGGCCTTCTCGCGCAGGAAGTCGATCAGCGTGGTGATGGCCCGCGTCTGGTAGCGGGACGGCATGTACAGCAGGTACTGGCGCGTGGCCAGAAAGTCCAGGCTGCCCGGCGGCAGCGGCAGGCGCTCAAGCGCGCCGCTGGCCAGTTCGGCCGCCACCATGTAGCGCGGCACCACGGCCACGCCCAGGCCCTGCAGCACGGCATCGCGCAGGAAATGGAAGTTGGGCGACATCAGGCGCGGGCGTATGCGCAGCTCGGTGGGCCGGGCGCCGTTCATGCCCGCCGTGCGCAGCTTCTGGCCCGTGAGCGCCGAGGTGATCAGCGGCACGCGCTTGAGCGCCAGCAGCGAGTCGGGATGGCCATGCTGCGCCAGGAACTGCGGCGTGGCGCAGGCCTCGTAGAGCACATCGCCGAGCTTGCAGGCCACCAGGCTTTCGGGCGGCTCGGTCATCACGCGCACGGCGAAGTCCACGGCGCCCTGCATCAGGTCCTCGATGTCGTTGTCGAAGATCACCTCCAGCGTGATGCCCGGGTGCATGCGCATGAACTCCGTCAGCCAGCCCGACATCTGCAGCTGGCCGTAGCCGCTGGGCACGCTCAGCCGCACGGTGCCCTGCAGGCTCTGGCCCAGGCTGTCCACCGACTCGGCCGCCGCCATGACCTCCTGGCGTATCGCCCGTCCATGCGCGTACAGGCGCAGGCCCAGCTCGGTGGGCTCGACCTGTCGCGTGGTGCGGCGCAGCAGCTGCTGGCCGATCTGGCGCTCGAACTGGTTGAGCCGGTGGCTGACGTTGGCGCGGCTCATGCCCAGGCGCACGGCGGCGCGGCTCAGGTTGCCGGCTTCGATGATGTCCACCAGCAGGGACAGTCCGCCCAGATCCATTGTCAAACCTCAGTACACACAATGTCCATTTTTTAGCACGATTGTCAAAGTCCATAAACGAATGAAGAATGCGGGCCTGCCCGGGCATCACCGGCCCGTTGCGGTTTTCGTGGTTCGACAAGGTTTCGCATGAGTGCTCTCCCCTCTTCCCTGCCGCTGGACGGCGTGCGCGTCCTGGATCTTTCGCGCGTGCTGGCCGGACCCATGTGTGCCATGGCGCTGGCCGACCTGGGTGCCGATGTCGTCAAGGTCGAGCACCCGGGCCGCGGCGACGACACGCGCGACTGGGGCGTGCGCGTGGGCCAGCGCAACACCTCCTACTTCAACAGCGCCAACCGCAACAAGCGCTCGGTCACGCTGGACCTGCAGGCCGAAGAGGGCCTGCGCATCGCACGCGAGCTGGCGGCCGACAGCGACGTGGTCATCCAGAACTTCAAGGTCGGCGGCGCCGAGAAGCTGGGGCTGGGCTACGAGCAGCTGTCGCAGTTGAACCCGCGCCTGGTGTACTGCTCCATCTCGGGCTACTCGCGCAGCGGCCCCGAGGCCACGCGGCCCGGCTACGACCTGGTGGTGCAGGGCGAGTCCGGCATCATGGCCATGAACGGCGAGCAGGGCCAGGGCCCGCTAAAGTTCGGCGTGGCCGCCGTGGACATGTTCACGGGCATGTACTCGGCCCAGGCCATCCTGGCGGCGCTCTACGAGCGCGAGCGCAGCGGGCGCGGCCGCCATGTGCAGATGGCCCTGTACGACTGCGGCCTGATGATCACCAGCTACTACGGCATGGAGGCCTTGCTCAAGGCCGGCGACCCGCCCAAGTTCGGCAACGCCCATCCGTCCATCGTGCCCTACGGCGTGTTCGAGGCGGCCGACGGCCCGCTGGTCATCACCGTGGGCAACAACGGCCAGTTCCAGCGCTTTTGCACCGACGTCATCGCCAAGCCCGAGTGGGCCGCCGACGAGCGCTTTGCCACCAATACCGCACGCTCGGCAAACCGCGATCTGCTGATGCCGCTGGTGCAGGCCGAGCTGCTGCGCTTCACGCGCGCCCAGTTGCTCGAATGCCTGACGGCCGCGCAGATTCCCTGCGGCGAGGTGCTGGGCCTGTTCGAGGCCCTGAACTCGCAGCGCACGGCCGACGCCGGCCTGCTGCACCGCTTCGAGGACAGCGAGGCCGGCAGCCAGTCCGTGCTGGCCCCGCCCTATGCGCTGGACGGCCAGCGCCTGCCCGTGCGCCGCCCGCCGCCGCACCAGGGCGAACACACCGACGAGGTGCTGCAGCAGCGCCTGGGCCTGGACGAACAGGCCCGCGCCGCACTGCGCGCCAAAAACATCATCTGAGAGCGCGCAGACGTTCCCACCCAGACCGCTCCACGGCTCTCATTTCCACCCCTTCCCGCTTGAGGAGACATATGACTTCCACCCCCTTCCAGGCCTCGCGCCGCCAGATCCTTTCCGCCGCCTGCGCCACCGCCATCGCCACGCTGGCCCCCGCCGCACGCGCACAAAGCCAGTGGCCCGACAAGCTGATCAAGCTGACCGTGGCCTTCCCGCCCGGCGGCCCCACCGACACGGCCGCGCGCATCGTCGCGCAGCGCCTGACCGAGCGCCTGGGCCAGACCATCGTCATCGACAACCGCCCCGGCGCCTCGGGCTCGGTGGGCACGGCGGCCTTCATCAAGTCGCAGCCCGACGGCTACTCGCTGTCCATGTTCGGCATGCCCGCGCTGCTGGCGCCCATGCTGTTCAACAACAACCTGTACGACGTGCGCAAGGACTTCCTGCCCGTGGCCACGGTCTATGACCTGCCCATGGCCATCGTCATCAACCCGCGCGAGCTGCCGGACGTGACCAACCTGCAGCAGCTGATCGAGCACGCCAAGAAGGCCAAGCCCGCGCTGAACTACACCAGCTCGGGCACGGGCAGCTTCGGCCACCTGTCCATGGAGCAGCTCAAGGACCTGGGCGGCTTCGACATGCAGCACGTGCCCTACCGCGGCAGCGCGCCGGCCGTGACCGACCTGATCGGCGGCCAGATCGCCGTGATGTTCGCCGATGTGGTCGCGGCCCTGCCCCACATCCAGGCGGGCAAGCTGCGCGCCATTGCCGTCAGCTCGCAAAAGGCCAAGCAGCTGCTGCCGAACGTGAAGTCGGTGGCCGAGCAGGGCTTCCCCGGCTTCGACGCCGACACCTGGGGCGGCCTGATCGCACCGCTGAACACGCCTCCCGCCGTGGTCCAGCGCCTGAACCAGGAGCTCAAGCTCATCCTGGCCGAGCCCGAGCTGCAAAAGAAGATGCTGGCCGCAGGCGCCATTGCCACCTACCAGGACGGCGCGGCCATGAAGGCGCGCCTGAATGCCGACTTCACGCGCTGGAGCAAGATCGCGAAAGACAAGAACATCAGCTCCCAGTAAGAGACAAAGAGCGCTCCACGATGCGCCTTCAGGGCATGCCGCAAGGCATGCCCTTTTTTGCTTTTTGACCCCGCCATCTGCAGAGTGCGCCAGGTTTCGCCGCCGGGCCGCCCCAAGGCGAAACGCGGCCCCCTCGGGGGGCGCCCGGCCAGAGGCAGCGGACCATGCGAAGCAGGGGAGCGTGGGGGCTACTTCGACAGATCCATGATCATGCGCGTGGCCAGGTACAGGCGCGGCACGATGGTGTTCAGCTGCACATACTCCGCATCATTGGAGTGCGCACCGTAGCCGCTCAGGCCAAAGCCCTCGATGACGGCACCCTTGGCCTTGAGCGCCGCAAACGCCGCGTCGGTGCCGCCGCCCGTGGCCTTTTCCATCACGCTCATCTTCAGGCCCAGCTCATCGCTGTAGATGGTCTGCGCCTGTTTGGCCAGGCTGCGCGAGGCCTCGTTGGCCTCCAGCGGCGGGCGGCGCACTTCGAACTTGAGCTGCACCTTGCTGGCGTCCAGCAGCTTGTGGCCCACCTTGGCCTGCATGGCCTGCTCCAGCGCCGTGAAGTCGGCCACGCGCAGCGCGCGGGCGTCGGCCTGGGCCGTGGCCTCGGCGGGAATGACGTTGCGGTTGGTGCCGGCCTTGGCCACGGTCCAGTTGAGCTTGAGGCCGGTCTCGGGCTTGGACAGGTCCTTCATCTGCAGCAGCTGGTGCGACAGCTCGTACAGCGCATTCACGCCGTCCTCGGGCTTGGCGCCCGCGTGCGAGGCCTTGCCCTCGACCTTGAGGTAGGCCGCGCCGATGCCGCTGGTGGCCAGGCGCACGCCGCCGTCCGTGCCGCCACCTTCGAACGAGAAGACCGCATCCTGCTCGGCGCCCAGGCGCGTGATGGTGCTGCGCGCGCCGGGCGAGCTGATTTCCTCGTCGCTGTTCATCAGCACGGTCAGCGTGCCGTAGTTGTCGAAGCCCAGCTGGCGCAGCATGGCCACGGTGTGCAGGATCAGGGCCACGCCCTGCTTGTCGTCGGCAATGCCCAGGCCGTAGGCGCGCTCGCCGTCGATGCGAAACGGCTGGTCCTTGAGCATGCCGCGCAGGTAGACCGTGTCCATGTGGGCGATCAGCATGATGCGGCTGGTGCCCTTGCCCTTGAACTCGGCATGCACCATGGGGCCGATCTTCTCGGGCGTGTCACCCAGCCGGTAGACGTCGGTGGGCTGCAGGATCTCGACCTTGCCGCCCTGCTCGCGCAGCTTGCCGGCCACGTAGTTGGCGATCTGCTCCACGCCCTCCATGTCCTTGCTGCCCGACTCGATGTGCACCAGCTCGCGCAGCGTGTCCAGCAGGGGCTGCTGGTGCTTTTGCGCCAGCGCCTGGATATCGGCCTTGGGCGCAGCCAGGGCACTGCCGGACAGGCCGGCCATGGCGAGGGCCAGCGCCAGCGGGGCGC
This sequence comes from Delftia sp. DT-2, assembly GCF_028401915.1. NCBI lineage: Bacteria > Pseudomonadati > Pseudomonadota > Betaproteobacteria > Burkholderiales > Comamonadaceae > Delftia > Delftia sp. DT-2. The sequence continues at coordinate 272,351 of NZ_JAQOTI010000008.1, forward strand.
TGCGGAACATGAGGGAAAGCGGTGCGAAGGCGGAACGCATGGACAGGTCTCCTGTGTTGAAAAGTTGTGCCTGCACGATAGCAGGCGCCGCGCAGTGCGCACGCAATTGGCGTGCCTGTTTTGTCCATCTCTGCGCCCAAAGCAAAGGCCCCGCAAGCTTGGGCCTGCGGGGCCTTGTGGGGAGTGCGACCCGGTATCAGCCCGCGCTCAGCGCCATGCCGCTTTTCCGGCTCACGCCATCGCCCACGACCACGGCCGACACCACGCTCAGCACCAGGGCAATGGCCGATCCGTAGAACACGCCGTGGCTCATGCCGTGGTCCAGCATGTAGCCGAACACAGGGGCCGCCAGGCAAAAGCCCAGGTCCAGGCCCGAATACACCGTGCCGTAGACGCGGCCCGTGGCGCCGGGCGGGGCGGCGCGCTTGATCAGCATGTCGCGCGAGGGGCCGGCCAGGCCCGTGCCCAGGCCCGCGATGGAGGCCACGGCCACGGCCGCCATGGCCGGCAGCCAGCCCGTGCCGACCAGGAACAGCGCAACACCCGAGCCCAGCATGCAGATGGAGATCACCTTCTCCAGCCGCTGCACGCGGCCCACGAGGAAGCCGCCGGCCAGCATGCCTGCCGCGCCGCAGAGCATGTAGCCCGTGACGATCAGCGCCGTCACGCTCAGCGGCAGTCCGTACATGGACTGCATGGCGGGGCTGGCAAAGCTCTGGATGGCGCTGAGCGCGCAGGTGCTCCAGAAGAAAAACGAGAAGCACAGCCAGACCGAGGGCAGCTTCAGGAAGGCCATGGGATGCTCCTGCGGCACGGCGGCCGCAGCGGCGCGCGCCGCGGGGGCCTGGGCATCGGCCGCACGGTCGTCCAGCGCCTCGCGGTTGAGCACCATGATGGTGAGGATGACGGCGGCCAGGGCCGCGCCGCACAGGCAGGCCAGGCGCCACGAGCCCGTGGCCGTGGTGATGCCCGCCATGAACAGCGGCGCCAGCGCCCAGCCGATATTGCCCGACAGGCCGTGCACCGAGAACGCATGGCCGATGCGCTTGGCCGACACGCGCTTGTTGAGAATGGTGAAGTCCACCGGGTGGAAGGGCGCATTGCCCAGGCCCGCGAAGAAGGCCGCCAGCAGCAGCATTCCATAGCCCTGCGCCAGGCTGGCGACCACGCCCGCCACGGTGAAGCTGCCCAGCGCCGCAAACAGAATGGGGCGCGCGCCGAAGCGGTCCACGGCAAAGCCGGCCATGGCCTGTCCCACGCCGGAGACCACGAAGAACAGCGACACCATCACGCTGAGTTCGGCATAGCTGTAGCCGAACTCGGCGATCAGCCACGGAAACAGCGGCGGCAGCAGCAGGTGGAAGAAATGCGAGGAACCATGCGCCAGGCCGATCAGGCCGATGGTGCGCACATCGCTGCGCAGCGGGTCCGGCGCCACGGCGTCCGGCATGGAAGAGGAAGAGGCGGTCATGGGCCGCATCTTAGGCAGCAGCGTTTCGTCTTGTATGCGATAGTCTGCCAACTTCTATCGCAAACATGCCAAAGCCTGTCTCCACGCCCGGCACCCCTGCCGACACTCTTGCCGACACCCTGCCCAGCACCTGCCCCGCAGCCGCACTGCGGTCGGTGCGCAGGGCCCGGCCGATGGAGCCGGTGGAGGCCCTGCATCCGCACCTGTTCGTGCCCACGCCCCAGCGCCCCGTGCGCGCCAAGCAGCATCGCCTGTCGGCACGCACGCGCGTCATACCGCACAGCCACAGCTGGGCACAGATCGCCATCTCGCTGGACGGCGTGCTGCACCTGTCGGCCCCCCAGGGCACGCTGATCGCCCCACCCTCCAAGGCCGTGTGGATTCCGCCCGGCCTGGTCCACGCCGTGGCCATGGTCGAGGAAGCCGATCTCGTCTCCATCTACGTGCTGCAGGACGATCCGGCCCAGGGCCCCGTACTGCCGGACCTCCCGTCCTGCGGCGTGGCCTGCAACCCGCAGGACTGGGCACGCTGCCGCGTGCTGGAGGTTTCGCCGCTGATGCGCGAGCTGATCACGGCCCTGCCCAAGCAAAGCGATGACCAGCCCGCACCGGACGCCGCCACCCTGCAGCGCGAGCACCATCTGAGCGCCCTGCTGCTGGAAGAACTGCGCCGCGCCAGCGAAGTCCACCTTGGCGTGAACATGCCCCAGGACAAGCGGCTGCGCATGCTCTGCGAGGCCGTCGTGGCCGACCCCACCCAGCACGAGAGCCTGGCCGACTGGGCGGCAGACACCGGCGCCAGCCCGCGCACCGTGGCCCGGCTGTTCCAGCAGCAGCTGGGCTGCAGCTTCACCACCTGGCGCCAGCAAGTCGTGCTGGCCCACGGCCTGAGCCTGGCCGCGCGCGGCCTTCCCATACAGCAGATCGCGGCCGAGCTGGAATACAGCCCCAGCGCCTTCAGCGCCATGGTGCACCGCACGGTGGGCATGCCTCCGGCACGGTTCTTCGGGCAGCAGGCCGGCTCCGCTGCCCACAGGGTCGGATCAGGCGCTGTATCGCGGCCGACCAGGGAATGACTGGGAACCACCTCCTCTTCGCGATAGCTGATCCGATATAGGGTTTGCCTAAGGCCAGCCCATGGAATAGGGCGGCGCCCTGCGTGCTCTTATGCCGCATGATCTCCACCGCCGAGTCGCGCTACAACCAGTGGGTGCGCGAGCACTACCGATTCCTGCTGCGCAGCGCCTGGGCGCTGACCGGCTCGCGCGCGCTGGCCGAGGACGTGGTGCAGGACTGCTTCACCAGCGCCTGGCGCTTTCGCCACCAGCTGCGCGAGGCCGCAATGGCGCGGGCCTGGCTGTTCCAGATCATGCGCCGCCATGCCTTCCGGCACCTTGCGCCATCGGCCCATCTGGTCAGCGATGACGAGGCGCTGGACCAGCATCCCGCCCCCTCCCCCTCGCCTTCGGCGCTGGATGACCGGCTCGACGTGGTCAAGGCGCTGTCGCGCATCGCCCCCATCCACCGCGAAGTGCTGGTGCTCTATTACTTCGACGACATGCCCACGGCCCAGATGGCCGAGGCCCTGGACATTGCGCCGGGCACGGTGCTGTCGCGCCTGTCACGCGCCCGCGATGCGCTGAAGGCGGCCCTGGAGCAGGCCGCCCCGGCGCCTGCTCCAGAGACTGCCAGCGTGATCCCGCTGCGCCCCACCCCGCTGCGCGCCACCCGATAGCAAGGCTTGAAATGACTGCCCCGGACACGACCGACGAATCGGCCTTCGACCTGCGCGCACGCGCCGAACTGGCCCTGGCCTTCGACCCCGGGCCGCACGGCGAGCCGCCCGCCCATCTGCTGCGCCACACGCCCTGGCATGCGCGCAGCGGCGTGCGCCGGCTGATCGCCGCGCTGCTGGTGGGCAGCTCGGCCGCCACCGCCGTGTTCGCCATGCGCCCGCCCGAGCTGGTGCGCGCCGCCATCGAGCATGAGTACTACGAGCGCACGCTGCGCGGCAGCTTCATGCCCGAGGCCGAGGTGGCGCGCCGCCTGGACCTGCCGGCCGGCGAGAAGCTGCCCGGCTACACCCAGCTGATGCGGCCCTGCGACATCGACGGCACGCGCGCCTACCACCTGACCACCTTCTTCGAGAAGGGCGGCATCGTCACCGTGCTGGCCTTCGACCAGCCCCAGCGCCTGGCCGATGGCCAGGGCTGGTGGGCCAACATGCACTGGCAGGTCGTTCGCTCGCGCGAAGGCCGGCCGCTGGTGCTGGTAGCCCAGAAGAAACAGGCCCTGGCCGTGGCCAGCAAGGCCCTGGGCCCCCCTGCCCCATGAGACGCAATGACACGCCCCATGACAACCACCACGAGGAGACAACCATGAACCACTTGCCGACATCGCCCACTTCCCCCGCGCGCCGCAGCCTGCTGGCCGGCAGCGCCAGCGCGCTGGCCGCAGCTGGCCTGGCCGGCCTGCACCAGGGCGCACTGGCCCAGGCCCAGGCCCAGGCACCCGCAGCTGCGGCAGCACCGGCGGCCAAGCCCCTGCCCGGCTACGCGGGCTGGAAGAAGGCCGATGCCCTCATCGTCCACAGCTCCACCACCATAGAGACGCGGCGCGGCGCCTTCGGCACCAGCGTGATCACGCCCAGCGACCAGCTCTATGTGCGCAACAACCTGCCCACACCGCCCGAATCCATCGTGGCCGACCGCGATGCCTGGCAGCTGCAGGTGGAGGGCGTGCGCCAGCCCCGCAGCCTCAGCGTGCGCGAGCTCAAGTCCCTGGGCCTGGAGACTGTGGCCATGGTGCTGCAGTGCTCGGGCAATGGCCGGGCCTTCTTTCCCAGCAAGCCCAGCGGCACGGCCTGGACCGTGGGTGCGGCCGGCTGCGTGGTCTGGAGCGGCGTGCCCGTGCGCGAGGTGGTCAAGGCCCTGGGCGGCGTGGCCGACGGCGGCCTCTACATGACCGGCACGGGCGGCGAGGTGCTGCCTGCGGGGCTGGACCCCAAGAGCGTCATCGTCGAGCGCTCGGTGCCGCTGTCGGCCATGGAAGACGCGCTGCTGGCCTGGGAGATGAACGGCGAGCCCATCCCGCTGGCCCATGGCGGGCCGCTGCGCCTGATCGTGCCCGGCTACACCGGCGTGAACAACATCAAGTACATCAAGCAGCTGGCCTTCACGCCGCGCGAGAGCGAGGCCCACATCATGTCCCACGGCTACCGCATCTCGCCGCCCGGCAGCAAGGGTGACCCGAGCCAGCCCTCGGTGCAGGAGATGAGCGTCAAGTCCTGGATCAACTCGCCCCTGCCCGAGGACGGTGGGCAGGCCGCCGGCCTGGTGCAGATCCACGGCGTGGCCTTTGGCGGCATGGATGCCGTCAAGGGCGTGGAGGTGTCCACGGACGGCGGCAAGAGCTGGCAGGCCGCGCGCCTGGTCGGCCCCGACCTGGGCAAGTACGCCTGGCGCCAGTTCGTGCTGCAGGCGCGCCTGCCCAAGGGCACGCATGTGCTGGCCAGCCGCGCCACCGACGCGCGCGGCCGGGTCCAGCCCGAGACGCGCGGCGAAAACCAGAGTGGCTACAACAACACCAGTTGGGCCGACCACGCCGTGACCGTCACCGTGGCCTGAACACGGCCCGCGCGCTCATCCCGCCCCCTTCTCTTCACCCCCGTCACCTCCCGCACACGGCGCCAGACCGTGGCGGGCCCGTACCCCCATTGCCATGTTCACGATGAAACACCTGATCCACACCGCCCTGCTGGGCGGCACTTTGCTCGGCAGCGCCCTGCTGTGCGCCCCCGCCTTTGCCGATGAAGCGGCCCAGATGGCCCTGGGCAAGAAGCTGTTCGCCACGGCCACGCCCGCCTGCGCGCTGTGCCACACGCTCAAGGACGCGGGTGCCGAGGGCGCCATCGGCCCCGTGCTCGACGAGCTCAAGCCCGATGCCGCGCGCGTGGCCCGTGCCCTGCGCGACGGCATAGGCGCCATGCCCTCATTCAAGGCCACGCTCAGCGAGGCCGAGATCGCCGCGCTGTCGCTCTACGTAAGCAAGGCCAGCGCGAAGAAGTAGGCGGCACGGCCCCTCACCGCCGTTCCTGCAGCTCCCGCAGGGCCTTTTCGTAAGGCGTTTCCTCGGGCTCGGGAACATGCACCACGGCCTCGCCGGCACCGCCCAGCGGCATGCGGTAGACCCAGAGGCTGTGCCGGCCCGGTCCCTGGCGCTGCCAGGAGGGCTCCACGCCGGGCAGCGCAAAGTCCAGGCTGACCAGCCAGGCGCCCTCAGGCAGCTCCGTGGCGGCCTTGACGGCTGCACGGCCCATGCTTTCAGGGCGCTGGAACAGGTAGACCATCTGGTAGCCGCTCCAGTCGGCCAGCCAGATATCGGCGCGGCGCACACGGGCCCAGGGGCAGCGCAGCGCGCACAGCCAGCGCAGCGGCCAGCTCCACTCCATGCCGTTGAGCCGCGCCTGCGGGTACTGCCCGCGCAGCGCGCGCAGGCCGTCACCCAGGCCGCAGCCGGCATCGAGCACGGCCGCGCCGTCCGGCAGCGGCGCGGCATCGGCCAGGCCTTGCAGCGCATCGGCGGGCGTGGGAAACAGCGGCGCATCGCGCCAGGCGTTGAGCGGGTAGACCAGGGCGAGCAGGCCCAGCGCCGCCAGCCACAGCCAGGGGCTGATGGCGGCCAGGCCGCCCGGTCCCCACAGCATCAGGCAGGACAGCGGAAAGCCCGCCGCCACGGCCAGACGCCGCCACCAGGGCGTGGCCAGCAGGCTGGCGAGCACGCCCAAAAAACAGGCCGCCAGCCAGGCGGCCAGCGGCCCTAGGGTCGATTGCAGCGCGGCGTAAACAAGCCAGGCGCCGGCCCAGGCAAGAAGGGCCGGGGCCGGCCAGGGAAGGCGCCGCATCATGCGCGCCCTCCGGCCGGGAGCCGCTTATTGCTGTTGCAGTGCTTGCGAGGTGGCACGGTCGAGGCGGCCGGTCTGCGGCAGGCTCTGGTCGCGCTGGAATTCGCGCAGGGCGTTCTGGGTGTTCTTGCCCATGGCGCCGTCAGGCGTGCCTGCGGTGTAGCCCAGGGCGTTGAGCTTTTGCTGCGCGGCGCGCAGCGACATGCCGGCGGCATTGGCGCCCGGAGCCGATGTCTGCGACGGTGCGGCACCGCCGTCCACGCCCAGGCGTCCACCGCCGCCCAGGCCCTGGCCCTTGACGGTCTGTGCCTTGTAGTTGCGCAGCGCGCGCACCATCTGGTTGTAGGCGTCCATGAAGGCGGCGGCGATCACCTTGCCTTCGGCCGTGCGCGTGTAGCCGCCCAGCGAGGCGCCGGCGGAGCCGCCGAACAGCGCGCCCATGCCGCCCCAGTCGGTCTTGGAAGACGAGCCTTCGGAAGCCGACACCTGCACGCCCGAACGGTTGTCCACCAGGGCCAGCATGACCGAGGCCTCGCGGGTCTTGGTGGCTGCAGCCAGCGCGCCGAAGATGCCGCCTGCGCGGCCGCCGATGGCGCCGCCCATGCCGCCGGCATCGCTCTGGTTGAAGATCACTTCGGGGGACAGGCCGTAGTCGGAGGCCACCATCTGGCCCTTGCCCAGGTTGCTGCCGCCGCGCATTTCGCCCGAGTCCATCAGCGCGCGTTCACGCGCCATGGCACCCATGCCGGCCGCGCCGCGTTCCACGACGATGAAGCAGTTGGACTGCTGGATCATCAGGCGCAGCAGCTGCGATGTGGGCGGCAGGCGGTACTGCTGGGTGAGGATGGTGTACCAGCCGGCGGTCTGGTTCTCGACCAGGGAGATGGTGCCCAGCGAGGAATCGCAGCGCTCCAGCTCGGTGTTGGCGTTCTCGGCGCTGGCACCGCCCGCGGCGCCCGTGGCCACGGTCTTGGCTTCCGGCGAACCCATGCGCATGTCGGTGGTCACGCAGCCGGTCAGCGCCACGGCGGCGATGGCAGTCAGGGCAAGATACTTCTTCACGTTGTAATCCTCTTGGTCTGGTCTAGGTGAATCAGCGCCAGGGCAATGGCGTCCACGCACTGGCAGCGTCGCCAGTCAGCGATTACACACAATTACCCCGCATAACAGCGCGCAAATATACCGGGATTCACCCTCGCGAAAAAGCGCTGCTTTGCTGGAGAACGACAGATCACAGACGGTTACAAGCTGTTGTCATCACTCGGGAGCATCGCCGCGCAAACGTTCGATCAGCCCGTTGAGCGCATCGAGCGAGCCGAACTGGATCGCCACTTCGCCCATTTCCTGCAGCTTGCCGCCCCGGCGCACGGACTTCTTGATGCGCACCTCGACATCGGCCATGAGCAGGTCGGACAGCTCTTCCTCCACGCGCTTGATGTCGCGCGTCTTGCCTTCCTTCTTGGACTTCTGGCGCACCAGGCTGAAGTCGGCGCCGATCTTCTTGACCAGGGCCTCGGCCTCGCGCACCGACAGCTTCTTGGCCGCGATCTGGTTGCCGGCCGTGATCTGGGCCGCGCGGTCCAGCGACAGCAGGGCGCGCGCATGGCCCATGTCGATGTCGCCGGCCATGAGCATGGTCTGCACCGGGTCGGCCAGGTTCAGCAGGCGCAGGATGTTGGTGGCCGCGCTGCGCGAGCGTCCCACGGCCTGGGCCGCCTGCTCGTGCGTGAGGCCGAATTCCTTGACCAGGCGCGACAGGCCCTGGGCCTCTTCCAGCGGGTTCAGGTCCTCGCGCTGGATGTTCTCGATCAGCGCCATGGCGGCGGCGGCCTCGTCGGGCACCTCGCGCACCAGCACCGGCACCTCGGCCAGGCCGGCGATGCGGGCCGCACGGAAGCGCCGCTCGCCCGCGATGATTTCGTACTTGCCGGCGTGGTCGCCCTTGGCCAGGCGGCGCACCAGGATGGGCTGCATGATGCCCTGGGCCTTGATGCTTTCGGCCAGCTCGTAGAGCGCGCCCTCGTCCATGTGGGTGCGCGGCTGGTACTGGCCGGGCACCATCACGTCCAGCTGCAGGATGCTGGGCAGCCCGGTCTCGGCCACGGGGCCGCCGGCCTCTTCCTTGTCGTGGACCTTGGGGCCGAGCAGGGCTTCGAGTCCGCGTCCCAGTCCCTTGGGTTTCTTGGTCACCATGGTGTTGTCCTTGTCAAAGCGACGCCAACAGCGCGTGTCCGCTGTCCCAGTCGCCCAGCCCGCTGGCCGTGTTGAGATGGCCCGAAGGCCCTGCATCGACAAAGCGCGCGCCCCAGGCATCGGCCAGGGTCTGCACGCGCTGCGCGCTGCAATAGATATCGTTGTTGCTGCCGACCACGATGGAGGCAAACGGCAGGCGCTGCATCATCACGGGCGACCAGCCAGGCAGCTGCTCGCGCAGCTGGGGCTGCTCGGTATCGCCGGGGGCGACCAGCAGCGCGCCACGCACCTTGCGGGCGGCCAGCGGCGAATGCGCAGCCCACCACGCCACAAGGATGCAGCCCAGACTGTGGGCCACCAGCACCACCGGGCGCGGCGCGTCGAGCACCGTCTCCTGCAGCCTGGCGCTCCAGTCGCCGCGCAGCGGACGGTCCCAGTCGTTTTGCTCCAGGCGGCGGTAGCCGTGGCGCTGCTCCCAGCGGCTTTGCCAGTGGCCGGCGTCCGAGTTCTGCCAGCCGGGCAGCAGCCAGACGTCCTCGGCAGTCACGCCGATTTGCATGGTCTGCTCAGCCATTTAAATAACCAATGCGCTGAGTTGCGCCTACAGCCCATGAAACCGGCGTGACCCAAGGCCAGTGACAGCAAGCAAGGGCCGCCCCGCAGCGAGGCTGTCGTCCCCCTCCCGCAGGAGAGGGGGAAGGCGCGAAGCGACTCAGGGGGTGTTGTGTCGAACCTTGCATGACTACATCTTCTTGATGCGGCGCACCATCTCGTGCGCGAAATCGATGAAGGCCTTGCTGCCCTTGGCGCCCGGGTCGAAGACCACGCCAGGCACGCCATAGCTGGGCGCCTCGGCCAGGCGCACATTGCGCGGGATCACGGTGTCGAAGACCTTGTCGCCGAAGTGCTCCTTGAGCTGGTCGCTGACCTGCTGCTGCAGCGTGGTGCGCGAGTCGAACATCACGCGCAGCAGGCCGATGATCTGCAGGTCGGGGTTCATGTTGGCATGCACCTGCTTGATGGTGTTGACCAGGTCGGTCAGGCCTTCGAGCGCGAAGTACTCGCACTGCATGGGCACGACCACGCCATGGGCCGCGCACAGGCCGTTCAGGGTGAGCATGGACAGGCTGGGCGGGCAGTCCACGAGCACGAAGTCGTAGTCGGCATCGGCCGCCCTGAGGGCGCCCTTCAGCCGCTCGTTGCGGCGCTCCAGCGTGACCAGCTCGATCTCGGCGCCGCTGAGTTCGCGGTTGGCGCCCAGCACGTCATAGCCCACGGCCTCGGAGCGCACGGCGGCTTCCTTGACGCTGGCGTTCTCCAGCAGCACGTCGTAGACCGACAGCTCCAGCGCGCGCTTGTCCACGCCCGAGCCCATGGTG